>JAZSHX010000044.1:0-83247 GCA_045533485.1 Candidatus Scatosoma sp. | reverse complement strand
CCGCGTTTTCGTCGAATTTTACGAACGTTCCGTCAGCGCGCCTAATACCTTTCGAGCTTCCTACCATCACCGCTTTAACAACGTCGCCCTTTTTCACTGCGCCACCAGGCGTAGCAGTTTTTACGGACGCAACGATTACGTCACCGATGTTACCGGTCTTACGGAAGGAGCCACCTAATACTCTAATACACATGATCTCTTTCGCGCCGCTGTTATCAGCAACTTTGAGTCTCGATTGAGGTTGTATCATAATTCTCGTTTCTCCTTATATTACTTCGCTTTTTCAACGATTTCAGCAACGCGCCAGTTTTTATCTTTACTGAGCTTTCTCGTTTCTACGATACGAACTTTATCGCCAACACCGCATTCGTTTGCTTCGTCGTGCGCTTTCAAGCGCTTGCTCTTGGTGATCGTTTTCTTGTACAAGGGATGCTTGCTCTTGTCACTGATCAACACAACTACCGTCTTGTCCATTTTATCGGATACTACTACACCGATTCTTTCTTTTCTCAAATTTCTTTCCATGATAGTCCTCCGATTTACGCTTTAAGCTCTCTCGCACGGATTTCCGTGTTTACGCGAGCGATGTCTCTCTTGCAGGTTCTGATGGAAACGGGATTATCGAGCTGACCGGACGCTAAACGGAAACGCAAATTGAACAATTCGCTTTTGAGTTCCGCAAGCTTTTTAACAAGCTCTTCACTCGTCATTTCTTTCACTTCTTTTGCTCTCATTGTTGTTCACCGCCTTCTGCCGTTTCAGCAACGACTTCTTTCTTAACAAACTTGCACTTTACGGGAAGCTTATGCGATGCAAGACGCATAGCTTCTCTTGCTACTTCTTCACTTACGCCCGACATTTCGAACATTACGCGGCCGGGTTTAACCACTGCTACCCAGTATTCTACCGAACCTTTACCGGAACCCATGCGGGTTTCAGCAGGTTTCTTCGTGATGGGCTTATGGGGGAAGATATCGATCCAAACTTTACCGCCACGCTTGATGAATCTGGTCATTGCGATACGTGCCGCTTCGATTTGGTTGGATTTGATCCAGCCAAGTTCTTCGGACACAAGGCCGTATTCGCCGTATGCGATTACGTTACCCTTTTGCGCTTTACCTTTCATCGTGCCGCGATGTTGTCTACGTCTTTTTACTCTCTTGGGAATTAACATTACTGTTCGCCTCCTTCCGTAACGGACTTCTTCGCAGCTTTGATCACTTCACCCTTGTAGATCCAGCACTTAACGCCGATCATACCAAACGTGGTGTGTGCTTCTGCGAAACCGTAATCGATGTCCGCGCGAAGCGTTTGAAGGGGAATCGAACCTTCGTGGTAGCTTTCGCTTCTTGCGATTTCTGCGCCGTCAAGACGACCGCTAACCATCATTTTGATACCCTTAACGCCTGCTCTCATCGAACGGCCAATAGCTTGTTTCATACAACGTCTAAACGACATACGCTTTTCAAGTTGCGCAGCAACGCCTTCTGCAACAAGTTGCGCGTCGCAATCGGGCTTTCTCACTTCCGTGATGTTGATGCTGATTGCTTTGCCGTTCGTAAGTTTTGCAAGCGCTTTCTTGATAACTTCTACTTCTGCGCCGCCCTTACCGATAATAACGCCGGGACGTGCCGTGTAGATGGTAACAACCAATCTGGTTGCTGCTCTTTCAATCAAGATTTTGCTTACTGCTGCCGCATAATACTTCTTTTTAAGGAAGGTACGGATTACGTTGTCTTCTTTGAGGAACTTGGAGAATTCTTTTTTATCTGCATACCAGGTGGTATTCCAATCAGCGATAACGCCGACTCTTAAACCGTGAGGATTAACTTTCTGTCCCATTATACTTCTCCTTCCAATTTCTTAACGTCCAAGATAACCGTGATATGGCTGGTTCTCTTCAAAATTGCGTGACCTCTACCCTTGGATACAGGTTGCATTCTCTTGAGCATTTGACCGCCGTCAGCGAAGCATTCCGCAACGTACAAGTCGTTCTTGTCCATACCCATGTTATGCTCTGCATTTGCCGCTGCGCTCATAAGCACTTTCTTCACTGCAAGCGCGCTGCCGTTTACACTGTAATCGAGAATTGCTTTCGCTTCTCTGTAGCTCTTCCCACGAATCAAAGCGAGAACCGTTCTCACCTTGTAAGGGGAAACTCTGATAAATTTAGCGACTGCGTGGGGGCGCTTTTCTTTGTTTGCCGCAACCCTTTCCGTCTTTTTCTTCATATTCGTTGCCATTTATCTACTCTCCTTATTTGGTCGTCTTCGCCGCGTGGCCGGGGAAGTTTCTGGTGGGAGCAAACTCACCAAGCTTGCAACCGATCATATCTTCCGTTACGTATACGGGCACGTGTTTGCGGCCGTCGTATACAGCAATCGTGTGTCCTACGAAATCGGGGAAAATGGTAGATGCTCTCGACCAAGTTTTGATAACCTTCTTTTCGTTCGCTTCGTTCATTGCTTGAATTCTGCTGAAAAGCTTTGCTTCGACGTAAGGTCCTTTCTTAACGCTTCTTGACATTTCTCAATCCTCCGATTAGTTAATTCTCTTAAGAATGAACTTGTTGGTTGCATTCTTCTTCTTTCTCGTCTTATAGCCGAGAGCGGGTTTACCCCAAGGAGTCAAAGGACCAGCATGACCGATAGGTGATTTACCTTCACCACCGCCGTGGGGGTGATCCACGGGGTTCATAACCGAACCGCGCACTTCAGGTCTTTGACCCAAGTATCTTGCCTTACCTGCTTTACCAAGGGATACAAGTTCGTGGTCTACGTTGCCTACTTGACCGATCGTCGCGCGGCATTTCAAGAGCACGTATCTCATTTCGCCACTGGGCATACGAAGGGTTGCATACTTACCTTCTACTGCCATGATTTGCGCGGAGATACCGGCACTTCTTGCAATTTGACCGCCCTTACCGGGGGTAAGCTCAATGTTGTGTACCATCGTACCAACGGGGATATTTTCAAGGGGCAATGCGTTACCAACTTTGATATCCGCTCTCGCACCGCTCATAACTTTATCGCCAACGTTAAGACCTACGGGCGCAAGGATATAGCTCTTTACGCCGTCTGCGTATACCAAAAGTGCGATGTGCGCGCTACGGTTAGGGTCATATTGAATGCTTGCAACCGTTGCAACGATGTCGTCCTTTTGTCTCTTGAAGTCGATGATACGATATTTTCTTCTGTTACCGCCACCGATGTGTCTGGTGGTAATTCTACCCATGTTGTTGCGGCCGCCGCTCTTGCGTTGGTCGTGCATCAACGATCTTTCGGGCTTAGCACCTTTCGTAAGGTCATCGTTCGTCAAAACCGTAACGAAACGGCGACCTGCCGAGGTGGGTTTATAAGATTTAATAGCCATTTTATTCTACCCTCCTGATTAAGTCAACGACTCAAAGAATTCGATAGCTTTGCTATCTGCTTTCAAGGTAACGATTGCTTTTTTACGGTCGGGCGTGTAACCTTCGTTTCTACCCATTCTCTTAAGCTTACCTTTGCAGGTAACCGTATTCACTTTCGCAACTTGTACGCCGAAAAGTTTTTCGACAGCCAATTTGATTTCCGTTTTGTTTGCGTCTTTCTTTACGTAGAACGTATATTTTTTGGACGCGATACCGTCATAACCTTTTTCGGTAAGAACGGGTTTTAAGATGATATCCTCTGCAAACATTACGCGTTAACCTCCTGGAATTTCTCAACAGCCGCTTTCGTCATAACGATTTTGTTGTTCACAACAACTTCGTACGTGCTAAGCTGTGCAAGGGGGAGCGTTTCCAACTTAGGAAGGTTTGCCGCTGCGCGGATTACGTTCACGTCGTCGTTATCCATAACAACAAGTGCCGTTTTGTTCAAACCAAGCGCTTTTTGGAAAGCTGCCATTTCTTTCGTCTTGGGCGCAGCTACTTTCAATTCGTCTACAACAATGAATTCGCCGTCAGCCACTTTCTTAGAAAGTGCGGACAAGAGAGCCGCTTTCTTCGCTTTCGCGTTCATCTTCTTGGAGAAGTCGCGGGATTTGGGTGCGAATACAACGCCGCCCTTAATCCATTGAGGAGCGCGAATCGAACCTTGACGCGCACGACCCGTACCTTTTTGTCTCCAAGGTTTGATACCGCCGCCGCGAACTTCCGTTCTGGTAAGCGTAGATTTCGTGCCTTGTCTTTCGTTTGCAAGACGAGTTACAACTGCTTGATGAATCAAAGATTCTCTATATTCGACGCCGAATACGTTATCGTTAAGTTCGATTTCGCCAACTTCTGCGCCTTTCATATTCAATACTTTAATTGCCGCCATGTTAGTCACTCTCCTTATTTGCTCTTCACGCTGTTCGCGATGGTAACAACGCTGCCCTTAGGACCGGGAATCGCACCTTTGATAAGGATTGCGTTTCTTTCTGCGTCCACTTTGACAATTTCGAGGTTTTGAATGGTAACGTTTTCCACACCGTATTGACCGGCAAGGTGTTTATTCTTGAAAACTCTCGAAGGGGAACTGATAGAACCCATAGAACCAGGTTCTCTGTGTACGGGGCCGGTACCGTGCGTCATTTTCAAGGTTGCTTGATTCCATCTCTTGATTACGCCCGTGAAGCCGTGACCTTTGGTAACGCCGGACACGTCTACTTTGTCGCCTGCCGCGAACACGTCTGCTTTGATTTCAGCGCCAACCGCATACGTTTCCGCGTTGTCCACTCTGATTTCTTTCAATACTTTGTGGGGTTTCACACCAGCTTTCTTGAATTGACCAAGTTCGGGTTTCGTAAGCGCTTTTTCGCTCGTTTCGATAAAGCCAAGTTTCAACGCAGCGTAGCCGTCGTTTTCAACCGTCTTTACCTGTACTACGGGGCAGGGACCTGCCTCCACTACCGTGACGGGGATCATTTTTCCGTCTTCTGCAAAGATTTGCGTCATGCCAACTTTGCGACCGATGATTGCTTTATTCATTGATAAAGTTCACTCCTTAAAATTTTTTATTCTCGAATACCTTTGAAAGTATTTCTCGGCTTGTTGATGATTAGAGCTTAATCTTGATGTCTACGCCAGCAGGAAGGTGGATAGAATCAAGAAGCTTTGCGTTGGGGGAATAGATATCGATGATTCTCTTATACGTTCTCATTTCAAATTGTTCGCGAGAATCTTTATACTTGTGGGGGGAACGGAGAATCGTGATGATTTCTCTTTCCGTGGGAAGGGGAATAGGACCGGAGATTTTTGCACCGCTCTTCTTCATCGTTTCCACGATACGGTTTGCCGCTTCGTCTACAAGTTCGTGGTCGTATGCCGCCAACTTAATTCTGATTTTTTGTACTGCCATTTGTTGTTACTCCTTTTACTGTTTATACTAACATTTTATTTACTGTGTCAACTCATCCGTGTGTATCGAGGTAGTCTGCAAAATAAAAACACTCTTATTTTTCCCGAGCGTTCTTACGCAAAGCCTCGGTTAGTCGCAGGAGTCAAGCCCCCACTTTTGTCAACGGAAATTATCTGCCAAGACGGCTTCTGCCTTGGATTTACAGTAACTTCCCGCATCAACCCTATACACCGCATTATTACACAGCTTACCTATAATATCACATATGTCAATGCCATGTCAAGCGTTTGAAAGCAATTTTTTGAAATTTTTTTATATTTTTTTGACACGCTTTTTATTGCCATATTTTCACCTTTTTATACCTGCCGTTTTCTTATGCACGCGTAATATATAAATGTGCGTGCATACGCGCGCGCGTAGCAAAAGCGCCCTAACCGTTTTAGGGCGCAGTTTGCCTATCTTGCAAGCGTATTATTTGCCTGTTTTTTCCCTAAATCTTGCCTTTGCGCGAAGCTCACTGTCCAAAATACGCTTTCTTATGCGCAAGGTTTTAGGCGTAACTTCCAAAAGCTCATCGTCGGCAATAAATTCAAGGCACTCTTCCAAACTCATTTTGGAAACGGGAATCAGCGTCAACGCGTCGTCGCTGGACGAAGAACGCGTATTCGTCAAATGCTTGGTTTTGCAAACGTTTACGTTGATATCGTCGGCAAGGTTGGTATACCCCACTACCATGCCTTGGTACACGGGCGTACCGGGCGTGATAAACAAGTTGCCGCGCCCCTGCGCGTTAAACAAGCCGTAGGTCACCGCTTCCCCCGTTTCAAACGCCACCAACGAACCGGTGTTTCTGCGTTGCATATCCCCTTTGTAGGGCTCGTACGAATAGAAAATGGTGTTCATGATGCCTTGTCCCTTGGTGTCCGTCAAAAACTCACTCTTATAACCGAACAAACCACGGGAAGGCACAGTGAATTCCAAACGCATACGTGAACCGATTGCCGTCATTTGTATTAAATTGCCCTTTCTATTGCCCATAGCGGAGAATACGGGGCCCGTCATATCTTCGGGTACGTCCGCAACGAAACGTTCAATCGGCTCATGGCGAACGCCGTCGATTTCCTTATACAACACCTTTGGTGTTGAAACTTGGAATTCATACCCTTCGCGGCGCATCGTTTCAATCAAAATGGCAAGGTGCATTTCCCCACGGCCACACACACGGAAACTGTCCGCGTACTCCGTGTCGCTCACACGCAAGGAAACGTCGCGCAACAGCTCTTTATACAATCTATCGCGCAGTTGACGGGAAGTTACAAACTTGCCTTCCTTACCCGCAAACGGACTATCGTTTACGGAAAAAGTCATTTCTACGGTCGGGTCTTCGATTTTGACGAATTGTACGGGCTCAACACAGCTGGGCGCGCACACGGTATCGCCGATGTTCAAGCCTTCAATACCCGAAAACACCACGATATCCCCTGCTTTTGCTTCCGTTACCTGCACGCGTTCCAGCCCTTCGATTTGATAAAGGTTGACAATGCGGCAATTCGTGCGTACTTTGCCATTTTCATTGTAGTTACATACGCTTACGGGTTCGTTCGCGCGGATAACGCCGCGTTCGATTTTACCGATACCGATACGGCCGACGAATTCGTTGTAGTCAATGCAGGAAACAAGCAGCTGCCCTGCGCCGTCCGTATCCACTTCCATCGGCGGAACGGTAGCCAAAATCGTTTCAAACAAAGGATTTAAGTTTTCTTCCTGCTTATCGGGCGAAAGGGACGCCGTGCCTTGACGGCCGCAGCAATACACGATAGGGCTATCCAGCTGTTCGTCGGTTGCGTCCAAATCCATCATCAAAAGCTGCATTTCTTCCACCACTTCGGCAATACGCGCATCGGGGCGGTCGACTTTATTGATAACAATAATCGTTTTCAAGCCAAGCGCAAGTGCCTTTTGCATAACGAAACGCGTTTGCGGCAACGGACCTTCCGCAGCGTCGACAAGAATAACCGCACCGCTTACCATCTTCAAAACACGCTCCACTTCCCCTGAAAAATCGGCGTGGCCGGGGGTGTCTACGATATTGATTTTTACCCCTTTATAATGCGCCGACGTATTTTTTGCCAAAATGGTAATACCGCGTTCTTTTTCCAAATCGCCGCTGTCCATAACGCGGTCTTGCACCTGCTGATTTTCACGGAATACACCGCCTTGCGCAAGCATTTCGTTGTCAAGCGTCGTTTTACCGTGGTCAACGTGTGCGATGATGGCAACGTTTCTCAAATCTTCTCTTAACACTTTCTTTCTCCTAAATTTCCGTAGATTTTTTCAACTTTACTATTGTAATACTTTTTTTGCCGTTTAGCAAGGAAAATTGCCCCTTAGGGGCAAAATTTTTCTTGGATTTATTCGATTTCTTTTACGTTTTTGTTTTGATAGCGCGTAAAACGGATTGTATACCCGTTATCGTCTATCGGCGTGCCTTCGTCCACGCAGACGAAATTTTCGTTTTCGTCCAAGTTGGGAAAGAACACGCTTGCACCGCCGATTGCGTCCACTTTGGTCACCAAAGCTTCGTGACAGTACGGCAAAAGCGCCTTGTAAATTTCGCCGCCGCCAATTACATAAATTTTCTCGTTTTTGCGCTGTTTTAACAGGGAAAATAACTCTTCATAAGAATGTACCGCAAGGCATTCGTCGCATACCTGCCCCCTAGTAAGCACGATATTTACCCTGTTTTTAAGCGGTTTTTGGTTAGGGAACGAACGAAGCGTATTTCCGCCCATAACGACGGTATTTCCCATCGTCGTTTGGCGAAAAAATTTCATATCCAAGGGAAGAGAAAACATCATATCGTTGTCTTTGCCTATCCCCCATTGCTTGTCCGCGTGTACGATTGCATAAATCATCATTTCACCTTAAATTGCCACAGGAATTTTGCTTTCCAGCGTTTCGTATTCGTAATCGACAAGCTGGAAGCTATCCACCGTAAAATCGTAAAAATTCGTCACGTTAGGATCCACGATAAGCTTGGGCGCTTTATGTCTAGGCTTTGCAAGCACTTCTTTAACCAGCGGAATATGCCGATCGTAAATATGCGCGTCGGCGATCACGTGCACAAGCTCCCCTGCTTTCAACCCCGACACCTGCGCAAGCATAATCAACAGCACCGCGTATTGCACCACGTTCCAGTTATTTGCCGTGAGCATATCGTTGGAGCGTTGATTCAAAATGCCGTTGAGCGTATCCCCCGTCACGTTAAAGGTCATCGAATACGCGCAAGGATATAAGTTCATTTCGTGCAGGTCTTGGAAATTGTAAATGTTCGTCATAATACGACGGCTGGCAGGATTATTTTTCAAATCGAACAGCACGCGGTCGACTTGGTCAAATTCCCCTTCTTTATATTTGTGCTTTACGCCAAGCTGGTAGCCGTACGCCTTGCCGATACTGCCCGTTTCGTCCGCCCAGCTATCCCAAATGTGCGATTTCAAATCGTGGATATTGTTGCTCTTTTTTTGCCAAATCCACAAAAGTTCATCCACGCACGATCTAAACGCCGTGCGGCGCACTGTCAAAATGGGGAATTCTTCCTGCAAATTGTAGCGGTTGACGATACCGAATTTTTTCACGGTATGCGCAGGCGCGCCGTCTTCCCATTTGGGGCGCACGTTCAAATGCGTGTCCCAAAACCCGTTATCCATAATGTCTTGCATATTTTGCGCAAAAATTTCGTCTGCTCTGCTCATCGTAAAGCTCCTTTTTATTCTTCTACCGTTTCAATTAAAAAGCTCACGGGGCGAAACCCGTCGTTGCAAGAAATCATCGCCGAATAGGGATTTTTCATCCATCCATCGTAAAAATTCCCGCCGCCCTTTGCCAGCGCTTCCACGAACGGACGCACACTCTCCCACGCGCTTTCGCACAGCCCGTCGGGACGCGTTGCGTTTTCACTGATAAACACTTGCCCCACTTGCATATCGCAAGCGTGCTCCATCGGGTTTTCGTAAGCGTCGATTAAATCTTGATGCACCACGCGTTTCAACGGAGTGATTTTACATGTTTTCATAAGTACTACTCCTTACCGCTAATAAATATTATAACACACGCAAAAGTTTTCGTCAAGCGGTGAAAGCGTAAAAGTTTTCTTACGATAAACAAAACTTTTTTGCGATTATTTTTGTAAAAAGTTGACAAATTGTAAAAAAACGGGTATTATATAGGAGAACGAAAAATTTTAGTGTTAAGGAGATATCCAACTTATGAATAAGAAGACGGTAAAAGACGTTGACGTAAAAGGCAAAAAAGTGCTCGTTAGATGCGATTTTAACGTGCCTATGAAAGACGGCGTAATTACGGACGAAAACCGTATTATCGGCGCATTGCCTACCATTAAGTATTTGATGGAACAAGGCGCAAAGGTAGTGCTTTGTTCGCACATGGGCAAGCCCCACAACGTTTTCGACGAAAAGCTTGAACTCAACAAGAAAGAAAAAGCGAAAATTGCGGCACTTCCCGAAGCAGAACAAGCAGCTGCAACGGCAGAAGCGCTTGAAAAGGCAAAGAAAGACGTGAAGAAACTCACGCTTGCGCCCGTTGCCGCAAGACTTAATGAACTTTTGGACAACAAAGTGGCTTTCGCTACCGACGTTGTCGGCGAAGACGCTAAATCTAAGGTTGCCGCTTGCAAAGCAGGCGAATGCGTACTTTTGGAAAACTTGCGCTTCCATAAGGGCGAAGAAAAGAAATTCCCCGAATTTATGCAAGCGCTTGCAAGCTACTGCGAAGTGTACGTAAACGACGCGTTCGGTACGGCGCACCGCTCCCACGCTTCCACGGCAGGTATTGTGGAAGAAGGCTTGGTAAAAACGGCGGCTTGCGGTTTCTTGATTGAAAAGGAACTTTCCGTAATGGCAGACACGCTGGAAAATCCCGAACATCCTTTCGTAGCTATCCTTGGCGGCGCAAAGGTTGCGGACAAGCTCAACGTTATCTCCAACTTGCTTGAAAAATGCGACACGCTCATTATCGGCGGCGGTATGGCGTACACGTTCTTGAAAGCGCAAGGCGGCAGCATCGGTACTTCGCTTGTGGACGACGAAAAAATCGGCTACTGCAACGAAATGCTTGAAAAAGCGGCGAAGCTTGGCAAGAAAATTCTTCTTCCCGTTGACACCGTTGCCGCACACGAATTCCCCAACCCTATCGACGCGCCTATCCAAACGACGGTTGTGCCTTCGATGGATATCCCTGCGGATATGATGGGGCTTGACATCGGTCCTGAAACCAAGAAATTGTTTGCCGAAGTGGTTGCAAACGCAAAATCGGTCATTTGGAACGGCCCTATGGGCGTGTTTGAAAACCCCATCTTGGCAGAAGGCACGAAAGCGGTTGCGCAAGCACTTGCAGACGCACACGGCAAAGCAACGACCATCATCGGCGGCGGCGACAGCGCGGCGGCTGTACAAGTGTTGGGCTTCGCAGATAAAATGAGCCACATCTCCACGGGCGGCGGCGCTTCCCTTGAACTTTTTGAAGGCAAAGTGCTCCCCGGTATCGCGTGCTTGAACGACAACGAATAATTATATTTACCGAAAAAATGTATTAAAACGCGCAGATACGAGCAAGACAAGGCGCACGAGCATTTTCGACGGGAGTTTACCCCCCGTAAACGAGCAAGAAAAGCACAGCGCAACGACGCGATGTATCCGCGCAAATCAATCAAACTATTAAAACGCGCAGATACGAGCAAGACAAGGCGCGCGAGCATTTTCGACGGGAGTTTACCCCCCGTAAACGAGCAAGAAAAGCACAGCGCAACGACGCGATGTATCCGCGCAAATCAATCAAACTATTAAAACGCGCAGATACGAGCAAGACAAGGCGCACGAGCATTTTCGACGGGAGTTTACTTAGCGTAAACGAGCAAGAAAAGCACAGCGCAACGACGTATTGCGAAGTATATCCGCGTTTTCACAAGGAGAAATAAAAATGAGAAAACCTATTATCGCAGGTAACTGGAAGATGAACAACACCGCAAGCGAAGGCGTTACGCTTGTAAACGCAATCGCTCCGCTTGTAAAAGACGCAAATTGCGACGTTGTCGTATGCGTTCCCGCAATCGATATCCCCGCAGTAAGCGAAGCGCTCAAAGGCACGAATATCAAGCTTGGTGCGGAAAACGTACACTTCGCTGAAAAAGGCGCGTACACGGGCGAAATTTCCGCAGCGATGCTGCTTGAATACGGTGTAGAATACGTTATCATCGGTCATAGCGAACGCAGACAATATTTCGGCGAAACGGACGAAACGGTAAACAAGCGTACGCTTACGGCAATCAAAGCAGGCCTTACCCCTATCGTTTGCATCGGCGAATCGCTGGAAGAACGCGAAACGGGCAAGACGGAAGAAGTGCTTGCAACGCAAATTAAAGACGGTTTGAAGGATATCGAAGATATCACGAAAATCGTTATCGCTTACGAACCCGTATGGGCAATCGGCACGGGCAAAACGGCAACGGCGGAACAAGCCAACGAAACCATCGGCTTTATCCGTAAAACGGTTGGCGAAATGTTCTGCCCCAAATGCGCGGCAGCACTTCGTATTCAATACGGCGGCAGCATGAACGCAGGGAATTGCAAAGAGCTTATGGCTATGGCGGAAATCGACGGCGGTCTTATCGGCGGCGCATCGCTCAAAGCCCCTGATTTTGCGGCAATCGTAAACTTTGATAAGTAATTTTTTAGCGTAAATAGATAAGGGGTAGCCAAGCGTTCAACGCATACCTGCCCCTTTCATTTTGCTTTTTAGGAGATAATTATTATGAAAAAACCTTATGCAATTATCATCATGGACGGCTACGGTATAAACCCGTCCGCACAAGGCAATGCCATTATTGCCGACGGCAGCAAATACGTGAGCGAATTGCAAGCAAACTACCCGTCCGCGCAGCTTGGCGCAAGCGGTATGTCGGTTGGGCTTCCCGACGGACAAATGGGCAACAGCGAAGTTGGGCATTTGAATATCGGCGCGGGTCGAATTGTTTACCAGGACCTGACAAAAATCACCAAGGATATCCGTGACGGCGTGTTTTTTGAGAACAAGGAATTGCTCCGCGCTATGCACGCGGCGAAGGATAACGGCAAGAAATTGCACTTGTTCGGTTTGGTTTCCACGGGCGGCGTACACAGCCACACGGAACATTTATACGCGCTTGTGGAAATGGCAAAACGTGAAGGATTGGACAACGTGTATATCCACGCCTTCACCGACGGCCGCGACGTTGCCCCCACTTCGGGCGCTGACTTCTTGAAAGAACTGCAAGCAAAGCTTGACGAATTAAACTTCGGTAAAATTGCGTCCGTTTCGGGCAGATATTACGCGATGGACAGAGATAACAACTGGGATAGAGAAGAAAAGGCGTACGATGCGTTGACGATAGGCACGGGCGTGCAGTTTGAAGGTAGCGCGGAAGGCGCGGCGAAAGCTTCGTATGCGCAAGGCGTAACGGACGAATTTATCATGCCCACCAACTTGACGGAAAACGGCAAACCCGTGGCGTTGATTGAGAAAAACGACAGCATCATTTGCTTCAACTTTCGCCCCGACAGAGCAAGACAAATTTCCAGAATGTTCTCGCAAGCAACGTTCCCTTTCACCGACGCAAAGACGGGCGCAACGCTTGGTTTTGAACGCAAAACGGGCTTTCTTGCCCCCACGTTCGTGGGCTTTGCCGTGTACGATTCGTCGTTTGAAAACGTTGGCGTGGCGTTCCCCCCCGACGAAATCAACAACACCCTGCCCCAGTACCTTTCCACGCTTGGCTTAAAGCAACTCCACATCGCGGAAACGGAAAAATACGCACACGTAACCTTCTTCTTCAATGCGAAGTTGGAAGCGCCCGTAGACGGCGAAACGCGTATCGTAATCCCTTCCCCGAAAGTTGCCACCTACGATTTACAACCGGAAATGAGCGCGTACCCCGTAACGGAAAAGGTGCTTGAAGAATTAGACAAAGGCATTTACGACGTTGTCATTTTGAACTTTGCCAACTGCGACATGGTCGGCCACACGGGCATTATGGACGCGGCGGTAAAGGCAGTGCATACGGTAGACGAATGCGTGAAAAAGGTGACGGACAAAATTTTGGCGATGGGCGGCGCGGCGCTTGTAACGGCGGACCACGGCAATGCGGATCAAATGCTTGCCGATGACGGCGTGGGCGCGTTCACGCAACACACAACCTTCCCCGTTCCCGTTATTTTGGTCAGCGAAGAACTGAAAAACGCAACGCTTAGACCGGACGGCGTTTTGGCGGATCTTGCCCCTACCCTTTTGGATATGATGGGCATTGAAAAGCCCCAAGAAATGTCGGGCAAGAGTTTGATTAAATAAAAATGTCGCATATTTTGCCAAGAAAACACAATTTTTTTGCAAAAAGCACGCAAAAAACAGTTGCGATATTTCTTTAAGTATGTTATAATCAATGAGTATTTGAAGAATAAAGATAAAAGGATTGAAATACACTATGTTGAAATTGATGAATTTGTTAGTTCCTGCAAAGGGAGCAGAACTTTACGGTTTGTGGTTTGGCCTTAGCTTAACCTTGGTAATTTTGATGGCAGTTGCCGCAGTCATTGCAATCGTGCTCATTTTGATGCAACCCAGCAATTCCAGCGGTATCGACGCGCTTGGTGGTTCCAGCGAAACCTTCTTCGGTAAGAACAAGGGTAAATCGGTAGAAGCAAAAATGAAAAAATGGACGTGGATTTGCCTTGCGGTAATCATCGTGCTTTCCATCATCTTCTACATTTTGCAACTTGAAACCATTTGGTCTTAATGCATCTTAACCAACGTCGGCGGCTTTCCCTATAAGCCGCCGTTTTTCATTGAAATACGCGACGAACACGACAAAGGGGGTGATATACGTGAGCGCAAAAGAAAATATTTTACAGGGCTTTCAAGACGGCACGCTTGGCAACAAAACCATCGCGGAAATTTGCAAGACGCTTTCTATCCCCTACCGTGAGAAAAAACGCCTTACTGACGTGTTAAACCTACTCATAGACGAAGGCGAAATTTTCGTAAACGACGGGGGCAGGTACGGAACGAGCGAACAACTGGGCTTACTCAAAGGCACGATCAGCGGCAACGAACGCGGCTTTGCTTTTTTTATCCCCGACGATAAACAAACGTATCCAAACGACTTTTTCGTACCCAAAAAGTATTTACACGGCGCACTGCACGGCGATAAGGTTTTGGCAGAAAGAAACGATTACCCCATCGCCGACGGAGAGCGCGACGAAGTGAAAATCGTACAAATTTTAGCGCGCGGCTTTGACACCATCGTCGGCACGTTTCGTAAAGACAGAAGATCGGGCTGCGTATTCCCCGACGAACGCAAATTTTCCAAGGAAATTTATATCCCCTTAGCGGACTGTTCGCACATCAAAAACGGCGTGAAAGTAGTGGCAAAAATCACTTCCTACCCCTACGGTAAAAACCCGGGCGGAGAAATTATTGAAGTGCTTGGCGACGAAGACGATTTCTTTGCGGAAGAGCTGTCAATTATCCGTTCCTATAAATTATACGAACAATTCCCTGGACACGTAGAAAAGCAAGCGACCGCTGCGGAGCGTCGTGGCATTACCGCCCAAGACTTGGTAGGCAGGCGCGATTTTAGGCAAGTACAAATCGTCACTATCGACGGCGCAGACACGCGCGACATCGATGACGCGATCTCCTTGACCAAGCAAGGCGGCGTATATCATCTTGGCGTGCATATCGCCGACGTTTCCCACTACGTTGCTTTGCGTTCGCATTTAGACAACGAAGCGTATGCACGCGGCACTAGCGTCTATTTTCCCGACCGAGTACTTCCTATGCTACCCAAAGCGCTTTCCAACGGCATTTGTTCCTTGAACGAAAACGAAGAACGCTTGACGCTTTCCTGCCTTATGCAAATCGACGAAAAAGGCAACGTGATTGCAAGCGAAATTGTCGAAGGCATCATCAAAAGCAACCGCAAATTGACCTACGACACCGTAACGAAAATGCTGGAAAACGACGAAGCGACGCTTAAAAAATACGCCGACGTTAAAGACATGGTATGCCTGTTTGCCGAATTGACGAAAATTTTACAGGAAAAACGCGACAAACGCGGCAGTGTTTCCTTGGACGTTAAAGAAGCAAAAATTCTCTTTGACAATGCCACCAACGAAATCACCATCCCCGATTACGAACGCAGCTTTTCCTATCAAATCATCGAAGCGTTTATGGTGCTTGCCAACGAAACGGTCGCACAGTTTATGGCATCCATCGAAGCGCCGTTTATCTACCGCGTCCACGAAAAGCCCACGCAAGAAAAGGCAACGGCTTTTCGCGCCTTTGCGCAAACGCTTGGCGTGACGGCGCGTTTTCAAGCGGACGACGTAAAACCGTACGATTACCGCAACGTATTGAAAGGAGCGGAAGCGCTCCCCACTTATCCCGTCTTAAACCGCGTTATGCTGCGCTCTATGCAAAAAGCAAGATACAGCGCGGACAACGTGGGGCATTTCGGGCTGGCAAGCGATTGCTATTGCCACTTCACGTCCCCGATTCGGCGTTACCCCGATTTATGTATTCACCGCATCATTAAGGAAATTCTTAACGGCAATTACGAACAAGCCCTGCTCCGCTATAACGATCAGGTGCAAGGCATCGCCGACCACTGCTCCGATAGAGAACGCCGCGCAACGGATGCCGAACGCGACGTGGACGATTTGTACAAAACAATGTATATGAGCGAACGCATCGGCAGAGAATACACGGCAATCATTTCCGGCGTGACGTCGTTTGGGTTGTTTGCCGAACTGCCCAACACCATTGAAGGATTTATCCCCATTGAAAGCTTGTACGGCACGTTTACCTACGATCAAGACCGCTTGCGTTTGACGGGTATACAGGACAGCTATACCATCGGCGACGAAGTGCTTATCAAAGTCATTGACGTAGACTTTTACCGACGCAGAACAGAGTTCCGTTTATTGAAAAAAATGCAAAATACCCCTACCATGTACGAAATGAACGAAGAAAAAGGAGAAAACAATGAAGATTATTGCAACGAATAAAAGCGCTTCGTTTGAATACTTCATCGAAGAGAAATACGAAGCGGGCATCGTTTTACACGGCAACGAAATCAAATCGGTGCGCGCCGGCAACGTCAATATGAACGACAGCTTTTGTTTCGTGCGCGGTAATGTGGCATCCGTGAAAAATATGCACATTGCGCTGTACGATAAATCAGACGCGTTTTCCAGCAAAGACACGCGGCGCGATAGACGCATCTTATTGCATAAGAGCGAAATCGCCAAAATTGCAGGCAAAATCAACCGTCAGGGCTACACGCTCGTACCGCTTAAACTGTATTTCAAAGACTCTTTGGTAAAAATCGAAGTGGCGCTTTGCCGCGGTAAGCATACCTACGATAAAAAGCAAGCGATTGCCGACCGCGACGTAAAACGCTCCGTTGACCGTGAAATAAAAAACGCCGGCTTTTAACACAGGCGTAACGGCTTGATATTTTTTGCCCACGCATTTGTTTGCGTGGGCGTTTTTATCGCTAAAATATACCTTTTGTTCGCGTTTGCACCAACCGATAACGCGGTTTTTCACAAAAGGAAAATCCCCACTGCGCAAGCGGCGACGCGCAAGCAATTTCCCCCTTTTCATTCGCCAAAAGCGAGTACCCTTCTCCGCACAGCAAAATAGGCAAACCAAAACAATACGCGTGTGCGCGTGCCAAAACCGTATGCACCCGTTCAATTTTTCCAAACGTGCAAACAACAAACGCACTGCCGCAAAGCGCAAGCGTTTTTATCACGTCGGGAAAGAGTAAATCTTCCGCCACCGCAACGCCCATTTTACCGATTTTCGTATCGTACACCCTAAGCGCTGCGCCGCTGTTTTCCTGCGGCTGGAACGCGTGTATTCTATCGGAAACGCCCAAAAGCCGCCCATCTTCCGCTACCATAGCCGACTTGCGTTTTAACCCGTGCGTATCCGTCGTACAGCCGCATACCACCACGCTTTGCAGCCGTTTAGAAAGTATAGCCGCGTCGTGAAAAAAGTGTGTTTCGCCCTGCAATTCACGCCGATAATCGACCATTTGCTTTTCTCCGCCGAACACCACCAAATCCGCGCGCTCTTGCGCGGTCGATATTTCCAATTCATTCGCATTCCAAGCGTTTACACAACAAACCTGCATACTATTCCCCCACCCTTTCATTATACTGCAACCGCGCAAAAAAAGTGCATACCGCCCCGCGCGGTTTTCGCACCTTCTTTGCCGTTTTTTCATATACTGTTAGGGGAAGTATATATCTGCCATGTTTTGGCAATACTCATCGTAAAAGGAGGTGCGTATGTTTTGGCTTGGATTATTCGTAGGAACGCTGGTCGGCGCAAATATCGGCGTAGTAATGATGGCGTTATTTCTCTCTAACAAAAACAGCACCGACGGGTAAGTTTCCGTCGGTGTTTTTACGTTTATCGCAAATATTTTTTTATTCGTTCGTGTATTTATCCACAATTTTTTGCATTTCGTTTATTTTTGTCAGCATATCCTGCGCCAACGCAAGCTGACATTTTGCGCGCACCAAGTTATGGTCGGGATAATGCACTCTAAAATATTTATCGCCGTCCAAATAATCGGTTAAAAACCGTGCGCCGCATTCGGCAGTCATTGCCAACGCGCCAAGCGCCAGCGTCTTTTTCTCGTCGTCCGTTAAAAAGGCGGCCAACGCAGGTACGAAACCACGCGTAAACGCTTCGTATTTTTCCCAGTCCAAAGCGACTTTCGCCACGTCTTTTTCGTCTTCCGCCGCCGTAGACGCCGCAATACGGATCGCGTCGCCGAAATCAAACGCCACCAGCCCGGGCATAACGGTATCCAAATCGATTACCGACAAATATTCATGCGTTTGGGCGTCAAACAAAACGTTGCTCGTCTTGGTATCGTTATGCGTAACACGGAGCGGTAAAATTCCGTCCCGTTGCAAACGATAGGGCTTTGTCGCCATTTCTTCCAAGCACTCGTACGCATCCAACAAGTCACGCACCTGCTCTAACCGCCCTGCGGCATTTTCCTTCGCCGCCATTCGCAACGCTTCAAACCGATTGACTGTGTTATGGAAATGCGGAATTACGATATGCAGTTTTTCCACGGGATATTCGGAAAGATAGCGTTGGAAAACCCCGAACGCCCTGCCCGATTCTTCGATAATTTGCAAATCGTCCGTGTGTAAAAAGGACACGGAATCATCGATAAATCGGCAACACCGCCAAAAACTACCGTCGTCCAACACGGTATAATAGGTGTTATAGCTTGTTTTCGCATAATGCAACACCTTACGTTTCGCAGAAACCCCCGTCGCCTTAATTTTCGCGCGGATAAACTCCGTAACGGACGAAATATTTTCCATCATCGCAATGGGATCTCTAAACACGTAGGTGTTGATTTTTTGTACAATATAATCTTTAACTTCCCCACGGCGGAAAAAATCCACGCGATAGGTGCTGTTAATATGCCCGCTGTTGATAAGTTCAAACCCACGGTATTCCCCTTCAATACAAAAGCGACGGCACACTTCCAAAATTTGTTGTTCAATCGTTGCTTGGTTTATCATATTCCCCATTTCGCGCCCCCTAATTTTATTCAAAAGCTCAAAGACGCACTCATATATTGTACCACAACCGCGTGTGCTTGTCAAGACGAAACGTAAAAATATTTTCATTTTTACCCGTCTTTTTGCGCGTTTTTTTCACAAAACTTTCATGAAACTCCGCGTTTTTGCGCATACTTTCACCATGAAACGCCTTTTTTTAGCCCGTATTCTCAGTGTATGCGTTTGTATAAGCTTTTGTTGTACGGCGTGCCAAAAACACGACACGAACTCCCTGCAAGCGCCAAGCTCCGCTGACGCGCCGTCCGCAGTACAGCCCACCGCGCCAACTGCACCTGCGCCCACTTCGCCCACCGCGCCTACCCCCAGCGAAGTTTGGGATATCCGCGATATACCCAACGACTACGTTTGCGCAGGCAAAAAATATATCGCTTTCACCTTCGACGACGCCCCTGCGTCCACACTCGACGCCATCATCGGCGTATTTTTATCCTACAATCAAACCCACCCTGATTGCCAAGCCACCGCCAGCTTGTTTTGCAACGGCGTGCGTATGAATACTTACAGCGTTCAAACCCTGCAAACGGCGCACCTGATCGGCTTTGAAATGGGCAATCACACCCATTCCCACGCCGATTTAACCAAATTAAGCGCAGACGAATTGCAAACGGAAATCGACCGCACCGACCGCCTTTTACAAAAAATAGACAACAAGTCCCGTCACCTGCTCCGCGCCCCTTTCGGCTGTCTCAACGAAACCGTCCGCGCCGTTGCGTCTACCCCGATTATCAGTTGGACGATTGACACCAAAGACTGGACGGGCATTGCTGCGGATAGCATATACCAAAGCGTTTGGGAAAACCGCTTTGACGGCGCCATAGTACTCATGCACGACGGCTACGAGCATACCGTTCAAGCCTTGGAACGCCTATTGCCCGACCTATACGCGGACGGCTACCAAGTGTTAAGCGTTTCCGCGCTCTCCAAAGCCAACGCCTGCCCCTTAAAAACGGGAAACGTCTATATTCGCGCAAGAAAAAACGGAAGCGCCCGATAAGGCAAGCTTCCGTTTTATTTTTTTTGTATAGTTACGTACGCGACGCGTTTGGTGTTTTCGTCCACGCACACGCTCTTTGCAATTTCCACACCGCAAACGACGTATACCTGCTCTCCCGTCTCTTGCGCAATCAGCGGCAAAAACTCCCGTTCATTAGGCGCAATTTCCCGTTCGTTTAGAAACTTTTTCAAGGTTTTCTTACCGCCAAAGCTTTGTATCGTATCCCCTGCCCTGCGAAAACGAAACACTGCATTATCAGGTAGCTTATCCAAATCAAATTTCAGCGTTTTCCACGGTGATTGTTCTTGCATAGGTGGTTGAAAAGCAATATTCACCGCATACCTGCCCCCGTCAAATCCATTTTCCGTGAACAGAACAACCAAATCTCGCTTATCGTTTACTTGCTCTTCTAAACCGACGAAAAACGCCACCGCCTGTTTGCGTTTTTCCGCTATAATACCGCACGGCAACGAAATTTTTGCACCGCGCTCCAACGCTTGCAACGCATACAGCGACTGCAAATGCGCACCCGTATAATCCCGTGCAACGCCCATCTTTTTCAAGGCAAGCAAGCACGCGCGCGTAAACAACGGCTTTCTATCGTCAAACGCCACCGCATACCCATCGTCCGTCACAGTGAGCAGCTGTTCGCTCATCGTATAAAGCAGCGCGTCGTCTTCTTCCGCAACGCGCGCAAAGCGCGCCAAATTTTCCACTGCGCCGTCCACCGCCTGCGATAAAACGGGCAACACTTCCAGCCGAATCTTATTGCGCGTAGCGTCCACTTCAAAGTTGGTGCTATCCACGCAAAACTGCAAATTATGCTCCTGTGCATACGCCAAAATTTTCTCTTTTGACCAAGTTAAAAACGGGCGCAAAAAATACCCGTCGCACGCTTTAATAGCGCTCGCGCCGTGCAACGCCGTACCGCGCGCCAAACGGAACAAAACCGTTTCCGCTTCGTCCAAAATATGATGCGCCGTAGCGATATAATCGGCTTTTTTCTCCGCAATCAACTGCGCGAAGCACGCTCTGCGGAAATTGCGCGCCGCCGTTTCCAAACTGCACTTTTCCGCTTTCGCCCTTTCCACGCAGTCACACGAAAAGGTATACAGCTCCACGCCCCACTTTTGACAAAGCGACTGCACGAACGCTTGATCCTGCAAGCTTTCTTCTCCGCGAATGCCGTGCTCACAATGCACCGCGCAAAGCGCATATCCGCCCCTGTCGCTAGCATTTTGCAAATAATGCAAAAGCGCCGTCGAATCCACTCCGCCGCTAATCGCTACGCATATTCTTTTCCCTTGAAAGCTTTGCAAAATATCCATACTACAAGTATACCAAATCCCGACGCTTTTTGCAAGCGAAATTACCGTTCACTTGATTTATACAGCTTGCCTGCCAGCATAGCCAACGAAGCCGCCAAATCTTCCGTTTTCAAAACGATGTCTTTCGGCACGCGCACGGGCGCAGGCGCAAAGTTCCAAATGGCGCGCACGCCTGCCTTCACCAACGCGTCGACTACCGTTTGCGCCGCCGCTTTCGGCACGGTTACAATCCCCAGCGGAATTTTCTTTTCACGCACAAAACTCTGCAACTCTTCCATCGCCAAAATGGGCTTTTCCGCCACGTACGTGCCTACCAGGTCTGCGTTCACGTCAAAAGCCGCCAACACGTTCAGCCCGTTATTCTTGAACCCTTCATAGCCCAAAAACGCTCTGCCAAGCCCCCCAGCGCCGACCACAACGGCATCCGAAAGCTTGTCGTAGCCCAAAAACTTTTCAATATCGACAATCAATCTGCTTATCGCAAATCCCAAGCGCGGTCTGCCCGACTGCGACGAAACCAACGCCAAATCCTTGCGCACAAGCACAGACGACACCGCTATGTTTTGCGCAATCACGCTCGACGAAATATACTGCATTCCCTTGGAATTTTCTTCCTGCAAATAATGCAAATAGAGTGGCAACCGTTCAATCGTCGCCTTGGAAATTCTGTTCGTTTCCGTTTTCATACCGTTTTCTCCTTTTTTATCGATATTTTTACAGCGATTACAGCTTGTGAAAAAAACGGGAAATATATGCCCGTTTATTCATACTACATTTTTCGCGATATTTCGTCCTGCAAAGTCCTTCGTATGCGCCAACGGGCATACGAAACGGCAGGCAAACGTCACGGCAAAATTGCTTCCACACGGTGAATAGGCAAGCCCCTTTCCACCCATTTTTGTTCGTATTCCGTCACGATATTCCATTCGGGATTGCCGTTTTCGTGCAAATTGTACGTCACGTTTTGCAACTCACAGCCACACGCGCGGTATTCTTCCAAGGAGAA
The DNA here is from genome assembly GCA_045533485.1 of Candidatus Scatosoma sp. Taxonomy (GTDB): domain Bacteria; phylum Bacillota; class Clostridia; order Christensenellales; family Borkfalkiaceae; genus Scatosoma. Next base: position 60,862 of record JAZSHX010000044.1, on the reverse strand, counting down.
CTCAAAGAAATCCTTATCGTCCGTCTTTTGCAAAATTTTACCGCCCTTTTTCAACAGCTTTTTATACACTTCCAAAAAGTTACGATGCGTCAAACGCTGCGTTGCGTATCCAAGCTTAGGAAGCGGCGTGGAAAAGTTCAAATAAATGACGTCCAAACTGTGCTCGGGAATATAGCAAGGCAAACACTCCGCACGGATATTCAAAAACCGCACGTTGGTCAGCCCCAGCTTCGCCACGTCTTCTAATGGCGTTAAAATGACGTTGCTCATTTTTTCGAGCGCTAAAAAATTGACGTTTGGCTGCATCGCGGCAAGCTTACAAATAAAACCGCCCTTACCGCACCCGATTTCCAAAGCCACGGGATTGTCGTTCCCAAACGCCGCCGAAAAATCAATGCACGCGCGATATTTTTCCGCCGCTTCTTTCATATTCAAAATCCCGTTCGCCCCACGCGCCAACAACAAATCACTGCGCGCTTGCATTCTTGCTTCAAAATTGCGTTTTTTACGCATTCTCATCGACATATTACGCCACCTTTCCCATTCGTAAAAATCATTTCATCAAATACCTGCCCCTAAGAAACGGTATTTTTTGCTTATTTTCTGCCCGTACTTCCAAAGCCGCCGTCGCCGCGCACCGTTTCACTCAATTCGTCCTGCTCCGTGTAGGCAACCTGCAAAAACGGCGCGATCACCAGCTGTGCGATACGCTCCCCAACCGCCACCGTTTGGGGGATAGAAGAGTGATTATGCAGCGCCACCATCACTTCTCCGCGATAATCGGCGTCCACCACGCCCACCTTGTTCGCAGGCGCAAGACCGCGCTTAGACGCAAGCCCGCTGCGCGCGTAAATAAAACCGCCGTAGCCAAACGGAATTTCCATCGCCAGCCCCGTAGGGATAAGCTTGGTTTCATTTGGCATAATACAAATTTCCGTATCGATAGCGGCATACAAATCCGCCCCAGCGGCATACGCCGAACCATACGTCGGCAACACAGCGTTTTCTCTCAATTTTTTCACAGCAATAGTAGGTATGGACATAACCGTATCCCCTTTTTCTCATTTTGCCAAACGCAATTTTGACAAAACGTTATTTTCTTATCGATATTATACCAAATTCCGCCACAAAACGCAAGCAAATTCGCCTTACTTTTTCCGCACCTATTCACTATTCACTCTTCACTATTCACTCTTCACTTCCCCCTGCCTTCCCCAGTGGGGGAAGGTGCACACACAGTGTGGCGGATGGGTGTCGACCACTCTCCCCCCAACATTGCACCATAACTCATAACTTGCCGTCAGGCAACCATCGCTCATAACTGAAAAAAGGGGGCAAGCAAATGCCCCCAAAAAAATCAACCTTGCGCCAACAAATAATCATACAGCGTTGCGTAAAATTCACCCAAATACTGCCTTGCAACGGCGTCCTGCTTGAACGCAGTCACGCGCGCCGCGCTGTCCGTATACGCGCTCATATAATAATCGCGCACAAGGATATACCTATCCGCCATTTCCAGCGCATAATCGACGGTATACGGCGCAGACTGCGCCTGTTCTTCTTCCGGCTTCGCGGAATATTGCAAATAAAACAGCAACGCTTCGCGCAGTATTTCCACTTCCTGCGCGTACACTTCACGCAGCTGATTGCAATACCTATCCCAAATCCCCGAAAGATACATACCGTTATCCTGCAAACGGTACTTTTCTTTTAGCATATCCTGTTGCAATTTTCTATCCAACGCGTTCTTCTTCACCTGCGCTTCCTTGATTTGCAAAATTTGCTCTGCGTTCAACGAAGCAAACTGTTCGTTGGTAAAGGAAATAATATCAATCGTCATTTTTTTCTCCTTATTCTAACGTTACGACGTCCGCCGCAAAACCCGTAATGCAGCTGTTTCTATAACAGGAAAAACGAAAGGTAAAGCAATCGCCCTTCAAATGCACGTTCACGCTTTTCCCTGCCGCTTCCACAGTGCGCTCACACGCACCGTATTCGCTGGTTATATATAGGTTTGTCGAACCCGTCCCAAACACCTGCACCGATTTCAACAGCTTTGTTTTACTGGAACCAAAATACAGCGGTGTTTCAAAGGTTAAGCTGTTTGGAGAGCTTGTTCCGTCGTGTATACGCAACCGATATAAATAATTATTTTTCTCCACAAACACACCGCCAAGACACGCCGTTGCATTTTCGTATCTGCTAATAGGGTACGCTTGCTTAGTTTCCAAATCAATCGCATAGGCAACTTTTTCGCTGTAAATATTCTCAAAATACAGCAAATATTTTTCGTCCACCTGCATCCCCTTACAGCCGCTTTGCTCCGGCTTAATCATTTCCTTTGCAACTTTACCGTGACACACCGCCTTTTTTCCGTTCAGCGTGTGTAATCCGTGCGTATTCATAAAGAAAATCTCTCCGCCGTTATGCGTTGTTGCACAAGCACTGCCGCCGATAATTTTTTCGCCGTTATACGGCACTGTTTCCAAGCAAAAATCTCTTGCGCTCGCCGCCGCCTTCAAACGAAATATACCGTATTCGCAAAATACGTACACGTACTCGTTTACGTCGACAATATCCACGATTTTCCCCACCGTTTCGGGCAACGCCACTTCCCCCGCGCCTTCCATTGTCTCTTGATAAGAAGTCACGGTAAACGGAGAAAAATACGCCAGCTTCCCGTCCGTCGTTGCCGTGAACAAACGCCCGTTTACGAAACACCCCAACGGTAAAAAGCTTTTCGTTGTACACCATTGTCCCGATTGTATATTGTATATAAAAACTCCGGCTTTGCCCACAAACGCAAGCGCTTGCGCTTTCTCCGCGTCGTACACCAAAATCCCTTTACTGTTTTCCCCAACGTTATAAAGCTTGCCTTGACCGCCGCCCGTAACCGCAGCAACGTACAAATCGCCGTTTTCCACCATATAACAATACACGATGCGCTCCGTTCCGTTAATCATCTTTTTTAACTGAAACAACTGCGTAGGCGCTGGTGACGACGGCAGTTTGATGGAAAATCCCGTACTTGGGCTGATACACGCTTCTAACGTGTTCATTAAGCGTAATTTACCGCCTGTACAATCGCAATTTTCCATACGCGTCCCTTGGGCAACGTCGTCTCCGCTTTTACCTTCATAATCCGCCGCAAAGCTTCGATATACAAATCTTTTTCGTTGCGTTTTCACTTGTATCGGCGCTTTTCCTTTCGCCGTAAAAACAGCCATTACAACCACCCCCTGCCGGCAATGCGTTTGCCTTTTTGCATACGGTAGCTTGCGGAAATGGCGTCCTTGTATTTTTTATCCCAAACCGCCGCTTCTTCAAAAGCCCCTTTGGCAAGATAATATTCCGCTAACACCCCGAAAACGTACAAGGGCTGCGCCACGCATAATTGATGATCCGTTTGATCGTAAACGTCCTTTTCATACGGCGTATACGCGTATTCTATCGTCAAATCCCCCTTCGACGTTTGTAAATACGTCGGCATAAGCGTAAACGGCTGCTTTTCCCCCTGCTGGTCGTACACGTTGACGATACGCACCACAGGATAAGAAAATTCTTCAAAGAAAATTTCCCCCGTTTCCGTGTTAAACCCTTCCTTTTCAATCAACGGCAAATATTCCAGCGCCAGTTGTTTTTCCACGTTATTAAACGCGCGCAACAAATCCTGCGTGGTTTGGTATCCGTCCCACTCGTCGTCCTGCAAATACGCGTCCACCAAATCCAGCACGCCGATATACCACGCCGCGCTTCTAATTATATCCACTATCTCCATTTTATATCTCCTTATAACATTGTACCCATGTACCGTTCAACGCGTACATGGGTACTTTCTTTTATGAAATCATCACGGTATATTCCCCGTTTCAGCCGTTTGCTTACGCTTCGGTGATACCTGTCAATTTCACTTGCGCGTTAGGACGGTCGCACATAAGTTCGGCATATTTTACAAGCGTCGCGGTATACACGGGTTTACCGGGAATTTGCTTCAAAATTTTGCCGTCTTCGCCTTCCAGCCACTTCCAGTCGCAAAGCTGATGAATTTTGAAATCGTCCGTATTCAAAAGATACATCGTACCCTTAGGGCAAAATCTATCCACAACGATAGGCACGCCGTGGAAATCCAACGCTTGATAACCGCCTGCCACTTGCACGGTAGCAAGCGTCAAACCGTTTTCACGGTAGTATTTGACAAGCGCACGCTTTACGCCCCACGAGCAAACGATAAAGTTGGTTTTCACGCCCGTGCGTTCTTCTACGCCGTCGATGGCTTTTTGCACAATTTCTTCCGTAATCGCGCCCACGTTCGTTTGCACCGTCGCTTTCAATAAACCGCTATCGCTACGCGCGTGGCCGTAAATTTCACCGTCGCTGAAAATCGCGTCTAAACCGGTAAGCTCATAATTTTTACTGCCTTGCAGGCAAACGGTCGCCCCTTCGTCAACAATGCTGCCCAGCCCCGCCTTATCAAAGATAACGGTATTCGTCGCATTGTCCACGGAAAGCACTTTACAGCCCTTCGCGTCGTCATAGGGATAGGAAGATTCGTCGATAAAATCCACGATCATACCTTCCACCAAGCCGTTCACCGCGTCAAACGTAACGCTTGCCCCGTTTGCCGAAACCACCGTTGCAATCTTACTTTTGCCGTTACCGTAAAGCATTCTGCCAAAGTTAAATTTCGCATTTTGTACAAGCGATTGCATTTCGTCGTTCAAAAGGTTGACGAACGCGCCTTCATTGCTCGACGCCGCGCGAATGGCTTTATCGGAAATTTCAATCGTGCCGTACAAGTTTTTCAGCGGCGCGACAAGCTGTAAGCGTTGCGCAGGCGCAGACGTGGGAAGATCGCCCGTTTCACTGCCTGCGCTCACACCGCCGCCCACACCGAAACGCACGCTTCTGCGCACGTCTTTGCCAACGACGTTATTTTCCGTGCGTTCTAATTGCGCAAGCAAAGGGTTCGCCTTTAAGTTGAGCGCTTCCGTCACCGCGTCCAAATAAAAAGATTTTAATGCGCTGTCCGCGCTTTGAATTGTTACCATATATACTTTCTCCTTAAACTGATTTTTTTACGCTTGCACCCCGTCCTTTTTGAAAAAACGGAGCGCCATATTCCCTGCGTCGTTAAACGTCTTGGGCTTCATCGGCGGCATAGCCAGCGTTCCCGTGCCGCCCTGCATCAACGGTGCGGCAGTTTTCCCGATCGAAGATAAATACTCCCCGATAATACGCAATCGCACGCTTTCATCAGCGTTTACCTTGGCAAAAAGCTCTTCGGAAGACAATTCTACGCTTTTTGCACATCGCCCGACGGACGCCACGCGCGTTTTTTCTTTCGCCGACGCATTTTCACCATCTTCCGCTGTTTGTTGCTCAACCAAACGCTCTTGACCACTCGTTTGCGTTTTGGGATCTGCCGTTTGCACAGCTAACGCTTGCGCGTCAGCCGCCCCGTCTTGCCGCGTACCTGCCTGCAAAAACATAGCGGAATTTACGTCGTCATTTTGCGTTTCCTGCACATCGGCGCACGCGTTCGCCGTATGAACGTCCGCAACAAATTTATCAAATTCCATTGCTTCCTTTCTGCGTTGCAGTGCGTTTTTACGAAGTTTTTCCACCCCGTTATCTGCGCCTGCTTGCTCTTTTTCTCGCGCAAATTGTTCCGCTTGCTTTTCCAGCACTTTGAGTTTTTGGCTGCGGCGCGTAAACTCCGCTTCCAAATTTTCGTACGCCCTAACAAGGGCGTCTACGTCCTTAAATTTCCCCAAGACCGCCAAGCTCTCATTTTCCGCACCGCATTCTTCGGTCGGCTCCGTTGCACGCGCAACCGTCTCCGCTTGGATATTTTGTTCGTAAACGTTCTCCTTTTCCATATCTCTCTTTTTCTCCTTTATTTTATTTACTTTTTTTTATTCCATTTGTTGCTTATGCAACTGTATATGCGCCAAAAACCGCTGTTTCACCTGTTCCTTATCGGCACACTTTTTGAATTCTTCGCTCAGCAAAAACCGCGTGTGTTCGGTAATATGCAACGCGTGCGCATCAAATACGTCGGGCGCAAGCTCTTGCGATTTAAGCTGCAAATTCTCTTCCCCTGCCTTTGCGATATGCAAAGCGGAAATATCCCTTGCGTTTTCAAAACTGCCAAACCCAAACGCCTGCAAAATACGATTTTTGTTTTCTATCGACACCTTTCCGTCATCGTCAGACAAAAGCCCCGCTTCGTAAAGCTTGAATATCACTTCCCGTTTTTCTTCGGGCGAAGAAATCTCCTTCGTTTCAAATTGAATATCCGTCACCGACAAATCCGCCGCGTTGAAATAATAAATCTGCGTGCGCTTATTTTCTCCCGTGAACGTCATCAACCGCGCAGAACCTGCAAACTGCTTGTACAAGCGCAAAATCTGTCTGCCCACTTCCTTCATCGCCCACTCCACGTTATGTATCGTCGTCGACAACCTTGCTTCGTCCTGCGCAAGCAACAGCTGTAAGCCCGTTGCGCTTGTCACGCGCATAGGCGTGGAATTTTGCGAAAGTTCACTCACGCCGCTAATGAGCGCAAACTCGTTTTCCAGCCACTCTTCTTCCACGGCAAACTCCGCGGGAATTTTACCGCAATCGAGCATTTCGGGCGCTTTTCCGCCTTGACGGTACACCAAAATTTTACCGGGCAACAACCCTTCTTCCGCCAGCTCATCGGTATCCACGCTACCGTCTTCGACCGTCAATACCCCCATTGACAAGCGGTTCAAAAACTCGTGCTTTCTGTTGCGCACCGCGTTATACGCCCTTTGCACGGGAATCAATCTCTCTACGATACTCGTCCCGAAAAACGCCCCGGGCAAGCGCATACAATCCTGTTTGACAAACGGAAAAATACGCTCTCCGCGCTCCCCGTTGCGATAGGGCAAATCCCCTTCGTATAGCAAGGTATTTCCTGCAACGATTTCCACCCGTCCTTTGGGATACGCCGTAGACGGACGCGTATAACGCTCCACCAAGATAACGCCGTTTTCCACCGTAGCATACTGCTCACCGCCGAGCACGCCCCCATGCAGGGAAAGCTCCGTCACGGCTTCACCTGCCACTTCCACTCCAAAACGGTCGAAAATATATTCCGCGCTTACCGCCTTTGCGTGGATAATGCTGTCCAGCTCGGCAATACTTTCCACGTTCAACCTATCGGGATAAATTTCAAACGGCGACACGTCGCTCACGCTGATTTCCCCTTCGTAAACGGGCTCGCCCTGTTCGTCTACTGCGACCTGCTTACCGCCCCGTTCATCCCAAGCAATCTTGTAAAAACCGCTGCCGCAAACTTCCGACCAAACGGTAACGCGCGCCGCAATTTCCGTAAACGCAATACGCTCTTGCGCATATTTCAACACCCCCGTCGCAAGCTGCGCCGCCTTTACGTCCCCTTCTTCGTCGGAAAAGGCGCGCACACGCAAATCGGGGCGCAATTTTTCCAGCTTGGTTAAGCGCGATTCCACCGTAGGCGCGATATGGTTAAACACCCTGTGCGTTTGCCAAAAAAATTGCTTGTCTTCTTCTTCCACACCGCCAAAGGGCGACACGTCGCAATATTGATTGCCACCGAAGAAATTGCGATTGAGTATCCACGCGCTTTCCAAGCTTCTTCTCTCTTCCCTGCGCCGTTGAAAATCCTGCATCACGTTAGAAACGATTTTTTGCTTGCGCCTATCGTCCATCTCCTTTACAAGCGCTTCTTCCTGTTTGCTCATTTTCATTTTTTCACTTCTCCTTTTTTATGCGTTACTTTTTTTCGCGGCTTTGCACGCGGTTTTTTCACCGCGGTTTTTTCACCGCTTGTTGCCTTTTTCGCTTTTTGATCGCATACCTGCCCCTTTGCTTTTTCCTGTTGCGCCTGCAATAACGCCTGCAAAAGCCGTTGCTTTTCTTCTTCCAGCTGCGCGTCCGTCATGCTCTCCACGCCCACGCCGCTCGTATCCCCCAAAAGCAGCTGCACGGCTTTCAAATCGGGCGGCACGTCCTTTTTTATCCGTTTGCGCTTGGTCAATTTCAATTCCCCGTCCACTTCTTGAAACTCTTCCGTCACTTCCGCCACTTGAAAGCCAAGCGCCACCTTCAATAAAGCGTTTTCAAGCTTACTCTCCGTATCCTTTCCTGCCATATTCTCTCCTTTTACCGTTCTCCCCGTCACCCGTAATTTCTCCTATGCTTTGCGCGCCGTATCATCATCTCCTTATCCTTTTGTATCCAGCTTTTTTCTGCCTTATCTTGCGTGGGGGTGGGCTTGGTCATAAGATAATACCGCATTTCGTCCAAAGCATGGTCGTCCACCTTTTTCGGCACGTCGCCGCTTCCCCAGTAATACCCTTTTAGTTCGCGTATCAGCTGCACACAGTTTTCAAAGATATACAAATTCGGCAACCCGTTTTTTTGGTTTAAGTAGCTTTTTACACGCGCAATCCCGGCAAACAAATCCTTATCCACGTCGGGATTGACCAAAATATCCCGTTCGTAAAACAAATCGGCAACGCTTTTGACGCTAGCCAACGTCTTTTGCTTCGCCGCGCTGTCAATCAACGCGGAAATTCTCCCCTTGTAATCGGTTTTCCAGCCCAAAGCACGGGAAATTTCTTTCAGCTTATTCGCGTGATAATCAATGTCCCTGCCCGCTTCAAAATGCTCGGCAACCACGTACACGTTCCCGTCAAAATCCACCGCATACCAGTGCGCCGACAAGGGATTGTGCAGTCCGGGGTCAATGGAAATGCTATCCTGCCACTCCTTGGGCACGCTAAACGGCGCAATCACGTGTATTCGTTCGTCAAATTCGGGGTATACCAACCCTTCCAAGCTTGCAAACCGCCCGTACCTACGCGCTTGCAAAGTCTGTTCGTCCAAACAGCTTTCCAGCGCGGCAATCTCGTTTTCGTCCAAATAGGGGTTGTCCGCCCACTCCATAAACTCATACCAAACTTCTTTGTCGTTATAGCGGTTTAAGTAAATATCGTTATACACGAACGTAAACCCTTTCAAAGGCGTCATCGTTCCAAACACGTCGCCGCGCCTATCCAAAACGCGCATACGGCACTCATCGTAAATTTCTTTTGGGGGCTCTTCGTCAAACCAGACATAATCCAGCGACGCGCCTTGAAATTTCTCCCTGCCTTGGTCACAGCTCTTAAACCCGATCACCGACACGCCGCCAAACACGTTTTTCACGCGGATAAAATCGATCACGCCGCTTTCGGGCGCGTCCTTTCTACCGCTTTGCATCACGATGCTCTCAATCCAGTCCTTTCGTAAATAATGCAAAATCTTCTTTTGCGCAACGTCCCTTTGCACCTGCGTAGACAACGACACCACCCACCCCAGCGTCTCCTTTCGGTTTTCCCGATAGGGATGAATACCGCGCGCCATATATACGCACTCCACCGCGCCGCACTCCGTCTTACCCGAACGGTTACCGCCAAACACCCAGCGGTTACGCTTTTGGCACTTATGAAACTCCACCTGTTTTTTATGTATTTTTTCTCCCGTGTTGTACGCCGCCAAAGCGTCCAAACGCCTGCGCTTTTCTATCTCCGCTTCCACCGCGTGTAATTTTTCTACAATATCTCTCATAATCACCGTCCTTTCCGCAAAAACGCCCCCCAAAAAGCGTTGTATAATACCATTTATGAAAACGTTTATTGTATCCGTGTTGACGGCTTGTCTTTGTCTTATCGGCGCGCTGTACCCCTTTACGGCGGTACGTACCCTTGCGCAGACAGACGGGACAAGCTCTTCCACGCAACCGACAATCGGCGGATACGCCTGCATACTCTCTCCCAACGTGTTTTTCTACACCCAAAAGGAAGAAAAATACGGACTTTTCCTTTTGCCTGAAACTTATTATGTAAAAATTTTAGACGTTGCGTCCGATTTTTGCAAAATCGAATATCTCTATGACGACGGACAAGCGAAAAAATTGACGGGCTACGCCAAAACCAGCCAGCTTACCTTTGTGCCTTACGTCCCCAAACGCCCGTATTTTTACCACGTTTTCGACGTGCGCTACACGATAGGCGACGCCACCGACGTTTCTTCCGTTTTAGGAGAAATCGTCGTTGCTTGCGCGTACTACGGCGATTACGTCATCGGTTCGCAAACGTATTGCTACGTACTGCGCGACGATACGTTTGGCTACGTGCCCAAACCTGCCGATTTAACGGTAGAACGCAACGGCGAATACGAAGAGTGGCTGCAATCGCTCACACCGCCCGTGCAGGACGAACCTCCCACCTCCCAAGACGAAGCTCCGTCTTCTTCTCCCGCGCAAATCGCCCTGCTGGTCGCCGTATGCCTGCTCATCCCTATTCTTGCCGCCTTCTTGTTCCGTTCACCCAAATCCCAACCCTACGAAGAAGAATAACTCTTTCACTTGTTTTACATTACGCACAGCCAAACCAGTGCCGTTCGTTTTGCGTCAGCTTATATTCCCGTCGCGACTGTAATAAAGCCACCTGCGCAAACAAGGGCAGCGAAGCGAACAATTCGTCAAACGTTTTTTTATCCAAGCCCATACCGCCAAGCAATTCCCCCACCTTACAAACAAGTTTATTTTGCAAGCGAAAATACGTACGCTCGCTCATACCGTTTTTTTTGTCACGTTGTTGCTCCGTCTTTGCCGCAACGGCCTTTTTTATTGCTTTCGTCTTACCGAAATAGCGCACGGCAATGAGCGTTCTTTCCACGTCGCTCAATAAAGCAAGCGCCTTTTCCACACACTGCTGTAACCAAAGCAAATTTCTTTTCTCCGCGATTTCCTTTGCCAAATACTCCACCTGCTCTTCCACCGAATTTTGCGCCCTGTAAGAGAGCACCGCCTTGTTTTCTATATGCTTTTGATACTCCGTCTGCATATCCCTAAGCAGGGGATATACGTATAAAATTGTCTTTACGTATGCTTTCAAAAAAATCACCTCACTTTCGAAATTCGCTTTTTTATTTTTTCGGCGCAACGCCGTTTTTTGCTTCACACGACCGTATTATGTCATAACTTTTTATTTTTGCAAGTCCACACTGCCATTTTTTTGAGCAAAACACGAACATTTGTTCGCTTTTTAGTGTAGTATACCACATTAAATATGACAACTGTATGCCTATATTCACAAAAAAACGGCATTTTTTGGAAAAATTTGTAAAAATAGCCGTTATGCGAAAAAAAATTAAATAAGTCTTGCTTTTTTTCGCGTAATATGTTATACTATACATAACTATGGACAAAAGATTTTGGACAACTGCATTTGCTTTCATCGCCGCCGCGATAAGCGCTTGCGCGGTGGGATTTTCGCGCGCCGATTTTTCGGCAAACGCACAGCAGGCGCAATCCGTCCAAGATACGTTGATTGCCCCCGCTTCTTACGAGCAGTATTTGTCCTTATCTTCGCCCACGGACGTAGCGGTAAGCGACGACTACACGGCGATTGCGCAGGGGAACACCGTTTATTTATACGACCGCACAAAAAACGAATACGAAAAAATCGATTTTTCAACCACTATTCTTAAACTGCAATTTTCCAACGGATTTTTGTATTACTTAGATACCAGTCCCGATGGGCAAGCTCTATATTGTATTGACCCTAAAAATCCAGAAATCGAAAATATCCAACCTATTCAAGAAGGACTTTCCAACTTTTTAGTTGTCGATGATACGTTGTTCTACGCAAATGCAGGACAGTCTTACTCCACCATTTACAAAAAAAGCGCGCAAAGCCCCGTGGCAGGCGAACTTTTAGCGGATAAAATTGCAGGGCTTCCCACCCTTGCCTTTTACGGTGGCGAACTGTATTACACCATAGACACGCAAATCACGCTGCTGTTCAAAATCAATCCGCAGGACAAGCAATTCACGCAAATACAAACGTTCCCGCAACAAACGATACACGATTTATCCATTTCCAACGGCACGGTAGCTTTTACCATTGCGGAAACGGAACACGGCGGCGATTTTTACACCTATGCTTTGACCGATTTCTCCGCGCCGATTGCACACGAAGAAGGCACTTTTTCATCCGTTACGGCGCACGGCGATTATTTCTATACGATTGAAGAAAATTCCGTCAAGCAATATTCTTTACAAACGCAAGCGTTTACCGATTATGAAATTTGCGGCGCGTCCAACAGCACGCACCGTTTAGACGGCGCAAAGGCGACCTGCTTATCGGGCGACACGCTGTTTATCGCCGACAACGGCAACAACCGTATCAGCATTTACAACACGGCAACGGCGCAATTTGAAGCGCCGATACAAACCGACCTGCAACCGCTGTATCTCAGCGCGCAGGACAATACGCTTTTGATTGCCAACGCAACCAACGCAGAGCTTTACGATTTAGCAAGCAAAACTCTTGTGCAAGCGTTTGACGATTTCAACAGCAATATCGTGGGCGTAGCTTGTGTGTACGGCGCGCAATATATCGCAACCGACAGCAATCATTATTACGCGCTTACCCAAGACGAAAGCGGCGCTTGGACGGTGACGGAAACGCACAAAACAAGCACGCAAATTCCCAAGCTTTTCACAGCCGACGTGTACGGAAATTTGTATATTCTCAGCGGGAAAAAAGTGTATTCGTTCAGCGAAGCTGCCTTAAAAGACGCTTCCGCCCAAGGCGAATTTGTTTGCACGCTCTCTTCGGCTGATATACAACAAATCGCCGTCGATTACAACCAGACCGTGTACGCGCTGAGCGATAACAAAATCATCACGGAGAACGGCGAATACGCTTTTGAAACACCGCTTGTGTATACCGCAGACGGTACGACGGACGTAACGGCGTTTGCCTTTGGCGTTTTGCAAAACACCGCATATCTGCTTATGAACGAAACGTATATGCTGTCGACCGCGCGCTTACAACTGCCCACGGTACAAACGATTGCCGTGGAAAACGCGGACGGGCAAATTTTCGCAAGCGCAAGCGCGGAATTTTCCGTGTTGCAAACGAACGAAAACACCTTGCTTGTGGAATTTGACATTGAAAAACTCAACGGCGCAACGCATTTCCCCTACCTTACGTACAGCCGTGCATCGCAAAGCATTACGGCACTGAAAATGGGCGAAACGCAAACGCATTACGTTATCGCGCATTTCAACGAAAGTAAAAACGCCTACCAAACGTACTTGGTTCGCAAAACCGATTGCACGTTTATGGCAGGCGACACCTTCCGCACCGATTACGCGGAAGATAAGCGCACTCTTTTATACGTCACGAATGACGTGGCGCTGTATAAATTCCCCTATTTGACCGACCTTTTGACGGTCACCGCCCTGCCTCGCGGCGCAAGCGTGACGGTGCTTGGGGAAATCCGTCAATTAGACCACGAATATTACCAAGTGCAATACGTTGACGAAAACGGCAACACGCTGGTTGGGTATATCCCCAAGGCGTTTACCAACCCGTTTAGCGGTTTGCCTATGCCCGAGCATAGCTATCAAGCAGGCGCGGAGCAAAGCGATACCGACGCCGTTTGGCGGCTTGCGTATATCCTTTTGGGCTTTGGCGCAATTTGTATTTTGGTCGATTATTTATTGCTCCGTAAAAAGAAACCCACGGAATACGAAACGGACGATAACAACGAACAAGTATAAAAGAAAAAATCGGCGATGGAACGGAGCGCGACTAAGCGACGGGAAAGAGCCAGAACACAAGGAGGTAAAAGAAAATGCCACGAAGTAGCATGGAAAACGTAGTTCCGCTAACCGCTTTCGCGGTGTTTTCACGCCGCCTTTAACCGCTGACGGATACTGCGCTCATTTTTAGTCAATAACATAAAAAAGGAAGTGTAGTTATGTTCAATGAAATGATGATGCACCTGCAATCGCAGGAATATGAAACAGCCGCAACGCTTGCAAATAAGCTTACCCCTGAAGAGTTGGCTGTTTTTTTGTGCCAAATCGACAAAAAGCATTTGCCCGTTTTTTGCCGTGCGCTTGACGCGGATACGCTCGCCGAAGCGCTGGTGCTTTTGGAAACCGAATTACAAGAAGACGTAATCAACGCCCTGCGCGAAGACGAGCTGGAAAAGGTTATGGACGAGCTCACCGTAGACGATACGGTGGAAATGCTGCAAGAGCTGCCCCAAGAAATCGTGAGAAGAATTGCCGAAAGCGAAGAAATCGTACAGCTGTTGGAAAACAGGCAGTTCGCCGTGTTAAAACCGCTTGTTTCGGGCATGAACGCCACCGACCTTGCCAAGGTGTTTGAAGAAATTGAAAACCAAACGGATATGTTGGTGCTTTTCCGTATCCTGCCCAAGGATTTAGCCGCGGAAACGTTCGTGGAAATGGAAAGCGAAATCAAAGAGCTGTTGATAAGCAAATTAAACGACAAAGAACTGCGCGCCGTGATGGACGAACTGTTCTTGGACGACACCGTCGACTTAATCGAAGAAATGCCGGCAAGCGTCGTCAAGCGCGTACTTGCGCAAAGCGATAAGGAAACGCGCGCCTATATCAACGAAATTTTGAAATACCCCAAGGACAGTGCAGGCAGCATCATGACCGTCGAATTTGTCGCCCTGCGCAAAACCATGACGGTATCGCAGGCGTTTGACCGCATACGCAAAACGGCAATCGATAAGGAAACCATTTACACCTGCTACGTCACGGACGAACGCAAAACGCTGCTCGGCTTAGTCACCGCCAAGGATTTGTTGCTTGCTTCTCCAAACGCGCAAATCGGCGATATTATGAACGACAACGTCATTTACGGCTACACGTTAGACGACAAGGAAGAAGTGGCGCAAAAAATTTCCGATTACGGGTTTTTAGCCCTGCCCATCGTGGATAGAGAGCTGCGCCTTGTCGGTATCGTAACCGTTGACGACGCCATGACCGTCATCGAAGAAGAAAACACGGAAGACATCGCGAAAATGGCGGCTGTCATGCCTACCGATAAGCCGTACTTAAAAACAAGCGCGTGGCGCATTTGCCTAAACCGCCTGCCTTGGCTTTTGATCTTATTGATATCTTCCACCCTTTCGGGCTTGGTAATATCGTCCAACGACAAAGTGTTCAACGGCGCGGTGTACGGCATTATTTTAACGGCTTGCACGCCCATGCTAATGGGTACGGGCGGTAACGCAGGCTCGCAAGCGTCCGCCATGATTATCCGCGGGCTTGCCTTGGGCGAAGTGAAATTCAGCGATTTTTGGAAAGTCGTGTGGAAAGAACTGCGCGTAGCCCTTTTGCTCGGCGTCATTTTGGCAAGCGCAAGCTTTGTCAAGGTACTGCTTGTCGACGGCTTGTACGCCGTGGACAACGGCTGGTGGATTGCCTTGGTGATTTGCCTTTCTATGCTTGCCACCATCTTGATTGCCAAGCTTATCGGCTGTATGCTTCCCTTGCTTGCCAAGAAATGCAAATTAGACCCAGCCGTGGTCGCATCGCCGTTCATCACCACCATCGTGGACGTAGTTTCGCTTTCCCTTTGTTGCCTGTTCGCCGTTTGGTTCTTGGGCATTATATAAACCCTTCGATAAAAAACAGCATAAAAAAAGCACTTCGCGAAGAAGTGCTTTTTTGTATTTTTGTTTAGCCGTTATAGCCCCAAATTTGTTTGTAAGTTGCAATACGGTTTGCGTTTTCCGTTTTCCAAGCATCAAATAAATCGGACAACATTTCAGTTTCCCTCGCCACAAGTGTAGCCGCCGAATCTTTGTAAACTTGTACTGACCTACCGCTCATATAGCCGTAGCCGTCGTAGATACTTTCAGCGTTTGCAAGACCTGCAAAGTAGATAGGAATATTGGGTACGGTAAAGCTGTTATTCGTTTTTTCCATTGCAAATCTATACCCTTTCGCTTGATTGCTATGCGCCGTTGCATAAGCGTTTGTATGGATTTTCGACGCGTCTTTCACGAACGTGTATTGACTGTACGTGTTCGCAGTCGTCATATACGCAGAGTTTCCGCTTGCATGTTGAGAGATTAACTGCGCCGCGTCATTGCTGGCAATCATACGCATAAACAGTTCGCAAATATCCGCTTTTGGCGTACCCTTGGTGATTACCATTTGACTGTCCGCCGTACGATCGGAATACGCATAACGCGCTCTGCGCACTTCTGCCATATCGCCAGCCGTTACGGTAACGCCCGTTGCAGCGGTAACAGTTGTAGCACCCGTTGCAAGGTCAGCTGCTTTCGTAACGTCGTCCACGTATGCGATTGCCGCTCTAAGCGCCGCTTCCAAATCCGCTTCCGATTTGCCTTGCGTGCCCCAAAGCTTGGTTGCAAGCGAAGACACCACGGGGAAGTTGATAAACGTAATATCTTCCAAGCTGTTTGCATAATTAAGCTTCATATCGTTAAGATACCAGCTACCGTTACACATGAAGATTGCGCCACCGTTTTGTTTCATAATTTGCGCTTGTGCTTGATCCAATGTTTGCGTCGTAGTGTTGTATGCCGCTACGTTCAAATCGAACGCTTGTGCCATCACTTCCGCGGACGCTTTGAATGCGTCGTTTATCGCTTCTTCTACACCGTTTTCCCACCAAGTTACGCTGCCGTCGCCATTTTCCGTTTGCCAAGACCAGTATTCCTTAGACAGCCGTTCATCGTATTGCGCCATTGCCGTCGTCCACCAGTCGATGGGATATCCGTTAGCCGAGTTATTATAGAATGTGAAGGGGAAGAGACCGCTCCATTCAGAGTTTTCCATACCGTTCGCACCGCAGTAAATCGTCGTCCACATATCGAAAAGTTCGTTGGTCGTCGTAGGCAACGTGTTGATACCGTAAAGCGCAAGCTTTCTGGTATTTACAACCAAACCGCCTGTCATCGCAATATAAGGAATACCGTACGTTTCGCCGTAATTATCCTTGAATGCATCCACCGTACCTGCGGTCACCTTTTGGCGCAAGGTTTTGCTTTCTTCTTGACCGTTAAACCCGATAGGTTTTGCATCCCATAAATCGGAAATTTCTTCCGCAAGAACACCATGTGCCCCTTCGCGCCCCACTTTATTTGAAGAAACGCCGCCCGTAATGTACATATCCACTTGCGTTTGTTCATAACCGCGAGTAAGTTCTTGAATTGCCACGTTGTTACGTATATCGGTGCTCGGAGTAACGTTTACCCTGTAACCTTCATCCACGTACGCTTCTTCAAACTTTTCAGCAACTGCGTACACCCAGTCTACTCCGTAAGAGCCCTTGAATACTTGCACGTTAATCGTATTGTTTTGTGCAACCGAACCGCCGTTATTACCGCCTTCGCAACGCGTGCAAGCACCGTTCTGTCTATCGTGTCCAAGCTTTTTCAGCAATTCGATAAATTGTTGCGCACCGCAAATTTCACATTGACGGTATTTTACGCCGTCGCTAATGCAGGTAGGCGCTTCTATTTTTTCCACCCAAGTATGTTCGCCCGTTGCCGCATAGCCTTCTATAACACTCACTTTGGCGCAAGCAAGGCAAACTTCCAATTTCATACCAAATTCGTGACAAGTCGGCTCTTGTACAATGGTAGTCACTGCCAAATGCTTGCAGTCGCCCAAATCCAAATTTCCATCGTCAGGCACAAACGTAATCGTATCTCTCCAAGAAGGATCCGCCGTTTTACAAAAATCGCAAACGCCTTGCACGTATTCGTGTTGCATTTTTTGCGTTTTTTCATATACCGTTTCACGGCATTTGGAACACGTCTTTTTCAACACGCCTTCCGAAATACAAGTCGCTTTCAAAAAGGTTTCTTGCGCGTAATTGTGCGTACAAGGCACTGCGTTAGGGTTTGCCTTTCCGCAAACCGTGCACGCGCCGTCTGCATAGCTATGCGAAAGCTTTTCCGTCTTTTCATACGCCACTTCTTCGCATTTCGAGCAGGTCTTCTTCAAAACCCCTTCCGAAATACAAGTTGCACCCACAAAGGTTTCTTCTTCATATTCGTGTTCGCACGTCGTGTTTTTTCCCCAAGACGGGTCTTCCGTTTTACAGTTTACACAAATGCCTTCTTCGTATTCGTGCGAAAGCTTTTCCGTCTTTTCATAGGTCTCTTTTTCACACTTTTTACAAGTCTTTTTCACGATTCCTTCCGAAATGCAGGACGCTTCCAAAAACGTTTCTTCCGTGTATTCGTGCGTGCAGGGCGAAGTTACGCCTGCGTTTTCACACGCCGTTAAGCCAAACGAAAAAATCATCGTGAAGCAAAGCAACAAAGATACAATTTTCTTTTTCATACCACGTTCTCCTTATGAAAAATTTTTATTGCCCTTTTATTTTATCATACTTATGGGCAATAATATTATAACAGGTCTTTTGACCTATGTCAAGACTTTTGACCTGAAATTTGATAAAATAACATTATGAGATACCCATATATTGATATAATTAAATATATAATGGAAGAGCACAAATTATCCCAACAAAAATTTGCAGACGCTTTGGGCGTCAATCAAACGACGGTTAGCCAGTGGCTTTTAGGGAAAAAGAAACCGGGATATGACAGCATACAGCTGTTGTGCGAGCATTTTTCCGTTGAGCCAAACGAATTGTTTGATATTCCCAAAAGCAACATGTAAAAAAAGCACTTCTATGCGAAGTGTTTTTTTGTTTGTGTTTTTAATCAAAAATGCCCGTGGATACGTACCTGCCCCCGTCGTCTGGGAAAATTACTACGATATTTTTACCTGCGTTTTGTTCTCGCTTTGCTATCTCTATCGCCGCAGTAAGCGCCGCGCCCGAGGAAATACCAACGAAAATATTTTCTTCGTCAAGTAACTTTCTCGCCCACGCAAACGCGTCCGCATCGTCTACGCAAATCACTTCGTCGTACACCGTTTTATCTAAAACGGCAGGCAGGAAATTTGCGCCGATCCCCTGTAAGCCGTGTGCGCCTGCGTATCCTTTGGAAAGCAAGGGCGAAGCGCTTGGCTCTACGGCTATCACTTGCGTTTTTTTGTTTTTCTCTTTCAAAAATTTGCCCGTGCCCGTAATCGTGCCGCCCGTACCGACGCCTGCGATCAAAATATCCACTGCGCCGTCAAGCTGCGCGTAAATTTCCGGCCCTGTCGTTTGGTAATGCGCCGCAGCGTTTGCAGGATTGTCAAACTGTCCTGCCAGCACGCTGTTTGGCGTTTGTCTTGCCAAGCGCGCCGCTTCGTCCACTGCGCCCTGCATGCCTTTGCTTCCGTCCGTCAAAACCAGCTCCGCGCCGTATGCTTTGAGCATTTCACGCCGTTCTTCGCTCATCGTGTCGGGCATAACGATTATCGCCTTATACCCGCGCGATTTCGCTACAAGCGCAAGCGCGATGCCCGTGTTGCCGCTGGTGGCTTCTATCACACAGCCGCCCTTTTGCAATTTGCCCGTTTTTTCCGCGTCGTCAATCATCGCAAGCGCCGCCCTGTCCTTGATAGAACCGCCTGCGTTTTGCCCTTCGATTTTCGCATATACTTGCGCCGTCAAGCCGTATTGCTTTTCTATATTTTTAAGCCGCACAAGCGGTGTGTTGCCGATGCGCTTTTCCACGTTTTCAAAATGGGTTTTTTGACAAAGGCGCAAAAGCTGTAACGGCGTATCAATCAGCGCCGTTGCACCGTTTGCTTTTAAGAAAGCGCTATCCCTAAATCCCCACGTTACACTGATACAATCCACCCCTGCGTTTTTCGCCGTTTGGATATCCACGTCGCTATCGCCTACGTACACGCACGTTTTCTTGTCCGCGCCCAGCTTTTCAAGCAACGCGTTTAAGCCGTCGGACGCAGGTTTTTTGGCTATGCCCAGCGCTTCGTTTTCGCCCAGCGCCCTATCCAACAAATCGCCAAAATATTGCTTGGCAAGCGCCTGCGTGGCAAAATCCGCTTTGTTAGACAGCACCGCCGTTTTTTTTCCCTGCGCCTTGAGCGCTTTGAGCATAGCAAGGATTTGCGGATACGGCTTAGTTTTGTCCGCGCAATGCGCCTTGTAATACGCCTTAAACGTAGATAAAATTTCGTCAAAGCGGTTATCTTCTTTGCCTACGGCGCGCTCTATAAGCTTTACTATCCCGTCGCCGATAAACGATTGCACCTGCGCTTTACTGCGCTCGGGATAACCAAACGTGCGCAGGGCGTAATTGACCGCGCCGCACAAATCGTCCAGCGTGTCCAAAAGCGTTCCGTCTAAATCAAATACAATCGTTTCGTACATGGTAGCCCCGTTTTATAAAATTTCTGCCATTTTTCTTACGGTATCCGCGCGGTTGTCGCACTGCATTTTTTCGTAAATGGACGACACGTAATTGCGCGTCGTACCTTCGGAAAGATTGAGCGCCGCGGAAATTTGACGGTTGGTAAAGCCTTCGTAAATCATCAGCGCAATTTCAATTTCTCTATCCGAAAGCATAAACGCGCGCGAAAGCTTGATTTCTCGATCCGCCGCCACGTTTTTTGCCGCGCTGGTGATATGGCGCGCAATCGTCGCAGGTAAAATGGTATCCCCTTCGTACGCGCTTTTCACTGCGTTTATCAGCTTGTTGGCGCCCGTGTCTTTGAGTAAATATCCGCTTGCGCCGTGGTTGATAGCGTTCAATATGTAATCGCTGTCGTCAAACGTTGTCAAAATCACCACTTTCACGTCGGGATACATCGCTTTGATACGCTCTGTCGCCACTACGCCGTTCATATTCGGCATACGGATATCCATAAGCACGACGTCGGGCAAATGGCTTTGCATTTTTTGCAGGGCTTCAAAGCCGTCCGCCGCAGTGCCTATCACCTGTATTTGCGCGTCTGTTTCCAGCACCGCGCGCAGTTCGTTTACCAAATCTAATTGATCGTCTACAAGCAAAACTTTAATGATGGTTTCCGTCATTATTTTTCTCCTTTCGCCGTTGTTTTTTCTTTGGGTAAAATGAGCTCTAACTCTACGCCTTCGCCAAGCTGCGTTACGACGTGCATTTCACCGCCTAACGCGCGCACGCGTTCTTGCATACTGGATAAGCCAAAGCCAAAGCGCAGGGTGTTTTCTTCCGCGCCGTTGCCGTTATCCGAAAGCAGGAAACGGATACAATCGCCCTGCTCTTCGCACGCCACCCAAAAAGCGGTGGCTTTGCCGTGGCGCAAGCCGTTGGATATCCCTTCCTTTAAGGAATTACACAAAAAACGGTATTTTTCGTCGTTTACGCGCACGTTTTGTATTTTGGAGCGTATGGTGATCCCCGTGCCGTCGGTGGATTCTTGTATAATCGCTTCCAGCGCTCGTTTGAGCGTTTGATTTTCTTTTCTGCCCGATAAAACGTGCACGCTGTTGCGCAATTCTTCCAAGGCGTGCTTGGCTTGCAGGTTTGCCGCAATAATTTTGCTTTTCGCCGCTTCGGGGTTGTCGTCTATCAAAAGCTTCGCGCTTTCCGTTTGCATTATTACCGTCGTGAGCGAATGCCCTGCCGTGTCGTGAATATCCTTGGCGATACGTTGTCTTTCTTCCAGTGCCGTCACTTCCGCAACGACCGCGTACGCTTTTTCCAGCTCGCGCTTACTTTCGTTAAGCTCACGCAAAGCGGAATTTAACCGCAAAAACTGACGATAAAACGACAAGGCGATTTGCGTGCATAAAAAGTGCATAGCCAGCGCGAACGATACACTGATAAGCTGTGTAACGATCGGCAAAATGGACGACGGCTGGAACAATATATAATTTTGCAAAAGCGTTGCCGCCGCATACATGGCTACGGCAAGCAGGAACATTCTCGTCAAAGGATACTTCCCTTCAAAGGATATATACATCTCCGTCAAAACGATCATATACACGACGATGGCGGACGTACTGCTTGTTATAAACGACATAGCGCTTACCGCCAGCGCCTGCACTGCGTATACCCATAAAAAGGAGAGCTGGCGTTTGATACGCGATAATTTCCACACTTCCGTACCGACGATTAACACGGCGATGATGACCAAGGGCATAAACGTTTTCCAAGCGCCAAGGCGTTGGAAATCACCGATATGCTGCATCAGCATAAACGCTTCCACTATGAGTAGCACCACGAAAATTAGGCGTTGTAAGAAGGTGACGAACCGTTCTTGGTCGTGAAAATCGTATTTTTTCAGCCAGTGCGCCACACGGCCGCCGCGCTCTGCTTTTGGCGTCTGTTGTCGTGTTTTCATTTCTTCAACTCCCCGTTTCCCGTCTTTTCGTCAAGCGGTTGTTCCAGCAACGATTTGAGCGGATGTCCGTCAACGATTTGCTTTAATTTTCCGCTGGTATAATAATCAAACACACCGCTTTGCGAAACGATGATATGATTGCACAAAAGCACGTTATGCAAGCTGCAAATATATTGACAGTTGCGCGTGGCTTGGTCGTCCGTTTTCGACGGCGTGCAATCGCCAAGCGGATGCGTGTGTACGAGTACGATACCCGTTGGCGTTAGTGCCGCGCATAATTTAGACAACTCTTCGACGTTGATAACGACCATATCTTCCTTTTTGGAAGAAAAGCTTGTTTGACGGAAAATTCTTCCTGTTTCGTCCAGAAAAAACACGTCCAGCGTTTCTTGCTTTGCTGTTTTATAGCGTTGGTACGCATACTTTGCAAAATGGTCGGGTTCGTAAATTTCAGGCAAGCGCAACGCATTGTCTTGGTTATGCGCGGAAAGATAATCTTCAAAAAATTTATGTACGCATTTTAACAGCGTAGCCGCACTTTTGCCTACGCCTTTGATGGACGCAAGGTGCGCAGCATCCGCCGAAAGCACCCGTTCAATGCTGCCAAATTCCGCCAACAGCCGATGCGCCAAATCGTTGGTGTTGCGGCGCGGAATGGCATAGCAAAGCAGCATTTCTAAATATTCGTGTTCACAGCACGCGTCTTTGAGTACTTTATCCATAAGACGCTGTCTGTGCCCTGCGTGGTCGTGCGGCGTAGTTTTTTGCATAAGTACACTCTCTTTCGTTTGTTTTCCCATTCATTGTAGCACACTTTTTTCCAAATGTCAAAGCCGATTATAAAAAAATACATTTTTTTTATACTTTTCGCTTTGTTTTTCTTTACCTGCGCTTAAAAAACGTGTATAATAATAGTAGCAATATTTATTTTTTTATTTGTAAGGAGTTTTTTATGCAACATCCTATGCACGCTTATTTTGACGATATCGTACGTTCCAGTGCGGAAATTATCCGTTTTGATTCCACGCAAAAACCTGCGGAAGGCGAAAACGGGGAATATCCCTTCGGCAAAGAAACCGCCGATTGCTTGGCGTATTTTTTAGCGCTTGCGGAGAGCTTTGGCTTTGAAACGCACAATTACGACAACTACGTGGGCGAAGTGGTATTCGGCCGCGGTGAACCGTTTGCCATTTTGGCGCATTTGGACGTTGTGCCTGCCGGTAACGGCTGGAAATATCCCCCTTTTGGCGGCGTTATCAATGACGACGTTTCCGACGGCGGCGTGGAAGGCATGAAGCTTTGGGGACGCGGCGCTTTGGACGATAAAACGCCTGCTATCGTTTGTTTGTATGCCTTAAAGGCGTTAAAGGACGCTTCCTTTACGCCGCGCCGTACCATTAAATTGATCGTCGGCTGCAACGAAGAAAGCGGTTGGGAGTGCATCGCGCATTATAAAAAGGTGGCGGAAATGCCGCGCGAAGGATTTACCCCCGACGCCTGCTTCCCCGTGATCTACGCAGAGAAAGGTATTTTGCATTTCACGTCGCAATTTACGATAAACGACGCACCCATGTCCGCGTTGAAAGCAGGAACTGCGCCGAATATGGTATGCAGTGAAGCGGAAGCGGTTTTGACTAAACAAGCGGCAAGCAAGCTTGTAAATTATCAAAACCCTATCGACGGAACGCGTTTTTCTTACGACAACACCACGAACATTTTGCGCGTTTACGGCAAGTCTGCGCACGGCTCTTTGCCCGACCAAGGTGCAAACGCACTGCAAGCGATGTTTGCGTTTTTCGCTACGTTTAACGAAGACTGCAAAAAGGTTTACGACGTGTTGTTTGCCGATACGCTGGGCTTAAAAACGCTTTGCGACGAAACGGGGCCTTTGACGATGTCCCCCGATATGGCGTCCTTTGAAAACGGCACAGTGTCCATCGTAACCGACGTGCGCTACCCTGCTACGCTTGCCAAAGAAGACGTTTTGCAACGCTTGGAAAGCGCAAACGTAAGCTTTGTTATCAACAACTATCAAGCGCCGCTTTATAACGATCCCAACGGCGCGCTCATTCAAACGCTGGCAGGCGTATACGCGGAAGCGTGTGGCGTGGATATTCCCCCTATCGCTATCGGCGGCGGTACGTATGCAAGAGCGTTGGAATGCGGTTGCGCGTTCGGGCCCGAAGTGATCGGCGAAGAAGAAACGGTGCATCAACCCAACGAATACGTGCTTCTTGACAATATCCGTAAAATGAGTGAAATATATTACGACGCAATCAAGCAAATTACCGCGCCCAAATACGTGCGTATCGGTTGGATAAAGGTGAAGAAATAATTGTTAAAAGCAAAAGAAAAACTCTCCGTTTTCAAAAGCAAACGGAGAGTTTTTTTGGTGTTCGTTTTATCTGTCGTAGCCGTGCAGTTCGTCCTTTTTCGGGCCGCGCACGTACTTTTTCATTTCGGTGTCGCAAGCGTTGAAATGCTTGTAATTGATTCTTGCTTCGGCAAGGGAAACGTGATTTGCGCCGCCGTGCAGGGTGGGATTTTTGAACTGTTCGGGGTCGTCTTCCCAAAAGCAAACGGGACAAATATCGTAGGTGCGTTCCTTTTTCTCAAACGTGAAATATCCGCAGCAAGGACAGCGGTATTTTTTCGGTTCGTCTTTCTTTTTGATAAGCGGCAGCACGGATACCATCATACCGCCTACAAGATTGCCCAAAAGCGATATAAAGCAATACCCTACCATCGCCCACGTCATTTTACTGCTGACAAACATATAAAATACGTTGGCGAGCGAATTGTCAAAACCGCAATACACGAACACGAATACGGGGAACACGACGCCTACCGTTGCAGACAAATGTTTTTTATGCGTGTACTTGCACAAAAACACGGAAAGCCCAATAAAGATACCGCACAAAATCCCCGAACAAAAAGAGTGCAATACCCAACCGTGTTCGCACAGTTTGCCTGCCATAACATTATCCGCCGTTTGCGTAAGGGGTACGTGGGAATTGTGCACGAGCACCGCCGCAAGGGCAATCCCCAAAACGTTAAAGAACAAGCTGACGGGCAGCGACCAAAAGTTTTTTACGCCCATCGTTAAAATGCGCGTGGATAAACCGGTGATCAAATACAGCCCGAACGTCGTTACCACGAACATGGCAAGAGAGAAAAGCACTGCGCCTATCAACCTGCCCGATACGTCGCCAGCGTACAGCATCGCAAACAACAGCCCTGCGCCGCCAAGCGCCACCATTATACCGCCAAATACGGACGCCACGCAAAAAACCATGAAGTCCTTTTTTGTCATTTTTTCAAATCGCATCATAATGTATGTATTATAACATACTTTTGCCTGTTTTACAATACCTATTTTTTATTTTTTTACGTGCGAATAAAAAATTTACGCCCCGTCCATCAACGGACGGGGCGTAAGCAAATATATCGTTTTACATTTTTTCAAAGCGTTCCACGGGGGAAACGAACACGGTTGCGCCGCCTACCGGCACTTCCGTTCTATAATATCCAAACGAAGGCACGCCTGCATTGACCACCGAAGCAAGCGGTTCCATACGCTGTGCGCTGTGCTTACGGATAAGGGCAATGGCTTCTTCCACCCTTTCATCTTCCGTGCCCATTAAAAGCGTAATGTTCCCCGCCTTTAAAAATCCGCCCGTCGTCGCCATTCGCGTAAAGAAAAATTTTGCTTCCGTTAACGCGTCGCAAACGTCGTTAGCGTCCTTTTTATTGACGATAGCCGTGATCATTTTCATACAGTTTTCCTCCCCGTTTATTTATTTTTATCCAGCCGTTTGTCACGGCAATTTTTTGCCCGTTGCGTAGTAGAGCTTATACCACTCTTCTCGCGTCAGCTGTATATCCGCCGCCGCGCAAAGCTCACGCATATGCACGGGAGACGTCGTACCCGTTACCACTTGCATTTTCGCAGGGTGGCGCAAAATCCAAGCGCAGGCAATCGCCGCAGGCGTACAGCCGTATTTTTCCGCAAGCGCGTTCAATTCCGCATTGAGCGGAGCAAAGTTTTCGTCGCCAAGGAACGTGCCCTTGAAAAAGCCGTATTGTAAGGGCGACCACGCCTGCATCGTTACGTTTTTGAGCTGACAATATTCCACCACGTCCCCTGCAAGCGCCACCGCTTCCGCTTTTTGGTTGTTGACGTTCAAGCCCGCTTCAATCGGCAACGTATGCCCAAGCGAAAACTGCATTTGATTGACGACAAGCCGCACGCCGCATTTTTCCAAAAGCTTCATTTGGCTTGCGGAGAAATTGCTAACGCCGAACGCGCGCACTTTGCCCGAAGCGTGTAAGCGTTCAAACGCGTCCGCCACTTCTTCCGGCTGCATAAGCGCGTCGGGACGGTGCAACAGCAAAACGTCCAAATATTCCATATTCAAGCGCAACAGGCTGGCTTCCGTGGAAGCGATGATATGTTCCGCAGAAAAATCGTAATACGTGCCGAAATCGGCGCGGCGAATACCGCATTTGGTTTGCAGCATATAATTTTCTCTTGCCAAACCGATGTCCTTTACGGCAACGCCGAAAATCTTTTCGCAGTCGCCTTTCCCGTACACGTCGGCAAGGTCGAACACGTTGACGCCAGAGCTCACCGCTTCGACAATCAAACGCTCCGTTTGTTCCAACGGCTTATCCGCAATACGCATACAGCCCATCGCCATACGCGACGCTTTCACACCGCCAATGCTTGTATATTTCATAATCGAACTCCTTTTTATCTATTGTACCACCGTTTTGCGGTTTTGTCAATACCCATTTGCAAAAGATTTAGGCAAACGCCGCGTAATATTCCTTGCCCAGCTCCACCTTGACGCGCCCTTGCATATAATCCACCAAGCCGCTTATAAACGCGTCGATTTCCGCTTTTTTCACCGCCACTTTTATCTGCACGCTTGCACCGTATTCACTGGAAAGCAGGGAGCAGGTATGCGTTGAAATATATTTTTGTACGCTATCGATACCCGTATAGTCTACAAAAATTTCCGCTTCCACGCACATTTCCAGCGTGCGAATATCCGCGCCGTCTAAATTTTCCGCCGTGCAGGACGAATACGCGCGCACCAAACCGCCTGCGCCCAACTTCACGCCGCCGAAATACCGCACGACCGCCACCGCCGTTTCGTATAAGCCCTTAGCTTTGAGCACCTCCAGCATCGGCATACCTGCCGTGCCTTGCGGTTCGCCGTCGTCGGAAAAGCGTTGTAAATTGCCCAGCTTATCGGCAATAAACGCATAGCAAACGTGCGTAGCAAGTGAGTGTTCCGCGCGGATTTGCGCAAGAAAAGCGCGCGCCTGTTCTTCACTTTCCACGTGCGCGGAATAGGTGATAAAGCGCGATCTTTCAATGATCTTTTCACTTGTATACGGCGCGTACACCGTGCGGATGCGTTTTTCCATACTCTTTTCTTCCAAAAAAGGGCGGATAAAACCGCCCTTTTCGTTATTTCACGATAATTTTTAAGTGCACCTTTTTGCCTTTATGCAACACAAATACCTTGGCAGGGATAGCCATATTGACGTCGGTCACCTTGCTATCGTCCACCGAAACGCCGCCCTGTTCGATAAGTCGGCGTGCTTCGCCCTTGGACTTGGCAACGCCTGCCGCCACCATCGCGTCAATCACAAGCGCTACGTTTTCCACTTCCTTGGTCAAAAGCTCCGCATTGCCGCCGCCAAACGCCGCTTGCGCTTGGCTTTGCGCCGTCAACGCCTTTTCTTCGCCGTGCACTTCTTTGGTAAGCTCGAAAGCAAGCAATTCTTTCGCCTTGTTGATGCGTTCGTCTCTGTAACGGCACGCTTCTTCGATTTGTTCAACGGGCAAGAACGTCAAAAGCTTCATACACTTTTCCACGTCGTCGTCGTTGATATTGCGCCAGTATTGATAGAACTCATACGGCGTCGTTTTGTTTTCGTCAAGCCAAACCGCGCCCTTTGCCGTTTTACCCATTTTCTTGCCGTCGCTGGTCGTGAGCAGCGTGAACGTCATCGCGTACGCAGGTTGTTGTTCCTTGATACGGATAAGGTTTGCGCCTGCCAAAATGTTATTCCATTGATCGTCGCCGCCAAGCTCCAACGCGCAGCCGTATTTTCTGTACAGCACCAAGAAATCGTATGCTTGCATAAGCATATAGTTAAATTCAAGGAAAGAAAGTCCGCGTTCCAAGCGTTGCTTGAAGCATTCCGCGCTGAGCATTCTGTTTACGGAGAAATGCGCGCCGATTTCACGCAAGAAATCGATATAGTTCAAATCCAACAGCCAGTCGCCGTTGTCAACGATAACCGCCGCGTTTTCCCCTTCAAAGCTAACGAAACGGGACATTTGCTTTTTGAAGCATTCGACGTTGTGTCTAATCGTTTCCTTGGTCATCATCGAACGCATATCCGTTCTGCCCGACGGGTCGCCGACCATTGCCGTGCCGCCGCCGATCAAAATGATGGGTTTATGCCCTGCTTGCTGCATATGGTGCATAGCGATAAGCTGCATAAAATGCCCCACGTGCAAGGAATCCGCCGTAGGATCGAAGCCGATATAAAAAGCCACGCTTTCGTTGCCTAATTTTTCGTATAATTCTTCTTCAAAAACCGTTTGTTTGACAAAGCCTCTTCTTCTAAGGACGTCCATAACGTTTTCTTTCGTTGCCATAGGAAAATCTCCTTTTTTACAAATGCTTATATAACTCTACACTTTTTTTATAAAAAAGTCAAGCATTTGCCGTCCGTTTATGCAAAAAACACGCTTTTTCCCCTGAATTCGTTATCCGTAATCACTTGACAAAACGAACAAATGTTTGTATAATATTTGCACAGGTTGTGAAAAGTTATGAAATTTACCATTTTGCTTGCAATTTTATTTGATCTTTTAGCCAAACGCAAACTGACGGCGAATTACTGCGCGGACAAGTACGGCATATCGCAACGTTCGGTGTATCGGTATGTGGATCACTTGGCGTTGAGCGTGCCCGTGTACGTAAAACGCGGCAGAAACGGCGGTATTTATTTGCCCGACGATTACACGCTGCCTACGGGGTTTTTGACCAAGGAAGAATACGACGCGGCGATAGACGCGCTGTCGTACGCTTACGCGCGCTCGCCCGAACCGCGGTTTTTGCACGTCAAGCATAAGCTGAGCGACCACGTCAAAAAACAGCATCGGGATTTGGCTTTGAGCGGCGATTTGCAATCGTTTATCACGGACGGGGGCTGTTTTGCCTACACGCAAGCCGTGTTTGAGAAATTGCGGTTACTGTGTGAGTGCATCCGTCAGCAAGCCATTTTGGAAATGCAGTATTTTTCGCCCTTAGACGGGGAAATACACTGTAAAATTGAACCGCACGTGTTGATACATAAAGGCAGCGGCGTGTACCTGTACGCCTTTTCACGCTTTGAACGGCGATTTCGGCTGTACCGCTTGACGCGCATTTTATCTATGATAAAAACGGGGGATAGGTTTGTGCCGAGAACGGTCAAACGGGAACAAATCCCCTTGTCGTTTTTTGCAGACGAAAGCAATAGCGTGCAGGTGCGTTTGCGCTTGGAACGGCGCGTTTTGCAACGTATGCAGGACACTCTTGGCGTGACGAATATCAAGCAAAACGACGGGGAGTGGCAGGCGGAAATTACGCTTCCCAACGACGAAGATTTGTTACCGACTTTGCTTTCGCTTGGCGACGGCGTGACGGTGATTGAGCCCGTTTCCGTGCGCGAACGCTTGAAAGCGTTGTTGCAAAGCATGCGTAAGGCGTATTTGTGAGATTCTATCGCTTCACTTCGTTGCGCTCCAGAATGACAATCCCCCCTACTCCCCCCTTTACACAAGGGGGGGGCTATTCGTATAAATAAAAAGCGGACCGCTTTTTTCCAGCCGTCCGCTTTTTGTTTTATGTAAACTTATAATTTGTAGAAATACCCAAAGTATACATTTCCGTAAAAGCTATTAAATTAGGTCGCAATTCTATTGTACCACTTTTTTTGGCGTTTGGCAAGCGTTTGACCGCTTTATTTTCAGGGCGGTAAAAAAGGATACGCGCTCCGCAAAAACGGAGCGCGTACCTTAGTGAGAGAATATGAAAAAAGTTTCGTATAGGCACTTTTACTATCTATTTATTATAAAATTGATATGTGATAGTTTTGTGATAATAAAGTGAAAACAAAATGAAATACCGTCATTTTTAGCATTTATTTAAGAAAATTTGCATAAATTGCATCGGCAATACGCAGTCCGTCGGCGGCGGATGAAGTGATACCGCCTGCATAGCCTGCGCCTTCGCCGCAGGGATAAACGCCGTTTGCGTTGACCGATTGCAAGCTGTTTTCATCGCGTTCGATTCGGACGGGAGAGCTGGTGCGCGTTTCCGCCGCGGTGAGCACTGCGTCGGGGCAGGCAAAGCCCTTTAAGCGTTTGTCCATATCGACAATCGCCGTTTTCAGCGTTTGCGCGATAGGTGCGGGCAAAACCGACCTAAAATCGGCAAACGCCGTGCCGATTGCGTAGCTTGGCAACACTTCGCCAAACTTTGACGAAACCTTATCCGCTAAAAAGTCGCCGACAAGCTGTACGGGCGCGGCGTAATTGCCCCCGCCTGCTTGATACGCCGCTTGCTCAATCGCGCGTTGGTATTCCACCCCAGCCAAGGGGTTTTTGTCCGCGTCTTGCAAAAAGTCGGTTTTTCTTACCTGCGCTATCAACGCCGCGTTGGCGTTGCGTTCGTTGCGTGCGTAGTTGCTCATACCGTTGGTGACTACGCCGTATTCTTCGCTGGACGACGGCATTACGAAGCCGCCCGGGCACATACAAAAGGTAAACGCCGCGCGTTCGCTTGCGTGCGAAACCAGCTTATAATCGGCAGCAGGGAGCATCGTGTACGCTTTGCCGTACTGCGCAAAAGAAATCTTGCTTTGCAAGTGCTCTATACGCACGCCCACTGCAAAGTCCTTGGCGCGCATTTGTACGCCGCGTGAACAAAGCATCGAAAACGTGTCGCGCGCGCTATGCCCGATTGCCAGCACCAAAACGGACGGAGTAAGCACTTCTTCCTTGCCCGTTTGCATATCCTGTATGGTGACGCTTCGCAGCGTTTGGTTTTGCAAGCGCACGTCTTTCAAGAGCGTGTGAAAACGCACTTCGCCGCCGTTTGCAAGGATATGTTCGCGCATATTTTTGACTACGGTTTTTAAATTATCGCTGCCGATATGCGGTTTTTGCAGCCATAAAATTTCTTCGGGCGCGCCGAATTTTACAAAGGTTTTCAGCACTTCCGCGTTTAAGGCGTTGTGCGTTTGCGTGTTTAATTTACCGTCGGAAAACGTACCTGCGCCGCCTTCGCCGAACTGTACGTTGCTGTTTGTGTCCAGCACGCGCGTTTGGATAAACGCTTGCACGCTTTTTTCGCGGTCGTCTACGCTTGCGCCGCGCTCTATCAATATCGGCGCAATACCGCGCTCTATCAACCGCAGTGCGCAAAACAGCCCCGCAGGGCCGCTGCCGACGATTAAGGCGCGTTCCTTGGGCAATTTATGCTTTGGCAAGCGTTCTATCGGCGCTTGGGTGGTCGCAAGCGGCTCAGCGGAAATTTCCACCGTGTATACGTAGCGGATATCCGCTTTGTTGCGCGCGTCCAGCGATTTTTTCTTGATGGCGAAATACGCCGCCTTTTTACCCAGCTTTTTTTCGGCGATTTTTTTCAGTTCGCTTTCGCTTTTGCCAAGCGGTAATTTTATATCGGAAAAGCAGCGTAAACTCATACCTGCCCCCTATCTTTGCCTGTTTTTTGATGGTTTTGTATGCGCGTACGCAGGGCACAAGCCACTGCTTTTGCCGACGAATACGCCCATTGCAGATTAAAGCCGCCGCAAGGGCCGTCCACGTCTAAAATTTCGCCTGCGAAATATAGACCGTCTACAAATTTGCTTTGCAAATTGTCGTCCACTTCGTCCATACGGATACCGCCCTTGGTCACCTGCGCGTAATCCGCGCCCAAGCTGCCCTTTACCGCCAAGGGAAATGCCTTGACAAGCTTTGCCGCCGTTTGCAAATGATTTTCCGCGCATTTCATTACGGCGCGCGCGATTTGGTTATTGACAAAGCCGCAAAGCAATTCGCCCGTTTGCATTTGGGGATAGCGCCGTTGCTTTTGCAAAAGCAACGCATAAATTTCTTCTTGGCTGTGCGTAGGTAAAAAGTCGACGGTGAGCGTAACGCCACGTTGGATATGCGCGGTCACGAAAGCGGAAAGACGGAAAATGCCGTCGCCCGATACGCCGCAATCGGTAAAAATCAAATCCCCCTGCAACGCGTGCGATTGCCTTTCGCCCCTTTCGTTTTGCCAAGTTGCTTTTATTCCTGCGTCCGTCACGCGAATACCTTTAAGCGTTTTTATCGTCTGCATCTCCGTTTTCAACTGCACCAGCGACGGGTATAACGGCGTGCAGGTATGTCCCAGCGCCGTTGCCAAAGCGTACGCAGTGCCGTCCGTGCCTAACTGCTTGGCTACGTTACCGCCTGCGCATAAAACGACCGCGTCCGCTGTTGACGTTTGCTTGTCGCCCTGCTTGTTTTTTATGCTCAAAACAAAGCCCTGCGCCGTTTTTTCTATGCGTTCCACTTGACTGTCCAAGCGCGTTTGTACGCCCGTTTGCGAAAGCGTAAAACGCAGTGCGTCCGTAACCGCGGAAGCTTGTCTGCCTGCCGGATACACTCTGCCCCGTTCGTCGGCAATCAAAAGCAAGCCAAGCGATTGTAAATCCGCCATAAGCAACTGCGCGTCGTAACGGGAAATAAGCGCGTTTGCGCGCGCTATACCTACGCCCGAAAAAGAGAAATACGGCGTGTCTTTGACGGCAAGGTTGGTCACGTTGCCTTGGCCGTTGCCCGTTGCCGAAAGCTTACGGCCTACTCTTTCTCCGCGTTCGTAAACGGTGATTATGCAGTTTTCATTTGCCAGCGCGCAGGCAAGCGTCAAACCCGACGCGCCGCCGCCGATAATGGCTACTTGAAATTTTTTCATACCTACATTGTAACGCATTTTTAGCTAAATGTCAAATTTTTTGAAAAATCAAATAAAATTTTTCCGCAACCGCTATTGACTTTTTTATCATTTTATATTATAATATAACTACGCAAGAATTGTAGGCGCGCGTCGTCTTTTTCTTTATAATTTATCAAAAGGAGCGATTATGATACAAGAACTTATCCAAAAGAGCATAGAGTATTTGAAAGCAAACCAAATTTTGGGCGCAATTTTCGTAGGCGCATGCGCATTGTTCGTTTTGACGATATTGATTTTGTTATGCACTGCTCCCAAACGCAGGAAGGCAAGAAAACAAAAGAAAGCCGCGGCGCTTGCAAAGGCGCAACACGAACGCAATATGCAACAGCACGCGGAAGCTGAGCGTAAGCAAGCGGAAGCGATTGCGGCGGCACAAAAAGCCGAACAAGAGCGCATCGCCGCGGAAAAGGCAGAGAAAGAACGTATCGAAGCGGAAAAAGCGGAGCAAGAACGCATTGCCGCCGAAAAAGCGGAGCAAGAGCGTATCGCCGCGGAACAGGAACGCTTGGCGATAGAAGCAAGCACGCGGCAACAAGACCATGCGGAAGAAAAGGCGATTGCCAAAGCGGACGCAGATGCAGAAGCGGAAGAAAAAGCTATTTTAGAAGCCGTGAATAAACGCACGGAAAAGGAAAAGCAAGCGCAGGAAAAGAAACAGGCGAAACAAGCGGAAGCGCAAAAGAAAACACCTGCAAAAGCTACGCCCAAAGCGGAAGAAAAGCCCGTGAAAACGGTGAAAGCGCCTGCAAAAGCTACTCCCCGTCAAACAATACAGCCCACGATCAAGGAAAAGGAAACGACGGTAAAGAAAGGATACAGCGGCAAATGGGTGCTTTATCGCTTACTTATGCAGCTGGAAGACGATGTAACGGAAGAAATGTATTATTTCGAGCTACACGCGTCCAACGGCGAAAAGCTGCTTTCCAGTGAAGAATATACTTCGTACGCAGGCGCGATGCGCGGCATACAAACGCACAAGAATAATATTTTGAAAGGCAATTTCAAAATTACCGTTTCCAAAAAAGGCGATTATATTTTCAAGCTGTTAAGCGGTAAAAATATGCTGCTTTGTATGGGTGAAAATTATCCTACGCTTGCAAGATGCGAAAGCGCGGTGCAATCCACCAAACGCTTTGCGGAAACTGCCGTGATTGAAGAAAGTATGCAAACGCGTACCGTGAAGGTGCTTGCGGAAGACGACGCGGAATTGCCGCCCCTGCCCGACGGATACAACGGCAAATGGGTAATTGACGCCGTGGAAAATGCGCTTGGCGAACAAGTGTACTATTTTGAGTTGTATGCGAACAACGGCGAAAAATTGCTTTCCAGCGAAGAATACACCAGCTATATCGGTGCGGTCAACGGTATTCAAACGCATAAGACGAATATCGAACGCAACAATTTCCGCATTTCGCTTACCAAGCGCGGCGATTATATCTATAAACTGCTCAACGGCAACGGACAGCTTTTAAGCTTGGGCGAGCATTACAAAACCAAACGCCTTTGCCAAAACGCCGTGGAATCGGTGCGTAGATTTGCGCTCAATTCTCCCATTTTGACCGACCCCAAATATATGAAATAATACTACCAAGCAACCGCCCTACGAAATTGCTTTTCGGGGGCGGTTTTTGTCAAAAGGAGCGTATATGAAAAAGATGAGTAAAAAAATTCTATCCGTCGTATGTTTTGGTCTATTGTTTGCTTGTTTGTTTTTGTGCGTAGGTTGCATAAGCACGACGTCTTCCAGCAGTTCTTCTATCCTTTACCGTGAAATTAAGTGTATGGTGCTTGGAGAAGAATATCAAATCATACGCCGTCAGGACGGAGCGGCAATATCTACGTGGATGAAACCCGAGATGGAAAATTATACGTTCGACGGCTGGTTTTACGACGCGGAATTCACCCAAGAAGTCAAGAAAGACGATATCATCACCGCCGATACGACCATTTATGCGCGTATGCTGCGTGAAAACGTGTACACCTGCATTAGCTTGGACGACCTTTGGCTGACAACAACGGAAGTTTGCTTGGACGGCAAGAGACCGTGGCAGTATGCAAAAAGTAAGTTTATAGACGGATATGAGCTGGTGGGCGTGTATTTTGACGAAGATTGCACCCAGCCCTACGACGGCGAACCTGCAAACGGGCAGGACGTTACGCTGTATTTCAAGCACTCTATCATTACCTACACCATCACCTACGATATGCCGACGGACAATCCCAAAAGCTATACCGTCAACGACGCTTTTCCGCTTAACGAACCCCAGCACGGAGAGTTCAAGAAGCTGTTTGGGGGATGGAAAACCGAAGGCGGACGCGTGTGGACGCAAATTCCCAAAGGCACAACGGGCAATTTAAACTTGAAGGTACACTGGGTGGATTACAAACGCGTTGACGACGAATTTTTCTGTGGATATTATCCGCAAACGATTATGCCCGAAGACGTAACGATTGTGGACGGTATGGGCGCGTACGGCATCGGTTCGGACGGGTATTATTATCTTTCCAAATATTCGCCTGTATCGGCAAGCGGTAAGTTTTCGGACGGCAGAGAAATACAGCCGGACACAAAATACTATTTTAGGATGGAGCCCATCGCTTGGAATATTTTTAAGGAAGAAGACAGCGGTTATTTGCGCCTTGTCAGCAAGTACGTTTTGGACGGACAGCCGCTGGGTAGCGCTTCGTATAACACTTCTTCCATCCGCACTTGGCTGACCGACACCTTTGAGATATATTTTACGGGAGAACAGTACAGCGGTATCGGCATATCGAAGATTGAAACAGGCGTAGCTTGGCTGAAATTTGAAACGGAAAACCGCATACATTTAGGCCCTATATGCTGGTCGCTTACAAGTCTTTTAGAAAACCACGGCGGTATGGGTAAAATAGCCACCGATTACGCGCGCATCAGCGGTATACCGCTTAGCGGCGCCGTAGAGCAAGACGGCGTTTATAACTGCTACGCGCCTTGGTGGCTAATGAAAACGAATAATGCCAGTAGCGAACCTTATTTCGTCACGTCCAGCGGCAGCATATATAGCCGCGACGAGCTTGGATATTACAGCGCAAGCACCACGTTAGGTATCGTGCCGTTTATGGCTTTTTTACCTAAATAATTTTTGCTATTATAAAACTACCGTGCCCTGTTGCAACAAGGCACGGTATTGTTTTTTTATTACATTGTTTTTGCTTTTTATCTTGCGCCGAAACCGCCGCCGCCAAAGCCGCCGCCGCTAAATCCGCCGAAGCTGCCGCCACCGCCGCCCTTGCCGATAAACGAGCCGCCCTTCTGCGGTTGCGTCATCGCCGTGAGCATTGCACTGCGCATTGCGCCGCGCAGCAGCACGTAATCGAAATACGATATATGCGTACCTGCGCACCACGCAGGCGGTTGCAAGGTGATGTTTTTGAACTTGTCTTCCCACTCGTCCGTCACGCCAAGCACCTGCGCATACGGCAAAATTTTATAGAAAAGCTCGGGGCTTTCTTCCAGCATAAACTTGATTTTATCTTCTTCCGTGTACACGATAAAATCCTTAAACCCAAGTATTTTCCCAAGCATTTCACGCTTTTCTTTCGTGCGGTTCAGCTTATTCGACGTAGCGAACGTACAAACGAATACCGCCGCACTTAAAAGCAGTTTTTCCCAGCGCGTCATCAGGTGCGTGGCAAAGCCGAAGATGAAAATAATACTAAACAAAACGGCAATCAAGATTTGCGCAAACAGTACGGCAAGCTTTGTGCCGTTTTTCCATTTATAGCGGTAGTTTTCTTTGAGATACCCCAAAAGCAACACGCCCAAAATGCCAACCGTGTAGACAAGTCCGCTCACGTACGTATAATCGCTGCCCAGCGTGCGAATACCCACGATAAACGGCAACAAAAACGCCGCCCATACGGCGATTACGCCGCCCAACGCGTAGAAAATGATAGATTTCGTTTGGTATTGCGGCATTTTGACAAGCTGTTCTTTTGCCGTAGTAACGCTTTGATAGAAATGGCCTTTAAGCTTGGATACGCGGACGCAACCGTTGTCTTCGACGGTCACTTTTCTAAACAAGCCGTCAAACAACGTGCGCGCGTGCACGGGCTCAAAATCGGGCAATCTATCCACTTTACGAATAAGCATAGGGTCTTTTTCGTCTGTTAAATCGATATGCAAATACCCTTTATCCGCAAAATAATACAGCATCGACGTCACGTCTTCGTTGTCAATCACGCCGTCCAAGCGTTTGCCCATCGTCATAGGATCCATTTCGTCGGGCGCGGAAATATTGACGGACGTGATAATTTCTTCACGCTTAGGGAGCAACGCCGACATAAGCATACCCAGCCCCGCAACAATAGCGCAGGTAAGCGCAATCCACCAGCCGTTTTCCGTGAACGTATTGACCGCCGCAGGCGATTTTAACACGCCGTTTCCAAGTGTGAAATCCAGCGTGATGCCTTCCGCCATATATTCGCCGTACCGCGATTGATATACGCGCTTTAACACGTCCGCTTTGAGCGTAAGCGTGTTGCCCTGTTGTTGCACGGCTACGTTTGCGTCGTTACCTTCCGCCCCGTACGTGCCCGAATACACGTCATAATGGAGCGTGGAATTTGCAGGGAATTGCACCGTTACTTGTACGTTATGGATAGGCACGGACGAACCCAGCCCCACCAAATCGATGGTCATACCGTCTTTACTTGCCGCGCCATAGTGTTGCATCGTATAGGAAATGGTATACGTCCACGTTTTGCCTTTTTGCGCGCCGCCCACGCAGTTGATATCCAAAAAGCCCGACAAATCGGGATTATCGGCTACGTAGAAATAAAATTCGTCGTTCCCTTCGCAGGTAGCGGATACGTTGGTGTAACGCGTGTTTTCTTTAGGGAGCGCGTGATAGAACATCGTCAAGCCGTGGGATAAAAATTTCACTTGGATATTTTCTACCACGTCCACCGTTCTATCTTCGTTTACCGTGTACGTTGCGTGCATTTTTTCAATGGCAATCGCGTCGCCGCTTGCCGCGTTCACTTCGTACCTGCCCTGCCCGTTTGGCAAAATCAGCGCGCAGAATAGGCACAAAAGCGCAAGCAGGAACATAGCGGCTTTTATGGTAAGCCGCCGTGTTTTTTGATAAGCAATTTTCATCATTTTCTCTTAAAAGGACACCTTTACGTTTTGACGTTCTTCTTCGCTGTCCAGCTCAAAATAAGGACGTTTTTTGTATTCTTCGCCCATTTTAGAACCGACGATATTCGCAGGGAAAATTTCCAGCTTGGTGTTGAAGGATTTGACTACGCCGTTATAATAGCGACGGGAGCTTTCCAGCTCGCCTTCGATTTTTTTCAGCTGGCTTTGCAAATCCAAGAAATTGCTGTTCGCCTTCAAATCGGGATAGCTTTCGGCAACTGCCGTGAAAAGCGTGCGCAAGCTGCCCGACAGTTCGTTTGCCGCTTTCATCTTTTCTTCTTGGCCTTTCGCTGCCATGGAAACGTTACGCGCCGCCACTACCTTTTCCAAGGTTTCGCTTTCGTGCTTTGCATACCCTTTCACCGTTTCCACCAAGTTGGGAATCAAATCAAATCTCTTTTTCAAAAATACGTCGATGGTAGCCCACGCTTCTTCCACCTTGTTTTTCAAACGAACGAACGCGTTGCGCGTGCTAATCCACCAGCCAAGAACGGCAATGACAAGCACGATAGCCACAATCACGGCAATCCAGCCGCCTACGCCCATCAATAAAGCATTTAACATAGTTTTTCTCCTTTTTGAAAATCCTATGGATTTTCCTTTTATTTGATTGTTTCTATTATACTACCCATACCGTCGTTTGTCAATAGGTATGAAAAAAATTCTCAAAAGAAAAAACGGGCGCATTTATCATACGTCCGCTTTTTTTAAGGTTTTGATTACATTTTATTCCGCACGTCTGCTGTTTAACCACAAAACGCCGTTCGTGATAATCGGCGACAAAATCAACCAAAGCGCCGCAAGTGCGATGAGCGTGTACACGATCACAGAACCTGCCGTTCTTGCGCCGGAAAATACGGTTGATACTAAGTTCAAATCAAAGAGCCCAAACAAGCCCCAGTTGATTGCACCGACAATAACCAAAACGTAAGCAATAATATTGGCAATACGCATAATCTTCCCTCCTGCAAACAGTATGTGCTTGTTTTTCGGGTTTATGCGTGCAATTTTACAGCGATTGCAAGGCGTGCAACAAATCGGCAAGCACTTCCTTGTTATCCGTTTCGTTGTGAATTTCGTGGCGCAAGCCTTCGTACAGTCTGCCGTCTATTTTTTGATAGCCAAGCTTTTTCATAAACGCCAGCGTTTTGGCAAAGTTTTTTGCGCCGCCAAGCACGGGATCGTCCGCTCCCGATACGAAAAGAATCGGCAAATCGGGATTTTGCACCTTGTACAATTTTGTATCGTAGGTGTTTTTCATCAAGCGGAACAAGTTTTCAAAGCCGTTGCAGGTAAAGCGGAAATGCCCCTTGGGGTTCGCGTAAAATTCTTGGATGTTTTCGCGGTTTTTACTAAGCCAAGCGCCCTTTTCTTCCCCAGGGAATTTTTTATTGCCCTTGCCCGTGGAAAGATAGGAAAGCGTTTTGCAACGGTGGTATTTGCCGCGGAAAAGCCCGATAGTTTTGGCAAGCATAATGGCTACGGGCGACAAGGGATTGTTGACGGGCGAACCGCAAATAATCGCTTTATCCACCAGCGTGTCGTGGCGTTGTAAATAGCACCGCGCTACCATCGAGCCCATACTGTGTCCAAACAGCGTAAGGGGCAAATGGGGGTACCGTGTACGTATCCATTGTGTTACATCCACCGCATCTTGCACAATCCCTTGCGCTTTGGTTTCGTAAAAATAGCCCAAATCCTTGCTATCCTTTACACTGTCGCCGTGGCCGCGCTGGTCGTAACAAACCACCGCAAAGCCGTTGTCTGCAAAATACTGCATAAGCGGCAAATAGCGTTCCTTATATTCACACATACCGTGCAAAATTTGCACTACGCCTTTTGCTTTGCCTTGCGGCTCTGCCGTTAAAATGTGCAACGTTAAGCCGTCAAAGGAAGCGTTGAGCGTAAACGTTTGCGTTTGCATATTTTCTCTCCTTGATTTTGTTTTATTCCGTACGCAATGCGATTACGGGGTCTTTCTTCGCCGCCGCCTTGGCAGGGATTAAACCGCTGATAAGCGTGAGCACGATGCTGACGATAACCATAATGGTTGCCGAACGGATGGGCAGCGCAGCAAGCGTTGCAATACCCGTGAGCGTACCCAGCAGGGCGTTGACGCCGAACGATATCAAGTAGGTAACCACTACGCCAAACACACCCGACGTAAGCCCGATGATAAACGTTTCCGCATTGAACAGGTTTTTGATATCCTTCTTGCGCGCGCCAAGCGAACGAAGCACACCGATTTCCTTGGTACGTTCCACCACCGATACGTAGGTGATAATACCGATCATTACCGACGAAACGACAAGGGAAATTGCCGTGAATGCAACGAGCACGTAGGTGATTGCGTTCAAAATACTTTCTACCATTACCATCAAATCGCCGACGGTATCGGTATAACGGATTTTTTGTCCCTTTTCGTGCGAATCGTTCCACGCGTCCAAATACGCAAGCACTTCTTCCTTTGCATCGAAGCTGTCCGTGTAAATTTTGATAGAGTTGGGATTGGATTTACCGCCTACCGCACGAAGCGCCGTATCGCCGTAGAGCACGTACATATTGCCGCTCATAGCCGACATTCCACCTGCTTCCGGCACGTATTCAATATAATAACTATCCAGCGTTTTTGCCATACGACGGAAATGCACTTTATTTGTATTGTAATATTGTGCCATTTCCATAACTTTTGCCATATATGCAGGAGAATTAGGTTCTAACGTTTCCAGTTCAGCAGCATATGCAGCCAGCGTTTCCAAAACTTTTGCTTGCTCTTTGGGTTGCTGGTTAAGCAAATTGACAATATCCGATTTTTCGTTTACTTGTTGGTATTCGCTATACAACTGTTCCGTAAAGAACAAACCGCTGCCAAGACAGCCGTAGGTAAGCCCTTCTTTTAAGCGCAATACGGCGGTGACTTCAATTTCAATACCGATTTCTTGATTGTCTGCATCTTTCGTATTCAAGTCCACGCGCGTGCCTGCATAATCCAACACGTATTCTTCGCCCGTCGATTGCGTATACACGGCGTCGTTGTAATACAACACGAATTTTTTACCGATAACGTCGTTAAAATCGATATACATTTCCGTTTTTTTGTCCTCGTCTACCTGTTCACCAGGCTTGGGGAACAAGGACATAAATTGCTGTTCGGAAATAAGACCAAGCTGTGCAAGCGTTAAGTCGGTTACGTCGTTATGTCCGCCGACAACAAGCACCGCTTGATTGCTCTTTGTCGGGAATTTGGCGTTGTTGCCCACTACGTCGTATTGCGAAAGCACGTATTCGCCGTATTCTTCACTTGTCAAATCAGACGTGCCGGGCATCGTGCCGTAGATAGCGCCCAAATAATCGACAAGCGGCGCAAGGTTGGCGTACTTTTCTTCCTGTTCGGTAAGTTTTTGTCTATACGCTTCTTTGAGCGTGGAAAGGGACATTATGCGTTGCGCTTCCTGCCCGTCCTGTTCCACAGTTACTTGCGTAAACAAGTTGTTGGAAAGGTTGATGCCCGTAGCGTACGCGATCGCCGTATAAATGGATTTATCCATATTGTTCAAATACGTAAGATATTCTTGCGACAAATCGTTGGTAACGGTCATGCCTTGCGCGATGTTCGTCAAAAAGGAGTTGACGTACACCCTGTCGCCGATTTGGCTTAAATCGGGCATATCGTTTAAGGAGTTCATACCCGTAATCACCGCCGTCATATCCATCGTCGTTTCGGTAATTTCCAAAGGGAAGGACGAAAGCATATCTTCTTGCGTCTTTTTAATATACCCGTTAAAGCCGTTGGAAAGCGCAAGCACCAAGCAAACGCTGATGATACCGATACTGCCTGCAATGGACGTGATTGCCGTCCTGCCCTTTTTCGTCAAAAGGTTACGCGCCGACAATGCAAGCGACGTTAAAAAGGACATCGACGCGCTTTCCTTGCCCTGCTTTTTGCTTTTCTTTTTCGCTTTTTTCTCCGCTTTTTTCTCCGCTTTGCTCTTTACAGGCGGTTGCTCGGGTTGTAATTCTTCGTCCTTTGCGCAGAAAACAAATTTATTTCCGCAGTGCGGACAAACGTAGGTGCGCTTTACTCCCACCTGCGCCTGCGTAATGTGCAATCCCTTTTTACAAAGGTCGCAGTGCGCCACCGTATCCACGTATTTAGGTGCGGTTTGCGCGCTTTCTTCGCCGTTATAGGGGTTGCTGTCCGACACGACAAGCCCGTCTTGCAGGCGCACGATACGCGTGGAGTACGCTTCCGCAATTTCGGGGTTGTGCGTAACCATAATTACCAAACGCTCCCCTGCGATTTCATGAATTAAATCCATAATTTGTTCACTCGTCGTCGTATCCAACGCGCCCGTGGGTTCGTCCGCGAGCAAAATTTCGGGATTATTGACCAGCGCGCGCGCAATCGCCACACGCTGCATTTGACCGCCCGAAAGCTGGTTGGGACGTTTATGCAATTCGCTTGCCAAGCCCACGCGTTCCAACGCTTCTTTCGCGCGTTTTTTGCGCTCCGATTTGGAAACGCCGGCAATCGTCAACGCAAGCTCGACGTTGGTAAGTACCGTTTGATGGGGAATTAAGTTATACGACTGAAAGACAAAACCGATGCGGTGGTTTCTGTACACGTCCCAGTCGCGATCCTTATAATCCTTGGTGGATACGCCGTTGATTACCAAATCGCCTGCCGTGTAATGGTCTAAACCGCCGATAATATTGAGCATCGTCGTTTTACCGCAGCCGGACGCGCCCAAAATGGATACAAATTCATTTTTCCTAAAACGCAGGGTTACGCCGCGCAATGCGTGCACGACGTTTCCGCCCGTATGATAATCCTTTACAATGTTTTTAAGCTGTAACATATCTTTTCTCCTTATTGCTTACATTTACAACTTTTTTTAATCTTCGCCACGTACTGCGACATAAGGTCCATAAATTCGCCGTATAACGCGCTCAACTGTTCAAACTTCTTTTCGCCGAACTCTTTTACGATTTCTTCTATGATAGTATGGCTCTTTTCAATTTCATTTTTGTAAATTTCTACAATCTTTTCGTCTATCTCCACGTACGCAATTTTC
The DNA here is from genome assembly GCA_045533485.1 of Candidatus Scatosoma sp. GTDB lineage: Bacteria > Bacillota > Clostridia > Christensenellales > Borkfalkiaceae > Scatosoma. The sequence goes on along the minus strand of JAZSHX010000044.1, from coordinate 17,398 downwards.
TTATCGTCCTGCGCTGCCACTCTGCGAAGCACCCCTTGTTCTTCCAAGCGGTTGACAATTTGCGACACCGCCGAACGCGTAACGCCAAGGCGTGTAGCGAGCTGTGTGGAAATAATGGGGTTGCCTAATTTTTGCGCCGTCGCCACTTCGTTTAATAAGCGCAGCTCCGTTTTGTTAAAACGTCCCTTTTTCTCCATCACAAAAATTTCGTCGCGTTTTCGTAGCATTTGAAATATTTGCGATAAATGCTTGCTTTTATTTACTTTTTCCATGCTTTGTGTGTTTTCCATATCTAGCAAATTCTCCTTATGTTTACTCCTAACAATTATATAGTATATATAATTTTAGAAAATTGTCAAGTATTTTACAATATTTTGTAAAGAAATTTACAATTTCTTGCATATTTTTTCTTATCTACCCACACTGTAAAGCGGATTTTTTTGCTTTTTTACGGGAAAGACTTGTCAAACGACAAAAAAAATGATACAATAGATAAAAACAACGAGCTTTTACAAGGAGCGCAAGCTATGAACGATACAACTTCCAAGGTTTTATTTCCCTTTTTACAAAACGCTTTTTCCGCCTATCACGCCGTCGACCAAGCAAAGGCGCTTTTGTCGCAAAACAATTTTTTGCCCTTGCAGGAAACGGAAGATTTTGAATTGCAAATCGGCGGTAAATATTTCGTAGAACGCGGCGGTTGCCTGTTGGCGTTTACCGTTGGCAATTTGGATGCATTTACTTTCAAGATTGCCGCATCGCATTTGGATTCCCCCTGCTTAAAGTTAAAAGCCAACCCCTTAAAATACACGGAAAATTGCGTGTCCTTAAACGTGGAAACGTACGGCGGCGGCATTTGGTATTCCTTCTTTGACCGCCCCTTGCGTATTGCAGGACGCGTGGTTTGCAAACAGGAAAATAAAATCATTTGCAAAACGGTTACGTCGCCGTTTGTTTTAACCATTCCGTCCGTGGCAGTGCACCAAAACCGCAATGTAAACGACGGGTTTGCCGTCAATGCGCAGGTGGATTTATTGCCCTTGCTTTCCTTGCGCGGCGGCGAAGAGAAATGGTTGCAAGAAATCGTTGGCGACGAAAGCGTACTTTCTTACGACCTTTTTGTCGTCAACGCGGACATGCCCTATACGTTTGGGGTAAACAATGAATTTTTAGCGTCGCCCCGATTAGACAATTTGACCAGCGTTTGCGCAAGCTTGGAAGCACTTATAAACAAAGCGGACAGCGATGGAATTTGTATGGCGGCACTGTTTAATCACGAAGAAATCGGCAGTTCCACCGCGCAAGGCGCAGGCGGCGATTTTATGGAAAACGTGTTAAAGCGCATCGGTTACGCGTTCCATTTCGACGAAAACGAATTTTATAAGGCGCTCGCATCGTCCTTCCTGCTTTCCGTCGATAATGCGCACGCTTTACATCCCAACCACCCCGAAAAAAGCGACGTTACCAACAAAACCTTGCTGGGCGGCGGCGTAGTGATTAAGTCGCACGCAAACGGCAGTTACGTAACGGAAAGTATTGCGGAAGCGATTGTAAAAACGATTTTTGATAACGCAGGCGTTACCCACCAAACGTTCTTTAATCGCAGCGACGTGAGAAGCGGCAGCACGCTTGGTAAAATCGCCTTAACGCGCATGGGCGTTTTGGGGGCGGATATCGGCTTAGCTCAACTTGCTATGCACTCTGCAACGGAGAGCTTGGTGTTAACCGATTATACGGAGCTTGTCAACGGGCTTACGGCGTTCTTCTCCACGGAAATTATAACGGAAAACGACGGCTGGTCGGTTCGATAATCGCTTAAAAATAAGGCTGTGACACAGCCAAAAATAAATAAAAAGCTTTCTCTTGTGAGAAAGCTTTTTTTGTCGTTCGTTTCGTACCTGCCCCTATGCTTTTGCTTATTTGATGAATGCTCTAAACGCAAGATACGCTTGATACAAGTCTGCTTTGGAGATAAGCTCAAACGGGGAGTGCATGGAAATGACAGGCACACCGATATCCACCGTGTCGATGTTCAAGCTTGCCACGTATTTGGCAACCGTACCGCCGCCGCCTGCGTCCACTTTACCCATTTCGCCCGTTTGCCAAATTACGCCGTTATCTGCAAACAGTTTTCTAATATAGCCGATATATTCTGCGTCCGCGTCGTTAGAACCTGCCTTACCGCGCGAACCGGTAAATTTGGTGATTGCCGCGCCGTGGGAGATATACGTACTGTTTAAAGGTTCGCTCACGCTTTTGAAGTTGGGATCGTAGCCTGCGCTAACGTCCGCGGATAAGCATTTCGCGTTTGCGCGAAGCGCCGCCGACGAAACGCCGAAGCAATCGGCAATCGCGTCCAGCAAATCCTTAAACACGGCGCTTTGCATACCCGTCGTGCCTTCGCTGCCGATTTCTTCCTTATCCGCAAGCGCTACCATTACCGTGCGCGTGGAGTTCTCTTCGTCGAAAAGCGCGGTGTAGGAAGGGTATGCGCACACTCTGTCGTCGTGGCCGTACGCACCGATAAGACCGCGGTCGAAGCCGATATCGCGCGCTTTGTAGTTGGGCACTGCGGAAAGCTCTGCCGTTAAGAAATCTTCTTCCTTGATACCGTATTTTTCGTGCAAAATGTGCAAAAGGTTTTCCTTGACCGTTTTGTCCTTGTCGTTATCGCCCATTTTATAAGGTACGTTCCCAAGCCAAATGTTCAAATCTTCACCCGTAATGCCTTCGCTGAGCTTTTTCGCGCTTTGTTGCGCCGCCAAATGCGGCAACAAATCGCTGATATAGAACACGGGATCGCTGTCGTCTTCGCCGATTTTCACGTTAATTACGTCGCCGCCGGAAAGCACTACCGCGCCGTGCAAAGCAAGGGGCACTGCCGTCCATTGATATTTACGAACGCCGCCGTAATAATGCGTTTTTGCAAAAGCGATATCGTCCGCTTCGTACAAAGGCACTTGCTTCAAATCCAAACGGGGGCTGTCGATGTGCGACGCGATGATGCGCACGCCGTTTTTCAATACGTCTTCGCTGCCCACCTTGATCAAATACAAGTTTTTGCCGCGGTTGTCGTAAAACACCTTGTCGCCCGCTTTGAGCTTTCTGTCAAAGGCAAAGGGCTTGTAGCCGTGTGCAATCGCCGCCGCTTTTGCGTATGCGCACGCTTCGCGTTCGGTTTTGCTTTCGTCTAAAAAGGTTTTGTAGCCTTCCGCATAATCAAACATTTCTTGCATGCGTTTTTCATCGGCTACTTCGTATACGTTGGTTCTTTTGTAAGCAAGTTCACTCATAATCTTTTTCTCCGTTATTTATCGTTTTATTGCAAAAATCCTTTCAGGATTTGTTCTTCCGCTTGTTGTTCAGTTAAGCCCAAGGTCATCAGCTTCGTAAGCTGTTCACCTGCGATTTTCCCGATCGCCGCTTCGTGGATAAGCTCCGCATCGACATGGTTTGCCGCCAAGCACGGTGCTGCCGTTACGCGCGCTTTGTCCATAATGATGGCGTCGCATTCGGTATGCCCGTAGCAAGGCGCGTTGCCGTTCATAGTGGAAACGAAGCGTTGCACCGACTCGTCCGCCGCTACCGAACGGGACATTACGTCTGCTCTACAGCCTTCCCCGTCCATCTCCACGATAAAATCGGTGTCCGCCGTTTGCTTGCCGTGCGTATACAGTTTTTCCTTGACGATAAACTGCGCGCCGTCTTTGAGCGTAGCTTTGGTGACGCGCTTGGTGCTGTCAATGCCCTTGATTTGCGTGCTTTGCATTTCCATATGCGCGCCTTCTTCCAAAAACACCACCGTTTCGGGGTTCATCATATTTTGTCCGTTGCCGTCGCCCGTGCCGTAGTGCTTTTCCACATACTTGACCTTGGCGTTTTTGCCCACGTAAAAGGTGTGCACACCGTCGTGACGGGAAACGACTTCCTTGCCGCCGCAGTTGTGTATACCGCAACCTGCGACAATCACCACGTCGGCATTTTCACCGATATAAAAATCGTTGTACACCATTTCCTGCAAGCCCGCCTTGCTGATGATAACGGGGATGTGCATACTTTCGTTTTTGGTGTTCGGCTTGATATAAATATCGATGCCCTGTTTGCCGTCCGTTTTGGTCACGATATCGATATTCGCCGTGGTGTTTCGGCCAAGCGATTGTCCGTTGCCGCGAATGTTATACGCGCCTTCGGGTACACCGTGCAAATCGGCTATTTGTAAGAGTAAATCCTTTTCTATTGCGTCCATATTTTTCTTAATTCCTTACGTTGATTGCGTACCTGCCCTTCACCTTACAGCTTGTCCATCAAAATTTTACACGTTTCCGCCGCCAAAAGTTTAGGCAATACGTTTTGTCTTTCGCCTTGTTCACGAATGCGTCCGTCGGCAATCACGACGATGCGGTCGGCGATGTTCAAAATGCGTTCTTGGTGGGAAATAATCAAAATGTTACCCTGCGTTTTTTCGTGCATTTTTTCAAATACCTTGATTAGGTTGCCAAAGCTCCATAAATCTATCCCTGCTTCCGGTTCGTCAAAAACGGAAAGCTTGGTGCCGCGCGCCAAGATGGTGGCAATTTCAATGCGTTTTAATTCTCCGCCCGAAAGCGACGCGTTCACTTCGCGGTCGATATAATCTCTTGCGCACATACCCACTTCCGATAAATACGCGCAAGCGTCGGACACCTTCAAGGTTTTTCCTGCCGCGATGTTGATTAAATCGCGCACGGTCAAGCCCTTAAAGCGAACGGGCTGTTGGAAAGCGTAGGAAACACCCTTTTGCGCGCGTTCCATCACGGACAGCGCGGTGATATCTTCCCCGTCTAAATAAATTTTTCCCGACGTGGGCGTTATAATACCTGCGATCACCTTCGCAAGCGTGGATTTACCGCCGCCGTTCGGGCCGGTAAACGCAACGAAACGCTCGTCCAAGGTCAAGTTGATATCCTGCAAAATATACTTGTCTTCGCCCGTTTCCGTTTGTACTTTATAGCTTACGTTTTTGAGTTCTAACATACGATTTTTATTTTTCGTCCTTTGGTTTTCTACTTATTATATACCTATTTTTCGCTTCGCCTAAACACGCGCGCGTGCGCCTGCTTAAAAAATTTGCATCAAATAGGGGCGGTCTTTGAGCCATTTGCGTTTTTGCTTGTAATCGGGTACGTATTTCGCCACTTCCGCCCAAAACGCTTTGCCGTGGTTCTTGTATTTTACGTGCGCAAGCTCGTGTACCACTACGTAATCAATCACGCTCTTTTCGGCATACAGCAAGCGAAAGGAAAAGCGCAGTTTGTTATCGCCCGTACACACGCCCCAGCGCGTTCTCGCACTGCTGATTGTAACGCTTTGAAAGGGCGTTTGCATTTGCTTTGCTCGCTCACTTGCCGCCTGCGTAAAAATGCGGAGTGCGTTTTCTTTGAGCCATTTGACCAGCTTTTCTTTTGCGTTTTTGCTTGGTAAAAATATACGGTTATTTTCCTTATCAAAGCGGATAAATTTATCGTCCGTTATTTGTACTGCGCACTGTTTTCCAAGCAATAAAAAGCTGTAACCGTCTAAATTTTCGGGCGGTAAACGCATACCTGCCCCTGCCGTTTTTTGTTTTTGACGGACAATCCAGCGCTCCTTATCCCGTAAAAACGCAAAAATCCGTTCATCGCCGCAACGCATAGGCGCACGCACCGTGACTGTGCCGAACGCATCGACTTGCACGGATATCGTTTTACGGTTGGAACGGATAATTTGATCGGGTGTAATCATAAAGCTTGCGGATTACGCTTCGTAGCCCTTAGGGTTGCCGCTTTGCCATTTCCATTGTGACGCGCACATTTCTTCAATGCCAAACTTTGCCTGCCAACCAAGCTCCTTTTTCGCTTTATCGGGGCAAGCGTAGCAAGCCGCGATGTCGCCGGGGCGGCGCGCGCAAATTTCATAAGGCAATTTTTTACCGCACGCCTTTTCAAATGCGTGTATCATATCCAAAACGCTGTACCCAACGCCCGTGCCAAGATTGTAAATATGCACGCCCGATTGTTCGCAACGCTCAATCGCCGCCACGTGTCCAAGCGCCAAATCCACTACGTGGATATAATCGCGCACGCCCGTGCCGTCGGGGGTGTCGTAGTCGTTGCCAAACACGTTGATTTTTTGCAATTTACCGCTTGCCACCTGTGCCACGTAAGGCATTAAGTTGTTGGGAATACCCTTGGGATCTTCCCCGATTCTGCCGCTTTCGTGCGCGCCCACGGGGTTGAAATAGCGAAGCAAAATGATATTCCAAGCGTCGTCGGCTTTATACAAATCCTGCATGATATTTTCCATCATGAGCTTGGTGCTGCCGTACGGGTTGGTCGTAGACAAACGGCAAGTTTCGTCCAAAGGTAAGCGTTCGGGATCGCCGTATACCGTTGCCGACGAAGAGAAAATGATTTTCTTCACGTTATGTTTTTCCATCACTTTTAAAAGCGCTACCGTACCGCTGATATTATTCTCATAATATTTAAGCGGCATTTTACAGCTTTCGCCCACTGCCTTGAACGCCGCGAAATGGATCACTGCATCAATGCTATGCGCGCCGAAAATTTCGCTCATTTTTTCTTCGTCGCGAATATCCGCTTCATAAAACGTTACGCTTTTCCCCGTAATTTCCTGCACGCGTTTGAGCGCTTCAAAGCTGGAATTGCTGAAATTGTCCACGACTACCACTTGATAATCTTTATTCAAAAGTTCCAAAACGGTGTGCGAACCGATATAACCGCATCCGCCCGTTACCAAAATCGTTGCCATATACGCACCTCTTTTTATTCTCTCTACGCTTGCACTTATTCGGCGTCTTCTTCGCCGTCTTCCGTTTCTTGCGTAATTTTCGACAATACTTTAAGCACCTTTTGCTTGGTGGCTTTTACCACTTTGATTTCCACATTCTTAAAACGCAACACTTCGCCTACGGGCGGAATACCGCCGTACTGTTCGGTTGCCCAACCGCCCATAGTGTTGGATTCAAAGTTTTCGTCTTCGTCTTCCATCTCATACAGCGCAAGAAATTCGTCCAAGGGACATTTACCGTCCACCCAGTATTCTCCTTCGTTGATTTCGCCAAAGAGCACTTCTTCTCTGTCGTGTTCGTCCCAAATCTCGCCGACAAGTTCTTCCAAAATGTCTTCCAGGGTAACGATACCGACCAAACCGCCGTATTCGTCGGAAACAGCCGCCATATGAATTTTATTTTTTTGTAATTCTTTCAAAAGCGCAGAAATACGGGTGTATTCGGTGGTAAACACAATGTTTTGCACCAGATTTTCCACGTTCTTTTCGCCGTTTAAGTAGCCGGTGAAAAATTCGCGCTCGTGTATCAAGCCGATTACGTTATCAATGGTGTCGCGATATACGGGCAAACGCGAGAACGCCGTATTTTTGAACACCGTTAAAATTTCGTCCATCGTGGAATCGACGTCCACCGCCGTTACGTCCACGCGGGGAACTAAGATATCTTCCACCTTCAAATCGTCAAATTCAAGCGCGGAACGCACGAGCTCCGATTCGTCTTCTTTGAGCGTACCGTCTTCTTCCGCTTCGTCGACAAGCGACATAAGCTCTTCGTTGGTGACGGTGTCTTCCTTCTTTAATTTGAACGCCTTTCTAAGCCCGTTTTTGTAAAAATCAAAGATTTTACAAATGGGCATCAAAATCCAGTAGAAAAGCTGCAGCAAGGGATATGCGAGAAAACATACTTTTTCAGGATATACGCTTGCTAAAAATTTCGGCGTGATTTCGCCTACCAGCAACACGATAACCGTCAATACAGCCGTCGATACGGTGGTTGCCAAGCTTTGGTCTTTAATCAGCTGACTAAATAAAATCGTACCCAACGCAGAAGCCGTGATGTTGACGATGTTGTTGCCTACGAGAATGGCCGTTACAAGCTTATCGTACTTGTCGTCGGCAAAGTCCATCACTTGACGTGCGTGCTTTTTGCCGCTTGTGACCATACTTTTCAGTTTCATTTTGTTTGCGCAGGAATACGCAGTTTCCGTGCCGGAAAAAAAGCCCGACAGCAAAATCAATATCGCAATCGCGATAGATAGGGGAAGGGGTTCCATAAGATGTTGTTCTCATCCTCCAAAAAATAAATAAATTCAAGGGTTTTCGCCCTTGTATATATTATTATAATATATTTTTCACGTATTTGTCAACACGAAAGAAAAGCTTTTCATCATTTTTTGCGCTTTTTTACGAAAGTTTGACGGTTTTTTTACAAAAAAATCGTGATAAGAAAATCGGCACAAACAGCCCCTATGGCAAATGCAAGCAAAAACCGTGCGGTTTGCGCGGACAAAACGTGTTTTTGCAAGCGCAAAACAAGGGGATGCAAAAACCACAAATACGCCCCGCCTGCAAGCGCCCAGCCAAGCGAACAAAGCGGACAAATTATCCCCTGCACGTTATAGGAAAATTGTTCGTAGCTCCATAAATCCAGCCCCATCCAGCGCACGAAAATCAAACCGCCGATATACTCTACCGCCGTTAAAATTATACCCGTCAACAAAAGCTGCGCCGCCCCTTTCCAAAACTTATTTTTAACAGGAATAGGCACGTATGCCAACCCAAAAAGCGTCGCTGCCCCGAACCCGTAAATGGGCAAATACGGCCCGAAAAGCATCCCCGGATTTACCCAAGCATCGCCCGTAATTCTCCGCAAAAGCAACTCGTACGTCCACCCGATAACAGCACCGAATAAAAATACGGCGCATAGCGTGTACAATGTTTGCCAAAAACAATTTCGTTTGTTCTCCATTTTTTCGCCCTTTTATCCGTTAATTATGTAAAACGAAGGAGGCAGGTATGCGTTGAACAGTGTTTTGCGCCCATTACAAAAGCAAAAACGCCTGCAGTTGGCGCATATATAGCGCGTATACTATTTTGCGTAAGCAAATTGCTTTTATACAAAAAACACTTGACGAAATCACTCTACATATGATATACTTATAGACAGCTTATTTATTACCGCGCGCATAGATAGGCGCGCAAACCAAAGACTGTAAAAAAAAGGAGAGCTCTTTTATGCAAAACAAACAACCCAGAAAGGAAACTACGTGCGTACAAGGCGGCTACACGCCCGGCAACGGCGAACCGCGTCAAGTGCCTATCATTCAAAGCACTACGTTTAAGTATTCCACCAGCGAAGATATGGGGAAATTGTTTGATTTGGAAGCAAGCGGATATTTTTATTCCCGTTTGCAAAACCCCACCTGTGACACGGTTGCGGCAAAAATTTGCGCCTTGGAAGGCGGCACCGCGGCAATGCTACTCTCATCAGGACAAGCCGCTTCGTTTTTCGCTGTATTTAATATCGCAAACGCAGGCGACCACGTCGTTTCGTCCGCAAGCATTTACGGCGGTACGTACAACTTGTTCGCCGTTACCATGAAAAAAATGGGGATTGACTTCACGTTCGTTGATCCCGACTGCACGGAAGAAGAGCTTAACGCCGCGTTCCGCCCCAACACCAAAGCGGTGTTCGGCGAAACGATTGCTAATCCCGCTTTGACTGTTTTGGATATTGAGAAATTCGCCAAGGCGGCGCACGCGCACGGCGTTCCCTTAATTATCGACAACACGTTTGCTACCCCTATCAACTGCCGTCCCATTGAGTTTGGCGCGGATATCGTTACGCACTCCACCACCAAATATATGGACGGTCACGGCGTTGCGGTGGGCGGTTGTATCGTGGATAGCGGTAACTTCAACTGGAAAGCGCACGCGGAAAAGTTCCCCGGGCTTTGCACGCCCGACGAAAGCTACCACGGCATTACGTACGTGGACAAGTTTGGGCAAGGCGGCGCGTATATCACCAAGGCAACAGCGCAGCTGATGCGCGATTTGGGTACGACACAATCGCCGCAAAGCGCGTTTTATCTCAATTTGGGTTTGGAAAGCTTACACGTACGCATGGAACGCCACTGCTTGAACGGACAAAAGGTTGCAGAATTTTTGCAATCTTGCGATAAGGTTTCTTGGGTGAATTATCCTTCGCTTGTCGGCAATAAATATTACGATTTGGCGCAAAAATATATGCCCAACGGTACTTGCGGCGTCGTCAGCTTCGGCGTGAAAGGCGGTAGAAAAGCGGCGGAAAAGTTTATGAAAGCCCTGCGCATTATCGCTATCGAAACGCACGTAGCGGACGCAAGATCGTGCTGTTTGCATCCTGCAAGCGCTACGCATAGACAAATGAGCGAGCAGGAATTGATTGCGGCGGGCGTGCCCGGCGATTTGGTTCGCCTTTCCTGCGGCATCGAACATTATCAAGACCTGATCGACGATATCAAGCAGGCGCTTGAAAGCGTTTAATCGTATTTTTACAAACGCTCTTTTTAGGAGAAAATAAATGCCTATTAAAATCCCCAACGATTTACCCGCGGCGAAAACGCTGGCGGATGAAAATATTTTCGTAATGACGGAGACGCGCGCTATCACGCAGGATATCCGTCCTTTGCGCATCTTGATTTTGAACTTGATGCCCAAGAAAATTGAAACGGAAACGCAGTTTGCGCGCTTGCTTGGCAATACGCCCTTGCAGGTAGAGCCGACGCTTATTCACACTTCTTCCCATCAATCGAAAAACGTTGCGGAAGAGCATTTGCTTGCTTTTTACAAGACGTTTAAGGACGTCAAAGACGAATTTTTCGACGGCATGATTATCACGGGCGCGCCCGTGGAAATGCTCCCCTTTGAACAGGTGGAATACTGGGACGAGCTTTGTGAAATTATGGAGTGGAGCAAAACGCACGTGCACAGCACCATGCATATTTGCTGGGCTTCGCAAGCAGGGCTGTATTACCATTACGGCATCCACAAGCATTTGATGGATAAAAAAGTGTTTGGCGTGTTCCCCCACACCGTCGATTATAAACCGTCCATTTTGTTCCGCGGGTTTGACGATACGTTTATGGTACCGCAATCGCGCCACACCACTTTTTTAAGAGCAGATTTGGAAAAGGTAAGCGCGCTGAAAATTTTGTCATCGTCCAAGGAAACGGGCGTGTACGCCGTATCCACCAAAAACGGTAGACAAATTTTCATCACGGGACATTCGGAATACGATGCGCTGACCTTGCAAAACGAATACCTGCGCGACTTGTCGCAGGGCAAAGAAATCGATATCCCGAAAAATTACTATCCGGACAACGATCCCACAAAACCGCCGATGATGTCTTGGCGCGCGCACGCGCACTTGTTGTTCTCCAACTGGCTTAACTATTTTGTTTACCAAAGCACGCCTTACGACGTCAATCAGGTGCAAAAAGATAAATAATCGCGTACATGGGTGGCTTGTTTGCCCATTTTGGAGCGTTATATGCAAAAAAGAAAGCTTGGCATTATTGCCGATTGTATCATCAACGAAAATCCCGTTTCTTCACTGTCACTCATTAAAGAAACGGGGTTTGACTGTTTTTTTACCCATCATACCGATGAGCCGACCATCGCCGCTTTGAAAGAAAAAGGCGATGCGCTTGGCTTGCAATTTGAGTTTATCCACGGCCCCTATCACGGCTGTAACGTAATGTGGGAGCAAGGCGAGAGCTACCGCCCCTTTTTAGACGATATTTTACGCACCTTGCGTTTGGCGCAAAAATACGGTATCGATACCGTAATCGTGCACGTTTCCAGCGGTTGGACGCCGCCCCCCGTTACGGAAATGGGATTACGGAGATTTGATGAAATTGTGGAAACAGCCAAAGCGTGCGGCGTGAACGTAGCCTTTGAAAACCTGCGCCGTTTGGATAATTTCTCTATCGTTATGGAGCGTTATAGAAACCACGAAAACGTGGCGTTTTGCTACGATGTTGGTCACGAACATTGTTACACGCGAAATATCGATTTTTTGGATTATTTCGGGGATAGATTGCTTTGCACGCATATCCACGATAATTTGGGCTTTGAAGGCAACCCTAACGGCAACGACGATATGCACGTATTGCCGTTTGACGGCGATATAGATTTTCAAAAGGTTATGCAAAAAATTAATGCCGTGGGGTATCAGGGCTCACTCATGTTAGAAGCGTTTAACGGCTCGCCGTATAAAGAAGACGAGTTTGCCGCTTATAAAAATTTAACGCCAAAGCAGTTTATAGAGCTTGCTTTTGAACGCGTTAAAGCTTTATCACAGCTGTAAAGTAACACCGCCGATTGCGAAATTTCGCAATCGGCGGTTTGTTTATTATGCTTATTTTATTATATCCTTTATTACTTCGCCTGCGAGGATTAAGCCCATCACCGACGGCACGAACGCTATGCTCGCAGGCACGGCTTTGCCGCGTTCGTTTTGCTCCACAGCGCCTTTGGGCTCTTCCTTGGAATACACCACCTTTACGCCCGTAACGCCGCGTTTTTTAAGCTCCCTGCGCATTACGCGCGCCAACGGACAGCCGCTGGTTTTGGAAATGTCCGCCACGGCAAACGCCGTGGGATCTAATTTGTTTCCTGCGCCCATCGCGGAGATAATCGGCACGTTTGCTTGTTTGCATTTTTCGATCAGTGCAATTTTACCGCTTACCGTATCGATAGCGTCCACCACGTAATCAAAACCGGTAAAATCAAAGCTATCCGCTGTTTCGGGCAAGAAAAACGTGTCGCGCGTTTCCACCTTGATGGAAGGATTGATATCCTTAACACGCTCAGCCATCACTTGCGTTTTCTTCCTGCCGACCGTAGAGTGCAGGGCTATCGTTTGGCGGTTGATATTTGACACGCTAACCGTATCGTTATCGACAAGCAAAAGTTCGCCCACGCCGCAACGCGCCAACGCTTCCGCCGTGTGACCGCCTACGCCGCCAAGCCCAAATATCGCTACGCGCGATAGAGAAAGCTTCCGCATCGCTTCCAGCCCTATTAAATTTTCCGTTCTTGAAAAAAGTTCCATATATATCAATGATTGCGTACCTGGTATGCCCGTTTACGCTGTTTTCCAAGCATCGGGCATAGTGCGATTGTTCTTAAACCAGTCGGTATCCTTGAATTTGAGATTATTATTAGAGCCGATAACCGTCAAAACTTTACCGTCTTTGCAGTTCACCGTAATGTTTCCGTTTAACAAAATAGGCGTGCTTGAACCAAAATACGACGGGATATATAAAGCGTCCGTATACGGTGCAATATTGTTGATAAATTCTTGATGGGGGAAACCGTAGCTATCCCCACAGCAACAGGTTGCTACCACCACTTCGGGTTGAATAACGTCAATGAGCGTACTTGTGCTGGACGTATTACTGCCGTGATGCCCGGCTTTATAGAACGCACACTTGGGCAAATCGTTATGTTTCACCAAAGACTCTTCACCTGCTGATTCCAAGTCGCCCGTAAACAAATAGTGCTTATCCCCTTGCGAAATAAGTGTACAAACGGAATAATTGTTTTCATCTCCCGACGTTTCGTAATATTCTTGATACAAAATATTCAACGTTATCCCTTCACCCAGCTCATACGTACGCTGTGCACCGTTGGCATTATTCCAGCACTGTAACGCTGTATAATGCACTGCGCCTGCCGCCACTTCTTTATCGCGCCAAGTGATATAGTCTTTGGACATTTGCGACGTGGTTTTCTTGTTCGGGAAATCGATAATCGTTTTACACTCAAAATTCGCAAATACACCGTCCGTACCGTCGTCGCCAACAAACGCCGCGATATGGTCTTGGTGTGCGTGCGTCGCAATTACGTATTCCAAAACGCCGTCCGTGCAATACTGCTTTATGTACGGCACAAGCGTATCCGCACTGCCGCGCGTTGAACCTGCGTCAATCAACACTTCGGTGTCGCCAACCTTGATAAGCGTACAATCGCCCGACGTTCTGTTGCCAAGTTGGGGGAAATACACGTTCATTTCCGCTACGCTTGCTTGCGCTTGCGCAACCGTTACTTCACACGTAGCCGTTTTACCGCCCATGCTTGCCGTAATCGTTGCGATACCAGCTGAAACTGCCGTAACTACGCCGTTTTTGTCAACAGTCGCCACAGATGTATTGCTTGATGTGAACAACACGCCAAAACCGCTAGGGGTTGTTGCCGCCTGTAAGCTTGCCGTTTGGTCTTGCTCCAGCGTTACACTTGTTGTATCCAAAGCAATTTGCGAAACTTGTCCTTGCACGTAATGAGAAATAAGTGCATCACCAGCCGATTCGCACATAAGCCATGACGCCGTTTTAGCGATACTGGTCGTTTCTACCGTCGTTTGATATTGCCAGCCGTCCACGGTTATGAACGATTGCGCGGAAATTTCCGTAGCGTAATCACTTTCGGGAATACCCAAAAGCACGGTATTCCAACCGCTGCCGTCCGTGCGCCATACCGTTGCAGGCACTTCCGTTGTGTAGCTTTGCCCTGCCTTGGACGTGAACGTTAAACGCGTGTACGCGCTTTCCACGCTAGACGCTTGTACGGGACAATCCACCTTAAATCGAAGCCCCGTCGGCTCATTGTTACGCACAGCCGACTTAGAAATGACAAACGACGATGCATCCACCTGCGCGTTTACTTGTCTATTTACCGTATGTATGCCCAGCCCCGTCAAAAGCGTACAGGCAAGCACCGCAAGGCAAATAAGTATTTTTCTTTTTAACATAATCCCTTATCCTTTTACTAAGAACGAAAAGCTGCCGTCGAAATTTGGCGGCAGCCCACGTTTGTTTTTAGTGCGACGAAGAAGCCACACGCTCTACGTTACATAGATTCGTGAATCGTTCTGGAAATAACGTCGTCTTGTTGTTCCTTCGTAAGTTTAATGAAGTTTACCGCATAACCGGAAACGCGAATGGTAAGTTGGGGGTATTTTTCAGGATGCGCTTGCGCGTCCAAAAGCGTTTCGCGATCAAATACGTTTACGTTCAAGTGATGACCGCCGTCGCCAACGTAACCGTCTAACATACTAACTAAGTTATCTACTCTGTTCGACATAATTTTTATCTCCTTTTTATTTTATTATATGCAACTTCCTTTGGCTTAGTCTTCTTTACCAAGCGATGCAGGCATAATCGAGAAGGTGTTGGAAATACCGTCTCTGGAATATTCGTAAGGAAGTTTTGCAACCGATTCAAGCGATGCCAAAGCACCGTTGCTGTCTCTGCCGTGCATGGGGTTCGCGCCGGGTGCAAGGGGCGTACCGCCTCTTCTGCCGTCGGGCGTGTTACCCGTCTTCTTACCGTATACAACGTTCGACGTAATCGTAAGGATGGACGTCGTAGGAACGCTGTCACGATAGGTGTAGTGGCTCTTAACCTTCTTCATGAAGGTTTTGAGTACCCATACAGCAAGTTCGTCTGCTCTATCGTCGTTGTTACCGTACTTAGGATAATCCCCTTCGATACGGAAGTCAACTACGATACCGTCTTCGTTGCGGATGGGATATACTTTCGCATATTTGATTGCGGAAAGCGAGTCAGCCGCACAGGAAAGACCTGCGATACCCGTTGCGAAGAAACGGCGCACTTTCGTGTCGTGCAATGCCATTTCCAGCGATTCGTAGCTATACTTGTCGTGCATATAGTGAATAACGTTCAACGTGTTCACGTAAAGTTCTGCAAGCCACGTCATCATATTTTCAAACTTCGCTGCAACTTCGTTGAAATCAAGCGCATCGTTGCTCAAAATAGGCATAAATTCGGGGGAAACTTGCATAGGCTTGCCCGTCTTCTTATCTTTGATAAGTTCGTCTTTACCGCCGTTGATTGCGTAAAGCAAGCACTTAGCAAGGTTCGCACGTGCACCGAAGAATTGCATATCTTTACCGACCTTCATGCAGCTTACGCAGCAAGCGATACAGTAATCGTCACCCATTTCAGGACGCATCAAATCGTCGCTTTCGTATTGAATGGACGACGTACGAATGGAAATTTCCGCACAATATCTCTTGAATGCCATGGGCAATCTCTTCGACCAAAGCACGGTAAGGTTAGGTTCGGGTGCAGGACCAAGGTTGTCAAGCGTGTGCAAGATACGGAACGAGCTCTTGGTTACCAAGGATCTGCCGTCTACGCCCATACCGCCGATAACTTCCGTTACCCACGTGGGGTCGCCCGAGAACAATTCGTTGTATTCCTTCGTTCTCATGAACTTCACGATACGAAGCTTCATAACGAAATGGTCGATAAATTCTTGTGCTTGTTCTTCCGTGATAAGGCCTTTTTGAAGGTCACGTTCAATATAGATATCAAGGAACGTGGAGTTTCTACCGATGGACATTGCTGCGCCGTTTTGGTCTTTTACTGCACCAAGGTAGCCAAAATACAAAGCTTGGATTGCTTCTTGTGCCGTTTCAGCAGGCTTGGAAATGTCGCAGCCGTAAGCCGCTGCCATTTCTTTCAAAGCTTTGAGCGCTTTGATTTGTTCGGAAACTTCTTCTCTATCGCGTACTTTTTCAGGCGTCATCGTGCCGCCCATAGCAAGCTTGTCTTCTTCTTTCTTTTTGATAAGGTAGTCCACACCGTACAAAGCTACACGGCGGTAGTCGCCTACGATACGGCCACGGCCGTAACCGTCGGGCAAACCTGTCAAAATGTGTGCGGAACGCGCCGCTCTCATTTCAGGGGTGTACGCATCGAACACGCCTTCATTGTGCGTTTTGCGGTATTTCGTGAAAATATCCTTTACTTCAGGATCAAGTTCAAAGCCGTAAAGGTTCAACGCGCTTTCGGAAATTCTAAGACCGCCGAAGGGTTGCAAGGAACGTTTGAAAGGTTCATCCGTTTGTAAACCAACGATTTTTTCCAAATCCTTGTCCAAATAACCTGCGCCGTGGGACGTAAGCGTGGAAACGATTTTCGTATCCGCGTTCAAAACGCCGCCTGCCGCGATTTCTTTCTTGGTCAAATCGCAAACGATTTCCCAAAGTTTTTTCGTTGCCTCCGTTGCGGGCGCGAGGAAACTTGCATCCCCTTCATAAGGCGTATAGTTACGCTGAATGAAATCGCGTACGTTTACTTCGTCGTCGCACCATTTACCGGGAACGAATCCTTCCCAACCTTTGTATTGCATCATATCAGTACTCCTAAAAAATAATTTTTATCTTTTTTTATTTCAAACTCGCGTCCCTTTTCCAAGACGCAAAATTTTTGCCGTAATTATGAAAAACCGTGATTATTTAGCCTTTTTACGTTCTTGGATTTTCGCGTCCAGCCAAATCTCTAAAATTTCTTCGGGTTGAAAACCGGCGCAACGCGCGAATATTTCCCCGTCCTCTAAAAGCAAAATGGTAGGTACACGGGTTATATCCCATTCTTCCATCAAAGCCGTCGTCGAGTAGTCCGCCTCTATATGCACGAGCTTGATATCCTCGCGCTCAGCAATCAGTCTATCTAAGATAGGCATCAGCGTCAAACAGTTGGCGCAGGATTCCCCGCTCACT
>JAZSHX010000045.1:0-3867 GCA_045533485.1 Candidatus Scatosoma sp. | reverse complement strand
TTTCTGCTTATTTAATGAAGAGATTAAGTTTTTCAACGTCTGCGTGGGGTCTGTGGATTACGTGCTGCGCGATTACTTCGCCAAGCGCCGTTGCAGCTGCCGTACCTGCTTCCACTGCCGCTTTTACTGCGCCTACGTCGCCGCGTACCATTACGCTTACCAAACCGCTACCGATCTTTTCGCTACCGATAAGCACTACGTTTGCCGCCTTTACCATTGCGTCCGCTGCTTCGATTGACGCTACAAGACCTCTCGTTTCTACCATGCCTAATGCTTCCATCATTGTTTTATTCTCCTTAAAATTTATTTTATCTTAATTTATCTTTGCCGAGCGCATTCAAACGGGCGAACCATTCGATTTCTTCACTCTGCCTTGCAATTACCTTGTGGGTAATGTACAATTCACGTTTTTCGGCTTCTTCTTTGCCTGCCTGCACCGCCGCTTCGACTGCCGCCGCATCCCCTTCTACTTTGATTGCCATTACAAGGGGCACACGCGCGGAATCGCCTGCCGCGGGCTTGTTTTTATCGATTGCAACTACTTGTACGTCTGCCGCCTTCGCCATTTTGTCCGCGACCACGATTGCCGTTGCAAAACCGAACACTTCTATCATACCAAGCGCCATAGCTTTTTACTCCTTTATTCCGCTACGTAACAAATCTTGATACCTTGTTGCGATACGTTGACTTCCATCGCTTCGTTGAGCTTATCCAAGGGGAAGCTGTGCGTAATCAAATCCTTAATGGGAATATTCATTTCACGCGCTTGACGAAGGAACGCCATCGTCGTGGGATAATCGTCTGCGCTGTAATCCCAAGAGCCCACCAAGTTGATTTCCTTGTTGCACATTGCAAAATGGGGGTTGACGTTGTATTCGCCGTTGTTTACGAAGAAGCCCATTTCGCAAAGACCGCCGCCGCGACGGATATATTCGTAGATATCCTTAGCAGCCGCAGGCGCGCCCGTGCACTGGAACGCAAAGTCTGCACCAACGCCGTTTGCAACGTTCTTTACAAGCTTCACTCTTTCTTCCAGCGTGGTGAGTTCACGGAAGTTGATTACCGTTTTCGCGCCAAGCTTTTTCGCCATTTCCAAACGCTTGGGCGTACCGTCGATGGCGATGATGTGGTTGACGCCAGCCGCGCGCAATACGCTTATCATAACCAAGCCCACAGGGCCTAAACCTTGTACCAACACTTTGGAATTGAAATTGATAAGCCCCGTCGTGTTCGCTCTCTTCAATGCGTGCACACATACGCAAGCAAGCTCTAAAAGCATTCTTTCTTTCAAATCCAAATCGTTTACTACGAAATACGTAGAACCCTTGCCCCTGATAAGCAAATGGGTTGCAAACCAGCCCGTAAGCGGTTGCGCGTCGCTGTGCGGAATCAAACCGAACACGCCTTGCTTGTCGCAAAGGTTGGTGTTTGCGGGATGATTGCGGCATACGTGGCACTCACCGCAGCTAATTACGCTGGTTACGATTTTATCGCCCACCTTGATGGGCTTGCCGGAAGTGTCCGTCTTTACGTTTTTACCAAGCGCGATAACTTCGCCCGTACCTTCGTGACCAAGCGTTACGGGGATAATACCAAACGGGTCGCCCTTCCATTCGTGCACGTCCGTACCGCAAACGCCGCAGCCTTCTACCTTGACCAAAATATCGTTGTCTTGCAGTTCGGGAATAGGATATTCCTTCACTTCGATATGTTTGGGAGAAGTAAGCATTGCCACTTTTGCCGTTTTCGGGATCTTGCCGTTGCCGGAAGATTTTGCGCCGCCCATTTCGCCAAGAATTTTGCGAACAAGACTTTCCACTTGAGCGGATGTAATATCCATATTGTTTTCTCCTTTTTTGTTAGATAATTCTAAAGCTTTCTGCCAGTACACAGCGACGGTATCTTGTAAAGCTACGCGCGCTGGTAAGACCTTCGCCCGTAGGCCCTGCAATCGTAAACGTCGTGTGCCCTTCGCCGCCAAACCCGATGCCTGCGTACGACGGTGCGTTCTTTACGAAAATCGTCGTTTCTACCGCACGGGCAAACCGCGTTAAATGGTCGATGTTTTTAGAGTGCATGTGCGCTGTATGACGACAGCCGTGTTCGGCTTTTACCGCCAAATCAATGGCTTCGTCGATATCGTTTACGCGCACGATAGGTAAAATGGGCATCATCAATTCGTGCTGTACGAACGGATGGTCGAAATTCGTTTCGCAAATAATGCAACGAATATCGTCGCCTACCTTTACGCCGATTTTTTCAAGCAATACTGCCGCGTCTCTGCCTACGCAATCACGGCTGACCGTCTTTTTCACGATACCCGTTTTGGGGTTTTTCACGTCGACAAGCACGATTTTTGCAAGTGCGTCCGCTTGTTGCGCCGTGATTTTATACGCGCCGTTTGCTTGCATACCTTCTATCAATTCGCTTGCGATATTTTTGAAAGCGAACACTTCCTTTTCCGCGATACAAGGCAGGTTGTTGTCAAACGAACAACCGTCGATAATGTCCTTTGCAGCCTTTTGAATATCCGCCGTGTCATCCACAATAACGGGGGGATTGCCTGCACCTGCGCCGATGGCTTTTTTACCGCTGGAAAGTACGCTTCGTACTACCCCCGGACCACCCGTACATACCAGCAAACGAATATCGTTATGCTTGTACATAATTTGCGCCGTGTCCAACGTAGGTTTTACTACGGACGCGACCAAAACTTTAGGGCCGCCTGCCATTGCGCTTGCGCGGTTGATAAGGTCTACTGCGTAGTTGGAAGTGGCGATTGCGTTGGGGTGGGGATTGAACACCACGCCGTTACCTGCCGCTATCATACCGATACTGTTGCAAATGACCGTTTCCGAAGGGTTGGTGCTGGGCGTGATACTGCCCACGACGCCAAACGGCGCCATTTCCGTTAAGGTAAGACCGTAATCGCCCGTTTTTGCCTGCGAAACGATATCTGCCGTGCCGGGGGTTTTGTCCGCAACCAAAATATGCTTTGCTATTTTGTGCGCCACCCTGCCCATCTTCGTTTCTTTCACGCCAAGCTCCGCCATAATCGGGGCTTCTTTGCGACACAAATCACGAACGACGGCAATCACCTTTTCGCGTTCTTCCAAGGACATCGCGCGTACCGCTTTATAACCAGCCGTAGCCGCCGCAATCGCATCGTGCATATCCGCATATACGCCGATGAGCTTGCGCCCGTTATATTGCGTGGAATCCCAAGCGTTTTGCGTAGCTACGGTGCCGCCTTTGATATTTTTCAGCACCGACGCCACCACTTCTTCAATTTGGGCTTCCGTCCAGTTGATTGTCATATCCTTTTCTCCTATATTATTTAAGGAATTATTTGCCAAGTGCTTCCAACACTTTACGCGTAATCAATTCCACCAACTCTTCCTTGCTGCAATCGCATTTGGAAGCGGGTTCGTCACCGTAGTCAATGCCAGGGTGACGGCCGGGAAGGTTCATTTTCTTTCTCAAATCCATCAACTTTTTAAGCTGGTCGTTGGAAATTTCGTGCACTGCGCCCAAATCCATCGCGTGCTTGCAAATCACCGCGTTGAATTCCACTTCTTCCATAACGAAGAACGCTTTGGTCAAGTTGCAGCCAACGGTAAGCGCGCCGTGGTTACGAAGCAAGAACGCGTCGTGCTTTTGAAGGTACGGATCCAACGAATCGGGAATTTCCATCGTGGACGGCGTGCCGTAATCACACGTAGGCACGTTACCGATGGTAAGGATTGCTTCGGGAAGAATATATTGATCAAGGTCGATATCCGCAACCGTGAACGCCGTTGCAACGGGGGGATGCGCGTGCACCACTGCCGTAACGTCGGGGCGTTCTCTATACACTCTCATATGCAT
>JAZSHX010000010.1:0-82056 GCA_045533485.1 Candidatus Scatosoma sp. | reverse complement strand
TAACAACGTTCAAAACGGCTTGCGTACCAACAATTTGCGAAGAAGGCGTAACCAAAGGAGGATAACCGCTATCTTTACGTACGTTAGGAACTTCGGCAAGACATTCCATAAGCTTGTCTGCTTTACCTGCTTTTTCAAGCTGATTGATAAGGTTGGAAAGCATACCGCCAGGAACTTGATACAAAAGCGTGTTCACGTCAATGCCTTTGGATTTTTCGTTCAAAATCTTATCGTCTTTCAAGCGTTTTTCAACCGTCTTGAAGTGCTTGATGATAGGCAATAATTTATTGATGTCGATACCCGTATCATACGGCGTGCCTTGTAACGTAGCTACAAGGGGTTCAGTTGCAGGCTGCGACGTACCGTTACCAAGGGGCGACAATGCCGTATCGACAATGTCAACACCCGCAAGAATCGCCATAAGGTACACCATATCGCCCGTACCCGTCGTATTGTGCGTATGAAGATGTATTTTCGTAGTAGGTTTCAAAGCCGCTTTCAACGCCTTAATAAGCTCGTATGCTTTGAACGGCAACAACAAATTTGCCATATCCTTCAAGCAAATGTTGTCCGCACCGTTTGCTTCCAACTCTTTTGCCAAATTAATAAAGTATTCGTTTGTAAACACTTCTTTGCCGTCTACAACCGCGCTGGTATAGCAAATGGTAGCTTCGCATACGCCGCCGTATTTTTTAATGGCACGCATAGACGTTTCCAAGTTTCTAGGATCGTTCAATGCGTCGAATACACGCACAACGCCAACACCGTTTTCAATGGATTTTGCCACGAATTTTTCCACAACGTCGTCTGCATAATGACGATAACCAAGCAAGTTTTGACCACGCAAAAGCATTTGAATGGGCGTTTTAAGATGCGATTTTAATGTTCTCAATCTTTCCCAAGGATCTTCGTTTAAGAAGCGCAAGCAGGAGTCGAACGTAGCGCCGCCCCAAGCTTCAATGGAATAATAGCCGATATCGTCAAGTTGTTCCAAAACAGGCAACATTTCGTCGATACGCATACGAGTTGCCGCTTGCGATTGATGCGCGTCACGCAAAATAGTTTCCGTGAGCATTACTTTTCTATTTTCAAATTTCATTTCCATAATTATATACCTCTATATGTTAAACAATAGCAAGCAGGAACCCTGCTGCAATAGCCGAACCGATTACACCTGCTACGTTAGGTCCCATAGCATGCATCAATAAGTGGTTATTAGGGTCTTCTTCACGTCCAACGTCTTCGGAAATACGCGCAGCCATAGGTACTGCGGAAACACCGGCACTACCGATAAGCGGGTTAATTTTACCGCCCGAAAGCTTGCACATAAGTCTACCAACCAAAAGTCCACCGATTGTACCACAGCTAAACGCTACAAGGCCAAGACCGATAATGCCCAGCGTTTGTACCTGTAAGAACGTTTGACCGTATGCCTTACAACCAACGGAAACGCCAAGGAAAATGGTAATGGTATTCATCAAGCCGTTTTGTGCCTGCGAAGACAATCTATCGCACACACCCGATTCCTTCAAAAGGTTACCAAGCATCAACATACCAAGCAAAGGCACTGCGTCAGGCAATAACAAACCAACCACCAACGTTACGACAACGGGGAAAATAATTTTTTCCACCTTGCTAACCGTACGCAAAGGCTTCATTTTGATTGTACGTTCACGCTTAGGAACAATCAATTTCATAAGCGGCTTTTGGATAACGGGAATAAGCGCCATATACGAATACGCCGCAACGGCGATTGCCGAAAGCAAATCCGTGTTTTGTCCCTTAAATTGTGCCAAGCTTGCCAGCTTTTGCGTAACGTAAATCGCCGTAGGGCCGTCCGCGCCGCCGATAATTGCAATGGAAGCCGCAGCCGCCAAGTTAAAGCCGATAGCCGTAGCCGCAATGAGCGTCAAGAATACGCCAAGCTGTGCCGCCGCGCCCAAAAGCATACTCTTAGGGTTGGAAATCAACGGACCGAAATCGGTCATCGCGCCAATCCCAAGGAAGATAAGCGGCGGATAGATAACGTTTTGTACGCCGAAGAACAGATACCACAAAAGCCCACGATTTTCAACGTTTTCATAGGTGTGAGCAACCCCTTCGGGATACGTTCCCCAAAGCACGCTATATGCGCCAGGCAAGTTAATTAAAAACATACCGAACGCAATCGGCAACAGCAACAGCGGCTCAAATTTTTTAACGATGGCAAGATACATCAAGACAAACGACACCAAAATCATGACGTAGTTTGCCCATGAACCTTGCGCTAATCCCGACGACGTCCACAAATTTTTGAAAATGTCGCCGAAATTGATAAGCAAATTATTCAACATATCTTTCTCTCCAACGGATTAGCTGATTACCGCCAAAACTGCGTCGGATTCAACGTTCGCGCCTTTCGTCGTTTGGAAATGCACTACGCCGTCGCAAGGAGCGGTAATGTCGTTATCCATCTTCATTGCTTCAAGCACCAAGATGGGTTCGTCTTTCTTCACGCTTGCGCCTTCCGCAACCAAAAGGTTTTTAATAAGACCAGGGAACGGAGAAAGCACTTTTTCGCCGTTTGCAGGCGCCGCCTTAGGAGCAGGAGCCGCAACAGGTGCGGGAGCCGCCGCAGGAGCAGGAGTTGCAACAGGTGCAGGAGCTGCTACGGGAGCTACGGGCGCATATGCAACGGGCGCGGAAGCGGTTGCACCCACTTCTTCAACGCCAACTTGATAGGATTTTCCATTTACAGTGATAACAAAATTACGCATAATTTTTCTCCTTAAATTCTCTTAATTCTTTTTACGATGAAACCGCATTCGGGTTTCGTTTGTTGATAATATGCCATAAGCGCGGCTGTGATTACCGCTACTGTTTCTTCGGAAAGCTCTTCACTTGCAGTAACTGCAACTTCTTGTACAGCTACTTTAGGTGCGGGCTTTTCCTTTTTAATCGGTTGCGATTTTTGCGGTTTTACAAAGAAAGGCTCTCCTTTCAAATACGCCATACATCTACCGATAAACCAAACGACCGCAATCAAAAACGCAATACCGCCTAATACAATCAAAAAGCCGATAAGCGCATACACTGCGGATTCCGCGATGGTTACGTCTAATAAAGTGTTTAACATTTTTTCACCCCTTTATCTTGCAAGCATTTGCAAGGAAGCAATCAAATATTGTTTTACGAACTGCGGTTCGATGATTGCATCGATATAGCCGTCCTTTGCCGCATGGATGGGATCGGAATTTTCATCCGCATATCTTTCTTCCACTGCCTTTCTATCCGCTCTTTCATCGCCAAGCTCTACCACTGCGCCTTGCGCACTGTCGAACAAGGAAATTTTTGCGTTTGCAAAAGCGCAGGTGTAATCAAACCCAACGGATTTTGCCGCAAACAACGAATAACCCAAACCGATTGCTTTCTTGTAAACTACGGCTATCTTCGCCGTGTCAATCGTATCCAGCATATCCAAATATTCAGCAGCTTCTTTCATAACGCGGCTGTTGTTTGCGCATCCGCAAGGACAAATGCCTTTTACGTTCGCAAACGTAACGAACGGCAATTCGTAGCAGCAAGCAAATTCAGCGAAGTTTTTAATTTTCGCAAGCTTTGCCGCGTTCAATTCCACGCCTTCTTCGCCGCCGTCAAATACAACTGCCGCCACGGCAATACCGCCGATACGCCCAAGCACCGTCTTGACGTCCGCTTGATACCCCGACCAAACTTCGATGGGATTTTCAAAGATCGTCATAAGCGTCGCCGCGTCGTTCGCTACGTTCAAAGCAGGTACGCTTGCGTTCAAATTTGCGTCCACAAACGGGGTTGCAATCAATTCGCTGATGCCGATAATGGTATTTCTAACTTGCGCCAAATCTTGCACTTCAAATGCAGGAATACCCGTTTTATCCAAAGCTTTCGCGCTACCCACTTCTTCTTTTGCAAGATTTTTGCCTGCCTTTGCGGAAATAACGAACGGGCTGTTTACAGCCAAAACGCTCTTATTTTCCACAAAGAACGCAAAGTCCGCAATCGCGGCAAGGATAGCCGCAGAGCCGTAAACTTCGCCGTTTACGATAACGTATTGAGGAACAACGCCCTTTAATTGCGTGCTACGCAACAAAAGCTTTGCAAGTCCTTCCAAAACGGTTACGCCTTCGCCCACTTGCACGCCTTTCGTGTTCAACACGTAAATAACAGGCGTAGCGTTCTTTTCGGCCGCATCTAAGCATTTTGCAATTTTATCGCAATTTGCTTTGGAAATGCCGCCTTCAAATGCATTAAAATTCTGCCCAACAAGATAATACGGATAACCGCAAATGGTCGCAAAACCCGTTACGACGCCTTCACCTGCGGTTTCTTCGTTGTAAAACTCGTTCTTAGAAAAGCTAAACGCGGAAAGTTCGACAAAGCTGTCTTCATCAATAAGCGCCGTGATGCTTTCACGCACGCCTTTGCTCACCTTTTCAATTTCTGCTTTTCTTTCTTGCAGCTGTTGAATTTTGTCCATAATGTATCCTCCAAGAAATTCGGTAGAACTGGAAAAATAACAAATCTCTTGATTTTTTTGCCAAATTCCTGCCGTCTATCATTATACAACAAACGATTTCAAAAAGCAAGCAAATGAAAGAATATTTTTTATACTTTATAAAAAAAGTGATACGTTTTGACATTTTTCTATCTCAACGCATCATCTATATCCACATTTGCGTTTGCGCATAGTTGTTTATAACATAAACAGTATCGGCAAACTTATGATAATTATTTATTTTTCTTTTTTTGAAATTTTTGCTTTTGTCTATTGAGCCAGCCTTGAATTTGATTGGAATATTTATAAACAATGATAAAGCCAACCACGACCGCTGCAAAAAACACGCCCCATACAATCGCGCCCCAAAGCGTGTTAAAGGGAATAAATTGCACCGAATAGCAGGTTGTCAAAATGCTTAAAACGCGTGAAATACTCAACATAACGATAAAATATGCGTTAGACATACTGGATAAACCTGCAACAAAGCACAAAATATCGTCTGGAAACACAGGTAAAATGAACATAAGCGTCAATAAAAAATTATCCTTGCCTTTCAGCCGTGTTTGCCATTTTTTTAAGGTGTCCCGCCCGACAATCCACGCCACCGCTTTATGCCCTAAATTTCTACCGACGAAAAACGCAGTCAATGAACCAAGCATAATGCCGATAAAACTATATAAAAACGCTTGAAGCGGCCCGAATAAAGCAACGCCTGCAAGTGTGCTCACCGTGCTTGGTATAGGCAAAACGACCACTTGCAAAAACTGTAAAACGACGTAAAAAATAGGCATCCACGCGCCCGTTTTCGATAAATATTCTTCCAAACCCTTTTTGCTTTTTATAACGCTGAAAAATCCCGTTCTTAGGAGCAAATACAGTAAAATCAGCATAGATACAAGCAAGATAATACCGCTAAACACCGTTTTGAAAAGTGTTTCTTTTCCTTTGCACAGCCACCGCAATGAAACAACGAAGCTTACGATATACAAAACGCATATAACCCACGAAAGCCAACAAACGTTTTTACGAAAAAACGGCAAAACGGTCTCCGTCATACATAGAACGGAAAACACGCACGCCGTTACTACCAATAAAAATGTAATACAAAGCAACACTGCTTTATGTTTTTCTAATTTTAACGTTTTTTCTTTGCCGTCGGTTTGTGAATACTTCTTCATAATATATAGTATGGCATTTTCTACGGCAAAAATACCCGTTTACACTTCTTTCTGCGTTGCTTGTTCTTGCATTTGCAATTCGGGCGGCAACGTTTTTCTAAGCTCTGTAATCGCCGCGCGCGCCAACGCATCGCAACGGTTATTTAGAGCATTATCCGCATGCCCTGCCACCTTATGAAAGGTAACTTCGTGCGTTTGCGTTAACGCATACAAACGTTCCCATAAATCGACGTTTTGCACTGCTTTTCCGTCTGCTTTTTTCCAACCGCCTTGTTTCCACGCGTAAATCCAGCCGTTAACAAAAGCATTAACAGTGTATGCCGAATCGCTGTAAATTTCCACTTTGCAGGGATATTTCAAACGCTCCAAGCCAACGATAACCGCCATCACTTCCATACGGTTGTTGGTCGTTTGCATTTCGCTGCCGCTATATTCGCGTTTATGCTGTTCATACATAAGTATTCCGCCGTAACCGCCCAAGCCTGGATTACCTGAACACGCTCCATCGGTATATAAAGTGACCTGCTTTTTCATAATTTTTCCTTTAATATTCCTACTGTTTGCAAATTTTGTAAAAAATCCTGCGCAATAAGGGTAAAAATAATTGACAAACGATTTTTTTTGTTATATAATAGCTACGTTGTTTAGGGGTTTGGTATAGTGGTTGTGCCTTGGTCTCCAAAACCAATGAGATGAGTTCAATTCTTATAGCCCCTGCCACGTCCAACCGCTTCGGCGGTTGGATTTTTTATACCCAACAATGTGTTTATTGTACGATATTTTCCAAAAAAAGTCAATACAATACAACCGTTTTCATGTAATCAATCGTAAAAAAGCGACAGCCGTCAATCGACGGCTGTTATTTTTATTCCTTGTCGCAGCGTTCAATAGAACGAATAAACGTATTTTCGGAAATGATTTCGTTCAACCTTGTAGACGAAAATTCTTGGTCGGTATTCAAAGTGGCATTATACGTCACTTGTCCGTTTTCGCGCTTGATAACCAGTTGATTAAAACGATCTGTGCCGAAAATTTCTTTAATTTTATTATTTTCTTCGCCCGTTTGCTCAAATTCGATTTTTACCGAATAAAACCGTTTATGTACAAACAATTTGAAATGCAAATGTAAAATACATTGCACAACAATCAACAACGCCGTTGCGCCGATTGCCACCCAGTACAAACCGCCGCCGCAAGCCATCCCTACGCCTGCCGTCGCCCAAACGCCTGCCGCTGTAGTCAACCCTTTCACTTCGTGTTGTTTATACACAATCATCCCTGCGCCCAAGAAACCGACACCGGAAACGATTTGCGCCGCTACACGCGCCGAATCGGCGTCGCTACCAAATGCGTGCTTGGAAATAACCATCATAAGCGCCGCGCCAAAACAAACGATTGTATGCGTACGGATACCTGCTTCCTTTAACCTAAATTTGCGTTCCAACCCAATTGCAAAACCAAGCAACACGGACAGCAATAAATCGGGCAACAGCCAAAGCTGCGAAACGATCATCGCCTTTTCAAATATTTCATAAATCATAATGTACTCCTATACATAAACCTTACATTTATTCATCTATTATATCATATAAAAAATTTTTTTCAAGAGATTTCAGGAATTTTTTTGCAATTTTTTACTAAAAAGGGAATTTTTATTCTCTAAATTGATATTTATATAATTCCGCATACAGCCCGTCGCTTGCAATCAACTGTTCGTGCGCGCCGCGTTCGGTTACTTCACCGTCGACAAGCACCAAAATTTCGTCGGCGTTTTTTACCGTGGAAAGTCTATGCGCTACCACGATGGTCGTTCTTCCCGAAGAAAGCTTGGAAAGCGCGCTTTGAATTTGCATTTCCGTCATATTATCCAGCGCACTGGTCGCTTCGTCCAAAATGAGTACGGACGGGTTTTTCAAAAATGCGCGTGCAATAGAGATCCGCTGTTTTTGCCCACCGGAAAGTTTAACGCCGCGTTCTCCCACTTCGGTATCGTAGCCGTTAGGCAGCGACATAATATAATCGTGAATATTTGCTTGTTTTGCCGCATCTATAATTTCTTCTTGCGTTTTTTCAGGCGAACCGTACACGATATTCTCACGGATAGTCCCTGAAAAAAGGAACACGTCTTGCTGCACCACTGCAATTTGCTCACGGAGCGTGGAAGAAAGCACGTTATTGATATCCACGCCGCCTATCGTAATACTGCCGCTGTCACGCATATAAAAACGCGGCAACAAATGACAAATGGTCGTTTTACCGCCGCCCGAAGAACCAACCAGCGCCAAGGTTTTTCCTTGTTTTACGGTAAAGGAAACGCCTTTTAATACTTCTTGATTTTCCCTGTCTTTGTTTTTATAGCCAAAGCGGACGTTATCAAAGACGATATCGCCTTGCATTTTTGCCTGCACGGGATTTTCCGGTTCATATTCGGCAGGCGTGTCCAACAGCTCACAAAACCGATTAAAGCCAGTCAAACCGTCTTGAATTTGCTCAAAGAGTGCAATTAAGGTACGGATAGGCGTAATCAGCATATTGATATAAAGTATATACGCCATAAAGTCGGCAACCGTGATTTTGCCAAAATAGAAGAACAAGCCGCCGGAGATAAGCGCAATCAAATACAAAAAGTCGTTAAACGCCGCCATACCTGCCTGAAAGCCGCCCATCGCGCGATAGGAATTGCTACGCGCGCGTTTGAAATCTTCGTTTACCTTATGAAATTTATCGTTTTCAATTTCTTGCGCGTTATACGCTTTCGTCACACGCACACCCGATATGGAAGATTCGATTTCCGCGTTCCAAACGGCAACCTTCTTGCGTGAATCGTCAAACGCCGCGTTCATTTTATTGCGCGCCTTTGCGGCAAAGAAAATCATAAACGGGACGTATGCAAGCACAATCAAAGCAAGCCAAACGTTGATAATGCTGAGCATTACCACTGCGCCGATAATGGATAAAAAGGAATTGAACACGTCTTCGGGTCCGTGATGCGCAAGTTCGGAAACTTCAAACAAGTCGTTCCCGATTCTGGACATAATGCTACCCGTTTTGTTCTCATCAAAAAAGGAAAAGGATAAGCGTTCGATATGGCGAAACAAATCTTTTCGCATATCACCTTGAATTCGCACGCCAAGTACGTGTCCCCAAAACCCGACAATAAAGGTAAGCACCGATTTCACTACGTAAATGGCGGCAAGCACCACTGCCCAAACCACCAACAAACGCAGTTGTCCGTTGGGCACGTAATCGTTGATAATATTCCGTGCAATCATAGGATAAAACAAATTGCACACGGAAATCAAGAACGAACACACCAAATCCGTCAAAAATAATTTTTTATGCGGTTTATAATACCCAAAAAACCGCTTGATGGCTTGCACAGTTTTCATTTGCTTATTGTCCTTTGTGTTTATCTTTTCAATCTGTTCGCTATTTTAAGTGCGAATATTTTTCTTTGGTTGCAATACCGCCGCGAATATGCCGTTCGCTTAAATTGACGTCTAAAACGCGGCGCACCTGTTCATAAAGCGCTTCATCAATATATTGCAAGCGTTCGGCAACATCCTTATGTACTGTTGATTTACTGATAGCAAAATGCGCGGAACACGCACGAACGGTACAACCCGTTTCTACAATGTACTCCGCACATTTTCTTGCTCTCTCTTCAATATAATGCCACAAAACCACATTCCTCCGTATTTCATTACGGAATATCTTATGTCGTTTTTTCAAGCATTATAACTAATTTTACACCTTTTCAATCTGCCTTTTTATACGGCATAGGAATTACTTTCGCCACGCTGTTGAGTTTATAACCCGTTACCAGCATCGCCCTTGCGCTTTGCGAACAAAGGAAAGTGTTTTCCGTAGAAAGTTCAGAAATGGTATCGTCCGTTTTAATGACGGCAAGCATATACGGCTCGGTTACATACGCTGCGGAAACGACGCTTGCGCCTTCGCGCATACTTACGATAATCGAACCTTTGCGATAACGCTTAGACACGTCGATTTGCGGAGCAATCACGCGCTTAAACTTACCTTCGTCCGTCGCAATCACAATTTCGCCTTCCCCGTTCGTTTGCGTCATAAGCACTACGCTGTCGTCTTCGCGGAGCATAATACCGCGAACCCCCGTTGAAAGCCTGCCTTGCGTGGGAATATCGTCCTTTTCCGCGTTTAAGCAAATACCGCCTTTGGTGACAATCATAATGGTATCTACCGCTTCGCTGTCTTCTGCATTGTTCAGGGAAATATCTTCTTCCACGTTGATAAG
Organism: Candidatus Scatosoma sp.; assembly: GCA_045533485.1. Taxonomy (GTDB): domain Bacteria; phylum Bacillota; class Clostridia; order Christensenellales; family Borkfalkiaceae; genus Scatosoma. The sequence goes on along the minus strand of JAZSHX010000010.1, from coordinate 72,089 downwards.
TTCGTCGCCGTCGCCCAGTTTGAGCGCTTGGAAACTTTCCTTTCTTTGGTCGTATTCCGCCCAGTCGCTCTTTTTAATCATACCTTTCTTGGTAAAGAACAGCAAGCTTCCGTACGGCATACGATCACCCACTGCAAACGCCGCAACGACCTGTTCGCCCGTTTCAACATCCTTGAAAAGTTCTTTTAAGCTTGCGCCCTTTTCACCCAGCTTGCAATACAACGATTCGTCGGACAAATCCAAGCGGTGGCAATTCCCGTAATTTGTGAACAGGAACATACGCTTGTCTGTTTTTGCAGGAATTGCGTGCAAAGCAAGCAACTGCGGTTTATATTTATCGGTATGCGGTACGCTAAGCGCGTCTACCGCTTTTCCCGTCAACACTTTCACTTGATCGTCCGCTGTGTAAACGAACGTACAAGCTTGCGCAACCTTTTTCACGGGCGCGGCATTGACTAAGCAGTCCGCTTCTTCGCGCGTAAACACAAGCCGTGATTTTCTAGGCGTGCCGTATTTACCCTTGATTTCCGTGATTTCTTCCTTAACGACTTGCAACTGCAATTCACCGCTTTTTGAAATCGCACTAAGACGTTTAATCGTCTTTTTCAGCTCCTTCAATTCTTGTTCCAAATTAAAAATTTCAAGCTTGGTCAATCTTGCCAAACGCAAATCTAAAATGGCTTGCGCTTGCACTTCGCTGATTTCAAAACGCGCCATCAATTTACTACGCGCGTCCGACGTGCTTTCCGATTTTTTGATAATCGCAATCACTTCGTCGATATTTTGAACGGCGATAATCAACCCTTCCAAAACGTGGCAGCGTTGCTCCGCGCGTTTCAAATCAAACAGCGTTCTGCGCTTGATAACCTGTTGTTGATATTTCACGTAATGACGGATAATTTCCATCAAGCCAAGCTGTTGGGGTTTCCCGTCGGCAATCACAACCATATTGATACCGAACGTAACTTCCAAATCGGTATATTTATACAAGCATTTCAAAATAGACGGAATATCCGCATCTTTCTTTACGCGAATAATCGCGCGCATACCCGTTCTGTCCGATTCGTCCGCAACGTGGTCGATACCGTCCAGCTCTTTTTCCTTTTCGTCGCAAAGCTCTACCACTTTCCGCAAAAGCTGCGCTTTATTTACTTGATACGGCAATTCGGTAATGACTAAATTCGTTTTACCATTGTCCGTCTTTTCCGCAGTAATCTTGGCGCGCAACGTAATTTTGCCGCGCCCTGTTTTATACGCTTGGATAAGTTCGTTGGCAATAATCACGCCGCCCGTAGGAAAATCGGGACAAGGCACGTGTTCCATCATTTCTTCTAAAGAAATGGCAGGGTTGTCGATATACGCCACTACGCCGTTGATTACTTCTTCCAAGTTATGCGTGGGGATGTTGGTTGCAAGCCCTACGGCAATACCGGACGCGCCGTTGACAAGCAAGTTGGGGAAACGCCCCGGCAGTACGTCAGGTTCTTTCAAGCTGTCGTCGAAGTTCAACGAAAAACCGACCGTTTCCTTGTCGATATCACGCAATAGTTCCAGTGCAAGCGGTTGCATACGCGCTTCCGTATAACGCATAGCAGCGGCAGGGTCGCCGTCTACCGAACCAAAGTTACCGTGGCCGTCCACAAGCGTTTTGCCCATATTGAAATCCTGCGCCATACGCACCATCGCGTCGTATACGGAGCTATCGCCGTGGGGGTGGAATTTACCCATACAGTCCCCGACGATACGCGCACTCTTTTTATGCGGTTTATCGGGCGTTAAGCCCATTTCGTTCATCGTGTATAAAATGCGGCGCTGTACGGGTTTTAAGCCGTCTTCCACGCGCGGCAAAGCACGGTCAAGGATAACGAACTCTGCATACGGCAACATGGACGTATGCAACACTTTTTCAAGCGGTTCAACGAATAATTGACCGGTAGGATCGACAATTTCAATTTCTTTCTTATTCTTCGCCATTGTCGTTTACCCCCTTTTTATCCGCTTTGTCAATTTTATCCATAAACGTGTCGCGTTTATTGAAGTTTGCATATCTTGCCAAAAATTCTTTTCTGCCTTCTACCTTATCGCCCATAAGCGTAGTAATCATTTTTTCCGCTTTCGCCGCGTCTTCCACCGTGACTTGGATAAGATTTCTCGTGGCAGGGTTCATCGTCGTTTCCCAAAGCTGTTCGGCGCTCATTTCGCCCAAACCTTTATAACGTTGTAATTGATACCCTTTGCCGATTTTTTCAATTTTTTCATTGAGTTCTTTATCGTCGTAAGCATATTCGATTTTGTCACCCTTATGCACTTTATACAAAGGCGGCATACCGATATACACGTGTCCCGCATTGACAAGCGGACGCATATAACGGAAAAAGAACGTGAGCAAAATACATCTTATGTGCATACCGTCTTGGTCGGCATCCGATAAGATGATTACTTTATGATAATTGATTTTATCCAGCTTGAAATCGGGATCGATACCAGCGCCGATCGCGCTGATTATCGTGCGGATTTCTTCATTTTCAAGAATTTGCGCCAAACGCTTCTTTTCTACGTTCAACGGCTTACCGCGCAAAGGCAAAATCGACTGTGTTTGTCTAACGCGCGCCTGTTTTGCCGTACCGCCTGCCGAATCCCCTTCGACAATAAAAATTTCGTTGAGTTCGGGTTTTCTGCCGGAACAACCTGCAAGCTTGCCGATAAGCGTCAAGCCGTCGATTTTCTTGGCTTTGCGCACGTTGTCTTTAGCTTCCTTTGCCGCAATACGCGATTTCGCCGCGCCTTGTGCTTTTTTAATGATTTCTTCCATGGTCTTTTTGTAACCACGAACGTTTTTGAAAGCGTTAAAGCCTTCAATTACGGCACTTTCCACTGCCGGACGCGCTTCCGTGTTGCCAAGCTTGGTTTTCGTTTGCCCTTCAAACTGTACCGTGCCGATTTTTACGGAAAGCACTACCGACAACCCTTCGCCAAAATCGTCGCCTTGGAAGTTGGGATCTTTTTCTTTTAAGAACCCGTTGCTACGCGCAAAATCATTCAACACTCTCGTAAGCCCTGAGTGGAAACCCATTTCGTGATAACCGCCTTCGGGCGTAGGAATATTATTTACGAAAGAGAACATCTTTTCACGATATCCTTGATAATGCTGAATGGCAAATTCCACTTGCACGTCATTTTTAATCGTGGAATAATAAATGGGTTGCGCGTACAATTTTTTCTCGTCTTCGTTCAAGCTCTTTACGTAATCGGAAATACCGCCGTCAAACTTAAACACGACGCGGTACGGCTCACTTTCCAAGGCCAGCTCGTCCACTTCTTCAAACAGCGACTGTTGGGGCGCGGTGTTGTCTTGCTTTGCGAAAGCAAACAAATCGTACGTTTGCTCTTCATTGTTTTCTGCAGGAGCTTGCTCCGTTTCTTCCGCCATTTCTTCTTGCGTATCTTGCATTTCTTCGCTATCTTCCGCCGTTTCCGCAAACATCATACGCGTACGCTTAGCTTCCGCCATCGAAATGCGTTCGTCAATGAGCGTAATTTCGACGCCCTTATTCAAAAAGGCAAGCTGCATCAATCTTTCTTCTACCGTTTCCAAGTCAAAGTTAGTTTCTGAAAACACCGTTGCATCTGGTTTGAAATGCACAAAACTGCCTTGTCGGTTGGTACGAATGCCCGTATCTTCCAAAGGACCGTCGGGAATACCCGATTCCACCTTTTTCTTACGCGCATTATACGAAGAATGGAAACTCATTTTATAAATGCGTTTATTTCTATACACTTCAACGTTTAACCATTCGGAAAGCGCGTTGGTAACCGATGCGCCTACGCCGTGTAATCCCCCAGAATATTCATAGTTGCCTTGTCCAAACTTACCGCCTGCATGCAATTTCGTAAAGACAAGCTGCACACCCGAAACCTTTTCTTTCGGGTGAATATCGGTGGGAATACCGCGTCCGTTGTCTTCTACCGACGCACTGCCGTCGGCGTGTAATGTTACCTTAACCTTGTTTGCAAATCCGTTTGCAGCTTCGTCGATTGCATTGTCTACAATTTCCCAAAGAATATGGTGAAGTCCTTTGATGCCCGTCGAACCGATATACATACCGGGACGTTTACGAACGGCGTCAAGACCTTCTAATACTTCTAAGTTTTTCGCGCTGTAATCGTTTTGCTTTTTCGTTTCGTTGTTTTGCTCTTTTGCCATTTTATCCTCAACCGCGTTTATTTACTTAACAATTTTACTAAAAAATAACACTAAAATATGCCATTCTATATGATTATACCACATTTTTACAATTTTTTCAAACGTTTGACGAAATATTTTCGTCCGCAGTTTGCAAAATTTTTAACACGTCATGAAAGTTATGCACAATATAATCAGGATATGCCGTGCCGTTCAACTGCTTTTTAGCAGGATTAAACCAAATACTTGTAATCTCTGCATCGTTTGCCGCCTTGATATCCGCGGACAAGCTGTCGCCTATCCACACAGCTTTTTGCTTTTCAAAACCGTCGATATGCGCCATCACGTATTCCGTATACCGTTTATCGGGTTTATCTACACCGACCGCCTGCGATACAAACACGCCATCGGCATACGCATACAAATTTGCAATGGTAAAACGGCGTTTTTGTATCCACGCCGTACCGTTGGTCACGATATACACCCTGCCCATCGTTTTGAGTATTTTCAAAAACGCTTCCGCGCCATCCATATAAATGGGATTATTCGCAAGAAAATCCAGAAATAAGCGATTAAACGCGTTTCCGTCCACCTGCTTTAAGCCGATATGCTGCATAAATAAGCAAAAACGGGTGTCCATTAGCTCATCACGCGTCAATTCTCTGCGCTCCAACGCTTCCCACAGCTTTGCGTTAAACGCGCGAAATTTAGGCAAATATTCGTCCTGCCAAGCCAAACCACTTTGTTCAAACGCATATTTTAACGCTTTTTCCGACGCGCCGTGAAAGTCAAGCACGGTATCGTCCGCGTCCACCAAAAAAATTTGCTTTTTCATATTTCCCCTGCCTTTTTATTCAATGACCGCCAGCGTTTTCAATGCGCGCGTATAGGCGATATACAGCTCTGCATTAGATAATCCTTCTTCTACGACAACCACAGAAGAAAATTCAAGCCCTTTGCTTTCATAAACGTTCATTACATTGATTTTTGAACGTGAAACCACCTTTTTAACGGATACGTCATGATAGGATTTTTTAAGAATTTCCGCCTTTTTTGCATCGGCGCAGATAATCGCTTTCAAGCCCTTTTTTTCTTTGAAAAACGCAGTGAGCTGGCGTGGCGTTATACGCTCTACCTGCGGACCGTCGTAGCCCACCGATTGCATATTTACCCCCAACCGATTTGACACGAAATCGACGATTTGGTTGGTGTTACGATAATTTTGCGTTAAGCTGTACACAGAAAAATCGGGAAAAGCGTTTTCCCAGCTTTCTATTCCGCGCCAAGCCGTTACGTTTTGCGCCACGTCGCCAAACACGTTAAACGATGCTTTTTGATTGATTGTCCGTATCAAATCGTATTCACAAGAAGAAATATCCTGCGCTTCATCCACAAACACGTAGGCGTATGCAGGCGTAAGCCGCTGTGCAATTTGTGCGCATATCACGCACAATGCGTACGCGTCCGATTTATATAATTTGTTTGAGTTCATGCCGTAAGCAAGCTTATATTTCTTTACCGTTTCACGGTAGAAATAACGAACGACGTCAATAAACGCATCGCTGCCGCCTATCAATACAAATTCCTTTTCTCCGCGCAGGAAAGTGAAAAATTCCGCAAAAGCCGTGATGCCTTCCGCAATAATTTCCACCTTTTTCGTCACTTTGTCTATCTCTTCCACGATTTCTGTGCGGCGCGCTATTCTATCGGCGTATAAATACACGTCGACGTCGCCAACCTTTTGCTTAAAGCGTTTCAAATCACGGATTTCCTGTTCCAACGACGTTTTTAATTGCGCCAAATCGTTTAACGCTTCCTGCGTGACAGCTTCCGTTTTATTTACCGCCAAATACCCACTCTTATAAAAGGACATAAGCTGGCGGTAAAAGTAATCGGGGGATTTTGCACGTTCGCTGGTAAGCGTACCGCCCAAAAAGTCTTGTATATCCAAAATGGCGTTCATCAAATAGCGGAACGGACGCGTATAATATAAGCCGCCTTCCTTGCGCTCTTTCATTTCGCCAAGCACTGCACGGCGCACGCGCATCGACGCGTTTTTAATACCTTCGTACGCTAAAATCTGCGCGTTGCAGTTGCGCAATATCGTATCGATAAATTCTTTACACTCTTCCCCGATAAACAAGCCGTATAAATCGTTGTACGCCTTGCCCATTTTCTTTTCTATATCCGCCACGAATTTGGGCGAATATACGTATTGTAAATATTCCTTGATTTCCGTTTGCGTTTCGTCAATTTTATGCGCAATGTCGATTTTTTCGTTCTTTAATACCTGCAAGAAATATTCCTGCACGGTGAGCGTTTTTACCCTTTCCAAATCCAAAATTTGCGCAAGCTCGTCGATAAATGCGTTGTAAGATTGACTGGGCGTAATAACCAGCACGTCACGCGGCTTGATGTCTTCATTGTTATACATCAAGTAACTTAATCTATGCAGCATAACCATCGTTTTGCCACTACCTGCACAGCCCTGCAAAACAAAGTTCGTCTTTTCGGGCAGGGTTATCATTTCATATTGCAATTCTTGTATGGTTTCGATAATATCCTTTACCGACGGTTCGTCCTTACGGTTTTTAATGATTTCCTTCAAAAACGGATCTAATATGTTGTCTTCGTCGCGGTCTTTGATTTCTTCCGCGCTTAAATAATCGCGCAAGGATAAATATTCGTCCTTAAACGCCAGCACCTGGCCTTTGGCTGCGCGAATCGCACGGCGCAAAATCGTCTTAAATTCGTATTCGTTAATTTTGAACGACGAACAGCTTTTTTGATAATATCTTCTTGCAATCGGCGCACGCCAGTCGACAATTTCCAGCTTTACATCGCCTTTTTTCCCGATATAATAGCTGTTATACCCTTCTACGTTATCAATCAAATCCATACGCGCGAAATACGGTTCGTCAAAAAACGGGTGGTATTGTTCTATTTTTTCTTCCTGTTTTTTGATTTCCGCAAGCAGTTCGCGGATAGCTTTATAATTCTCCGCTGAATTTTCTTCTTGCTCCAAACGCTTAATTTCCGCTTTTGCCAATACAATGGCGCGTTTGTGCGCGCGAATACGGACAATGCGCAACATTTGCATCACCGCCGCCATATGCTCGTCTTCATAACGCTTTTGCGTTTCTTCGTCTAAAAGAGATAAAAACCACGCGTGGTCGCCGCTCTTTTTCGGGTTGATACGCTCCATTAAATTTTCGTAGGGAATTTTGTCTGACATACCCACACTCCTAACGCACTCTTTTAATCATAACATATTTTTCTCAAAAATGGAACTGTTTGGAAGAAAAAAGTTTTTATAATTTTTTCCGTGTATGATTTATAATTTTTTCCGTAGGGTGACATATAGAAAAACAAGCCAAGCAAACGCATTTGCTTGACCTGTTTATTTTTGTTTTCGTTACATTTTGTCGGGAATACCGATACCAAGGAGCGTGAACGCATTTTTCAATGCTTGCAGCGTTGCGTTCGTGAGTGCAAGACGGAAATTTTTTGTCTTTTCGTCTTCCGCCGCCAAAATTTTGCAATCAAAATAGAACTTGTTGAACTTTTGCGCTACATCTACGGCAAAACGCGCAATCAAGGACGGTTCGTATTTTTCCGCCGCCGCACGCACCGTTTCGGGGAATACCGACAACGCTTTCACCAAATCAATTTCTTCCGTGCTCAATACAGGAATTTCGTAGGCAGTAGGTACTCCGCCCTTTTGCAATACTGATTTGGCTCTTGCGCAGGTGTATTGCACGTACACGCTCGTTTCCCCATCGAACGTAAGCACTTTGTCGTACGAGAACACGATATCTTTAATTTTATTGTTATACAGCGCGCCGAAGATAACCGCGCCAACGCCCACTTTTTGCGCTACGTCTTGTTTATTTTCCAAATCGGGGTTCTTTTCGTCGATAATCGTATATGCTTTTTCGATGCATTTATGGATAACGTCTTCCAAGAACACTACGTTGCCCTTACGCGTAGACATCGTGCCTTCTTCCAGCGATACCATGCCGTACGCTACGTGCACCAAATCTTTTGCCCAGTCCTTGCCCATCAAATCAAGCACCTTAAAGAATTGTTTGAAGTGCAGGTTTTGTTGATATGCAACGACATATAAACATTTATAGAAATCGTATTCCGCCTTTCTATACGTTGCCGCCGCCATATCACGCGTTGCGTACAAGGAGCTGCCGTCCGATTTCAAAATCATACAAGGGGGCATACCGTAAGCTTCCAAATCCACCACCTGCGCGCCACGGCTTTCTTGCAACAAGCCCTTTTGTTTTAATTCGTCGACTACGGGACCCATTTTATCGGAAAAAAAGCTTTCGCCTGCGTACGAATCAAAATGGATATCCAACATATCGTAGATTTTTTGCACGTCTTTCAAAGTGAGTTCTTTGAACCACTTGAAAAGCTTTTGGCACTCTTTGTCGCCCTGTTCGATTTTCTTGAAATACGCGCGCGCTTCGTCGTCGTATTCGGGATGTTCTTCCGCTTCTTGATGGAAACGCACGTACAGTTCGTTCAACGCGCGAATACCGCCCTTTTCAATCGTTTCCCTATCCCCCCAACGCTTAAACGCGGAAATCAGCTTACCGAATTGCGTGCCGTAATCGCCCAAATGGTTGATACCTACCGTTTTATAGCCCAGGAAATTAAAAATTCTATACAGTGCACCGCCAAGCACCGTCGTGGACAAATGTCCTATATGGAACGGTTTTGCGATATTGATGGACGAATAGTCGATACAAATGGTTTTACCTTCGCCTTCGTCGCTTGCGCCGTATGCGTCCTTTTGCGTTAAAATTTTATCCAGCGTTGCTTGCACAAACGCGTTTTTATTGATTTTGAAATTCAAATACCCGTTCACAGCGGAAACTTCGCTGATCACTTCGTCCGTTGCAATTTCTTTCTTTAATTGTTCCGCAATCATAACGGGGCTTTTTCTCATTACCTTTGCAAACTTAAAACAAGGCAAAGCATAATCGCCCATTTCCGTATTTGGGGGCAAAGCAATCGTTTCGTAAATTTCTTCCTTGCTTACGCCTTCTACGTTGATTTTGTCCGCTATGTGTTTCTTGTAATCCATACGTTCACCTGCTAAATTTATCTTTATCCATAATAATATACCATATTTTTCATAAATGAGCAACTATTTTTTCAATTTAGCCAACTTTAATTTGCTAAATTTTATTTTTTGTATTATAATAGATAGGAAAATTCACGAAAAACACCGTTTGTTTTTCAAAAGGAAGTAAAAATTTATGAAACTTGGCGTTGTAGGTCTGCCCAACGTAGGCAAATCCACTCTTTTTAACGCAATCACGCACGCCGGTGCGGAATGCGCAAACTATCCTTTCTGCACGATTGAGCCCAACGTGGGCGTAGTTGCCGTACCCGACGAACGGTTGGACAAGCTTGCCGCGTTGTACGCAAGCAAAAAAATCACCCCTGCCGTTATCGAATTCGTGGATATTGCAGGGCTTGTAAAAGGCGCGTCCAAGGGCGAAGGTTTGGGCAATAAATTTTTGTCGCATATCCGCGAAGTGGACGCAATCGTACACGTAGTCCGTTGTTTTGAAGACAGCAATATTACGCACGTAGACAACAAGATAGACCCTGTTACGGATATAGAAACCATCAATTTGGAGCTCGTGCTTTCCGATATGGAAGCTGTACAAAACCGTATGAATAAGGTCAAGGTACAAGCACGCGGCGGCGCGGATAAAAAAGCGCAAGAAGAATACGCGTTTTTGGAACGCTTATACGCGCATTTGGAAAGTGAAAAGCCCGCGCGCAACTTCCCTATGACGGACGAAGAACAAGAGTTTATGAAAAATTGCTTCTTGTTGACTGTGAAGCCCGTGATTTACGCGGCGAATATCAAGGAAGACGATATGGGCAAAGACGAAAACACCCTGCCCTTTGTCAAACTTGTCAAGGATTTTGCAGCAAAAGAAGGCGCGGAAGTTTTGGTAATTTGCGCAAAAACCGAAGAAGAGCTTTCGCAAATGGATCCCGAAGACAAAGCGATTTTTATGGAAGAATTTGGGCTTGGCGAAAGCGGTTTGGATAGACTTATCAAAAAATCATATGCGTTGCTTGGTTTGATTTCCTATCTCACGGCAGGTGAAAAGGAGACGCGCGCTTGGACGATTGTCAACGGCACGAAAGCGCCGCAAGCCGCAGGCAAAATTCACACCGATTTTGAAAAGGGCTTTATCCGCGCGGACGTAGTCAACTGGCAAACGCTTGTAGAGCTTGGTTCTATACCTGCAGCCAAGGAAAAAGGCAAAGTGCGCTCCGAAGGTAAGGAATACGTAATGCAAGACGGCGACGTTGTGGAATATTATTTCAACGTGTCCAAGGGCAACAAATAAAAGCAATATATACACAAAAAACAGCGGAAGTTTCTCCGCTGTTTTTTATCGCTCATCGTTATATAATTCCTTTTTCTTCTAAGAAATTTTCCAAAATTTCCGTTGCCGTATACACGATATCTGCACACGAACGCTTCTTATAATACTCTTCCGTGCGTGCTTCGGGGGTTCCGCCCACTTCTACGGGTACGTTCATCGCGTTTAACAATTCTCCGCAAATAAGGCTTCCGCATTGTTCTTGAAATTTTTGGCAGAGCTCACGGGTTACCGCATACGTATTCGCTTTATTTTCCGGCGTATTTTCCGCACTCACACACGTTTTGCCGTAAACGAAAGCCATACCACTTACCGCACCACAGGTTAAACGCAACCGCCCAAATCCACCGCCAAAGGGTAACGCAATTTTTGCAACGTCTCCTTCGTCCATCTCCATAACGTCCGCAAACGCAAGCGCAACTGCTTGCGAACATGCATAACCTTGCAAGAATAATTGTTTTGCCTTTTCAGCTCTTGACATTTTCTTTCTCTCCTGTTATAATATGATATATGAAAAAAATATTTATTGCGGATAAAACCGCTTATACAAGCAGTGAACAAGCTGTTTTAAGCATTGTATCCGCTTATTTTCAACTAAACGAAGCCACCGTTATACGCGGCGACCACGGCAAGCCCTTTTTGTCCGTGCAAGGACAAACGCCTTTTTTCTTTTCCGTATCGCACACTAAGGATAAGCTGTTTATCGCCTTTTCCAAGGAAAACATAGGTATTGACGCGGAATATCAAACACGCCAAGTGGATTATACGCCTATCATCAAACGCTTTTCTACGCAAGAGCGCAAAGAAATTGTCGACAGCGTATCCTTTCTCAAACACTGGACGGCAAAGGAAAGCGCCGTAAAATGGCTTGGGGGCACGCTGGCGCACGATTTGTATAAGCTGCGTTTGGAAAACGACGCGCTTTTTTATAACGAAATTCCACTCCCCGTACGGTTGACACGTTTTACTTTGGGTGATATACTGTTGACCGTTTGTGCGGAACAAGATTTTACAGACGCGGAATTTATTACTCTATCATTGTAACACAAAAAAAACAGAAAGGCAATAAAACAGCTTGTCTTTTTATACAAAAGGAGAAAAAATATGATCGGTGCAGTGATTGCAATGCAAAGCGAAGCGGATATTTTACTTAGCGAAATGCAAATTACGCGTTCGTTGACACAATGCGGAAAACAAATTTTTATCGGTAAAGCGTTTGAAAAGGACGTCGTTTTGTGTATTTGCGGCGTGGGAAAGGTCAACGCCGCCATCGGCGCACAAATGCTTATATCGTCTTTTAAGGTCGATTGCTTGCTCAATTTCGGCGTTGCAGGCGGTTTGAACAGCGGCGTGGAGCTTTGCCAAGTGTACGCTATTTCCAAAGCCGTACAGTTTGATTTTGACTTGGTACAATTAAACGGCACGAAAATGGGCACTTTGAACGAATATGAAGAGCCGTATTTGCCCTTGTCCGTTACTTCGCTTGACTACCCTGGCAAACACTTGGGTACGGCGGATAGATTTAACGACAGCTTGGACGATTACGCGTTGCTTACCAAGGAGCTGCAAGCGGATATCCGCGACATGGAAGGGGCTGCGATTGCGCAAACTGCTTTGGCGGCGCAGGTACCCATGTACGCGTTCAAGGCGATTTCCGACCTTGCAGGCAGCGGCAGCACGACCGAACAATATTTGGTGAATAAGGATAAGGCGTTGGCGCATTTGAAAGCGCAATTGCCTGCTATTTTTGCGCAATTATAAGGAGCAATTATGATTGATTTAGGCGACTGGAACGAACGGCTCACACCGCTTTTTCAAGACGAACGGTATCAAAAAATCCGCAAGTTTTTGTTAGATGAATATCGAAATCACGTCGTATATCCCGATATGTACGATTTGTATAACTGCTTTCGCTACACACAATTTAGCAATTTGAAAGCGGTAATTTTGGGGCAGGACCCCTATCATAACGTAGGACAGGCGCATGGCTTGTGCTTTTCTGTGCAAGACGGCATAGACAAACCGCCGTCACTGCAAAATATCTTCAAGGAATTACAGGCGGACGTTGGTTGTGATTTGCCAAAATCGGGCAATTTGACCAAATGGGCAAAGCAAGGCGTGCTTCTTATGAACACTTCCCTTTCCGTGCGTGAGCATCAAGCAAATTCTCACTCAAAATGCGGTTGGGCTTGGTTTACCGATAGCGTTATTAAACTTATTTCCGATCAAAAGCAAAACGTGGTGTTTATCCTTTGGGGCGGTAACGCACGCAGTAAAAAACCGCTTATCGACACTGCCAAGCATTTGATTTTGGAATGCGCGCACCCGTCCCCCCTTTCCGCATACAACGGATTTTTCGGCTGCAAGCATTTTTCTAAAACCAACGATTATTTACAAGCCCACGGCATTGCGCCTATCGACTGGGATTTAACCAAATAAAAAACGGACGGTCTTCTTTACGAAAACCGTCTTTTATTTTGCTTACGTCAATTTTTCTAAAATCTTTTTGAGCGCATATTTACAATGTTCATACGTCAAACCACCTTGGAAATACGCTGTGTACGGCTCCTTCACGGGCGCGTCGGCGGAAAGTTCAATGGACGAACCTTCGACAAAGCACCCTGCCGCCATAATCACCTTGCTGTCGTACCCCGGCATATCCCACGGCTCTAACGTTACGAAACTGTCTACGGGCGACGCTTCCTGCACGGATTGAATAAACGAACAAAGTTGCTCCGCGGTATCAAAACGAATAGCGCGCGTGATATCCGCAGGCGTTTTGTCCAGCTTCGGGAAATTTTCATAGCCAAGCTCCTGCATACATTGCCCGATGAGCAAACTGCCCTTAATCGCTTGATTTACAACGTGCGGTGCCATAAACAATCCTTGATAGAACAGTCGGTAACCGTATGCGTACGAACCTACTTCGTTGCCAACCGAAGGTGCTGTCAAACGTTTGCCGATATTTTCGATATACTCCGCTTTACCCACGATATAACCGCCCGTTGGCGTCAAACCGCCACCGGGATTTTTTATAAGCGAACCCACCGCTACGTCCGCGCCAACGTCGCAAGGTTCTTGCGTTTCCACAAATTCGCCGTAGCAATTATCCGTGAAAATACAGCCCGTAAAGCCAAGCAAACGCACGTACGCGCATATATCGCCGATTTCAGCAACCGTGAACGCATCGCGAAGCTCATACCCACGCGAACGTTGAATATAAACCATTTTCAATTTATCGCCGATTTTTGCCATTTCACGCGCAATCGATTGCTTATCAAACTTGCCGTTTTCATCTAAATCCACGCAGGTAAAACCGATTTGATAATCCTTAAGCGAACCGTTACCGTCGCCGTAAATAACGCCGCGCAGGGTATCGTACGGCATACCCGAAATGCAAAGCACTTCATCGCCCGTTCTAAGCACACCAAACAGCGCGACCGTCAAAGCGTGCGTACCGCTTAACAATGCAGGCGATACAATCCCCGCTTCGCCGCCAAGCGCGTCTGCGTACACTTGACCAAGCGTAAATCTGCCATCGTCGCCGTATCCGTACCCCGTCGTACCGTTAAAATGGCGAATTGCTACCGAATGCTTATTAAACGCTTTCAACACCTTTTCTTGGTTAAATTCGCTGATTTTATCCGCTTTTTCAAAGTTTTTTGTAAGTTTTTCTTCGCTCTTTTTTATCAATTCTTGAATATTCATAAAATTATCCTTTTGTTTTTGTACTATGCCAGACATAGGTATTATGTGTGACATAGTAGCTCATAAAAGTTTCAATACTGCGTCTGCATTTGCCTTTTCGGGCGATAAATACACGTGATTTTGCAAACGTTTAAAGAAAGTGATTTGACGCTTTGCGTAATTACGCGTATTTTTTTTGATAAGCTCTTGCACTTCTTCGTCCGCCAAGCCCTGCTCTATGCCTTCGACAATTTCTTTATAACCGATTCCCTGCATACATTGCATCGCTTTGTTTATTCCGCTTTCTAAAAGCGTTTGCACTTCTTGTTTTAAGCCGTTTTCATACATTTGCTCTACGCGCAGGTTGATGCGCTCATACAGCGTTTGTCTATCGTGATTGATGGAAACGGCAACAAAATCAAAACGCGGAATAGGCAAATCGCATTGCTCCGATTTGGGCTTTCCCGTCAAATCGTATATTTCCAGCGCGCGAATTACGCGTTTTACATCGTTTATGTGCAATTTTTGCGCGCTTTCGGGATCTTTTTCCTGCAAAAGCGCGTGTACATACTCGTTTCCGTATTCTTCCTGTAAGCGTTCGTATTTTGCGCGGATTTCTTCATTTGCTCCTACGTTACCAAATTGACTTTTATATAAGAGCGCGTTGATATAAAACCCCGTACCGCCGCAAATAATAGGCGTTTTGCCACGCCCAAGCAAGTCTTCTACAATCGGCAACGCTTTTGCTTCGTAATCGCTTACGGAAAAACTGCATTTTGGAGCAACCACGTCGATTAGATGGTGCACAACGCCGTCGCGTTCTTGCATGCTCGGTTTTGCCGTACCTACGTCTAATCCCTTATAAACAAGCATAGAATCCGCAGATATAATTTCCGTATTTAAGCGTTTTGCGCATTCGATTGCCAGCGAAGTTTTCCCCGACGCCGTTGCACCGCAAACCACCAAAACTTTCGCCATTAGACAATCCTCTTAAACATTTTTTCCAGCTGTGTTTTCGACATTTTTACAACAACCGGTCTGCCGTGCGGACATTTTAAGCCCATATCGCCGTCCATCAGCGCAAACAATGCGTTTACTTCCATTTCCGTCAAATCATTGCCGCCCTTAACCGCCGCCTTACAAGCCGCCGACGCAAGCTTATCCTTTAAGATATCTTCCAGCTTAATCGCCTTGAAATTGTGAATTTCGCCAAGAATATCATTGAAAAATTTATTCAAATCTATGTTTTGCAAGTCCATAGGAATTGCATATACCTTAAACGTATTTTCAACTTCTTCTTCAATTTCAAAGCCCATCGCTTGAATATTTTGCAAATGTGCGCGCATAAATTCCGCTTCAAAAGCGTTTACCTGCAATTCAAAAGGCAAAAGCATAGCTTGCGTAGGCACGTCTCTGTTTTGCATACGTTCTTTTAAGCGATTGAAAATCAACCGTTCGTGCGCGGCGTGCTGATCGATAATATACGCGTCGTCGCCCATTTCATACAGCAAATAGGTATTAAACAGCTTGCCTGCATACTTACAAACGGTAACGTCGATTTTATTTTGCTGCGCCTTGCTTTCCATTTCCGCCAAATAGCGCTTGTTTTCTTCAAAATAATCTTTCTCTTCGGGATTTGTCGCTTCACCTGCTTTTTTCTTTTCGCGTTCAGGGTCGTTAAATTCGATATATAACTTTTCATAGTATAAATCGGGATATTTTTTCAACAGCTTTGCTGGATTTTTCGATGTGGGAATAGGCGGCAGCTTTTCTTCAAATACGCTAAGACGGCGCATTTTGCCCGTATACGGCCCCAGTTTCTCTTTTGGAATAAACCCCAAAGGCAAACCGTCTTCTCCCAAAGGCAGGTCGTTTTTAGGCGTTTTTTGCGCAGTTTCTTCTCCGTGCTTTGAACCGCCGAAGTGCGGCGCGCTTTCTTTGAGTTCACGCTGTGCGTCTTCATAAGTCAACGTGGAAAAATCAAACACGGACGCCGCTGGATTGCTTTGCGTTTTTATTTCCTGCTTTTCTTGCGCGGATTGCTCCAAAATGGACTGCGACAGCGTTTTCGTCGGCGCCGTTTTCTCTTTTGCTTGAACTTCTACTTTTGTTTGCGCTTCCACGGGCGGTTGCGCGCTTTGCACAACGTATTCAAGCGCCTTCGCGTTCCCGTCGATTACGTCCCGAATAATCGTATGCACGATGCCGAAAATCATATTGTTATCGGGGAAACGCACGTCCGTTTTATTAGGGTGTACGTTTACGTCGACGATTTCCGGCGGCATTTGCAAATACAAGACGTAGAAAGGATATTGCCTTTTCATTGCGTATCCGCCGTATGCGGTGGAAATAGCCGTTGCAAGCGTGGTGTTCAACACATACCTGCCGTTAATGTACGTGCTTTGATAGCTTTTATTCGGTTTGAAAAAGTTTTGATCGCCGATATAACCGCGTAAACGAATTCCGTGCTTCACTGCGTCGATTTTATAACAACGGGAAAGCGCGGTTGCGCCGTATACGCCTAAAAACGCTTCTTCCATACCGCCGCCAAACGATTGCAAAATCTTTTTATCGTTCGCATAATAGGTAAACGCTACGTCGGGGCGCGATAAAATAAAGCGAGAAACAAAAGTTGTTACGTCCGTTTCTTCCGCTTTATCCGATTTCAAAAATTTTAAGCGCACGGGCGTATTTTGGAAAAGTCCTTCCACGCGCACGTCCGTGCCGTCGCCGCCGTCCGCCGCTTCTTTAATTTCGCCAAGCACACCGCATTTGGACGTTAAGCGATAGCATTTATTGCCTGCCGTTTTCGACGTGATGGTCATGGTAGAAACGGACGCAATCGACGCTACAGCTTCCCCACGGAAACCCAGCGTTAAAATGCTGTCCAAATCTTCCGCTTTGGCGATTTTGCTGGTCGCGTGCGGTAAAAACGCCGATTGCAAATCACTGCGTTCGATACCGCAACCGTTATCCACCACGCGGACAAGCTGTTTGCCGCCGTTTTCGATATATACCGATATTTCCGTCGCGCCTGCGTCCAACGCGTTTTCCACCAACTCTTTTACGACGGAATACGGGCGCTCAATCACTTCGCCTGCGGCGATGCGGTTGTATACACTTGCGGGCAAAATATTTATTTTAGCCATATCAATTCTCCGATTGTAACTTTTCTTTCAAGTCGCTGATAAGCATCAACGCCTGCATAGGCGAAAGCGTGTTCACGTCGATATCCAAAAGCACTCTTTCCGTTTCACTGTACGTTTTTGCTTCCTGCGTTTCGTCGATTTCCATATCGACAATCGTCTTTTTATTGCCGACCAAATCGTTCTTTTCCAGTGCTTTTAAGATATTTTTCGCGCGCTGCGTTACTTCCTTAGGAACGCCTGCAAGCGCGGCAACTTCAATACCGAAGCTGCGATGCGCACTGCCGCGGACAATTTTTCTTAAAAATACTACCGCGCCGTTTAACTCCTTGACGGTTACCTTATAATTTTTCACGCCGTCCAGCGTATTTTCAAGCTCCGTAAGTTCGTGATAATGCGTGGAAAACAGCGTTTTTGCTTGTACGTGCTTGGTTAAAAACTCGATCACCGACCAAGCAATCGACAAACCATCGTAGGTACTTGTCCCCCTGCCTACTTCGTCCAAAACAAGCAAGCTATCCTTGGTTGCGCGTTGTAAAATCGCGGCAACTTCCGTCATTTCCACCATAAACGTACTTTGGTCGAAAATGAGATTATCGCTTGCGCCTACACGCGTAAAAATGCGGTCGGTAAGCGGAATTTTCGCCGCCTTTGCGGGCACGTACGCCCCCACGTGCGCCATAAGCACAATCAACGCCACTTGGCGCATATACGTACTTTTACCAGCCATATTCGGGCCGGTAATCACGGCGCAACGGTTTTCGCCGTTGTCCAAAAGCGTGTCGTTAGGCACGAAGCGTTCCTTGGAAATGGCTTCCACTACGGGATGGCGGCCGTCGGTGATTTGCAGCGCTTCGCCAAAATCCAGTATTTGCGGACGAACGTATTTGCGTTCTTTTGCAACCGTAGCAAAGGACACCAAGCAATCCAGCAAGGCAACCGACGACGCTATCGTTTGCAAATCCGTCAATCTATCCGTCAAAATTTGCAAAATTTTATTGTAAATTTGCACTTCGATTTGCAGGGCGCGTTCCGCACTTGTGAACACGCGCTCTTCCAACATTTTCAGCTCTTCCGTAATATATCTTTCGCCTGTTGTCAGCGTTTGCTTACGGATATACTCGGGCGGTACTTTATCCTTAAAGGAATTGCTCACTTCGATATAATACCCAAATACGCGGTTATTGCCCGTTTTTAAGGTTTTAATGCCCGTGCGTTCCCGTTCACGTACTTCGATTTCCTTGATGATGCGTTCGTTAGTTTCTTTGATATTGCGAAGTTCGTCAAGCTCTTGATGAAAACCTGCTTTGATATAGCCGCCGTCCTTCATCATAGCGCCTGCTTCTTCGTCGATTGCCGCCGTCAATAAATCGGCAATATCCTTCATATCGATAAGCCCTGCGTCTACGTCGCGTAAAATAGGCGAAGAAAAACCGCTAAGCTGAAATTTCAAAGACGGTAATGCGTTCAACGCCGCCGCCAACGCCAAACAGTTTTTGGGGTGAAAATTGCCGTTGGAAATTTTCCCTGCCATACGCTCTACGTCGCCGATGGTGTGCAACGTTTCGTATAACCCTACACGCGCAACCGCCGCGTTTACAAGCTCTTCCACGCCGTTTTGACGGTAATTGATTTGCTCTATATCTTTAAGGGGCGAAAGCAGCATCCTATGCAAAAGGCGCGCACCCATGCCCGTTTGCGTTTTGTCAAGCACCCACAAAAGAGAACCGTATTTCTTGTTTTCCGCATTGTTTTTCAAAATTTCCAAATTACGCACGGCAATTGCGTCCAGCTCCATAAACGCGTCGCGATGGACGACCTTGATGGACTGGATATTTTTAAGCGCGTGCTTTTGCGTTTCACGAAGATAGGCAATCAATGCGCCTGCCGTTGCAATCAAGTTGTCTTTTCCCGAAAGACCATAAGCGCCAAGCGAAACGGCGGCAAACTGTTCCAGCAAATTCTTTTCCGCGTGCTTTACGTTAAACGCCCAAGGCACGTAGCAGGAAAACGCAGGCAACAAACCATGCTTGACTTCCTTAACGTCTTTTGCCGCAAGCAACATTTCTTCGTTGCAAATGACTTCCGCAACGGACAATTTTACAAGTTTACCAACCGCGTCTTCTATGCTTTCGCCGATAAATTCTTCCGCGAAAAATTCGCCCGTAGTGATATCCGTCCAAGCCAGCGCCGCGCCGTCCTGCGTTTTAGTGATACAAGCAATATAATTGCTTTGTCCTTCTTCTAAAAATTCTTCTTCAATCACCGTACCCGCGGAAACCACGCGGATTACGTCGCGCTCCACCAAGCCCTTGCCAGCTTGTTTGGGATCGGAAACTTGTTCGCAAATGGCAACTTTTTTTCCTGCCGCCACAAGCTTAGCCACGTACGCGTCCGCCGCGTGGAAAGGAATACCGCACATAGGCGCGCGTTCTTCCAAACCGCAATCTCTGCCCGTAAGCGTCAAATCTAAAATGCGTGAAACTTCCAAGGCGTCTTCAAAAAACATTTCATAAAAGTCGCCTAAACGGTAAAATAAAACGCAGTCTTTATATTTCTCTTTCATCGAAAGATAATGTTGCATCATTTGTGAAAGTGCCATAACTTTTTCCTACCTTATTTGTTGACAATTTCTCCATACAACGAAATGCCGTTGGCCTTCGTTACTTTCAATTTGATAAATTCACCCACTACGTTCGTCGGGCTTTCAAAATAGCCCATACGCCCAAATTCATCGCGGCCCAAATACAGTCCTTTTTTCTCATCGTAGTCTTCGCAAAGAATTTCCACCGTCTTACCCACATATTTTTGCGATTTACGGCGTGTGAGCGTATTGACAAGCTCTACAAGGCGCATAATGCGTTGCTTTTGGATTTCTTCGGGAATTTGGTCGGGCATCTCCGCCGCGCGCGTGCCTTGGCGCTTGGAATACACAAACGTAAACGCCGATGCAAAATCTACCTGCTTGACAAGCGCTTCCGTTTGCAAATAATCTTCTTCCGTTTCCCCGGGGAAGCCGACGATAATATCCGTAGTAAGCTCCGCTTGCGGAATATGCTTTCTCAACATTTCCACTTCGGCAAGGTATTTTTCGCGCGTGTAGCGTCTGTTCATTTCGCGCAAAATACTATTCGAACCCGATTGCACGGGCAAATGCACAAGCTTACATATTTTATCGTGCTTTTGCATTACCTTAACAACGTCTTCGTTGAAATCCTTGGGGTGGCTGGTCATAAAACGCACGCGAAATTTTCCGTCGATAGACGCCACTTCGTCAAGCAACTGTGCAAACGTTTTTCCCGTGCTCCCATCCGCACCGTAGGAATTGACGTTTTGACCAAGGAGCGTAATTTCCTTATAGCCGTCTTTTACCAAAGCGCGCACTTCGTTTACGATATCTTCCGCTTTTCGCGAGCGTTCACGCCCACGCACGTATGGAACGATGCAATAGGAACAAAAATTGTTGCAACCGTACGTAATATTTACCCAAGCGTTGGGATAGCTTGTTCTAAACGGCACGATGCTTTCGTCAATCGCCCCTGCTTGTTCGCGAATTTGAATTACGCGCTTTTTTTGTTGCTTTTTCTGTTTGATAAGCGCAGACAATTCTTCTAAATTGAGTGCGCCGAACATAATGTCTATAAACGGAAATTTCTTTTTCAATACTTCCGTTTTGCCCGTTTCCTGCGTCATACAACCGCCCACTGCTATAAGCAAGGACGGTTTTTGTTTTTTAAGTTTTTTCAGGGCGCCGATATTGCCAAACGCATGATTTTCCGCATTTTCACGGATACAGCAGGTATTGAACACGATAATATCCGCATCGTTAAGCGTTTGCGTTTCTTCATAGCCCATTTCGCATAAAATCCCTGCGATTTTTTCCGATTCGTGCACGTTCATTTGACAGCCGTACGTGACGATATGATATTTTTCTTTTCTTTCCATTGTGTTTATCCAAAAAAGTTGCGTTCGCCTACGCGCGCGCATAGTAATTTATTTTATTATACTCCATTTTTTACTAATTAGCAAGTCTTTGCGGCGTTTTTAGACGATTTTGCTTGGCATTTTTATAAACAAACAAGTGATAAAAACAAAAAAACAAGCAAATACTGTTGACAATGAGACTTTTACGTAAACTTTTTTCCATTATATTCTTTTTGTTTTTGGCGTTTTTAATTTTTGCTATCGCTTACTATTTTTCCGTTACGGCACACGTTCAGCTTTCCCATGAAAAGCTACTGCTTGGCAGTCAAAACGTAATTGTATACGACGCCTATGGAAATAATGTCGACGCGTTTTCCGCAGACGGTAAGCAAACGGTGCCGCTTAGCGACGTGCCCTTGCATACGCGCGCGGCGTTTGTCGGCGTGGAAGATAAGCGTTTTTATACGCATAACGGGTTTGATTTTCGCCGTATCGTCAAGGCGGCAATCAATAATTTGAAATCACGCTCCTTTCGTGAAGGCGCGTCCACTATTTCGCAACAGCTTATCAAAAACACCCATTTAACACAGGAAAAAACCATAAATCGTAAGCTAAAAGAGTGGAAATTGACAAGGGCGTTAGAGCGCAAATACACAAAGGACGAAATTTTGGAAAAGTACCTAAACGTCGTGTATTTTGGACATAACTGCTTTGGCTTGCGCGCGGCGGCGCGGTTTTATTTTGACAAAACGCCAAGTGAGTTAAACTTGGCGGATTCGGCTATTTTAGCAGGGCTATTGCGCTCTCCAAACAATTATTCTCCTTTCAAAAGTGCGGAAAATTGCCAAAAACGCAAAGCGGTCGTTTTGCAAATTATGCTCAGCGGCAACGCCATCACTACGGCGCAGCTCAACGAAGCCATGCAGGAGCCGCTACCCACTGCGCCCACGGAAAGCAAGGAGCATTTGGGATATTTGCATTTCGTTTTTAATGAATTGACCGACATCGCGGAAAGCGTGGATTTGACGGCGAGCGGCAAAATTGAAATTTTCACTTATTTGCAACCGCAAACGCAGGAAATTTTAGAAAACGCCGTTGGCGCGCATACAAAATCCGATTTTACAGCCACCGTATTAGACACGCAAACGCAGGCGTTTAAGGCGTGTGTATCCACCGTGGGCGCTATACCGCGCTTGCCCGGTTCTTTGTTAAAGCCCTTGCTTGTCTACGCGCCTGCTTTGCAGGAAAATTTCCTGTCCCCGGCTACGCCCATTTTAGACGAAAAAATCAATTACGGCGGTTACAGCCCTGATAATTACGACGGGAAGTTTCACGGCTACGTAAGCGCGCGCGAAGCGCTTGCGCAAAGCTACAACGTGCCTGCCGTAAAGGTTTTGGAGAGCTTAGGCTTGCAAAAAGCTACGCAATATTTAGCGGAAATGGGCTTGTCGGTGGAAAAACAGGATTTGTCGCTGGCCTTGGCGCTTGGGGGAATGAAAAACGGGTTTGCTTTCCACGACCTGCTCTCCGCCTACGCCACCTTTGCAAACGGCGGAGAATATATTTGCGGTCGATTTATCTCCAAAGTGGAAATAGACGGAAAGGTTTTGTATGAACGAAAGGACGCGCCAAAGCGTGTTTTTTCCGCTTCGACTGCGTATTTGACGACGAATATGTTACAAACAGCCGCAAAGACGGGGACGGCAAAAAAGTTGCGTACTCTGCCCTTTGAAATTGCAGCAAAAACGGGCACGGCAGGCACGGATAAAGGCAACAGCGACGCATACGCCGTGTCGTACACTACGCGCGACTGCGTGGGGGTGTGGCTTGGAAATTCATCGGGAGCGTTGATAGACGATACGGGCGGCGGATTACCGTGCAATTATCTTTTGCAAATCAACCAGCTTTTGCAGGAAGCATACACACAGCAAAACAAAGAAATTTCACCCTTTGAAAAGCCGCGCGACGTTGTAACGGTTGCGTTGGATAGCATTAGCTATTATGACACGCATACTTTATTGCTTGCCGACGACCTTGCGCCCGTAAATTACCAACTGCAAGAGCTTTTTGCCTTGCACGCCGTACCCACAAGAAAATCAAGCGTTTTCAGCAATCCCAGCATACCTTTACCTATGGTAAAATATCAAAATGGACAAGTTGAAATACACTTTACTTCTCACGAACAACTGCCGTACAATTATCGCATTTCACGATACGATTATGTGACGCATACTACTGTTTACGACGGTGTTGCCTTACCCGTTTTCATTGATGAAAGGATAGAGCGAAACAAACGATACGTCTATACTGTCACCCCTTATTTTCAAGACAAATACGGCGAAGAAATACGTTTACCTGAAATCAACACGCAAAGCAACCCTGCGGCAAACGACGACGAAATGTTACAAAAAGACTGGTGGGACGAATAAGCAAAGCCCCGACCGAAATCGGTCGGGGCTGTTACATAACCATACATCAGATTTTTATCTTTTCAATGCTTGCAAACGCTTCCTCTATAAGCGCTTCCACGTCCAGCTTGCTTTCTTCCCTTGCAATTTCGTCAAGCTTAGGGCGAATCGCAGGAAAATCGGGCAAAAATACCGTACAACAATCTTCAAAGGGTAAAATAGACGTTTCGTATGCACCCATTTTCACGGAACGTTCGATAATTTCGTTTTTATCAAAACCAACAAGCGGACGCAAGATAGGCAACGTTTCTACGACGGAATTTGACGAAGTCATACCTTCAATCGTTTGACTTGCCACTTGCCCCAAGCTTTCGCCCGTAATCAAGCACTGTGCGCTTATTTTTTCCGCGTGCCGTTCGGCAATTCTATACATAAAACGGCGCAAAAGCGTAATCATAAGCTGGGGCTTACACTTTTCGTGTATTGCTTCTTGAATATGCGTTACGCTAATGCTGTACAAGTTGGTTCCACAGGTATATTCCGCCAAAATATGCGCAAGATCCACCACCTTTTCTTTTGCCTGCATATTCGTATACGGATAGCTGTGGAAATGCAAGCAATCGACTTTCATCCCACGTTTTGCCATCATATATCCAGCAACGGGGCTGTCGATACCGCCCGAAAGAAGCAAAAGCCCTTTACCTGCCGTTCCTACGGGCATACCGCCTGCCGCTTCGATATAATCAGCAAAGACAAGCGCAACGCCGTGTTCTCGAATATCCACGCGTACCACAAAATCGGGCGTATGTACGTCCACTTTGAGTTTGTGATTGTACGCAAGCAATTTTCCGCCAAGCTCTTTGGAAATTTCCACGGACGTCAACGGATACGATTTATCACCGCGATGCGATTCCACCTTAAACGTACCGCTTTCTCTTATAAGCAACTTCGCCGCTTCAAAAATGCCGTCCATGCTTGACGACGTTTCTAAGGCTACGCTTATCGTATGCGCGCCGAATACCTTTTGCAATTTTTCAATGATAGCGTCCGTGTCGGCTTCGTCAAAACCGCGCACGAAATAACGGCCGCTGTGCTTTTCCAGCGTACATGTAAAATCCGCAATTGCACGGCGTAAATTATTGATAAACGCGTTTTCAAAAAAGCCCTTATTTTTACCCTTTAACCAAATTTCCGAATAGCGGATAATGATTACTTTTTCCATAGCTCCCCTTATTGCATACGGCGCTTTAACTGCGCGCCCGTTTCGTTTAAAATTTTTGCCGCCTGGTCAATCTCTTCTTCCGTAGTGTCGGGAGAAAAGCTAAGCCGCAACGTGCCGTCCGCCGTTTTTTCGTCGTAACCGCAAGCAAGCACGATTTTGTTGTATCTGGTTTTTGCGTTAGACGAACAAGCGGAGCCCGTACCGATGATTAGCCCTGCGTCGTTTGCCATATGCAACAGCACTTCGCCGCGTAAGCCAACGGCGGAAACGCATAAAATATACGGCGTGCCGTTTTCAGGCGACAAACGCACGAAAATTTCTTTATCCAGCGCCGCCCATAACCGTTCGCGATACGCTTGCAAACGCGCAAAATCGTCTTTAAGCGTAGCAAACTTTTCTTTCGCCGCATATTCAAACTGCTTGATGCCGAATACGTTTTCCGTACCGCTTCTGCGGCCGCTTTCTTGACCGCCGCCAAAGATATACGCAGGCAAAACCAACGATTTGCGTTTAATCAGCGCGCCAACGCCTTTCAAACCGCCGATTTTATGCGCACTTATCGAATATAAATCCACGTCTTTGCTCAGCATATACGGGATTTTTCCGTATGCCTGCACGCCGTCGCTGTGAAATATTACGCGCGGATTTTTTTGTTTGACAAGCTTGGCGATACGGTTGATATCGTTCACCGCGCCTATTTCGTTATTGACGTGCATTACCGACACAAACGAAGTTTTTTCGTCGATAAGGGCAAGCAATTTTTCTTCGTCTACGTTGCCGTCCTTTTTCAAGGGCGCGTATCTTGCTTGTATCACGCCGCGTTTATTGAGTTCGTCAAACACAGCCGCCACAGCGGAATGTTCCCCTGCCGTCGTCACCGCGTTTCCGCGTTTTGCAAAGCAAAAAATCGCCTGGTTATCCGCTTCCGTGCCGCCCGAAGTAAACACAAGCTCAAAAGCGCTTTCCTGCGCAATTTGCGTGAGCAAAGCCGCGCGCGCTTTTTTCAACTCGCCAAAAATTTCATACCCTTCGCGATATAACGCGGACGGATTATAAAAACGTTGTTGCGCAAATTCCTGCGCCTTAGCAAATGCCAAGCCGTTGGGCTTAGTCGTCGCTGCATTATCCAAATAAATCATACTTATTGTTGTTTCTTGTATTGCATCACGTAATCGTCTTCCAAAATACCATGACGCAAAAATTTAAGCATATGTTGTAAAAGTATTTCTCTACATTCCAAGACAAAAAGCTTTTTGCCGGCGTGCGACGCAAGTATATACATAAAGAATTTGCCTTCATCGGGCGACGTATTCGGCGTACAAAGAACTACTTTCGTTGACGGATCCGCTTTCAAGCGCGGGAAAGAAGCATTATCCGCGTCCCCTATTTGTTGAATATCCTCGCAATCGATTGTGGCAATCAGTTTATGTCTGCGACCGCCTACTACGCGCGAAATACGCAATTCGCCGCTGACAAACAAGTAATCATAGCTTACGTTATAGCGCGATTTCCATTTGGTTAAACCAAACCAAACCGCCACAAAAATACCCGACTGTAAAAACAAGATAAAACACAAAAGCTTATGCGCAGCAAGCGCGTCGGCTTGGGCGTTTTCGGTGTTTATGGGAATACTGATAATGCCCCACAGCAAAAATATCACCGCAAGCATAGCCACTACCATAGAAATGGTGTGCAGTAGATTATATTTTTTTGCTCCCGAAATCGCGTTTTGATCAATAGCGCTTTCTTCGTATAATACGTCAATCATTTTCCTTATTTATTCCTTTCATTTAAATCTCAAACGCGCCTTCGTAAACGGTTTTCACGTTACCCAGCAATTCCACTTCGCCGTTTTCGTGATAATTTACCGTCAAATCGCCGCCGCGCATCTTCACGGTAACGTTGGTTTCCTTGTCGCAATAACCGCCAAGCACCGCCGCAATCACTGCCGCGCACGCACCCGTACCGCTTGCCCACGTTTCGCCGCTGCCGCGTTCCCATACGCGCATTTTCAGCGTTACCTTGTTAACTACGCGTACAAATTCCGTGTTGACGCCTTCGGGGAAATACGCACTCGTTTCAAACTCCGGTCCAACCTGTTCGATATCCACCGCGTCCACTTTATCGCTAAACACAACGCAATGGGGATTACCGATATTGACAAGCGTGATATCGTATTGGTTTTTACCGATCTTTGCGCGTTTGCCGATAACCGTTTCGCCTTGGAAAGTGCTGGGAATTTTTTCGCCGTCAAGCACTACCTTGCCCAAGTTTACACTTGCGGAATTTACCTTGCCGCTAAACGGATATACGCGTACTTCGTGCACGCCTTTCGCCGTTTCAATCGCCATAACGTTTTTGCGGACAATGCCCTTTTCGTAAAGATATTTACCAACGAAACGAATTGCGTTACCGCCTTGGCTTGCTTCCAAACCGTTGCGGTTAAACAAACGCATTTTTGCATCCGCGACTGCGGAATTTTCGATAAGTACGATACCGTCGCCGCCGATACCGTAATGCGGCAATACATAGTTTACGGCAATCGATTCGGGACAAGTGATTTTATTATCGCGATTGTCAAACACGATATAATCGTTACCGCAAGATTGCATTTTCGTGAAGTTTAATTTTAATTTTTTACTGCGCAAAGCATTGATATCGACAAGCTCGGTGTTGCCTTCGGAGAAACGGCTGGCAATAATGTCCGCAAGCGCGTTCGCCGTGTCAAGCGCCGTCAATACCGTGATACCAAGCAAAATCGCGTGGTGATGCAAGCGAATAAAGTCGTTGATGGATTCCATATCCGTCTTGCCCGTGTACACGATATAATCGATTTTACCTTCGTCCATAAGCTTAATAACCGTGTCCGTTGCGGAAAGACGTTCCACCACTTGACAGTCAAAGCCAAGGTCGTTTATTACCTTCGCCGTGCCTTTCGTTGCGTACATGGTACAGCCCAAATCGCCAAATTTCTTGGCAATCGTCAAAACGTCAAGCTTGTCTTGATCGTTTACCGTCATATACACGCCCACCGGACGGTGCGCGGACGGATGACACATCTTAAAGCCAGCGGAAACCAAGCCCTTGAACATAGCTTCTTCCATCGTTTTACCGATACCCAAAACTTCACCCGTAGATTTCATTTGCGGACCAAGCTGTGAGTTGACGTCGTTCAATTTTTCAAAGCTGAATACGGGCACTTTTACGGCAACGTACGGCGAATCGGGATACAAGCCTATACCATAGCCCAGCTTTTTGAGCTTAGCGCCCATAATAATCTTAGTGGCAAGCTCTACCATCGGCACGCCCGTTACCTTAGAGATATACGGCACGGTACGCGACGCACGGGGGTTCACTTCGATAACGTACAGCTGTCCCCTGTAAATGAGATATTGAATATTGATCAAGCCCTTGGTTTTTAATTCTAAAGCAAGTTGTGTGGAAACTTCGATGATTTTTTCACGCATCGTGTCTTCCAAGTTATACGGGGGATATACAGCAATAGAGTCGCCGGAGTGAATACCCGTACGTTCAATGTGTTGCATGATACCGGGAATCAACACGTCCTTACCGTCGGAAATGGCGTCTACTTCCAGCTCCGTACCCATCAAATATTTATCGCAAAGCACGGGGTTTTCAATGCCCTGCGCCAAAATTACGTCCATATAACGGCACACGTCTTCCTGCGTGAACGCAATCGTCATATTTTGACCGCCGATTACGTACGAAGGACGAAGAAGCACGGGATATTCCAGCTTTTTCGCCGCCGCAAGCGCTTCTTCCTTGGTCATAACCGTCAACGCTCTGGGACGGGGAATGGAATATTTATCCAAAAGCGCTTCAAAGCGTTCTCTGTCCTCCGCCGCGTCTACGCTATCCGCGGAAGTACCCAAAATGCGAATACCGTGCGTTGCGAAATACGAACACAAATGAATTGCCGTTTGACCGCCAAACGTAATGATAACGCCGTAGGGTTTTTCGATATCCAAAACGTGTTGCACGTCTTCGGGCGTCAACGGTTCAAAATACAATCTGTCCGCCGTGTCAAAGTCGGTGGAAACCGTTTCGGGGTTATTGTTGATGATTGCCACTTCGTAGCCAAGCTGTTTGAGCGTCCATACGCAGTGTACCGAAGAATAGTCAAATTCGATACCTTGCCCGATACGGATAGGCCCTGAACCGATAACTACGATACGTTTTTTATCGCTCTTTTGTACGAATTGTCTGGATTCGTCGTGCGCAAAATCGTCGAACGTCGAATAGAAATACGGCGTTTTCGCAGGGAATTCTGCCGCGCAGGTGTCCACCATTTTATACGCGGCTTTTCTTCTATACGGCACGGCTTGTCCGCTAAACGCGGCGATATCTTTATCTAAATAGCCCAAGCGTTTGCCTTCGTCGTACAATTCCTTGGTGAGCGGTTGCGTCGCCAACGCTTCTTCGTAGGCAATCAGGTTCTTAAACTTATGCAAGAACCATCTATCGATTTTCGTGATATTAAACACTTCGTCCACCGTCACACCCTTTTTGAGTGCGGCATATACGACGAAAATGCGTTCGTCCGTCATTTCGGGAAGCTTTGCAAGCAATTCTTCTTTGGTGCTGTGCAAGAACTTCTTATAATTCATCGTGCTAGTGGAAATTTCCGCACCGCGCACTGCTTTCATAATCGCCATTTCAAAGGACGTACCGATAGACATTACTTCGCCCGTCGCTTTCATACGCGTGCCAAGCTCGCGTTTTGCATACAAAAATTTATCAAACGGCCACTTGGGCATTTTTACCACCAAATAGTCGATGGTCGGTTCAAAGCAAGCATAGGTGTTGCCCGTAACGTCGTTGACAATTTCGTCCAGCGTATAGCCAAGAGCGATTTTCGACGTAACCTTTGCAATCGGGAAACCCGTTGCCTTAGACGCAAGTGCCGAAGAACGGCTTACGCGGGGATTTACTTCGATAACTGAATATTCAAAGGAATCGGGGTTGAGCGCAAACTGTACGTTACAACCGCCTTCAATGCCAAGCTCCGTGATAATCGAAAGCGCCGCCGTGCGGAGCATCGTGTATTCCTTGGTCGTAAGCGTAATCGCAGGCGCAACGACAATAGAGTCGCCCGTGTGAATACCAACGGGATCAACGTTTTCCATAGAACATACCGTCAAGCAGTTGCCTTTACAGTCGCGGATAACTTCAAATTCCACTTCTTTCCAGCCGGCAATATACTTTTCGATAAGCACTTGCGTAATGGGCGAAAGCATCAAGCCGTTGTGGGAAATCAAGCGCAATTCTTCTTCGTTATACGCCACGCCGCCGCCTGCGCCGCCAAGCGTGTAGGCAGGACGAATGATAACGGGATATCCAAGCTTGTTTGCGATTGCCACGCACTCTTCTACCGTATACGCGATATCGGACGGCACGCAAGGTTGGTTGATTTTTTCCATCGTCGCTTTGAAAAGCTCTCTGTCTTCCGAACGGTCGATAGCGTCTAATTTCGTACCGATAAGTTTTACGCCGTGCTTATCCAAGAAACCCGATTTCGCAAGCTTGCAACCCATCGTCAAGCCCGTTTGACCACCAAGCGATGCGAGCAAGCTGTCGGGTTTTTCTTTCAAAATAATACGCTTTAACGTGTCTTCCGTCAGCGGTTCCAAATAAATTTCGTCTGCAAGCGCTTTATCCGTCATGATTGTTGCAGGGTTGGAGTTGCAAAGCACAACGTTTACGCCTTCGCTTTTGAGTACGCG
Organism: Candidatus Scatosoma sp.; assembly: GCA_045533485.1. Taxonomy (GTDB): domain Bacteria; phylum Bacillota; class Clostridia; order Christensenellales; family Borkfalkiaceae; genus Scatosoma. The sequence continues at coordinate 41,347 of JAZSHX010000010.1, read as the reverse complement.
GCACGCCTGTGCGCCTGCGTAGTCAAATTCCGCGGCTTGACCGATTACAATAGGGCCGGAGCCGATCACCAAAACTTTCTTAATATCACTTTTCTTAGGCATGTTCTTTCTCCTTTGCCATCATTGCGAAAAATTTTTCGTAAATAGGGTTTGTATCGTTGCCGATATCACAGCATTCGGGTGCAAATTGCACGGACATCGCTTGCAAATCCGCATAATCGATACCTTCGCACGAACCGTCGTTTACGCTTACAAAGCTTACTTTGCCCGTTTTAATCGTGCTTGTTTTTACTTCGTAGCCGTGGTTTTGCGCGGAGATATACACTCTGCCGTCCGCCGTGTTTTTTACGGGTTGGTTTGCGCCGCGATGACCGCATTTATGCTTTTGCGTGTCCGCACCCGTAGCAAGCGCCAACAGCTGATGACCCAGCCCCAAACCGAAGACAGGCTTTTTACCAAGCAATTTTTTCAGCTCTTCAACGGCTTGTCCGTTTTCTTTGGGATCACCGGGGCCGTTAGAAAGCACTACGCCGTCCGCGTTCGTTTGCATAATTTCTTGCGCCGTTGTATTTGCAGGCAAGGAGATTACGCGGCAACCTTTCTCCACGAGATTTTTGATGGTGCTGCTTTTTGCGCCGAAGTTCCAAAGCGCAACCGTATACAAAGCATTTTCGTCGCCGAAAACCTGCGTTTGCGTAGGCGCAACCGCTTGCACTGCGCCAGAAATTTTCGCTTGCTTAAGTGCTTGTAATTTTGCAGACGACAGTTTTTTATCGGTAATTGCCGCGAACATTGCGCCTTGCTCGCGTAAAATGCAGGTAAGCTCGCGCGTGTCGATACCGTAAACGCCTACCACGCCCTTTTCTTTCATATACGCTTCTAAGGTCGTTTCCATACGGAAGTTGGACGGGTTATCGCAAATTTCGCGCACGATATAGGCGCTAAGCCAAGCTTTTTCGCTTTCCGCATCTGCTCTTGCTACACCGTAATTACCGATAAGCGGAAACGTTTGCACTACGATTTGCCCAAAGTTAGAAGGATCGGTAAGCGTTTCTACGTAACCAACCATCCCCGTCGTGAACACGACTTCGCCGATAGCGTCGCGTTCCGCGCCGAAGCGGTAACCTTGAAACACCTTGCCGTTTTCCAGCGTTACATACACTTTTTTCTTGTCCATTTTTCTTTCTGTATCCTTTTGTAATTTTTTTTGCCTAATTTACGTGGCGTTGATTGTGATTATTTTCTATTATGCGAAAAAAAAGACTGATTTACAAAAAAATCAGTCCGTCAAAGCAAAAGAAAATAAAAAATCGAAAACGGGAAAACGAGAACCGACGGGCATACCGCTGTGCGCTGCCACAAGGTCCTTATGCATATCAAATTTTCCTGCGTTCCTCGACATTGACATATCAACACCTTAAAAGTTTTTATAATTATAGCACATACGCGCGTAATTGTCAACAGTTCAAAGCCGATTTTTAAGAAAAACACAAAACTTTCACAAACGGATTTTTGCAATCCCACTTGCCTTATAATTCCCATCGTGCAAACGCACTTCGATATGCAAATCCGCCGCTTGCATAATTTGCGCAAGACGCGCCGTATCTACCGCCGTTTGTTTGCCGTCATCCCAAAGCGCGGCTTCGCCGTGCTCCGAGTGCAAAGTTATTTGCATTTTTTCTAAAACAAGGTACTCTTCTACACTAGATAAAGCGCAAAGCAACGTTTCCGTTTTTATAACGCCGTCTTTTAATTGCGTGCGCAACGGCGCGGAATACAGCATAGCGTTTATCAGCGTTCTTGCCGTATGCTTGGATTTTGCACCGCTTACCAAGCAAAACAAACGCTTGGCTTGTTCGCCTTTCGCCATACGCATTGCGATTTCCTGCAAAATGTGCTTTAAGGCGTTTACAAACTTTTTATATTCGCTGTCCGCTTGCGAAATGCAATAATTTTTTGCTTTGCAGGTAGACACGATTGTGCAAAAATCATTTGGAGAACGGTCAACGCCCAAATATAAAGAATTTAACGTATCGTCCACTGCCGACGCGAACGCTTTTTTCAGCATTTGCGGCGTGATTTGTACGTCGGTAGCCAAACAGCAAACCGTCGATTGCGCGCCCGTCTGCTTTTCGTGCGCCGCGCCGTCTATAAACGCCGCGCCCATACGGCAAACCACGTCGCCAAGACGAAACGTATACGCAAATTGTTTCCAACTTATTTGCGCTTGGCGTTGGTTTTCTTCACTCGTTAGCGTAGCTTGCAGTTGCTCTTTGGAAAGCGATATAAAGCGACTGCCCACTTTCCCGATATTTACCGCGCAAACTTCTTTTGCATTGCAATCAAAAGCGTCGGCAAACATACGAAAATCCGCCTTCAAAGTTGCTTGTAACGGCTGCTCCGCATCCGTTTGCGCTCCGTCACTTAAAAGCAAAGCTTTTATACAGCCGTTTTCAACGTTATTTTTACTAAAAGCCGTGTATGCGTCCACGAACGCGCCGTTTGAGAAAACACACGCCGCCGCGCAACGCACGGACGAAGAAAACATCGTTATACTATCTTGCGCCGCGGGCGAAAACAGCGTTTGCGGACACGGCAAAACGGCGGTTGAGAATGCTATCCCATCCACCGCTTGCATACCGCCGTCTATCGGCTTCCATTGTTGATTGATTGCGTTTTTCCGCATATTCGCCCCTTTATATTTTATGCAAAAGTAATTTGTACCTGCACCACCGTTTCCCCTGCTTGGTTTGCACCCTGCACCAAAAAACTGCCGTCGTCTAATTGCGATTTATAAAAGCTTAACACGTCGTTTTCGTAGCATTGTTTCGCGTAGGTAAGCGACAGCTTTTTGATGCGCTTTTGCTTTAACTGTGCCAAAGAAAAACAGTTGAGCGCATAATCCATATAGCGCGTGTTGTTTACGTGCATATTATGATCGTATTCGGAATTTGCCACCGTGATAACGAACGCAGGCGTTTGCTCCTGCAAAGAAATTTTGGGCAATTTCCATTGTACGTTTTCCAGTGCTTTTTCCGTGTTATAGGTGGAATAATCTTGCCCTTCCACGCATTTGGACGGTAAAATTTTGCCGTTTTTGATATCCAAAAGACACCAACGCGACGATGCCGCCGCTACGCGCGCGCCCTTTTCGTCTTCAAAAAGGTATTCCCTTTGAAAGGTTGCATACGACGGGGGCAACGGCCAAGTTTTCACTGTAATTTTTTCAAAAATCGCAACGGGGCGCGTAAATTCGACGCAGGTATTGCTTACCACGAAGGCATACCCGTTGGGCTTTAAGAAACGGTAGCCAAACCCAAGTTCGTCCGCGCTTGCCCCAGCGACTTCTTCCATAAACGCAAGCGCGACGGACAGTTTCAATTCATCCTTAAAATCCACGTCGCGATAACGAATTTCAAATTGTTGTTTGTACTCATATCTTTCCATAATTCTATTATATCTTTTCACGGCAAAAAAGTCAATTTTTAAGAAGAAAAAAATTCGTGTTTTTTTGCCAAAGTTTGCATTTTTTTGTTGTATATGTATTGACATACGCTGCTATTTGTGATATAATACTCGTATGGTAAATAGTTTTTTCCTTTGGAAAAGTTGGCTATTATACCAGACAAAGCACTACTTCGTGTGACAAAATACCCTTATGGAGAAGATTATGAGCGAACGCGATGAAGAAATGCAAGAATTGACGGGCGGCGAAGAGCAAAACTTAGGCATTAGCGCCGATTTAATCCGCGGCCACATCAACACCATCATTTTGCGCAGTTTATACGACGGCGACAAATACGGTTACGACATCATCAATGAAATCGAAAAGAAAAGTGGCGGCTTGTATTCCTTAAAGCAACCCACCCTTTACAGCGCTTTGAAGCGTTTGGAATCGCTTTCTTACGTTACGTCTTATCATGGCGATTATTCAAACGGCGGCAGAAGAAAGTATTTCTCTTTGACCGATTTGGGACGCCGTGTAACCGAACAAAATCTTTCCGAATGGGAATATTCGCGCACGATTATCGATAGCTTGATTTCCGACGGTAACGCGCATTACGATTTTTCCTTTATCACGGACAAGCAACAGGAATTGACGGAACTCAAGCGTGCGCTTGCTGCGCGTGAGCAGGCGTTGGAAGAAGAAAAGACGGCGCTTGCCGCGCTTAAAAACGAATTGCAACGCGAACGCGCCCTGCTTTCCACGCAAAGTTCTTCTTTGGTCAATCAAAAGAACGATTTTATTGAATTAAAAGAACAAGTAGACCGTCAATCGGCGGAGCTTGTGGAAAAGCAACGCATTTTAAGTGAAAAAGAAGGCGAAATTCAAGCTAAAGAGCTTATGCTTGCGGAAAAAGAACGGGAAATCGGCGACGCAAAACTGCAACTGCAACAGCAAAGCGCGGAAATTGCGGAATTGAAACTGCGCTTAGAAGCGCAACAAGCCGCATTTGACGATAAGGAACGCGAATTTGCAAGTTTACAAACGGATTTTGCCGCGTTGCAAACGGAAAAACAGGAGCTGTTGTCGCAAACAGAGCTTTTAAGACAAACCGCAACAGCCGCAAACGACGAACAGTTACAGCAAGCGCAAGCGGAAATTGCCGCCCTGCAAGCGGATTTGAACGATAAAAAATCGGTGATTACGGCATTGAACGCCGCCGTAACCAACCAAGAAAACACCATTACCCTTTTGCGCAGCGATTACGAGAGCAAAACGACGGAATTTTACAACCGCGGTTTGGAATTGCGTGCGCAACAAGCGCAATTAGACGCGCAAAAGCAGGAAACGCTTGTTTTGCAACGCCAGCTGGAAGAACGCGAAGCAGCGCTGCTTGAAAAGCAAACACAGCTGGAACAAGCGCAAGCCGATTTTGACCAGCGTGAAAGCGAAAGCAAGCTTTCGCAGGAAAATGCAAGCTCTGCGCTTGCGGCTTTGGAAGAAGAACGCCAAGAATTGCAATCGCAACTGCAAATTTTGGAAGTGGAACGCAATACCTTGAAAGCGGACAACGACGCGTTGGAAGAAAATAAAGCGCAGCTCGCAAAAGAGCGTGACGAGCTTGCATCGCTTCGTGAAAGCTTACAAGCGGAACGCGCGGAAATTGATAGACTTAGCTACGATATCACGCAACGCGAATACGCTTTGGAAGCCAACCAAGCGGCGGTTGACACACAACAAACGCAAACAAGTGAGAATAATGAAATCATCGAAAGATTGCGCGAAGAGTTGGACGAAAAGCAAACGGCACTTTTGCGTGATACGCGTAAGTTGCAGGACGATTTGGCTACGCTTCAACAGCAGCAAAAGGAATTTGCCGCGCGCCAAACGGCGTACAATCAACAACAGCTTGATTTTATCGCGAAAAAGAACGCTTTGGCGGCACAAAAATTTGAGTTTACCGATAAATTGAACGCCTACAACGCGCAAGTAAAGCTATTCAACGAAAACTTGGAAAAATTAGAAAGCGAACGCGCGCAGTTACAAACGCAACAACAACTCCACGATGAACGAGTGCGTGCGTTTGAAACGGAAAAGGCGGATTTTGCCAAGCTGAGAGAAGCGTTTGAAAAGGAAAAAGCAGCTTTGGAAGCGCAAAGCAAGGATATGCAGGCGCAAGCGGCAAACGAATCTCTTTCTATTCAAAAGCAAATGAACGATTTGCGCGAACGCGAGTTAGATCTTTCTCGCAGGGAAAACGATTTGAACAGTGCAATTCGCGATTTTAGAGCGCGCCAAAACGCTGCGCCCTATCCAAACGATTACGCGCAAACGCAACCTACGCCGAACGCATATTACGGGCAATCCCCTGCCATGCCGCAAGCAAGTTACGCCCAAACGAACATTGAGTACGGTGATTTACTGGAACGCGCCAACACGGAAGGCATCAAGCTGAACACGGCAGGCGGCGCTTATGCAAGGTCGTACAACGCGCAACCTGCACAGGCACAAGCTACGCGTTCGAGCGGCATTTATAACGTGGGACAAACGCTTTATAAAGCGGCGTTGATTATTCTTTGTATCGTTGCGTTTGAAAGTCTTATCGTGTATTTCATGAAAGATTTCCTGCAAATCCCCATTTGGTATCCCATTATCGGGTTTGCGCTTGGATTTGCAACCTTTATCACCTGCGCTATTTTGAACGCTTACGGTTACAAATCACGCACCAGAAGGAAGAAACATCCGTCCTACGTGTTGACCGTTGCCGTGCTGTTCGTAATTGCCGTGATTATCGTGACGATGATTGCCGTGTACTGCAAGGCACAGTTGAGCTTGTTGCCGCAACTGCTTGCCTACGTGTTAATCCCTGTGATTTATTTATCCAACCTGTTGATTTTCACGGCGTTCTTCTATTTATTCTCTACCAAAGGCAATCGATAAAACGACTACTCCCACGCAAAATTTGCGTGGGAGTTTTTATATACTATGCAAAAATAATTGACGGCTTATCATTTATTTGATATAATAGGCATACAAATTATTTGGAGGCGTAGCTCAGTTGGTTAGAGCGCTACCTTGACATGGTAGAGGTCGGAGGTTCGAGCCCTCTCGCGTCCACCAAAAAGCACACCCGTTATTGGGTGTGTTTTTTAATTTATTTGTCCGTCTTTTACCGTCAATACTTTGTCGGCAATTTCCAGCGCCGCAGGTCGATGCGTTACCATCAAGCACGTTTTATTCGGCAACGCTTTGATATTTTCCAGCATTTTACGCTCCGTATCGCCGTCTAACGCGCTGGTCGCTTCATCTAAAAGCAATATCGGTCTGCCCGAAAGAATAGCCCTTGCTACAGCCAAGCGTTGCATTTGCCCTTCGGAAAGCCCTACGCCGTTTTCGCCAAGCGGCGTTTGCAAGCCAAGGGGTAAATCCCAAACGAACTCCGCGCACGCCGTTTTCAGTGCGTCTTTAATCTTCTCTTCCGCATCGTCCGCCGGTTGTGTGAAAAAGGTCAAATTTTCATAAATAGTTCCCGAAAACAAGAACTTGCCCTGCGGTACGTACGCAAACAAATCGCGTTCTTTTGCCGTTAAAGGCGTTTTTTCGCCCTGTTCGCCAAGCAACCAAAGTCCACCTGCGCTTGGCGTTAAAACGCTTAATAAAAGCTTAAACAGCGTACTTTTACCGCTGCCGCTTTCCCCCGTTACGCAAACGGTTTCACCCTTTTTTAAGGTTACACACGCATCACGCAATACTGCCGTTCTATCATAGGTAAAATCAACGCTTTCGACCGTTATACCAACCAGCGTATCATACGCGCTTATATCTTGCGCAGGCGCAACGATACACTCACAAGGGATATCGTCCACTTGGGACAAGCGTTCGCCGCTGGTAAGGCGCGCGTAGTACAACGGCACCCACGATGAAAACGCCGTGAACGGTTGTTGCAGCTGCATAAGCAAAAGCACCACGGAAAGCATCGCGCCGTAGTCTGCGTGAACGCCGTTTTGCAACACGCTTACGCTACACCAAATAATGGCAAAAATCAAGCCGAAATTGCCAAGCAACGAAAACATTGCGCTCATAAGAGAGCTTAAACGGTTGCGGCTCATACGCGCCTGATAATAATTTTCGGCAAGCGCGCCTGCTTTTTTGCGCGTTTTTTCTTCCGCGCCGTACGCTTTTATCGTCAACGTGGACGCCACGCTTTCTTGCATAAACGATCTTGACGCGCCGTCCGCTTCCAGCACTTGCTTTTGGCGTTTTTTGATTTGCTTGCGGAACACCGCCGTGATTGCGCCGAACACGCCGCCACAGAACACGTAAATCGCCGTAAACAAAGGATCAATCAAGATAAGTGCCGCAATCGCACCAAAGCACTGCACGATCATACCCACAAGCGCGGGCAACAAGCCGACCGTGTCCGTCGCTACTTCCGTTACGTCGCTTGTTAAGCGGTTCAACAGCTCGCCGCTGTGATACGCTTGCACCTTTTCAAAATCCGAACGGAGAATTTTCCCAAACAGCTCCGTACGCAATTCCGCCGTAATTTTCGCGCGCTGGCGTTCCGCCAAATACCGCGCAAGCGTATTTAAGAAAATACGCAAAAACAGCACGCCAAGCAATACGCCTGCAAAAATCCAAATTGCCTTTTCCTGCCCGTTTGCCGCGCCGTTAATCAAATAGCGGACAAGAAAGGCAAACGCCAAGGAAAGCGCCGTTGCAACCGCGTTTACGCACGCCAAAAAAACGACGGAGCCGCGATATTTACCCGTTCGCCTTTTCAGCCAAATTTTTCCCTTTTGTTGCGTTGCTTGTTTCACCATAATTCTTCCTTATTATTTCTTTAACTTAAGCTTTCGTAAAATTTTACCGCCAAACGCATGCGTTCTCATAAAATACCAGCGTCTTTTATAGTTTTTTACTCGTTTTTTTGCATAGGCAAGGTATTTTTCGTCCGTGCATTTTACGTGCTTATCCGCTTGGAAAAACTCCGTTAAAACGCCGATTACCGTTTCTTCGGGGACGTTTTCATCGTTATAGCAGTTATCCCCGCGGATAATATACCCACCGTCCACGACCTGAATAACACGATGCAACACGTAATCGTCTCCACGCTTATAAAGCGCTACGTCTAACGGTTGTAAACGCTCGGTTTTCGCCTGCACAACGATGGTATCGCGCCCTGTTTTGAGCATGGGCAGCATACTCACGCCCATCGTCGGACCTATATACGTGCCGCGCGTTTGCAGCACTTGTTCAATCGTGAATTTTTCTTGCATAATCGGCTTAATCGTTAAACTTATTTTCTTGAATAAGCTTCATAAACTTTTCCACGTCCGCTTGTGCAATTTCGCGTTCTACGTTAAATTCGCCAAGCAGCATATCTACCGCCTCTTCCAAGGTATGCTCCGCGGAAAAGAATTTCCAAAGCATAGCGCCCGTTTCGTTGACGTTAATCATACCGTGGAATTGTTTGCACATTTCCCCCACGGGTACTACCACGAAATCGTCGCCGACTTGGCGTACTACAAATCCCGATTTAAGTTTCATATTTCCACCTCTGTTGGTTATTTTTGCGTATACGCTTTGCCCGTCATCGCTTCAAAGGAAGTTTGCACTGCCGTTTGAGAAATGTCGCATTGCAACAAATAGCAAGGCACGGTTGCAATCAAGCGGTCGATAAGCTCCAGCGTGCGCTTGGCATTTTCTTCTTCTTCGGGGATAAGCACCTGCACGAATACGCGCTTCGCCGCTTCGTTTACCGACAAACGGCGAATACTGTTTTCCTTGGCTTGTTCTAAAAAGCAAAGACCTTTTAAGGGTACGCTTGTGTTTTCGCCCAAACCTTCCTTACCCATCCACGGCGTACCGTAGGCGGTAAATTCGCCGTCGATATAGGACAAAATGGGCTTATCGCCGTTGACGATTTTCGCGCCCGGTATATGTTTGAGCCAAAGCCCCGTATGCGTGGATTTTCCCGTGCCGCTTCTGCCTAAAAACGCGTACCCTGCGTTGTCGTAGGCAAGCACTGCCGCGTGCAAAAGCATACGGTTGAATACGGGCAACTGTTTACAAATTTTACGGTACATACAAATATTTTCAATGTACCCGTCGGAAAAGTTACCGTTTGCCACGGCTTTTTCCGCATAAAATTCTTCATCCGTAACCGCCGCCCGTAAATCCACGGGCGAAGTTTGGTCGCCGGATACGTATTTTTCACAAAAGCGAGCTGTAAAATTCAGGCGGTTATCTATCGCCATCCTTAACCCCGCGATATCGTAAATCATTTGCCCTTTCTCCTTGCGTTATACGCGTACGTCGCCCTTTTCGCCAAGCAACGCCGCGTGTTTTTCCAAAATGGGATCAATTTCGTTTGCGATAAATTCCACCGTTTGCGAAGGCGCTCTGCCGATGAATTTTTCCGCGTCCAAAATTTCGTCAAGCTTATCCCAAACGGGCTTAAACATTTCGTCTTGCTTGATCAAATCCAGCAAGTTGTTTTCGCCGCCTTCCACTTTGACGTTTTTGCCTGCTTCCATGGAAAGCACGCGAATACGCTCATGCAATTCTTGACGGTTGCCGCCTGCTTTTACGCAAGCCATCATAATGTTTTCCGTTGCCATAAACGGAAGCTCCGCGCGGATATGCTTTGCGATTACCTTTTCGTAAACGACTAAATTTTCCGCTACGTTCATATAAATATTCAAAATGGCGTCTACGGACAAGAACGCTTGTGCGTTGACAATACGTCTGTTTGCGGAATCGTCCAGCGTGCGTTCAAACCATTGCGTAGACGCGGTAAGCGCACTGTTCATAGGCAAGGAAATTACGTAACGAGCCAACGCGCCGATACGCTCGGAGCGCATAGGGTTGCGCTTGTACGCCATCGCCGACGAACCGATTTGGTTCTTTTCAAACGGTTCTTCGATTTCCTTCATATTTTGCAAAATGCGGATATCGTTGGAGAATTTGTACGCGCTTTGCGCAATTTGCGAAAGCACGCAAAGTACGTTATAATCCAGCTTTCTGGGGTACGTTTGCCCTGTAACGCCGTACACTTTATCATAGCCAAGCTTGTTTACTACGCGTTTTTCAAGCTCTTTCACCTTATCTTCGTCGCCCGTGAACAATTCCATAAAGCTGGCTTGCGTACCCGTCGTGCCTTTTACGCCGCGCAAACGGATATGCTGCTTGGCGTTCATAAGATTTTCGTAGTCCATTTCCAAATCTTGCAGCCAAAGCGTAGCGCGTTTGCCTACCGTCGTAAGCTGCGCGGGCTGCAAATGCGTAAAGCCAAGCGTAGGCACTGCCTTGTATTGCAACGCAAATTTTTTCAGCTTATCCATTACGTTGACAAGCTTTTTCAAGATAATATCCAGCGCTTCGTCCAGCATAATCGCTTCGGCGTTGCAGTTGACAAAGCAACTGGTTGCGCCAAGATGAATAATCGGCATTGCCTTTTTGGCATATTCGCCGTACGCTTTTACGTGCGCCATTACGTCGTGACGCACTTCTCTTTCAAACTTCGCCGCCAAATCGTAGTCGATTTGCTCCGCATACGCTTTGAGCTCGTCCACTTGTTCTTGCGTTACCTGCAAGCCAAGCTCCATTTCCGATTCGGCAAGCGCAATCCAAAGCTTTCTCCAAAGCTTGAAACGCTTTTCGTCGGAAAACGCGTGTTGCATTTCCTTGCTTGCATAGCGCGTGATAAGCGGATTGTTGTAAATGCTGTTATCCATATTTCGTACCTCTTACACTTTCTCGGGTTCGTTATATTGCACGCCGAACGTTTCCGCCGTAATGCATTTGATTTTTTGTTCTTCGTAGGGTTTATCGTTCCAGTCGGTTTTTACGTTTGCAATAGCGTCAACGGTGTCCAACCCTTCAAACACTTTGCCAAACGCCGCGTATTGTCCGTCCAAATAATCGGCTTCTTCGTGCATCACGAAAAATTGCGAACCTGCGGAGTTGGGATTTTGCGCACGCGCCATCGAAAGCACGCCGCGCACGTGGGAAATATCGTTTTGCTTAAAACCGTTGCCTGCAAATTCACCCTTGATATGATAGCCGGGGCCGCCCATACCCGTACCGGTGGGATCGCCGCCTTGAATCATAAAACCGGAGATGACGCGGTGGAAAATCAAGCCGTTATAATAGCCCTTGTTGACCAGCGACAAAAAGTTGTTGACCGTGTTGGGCGCTTTATCGGGATACAGCTCCGCCTTGAACGTTTTGCCGTTCTCCATTTCAAACGTTACGATAGGATTGCTCATAGTTAAAACTCCTTACTCTTCATATTTTTCGACAGATACCTGCGCTTCTTCAAAAAGCTGCAAGGAAAATTCGTCGGGATAGCCTTCTTTATATACAACGCGCTTAATCCCTGCGTTGATAATCATTTTCGCGCAAATGACGCACGGCTGATGCGTACAATATAACGTGGAACCGTTGATGTCAATGCCGTATTTTGCGGCTTGGATAATGGCGTTTTGTTCGGCGTGTACCGCAAAACAAAGCTCGTGCTTCGTACCGCTGGGAATTTGCAATTTTCTACGCAAACATTCCCCCTTTTCTTCACAGCTTTTTACCCCCGCCGGCGCGCCGTTATAGCCCGTCGTCATTACTCTTTTGTCCTTGACGATAATTGCGCCTACGTGGCGGTTTTCTTGAAAGCAGCTTGACCAAGTTGCCACCGTTTCCGTCAGTTGCATAAAACGGTGATCCCATTTTGTCATTTGTGCCATAATACTTGCTCCTTTTCATTTTTATCCACTTTGTATTATACCATAAATTTTCTTGAAAATCAATACTTTGCGTTGCGTTTTTACACGCAAGTTTTTATTCTTAAAATTTTTCTTACATATTTTACCTTTTTTTGTTTGACAAAAGCGTAAAAGCGTTTATAATATAATCGTATATAAAAATTACAAGCAGGTTTTTCCTGCATATCTTGGAGGATATTTATGAACATTAAACCTTTATTTGACAAAGTTGTCGTAGAAAGCGTTACCGTGGAAGAAAAGACCAAAAGCGGTTTTTATCTCCCCACTTCCGCGCAAGAAAAGCCCCAAACCTGCCAAGTGGTTGCAGTTGGCCCCGGCGGCATTATCGACGGCAAGGAAATCGTTATGCAAGTGAAAGTCGGCGACAAGGTGCTTTGCTCTAAATACGCGGGCTCTGATTTCAAAGTGGACGGCAAAGAATTTACCATCATCAAACAAAGCGATATTCTCGCTATCGTAGAAGACTGAAAATAATCAATAAAAGGAGAGCTTATCATGGCAAAACAGATTAAATACGGAGAAGACGCAAGAAAAGCGTTGGAAGCAGGCGTAAACGTGCTTGCGGATACGGTGAAAATTACGCTTGGCCCTAAGGGCAGAAACGTTGTGCTTGACAAAAAGTTCGGCGCACCGCTTATCACCAACGACGGCGTGACGATTGCAAAAGAAATTGAACTCAACGACCCGTTTGAAAATATGGGTGCGCAGCTTGTAAAAGAAGTTTCCACCAAAACCAACGACGTGGCAGGCGACGGTACCACCACCGCTGTCGTTTTGGCGCAAGCGATTGTGCGCGAAGGTTTGAAAAACCTTGCGGCAGGCGCAAACCCTATCATTTTGAAAGAAGGTATCAAAAAGGCGGTAGACGCTACCGTAGCGCATTTGAAAGGCATTTCCAAAGCTGTGGAAAGCAACAAGGCGATTGAACAAACCGCTTCCATTTCCGCAGGCAACCCCGAAGTGGGCGCGTTGATCGCAAAAGCTATGGAAATCGTAGGCAAGGACGGCGTTATCACCGTAGAAGAAGGTAAATCTATGAACACCGAACTTTCCACCGTGGAAGGTATGCAATTTGACCGCGGTTATGCGTCGGCGTATATGGTTACCAACACCGATAAAATGGAAGCCGTTTTAGAAAATCCGTATATTCTTATCACGGATAAGAAAATTTCTTCCTTGCAAGAAGTGTTGCCCGTTATCGAACCCCTTGCGCAACAAGGCGCAAAGCTTTTGATTATCGCGGAAGACGTGGAAGGCGACGCGCTTGCGGCGCTTATCGTGAACAAACTCAAAGGCGTGTTTAACTCCGTTGCAGTGAAAGCGCCCGGTTTTGGCGACAGAAGAAAGGAGATGCTCCGCGACATCGCCGTTTTGACGGGCGGTCAAGTGATTTCTTCCGACCTTGGCTTAGAATTCAAGGACGTTACGCTTGATATGCTTGGTAGAGCAACCAGCGTACGCGTTGACAAGGAAAACACCACCATCGTGGGCGGTATCGGCGACGTGGAAGATATCAAGGCGCGCATCGCGTCCATCAAAGCGCAAATCGCGGAAACCAAATCCGATTACGATAGAGAAAAATTGCAAGAACGCCTTGCGAAGCTTGCTGGCGGCGTTGCAGTGATTAGCGTCGGCGCGGCAACCGAAGTGGAAATGAAAGAGAAAAAGCTTCGCATCGACGATGCTTTGGCGGCTACGCGCGCGGCGGTAGAAGAAGGCTACGTGCCCGGCGGCGGCAGTGCACTGCTTTCCGCTGTGCCTACCGTGAAGAAGCTTGTAGCTTCCTTGCAAGGCGATGAAAAGACGGGCGCGTCTATCGTTTTGAAGGCGTTGGAAGAACCCATTAGACAAATCGCGAAAAACGCAGGCTTGGACGGTTCGGTTATCGTGGATAAAGTGCTTTCGTCCAAAAAAGCAAACTACGGCTTTGACGCTTTGAACAACAAGTTCTGCGACATGGTGGAAAGCGGTATCATCGACCCGACGAAAGTTACCCGTTCGGTGTTGCAAAACGCGGCGTCCGTTGCGGCTACCTTGCTTACAACGGAAAGCATCGTTACGGATATCCCCACCCCCCCTGCTCCTATGCCTGCAGGCGGCGACATGGGCGGCATGTACTAATCCAAGATAAAATTAAAGACGGTTACCAAACGGTAGCCGTCTTTTTTTGATTGTATTTATTCAATGATAAGCAAGAAATCGTACACGTCTTGCTCACCGTCAATTTCGTAAATTTCCAAGCGCGGATACGCTTCGGAAATCTGCCCCATAAACGCTTGCTTTTCGTCCTGCGTTACGTCTTTGCCGTAGACGGCAATTACGAAATCCTTGTCCTTTACGTTGAGCTTTTCCGCAAGCGACAGCGCCGCCTGCACTTTGGTGGGTTGACAGGTATACATCGTTTGCGCGGTAAAGCCCATGTACGCGTCCTTTTGCACTTCCACGCCGCCTAAAGACGCGTCGCGGACGGATCTTGCCACCATACCCGTTACGGTCGCTTGCATACTTTCTTCCATTTGCGCGGCGATTTCATCTGCGTCGTCCGCGCTGTAATCCAGCATAGAAAGCGCGGAATAGCCAGCGCCGACCGTTTTGCTTTCCACCACTTTCACGTTGGATTTATCGTAGATGGAAGCCGCTTGTTTTGCCGCTAACACCACGTTACCGTTGTTGGGCAGCACGAAGATATTGTCGGCGTTGACTTCGTCAAAAGCTTGCATAAACTGTTCGGCGGACGGGTTGTTGGTTTGACCGCCTTCAATCACGTAATCCGCACCCATTTCCTTAAAGGTGCGTACAAGTCCTGCGCCGGAAACTACGGCTATCGTAGCGTATTTGCGACGGGCGCGTTGCGGTTTTTGCCTCTTGGGCTTTTGCTCCGTCGTTTCATTGTGCTGTAAGGTCATATTTTCAATTTTGACCGTCAAAAATTCGCCGTACTGTTGACAGTGCGCAAGTACGCGCCACGGCTCAAAGGCATGCACGTGAATTTTAACAATCGTGCCCGTTTTGAACGCTACCACCGAATCGCCAAGCGTTTGTAAATGCGTTATCAAATTGTCTATGGAAAAGTTAGCGACGTCGGTTTTGGCGTGCTGTAACTGTAACAGCAGCTCCGTGCAATAGCCAAATTGCATTACGCTATCGGCTGTAAAGCGTGAAAAATCAATGCTTTTGCTTGCGTTTGTTTGCGATACGGCAAGCTCGTCAAGCATTTGTTTTCCGCCAAGCGCCTTGCAAAAACCTTCCGTGATATACACAAGCCCTGCGCCGCCGCTGTCGATTACGCCTGCTTCTTTCAACACCGCAAGCAAATCAGGCGTTTTTTCTAACGACTTTTTCATTTCCGTTAAATAATCCACGAAAAATTCTTCCACGGTCGTTTGCTTGTTGATACACGCTTCGACGTTTTCCACCGCTTCGCGCGCTACCGTTAAAATCGTGCCTTCCACGGGGTGCGCCACGGCACTGTACGCGCATTTCACGCCTTCTTTCAAGGCGCAAGTAAATTGTTCCAGCGTGGCTTCCTGCAAGCCGTGCAGTCCTTCCGCAAGCCCATAAAAAAGTTGGGATAAAATTACACCCGAATTACCGCGCGCGCCAAGCAGCATACCTTGCGCTACCGCATGGGAAATTTCCCCAAGTGAATCGCCCGTATGTGTTTGCATACTTTCATAACCGCCCTGCAGGGTTAAATACATATTTTCACCCGTGTCTCCGTCGGGAATGGGAAATACGTTCAAGTCGTTTACTTCTTGCGCGTTCATCTTCAGGTTGGCGATACCGCCGGCAATCATTTTCGCAAACAACTGACCGTCAATTATCTTTCTTTCGTATTGCATAAAAGCAAATTACTCCTTTGCCCTTTTATCATAGTTAACGCCGTGCTTTTTACTCACGACCTAATAATTGTAACATATTTTTATTACAAATGCAAGCAATATTTATTGAAAAAAAGAAAAACCCGACAACCATTTGTCGGATTTTGGAGCTACTAGGCGGATTTGAACCGCCGACCTCGTCCTTACCAAGGACGCGCTCTACCAACTGAGCCATAGCAGCAAACATATTACTATGCCATTATATTGAAATTTTATGAAAATGTCAAGCCAAAAAGCAAACTTTTTTGAAAAAAATTTACCTTTTGGCTTGATTTTTGCAATATTCTTATTTTGCGTTTAAAATTTCACGGATAATTGCATCCATTTGCGCAAATTGCGCTTGCATTTCCGCCGCCAAACGCATTTGCGTACGGCAACGCACCAAGTTATGTTCTGGGTATTTGGTTGCAAAATAGGTATCGCCCGACAAATAGTCCGTCAAGAAACGCATACCGCATTCCGCCGTCATCAAATACGCGCCGTAAGGCAACAATTCCGCTTCACGGGGTGTGATACTGTCTTTCACTGCACTGCAATACCCTTCTGCATACGCTTGGAACAAGCGAATATCGAAATGCACCTTATCCAAGTTGGGTTCGTCTTCCAAAGCCGTAGACGCGCCGAAGCGAATAGAATCGCCAAAATCGAACAGCATCGAACCGGGCATAACGGTATCCAAATCGATTACCGCGCGTGCTTCGTTGGTTTCCGCGTCCATAAGGATATTGTTGAGTTTAGTGTCGTTATGCGTAACGCGCAAGGGAATAGAACCGTCCTTCAAGCCGTCCATAATTTTCGCATAGGTGTCCTTGCGTTCCAAGAAAAACGCAATTTCTTCTTGGCAGGTTTTCGCTCTGTCTACTTTGTCCGCTTTGAGTGCGTTTTCAAATTGCGCAAAACGGTTGGGCGTGTCGTGAAAACGCGCAATCGTTTCCGTCAATTTGGACGCGTCAAACTCTGCTAAATAATTTTGAAATTCCCCAAACGCCGCGCCCGATTTTTTAAAAACTTCCGCGTTGGAAACTGTTTGATAGGTGACGGTATTTTCAATGAACGCGTACACGCGATAGTTTGCTTCCGCTTTTAAAAACGGTTCGCCTGCTTTGGTCGGAATTACGTTGAGCGTTTCTACGCCGCGCGAACGCAAATGTTCGGTAACGCCGCAAATGTTGCGCATAAGCGCGTCGGAATCCGCAAATACACGCGTGTTCATTTTTTGCATAATGTAACGTTTTTGCGTGGTCGTCACAAGCAACGTAAGGTTGATGTGCCCTTCGCCGTACGGTTCGATGGATACAATTTCGCCTTCTAAGCAAAAGCTTTCCGCTTGTTTTTTATACGTTTGTAAATAATCCATAGTGTTTTCCCTTTGTTTTTTATACGATAATTATAGCATATATTTTGCGGAATGCAAAGGAAAATCTTTTTTGTTTTTTAGGTATTCTTTCGCAATATTTTTATATAAAAAATCCCCTTTTGCAAGGGGATTTTTGTGTTTTACATTATTTTGCGTATTCAACGCCGCGGAATTCGCGGATAACGTTGACCTTAATTTGACCGGGGTATTCAAGCTCCGTTTCAATCTTTTTCGCGATATCCTTCGCCAAGAACAACGCTTGTGCATCGTCCACTTGGTCGGGTTTGACGATGACGCGCACTTCTCTACCAGCTTGGATAGCGTAGCTCTTTTCCACGCCGCGGAAGCTGGAAGCAATTTCTTCAAGCTTTTCCAAACGTTTTACGTAGTTCGTGCCCATTTCACGTCTTGCGCCGGGGCGCGCGCCGGAAATTGCGTCCGCTGCTTGAATAAGCACTGCTTCAATCGTTTTGGGTTCTACGTCGCCGTGATGCGCCATAATGGCGTTGACGATGTTGGCGTTTTCCTTGTATTTCTTCGCCAAATCTGCACCGATTTGAATATGCGTGCCTTCCTGTTCTTGGTCAACTGCTTTACCGATATCGTGGAGCAAGCCCGCGCGTTTTGCAAAGTTGACGTCAAGCCCAAGCTCTGCCGCCATTTGACCTGCAAGCGTAGCCACTTCAATAGAGTGCTTATACACGTTTTGACCGTAGCTTGTTCTAAATTTCAAACGACCGATCAATTTGATAAGTTCGGGATGCAAACCGAAAATGCCTGCTTCAAACACTGCCGTTTCGCCAGCTTCCTTGATTTGCAAATCCATTTCACGGGTAACTTTTTCCACCGTTTCTTCAATTCTTGCAGGGTGAATTCTACCGTCGTTGACAAGCTTTTCAAGCGACAAGCGCGCAATTTCTCTGCGAACGGGGTCAAAGCCCGACAAAATAACTACTTCGGGGGTATCGTCGACAATCAATTCAATACCCGTTGCGTTTTCAAGGGCGCGGATATTTCTGCCTTCTCTACCGATGATACGCGCTTTCATATCGTCGCTGGGCAGGGGTACGACGGAAACGGTGATTTCCGACGCTTGGTCCGCGGCGCATTTTTGAATAGCAAGCGAAATAATTTTCTTTGCGTTGATATCCGCTTCTTCTTTGGCTTGCTGTTCCATATTGCGCACTTGCGCAGCTACTTCGTGACGGGTTGCGTCTAAAATTTCTTCCGTGAGAATACGCTTTGCTTCTTCGCGGGTAAGCTGTGCAACCTTTTCAAGCTCTTGAATCATAAGTTCGTGTTGAGAATTGAGTTTTTCTTTGAGCTCACGAACTTCGTTTTCTTGCTTTACAAGCTGTTCCTTGTGTTGTTCAAGGGCTTCCGTCTTTTTGTCAATCGCATCTTCCTTTTGCGCAAGGCGTTGTTCCATCTTTTGGAGTTCCGCTTTCTTTTCCTTGGTTTCGCGATCGAATTCGTTTCTTAATTTTAAATCCTGTTCCTTTGCTTCCAGCAAAGCTTCTTTCAAAACTCTTTTGCTTTCTTCTTTTCCATGCGTTCTAATACGGTCTGCTTCCGCTTCCGCATTGTCCATAATTTTACGCGCTTGTTCTTGCGCGGAGCCCACTTTTTTCAAAGCAAAGCTTTTGTAAACGAACAATGCAACGAGCGCGCCTACCGCAAGCGCGGCAATGGCAACAAGAACCGTTATCAACGTCATATTAGGTGCGAGAAACAGGATGCTAAAATTTGTGTTGTGCATAATTTTTGCCTCCTGTATTAAAATTAATGTGGATAAAACTAATATAGCGCGGATTTTCATCCGAATTTGATTATTATTTCTATCTTACTTATATTTTACAATATTATTATAAAAAAGTCAATGGTTTGAAAGAAAATAGTTTTGCATATTTATAAAAATTTTCACAAAAAAAATGCGAGAACGCATACCTGCCCCCCGCATTTCTTATTTTTTATCGTATTTTACGCATTATTCCACGCTATCTTGCGCTTCGCTCACATTGCCTTTTGCCGCATTTCTAATTTTCTCTTCGATTTCCGCGCGTATCTCAGGATTATCCTTTAAGAAATTGCGCATTTTTTCTCTGCCTTGCGCCACTTTATTGCCGTTGTAGCTAAAGAACGAACCGCTTTTGCCGATAACTTCGTATTGCACACCCGTGTCGATGATACAGCCTTCTTGCGAAATGCCTTCGCCGAACACGATGTCAAATTCCGCTTGACGGAACGGGGGCGCAAGCTTGTTTTTCACTACTTTTGCCTTCGTTCTGTTACCCATAGCACCTTCCGCGTCTTTCAAAACGTCCATTTTACGAACGTCCAAACGGATGCTTGCATAGAATTTGAGCGCTTTACCGCCGGGCGTCGTTTCAGGACTGCCGAACATAACGCCTACCTTTTCTCTAAGCTGGTTGATGAAGATAACGCAGGTTTTCGATTTATTGACGATTGCCGTCAATTTTCTAAGCGCTTGCGACATCAAACGCGCCTGCAAGCCCACGTGCGAATCGCCCATATCTCCTTCGATTTCCGCTTTGGGCGTAAGTGCCGCAACGGAGTCGATAACGATGATATCCACCGCTGAGCTTCTAACCAGTGCGTCGGCAATATCCAGCGCTTGTTCGCCCGTGTCCGGTTGCGAAACGTACAAATCGTCCAAGTTTACGCCAAGCTTCTTTGCATATACGGGATCAAGTGCATGTTCCGCGTCGATAAACGCCGCTACGCCGCCCATTTTTTGCGCTTCCGCAATCGCGTGTAACGCTACCGTCGTTTTACCTGAAGATTCGGGGCCATAAATTTCGATAATTCTGCCGCGCGGAAAACCGCCGATACCAAGTGCCAAATCCAGCGTTAAGCAACCGGAAGGAATTACTTCAATTTCCGCCTTGCCTGCTTCGTCGCCAAGACGCATAATCGAACCCTTGCCGTACTGTTTTTCAATTTGCAAGAGTACCGCGTCTAACGCTTTCATCTTTTCCGTGTTTTTCTCGTTTGCCATAATGTTTTATCTATCTCCTGTTTATTTTTTTTCTTTACATTATATATTTTACATCGTTTTCAACTGTTTATACGCCAAGAACATTGCATAGCGAATTGCCGTTTGCGTGATTTCTTCGCGTGAACCATCGAATTTATAGCGATACACCGTTACTTTATCGCCTGCGCCTACGGCGATATAGCAAAGCCCTACGGGAAGCATAGACCTGTCCGTGTTCGGTCCAGCCAAGCCCGTCGTTGCCACCGCTACGTCGCAATCGCCCGTAGCAAGCAGCCCTACCGCCATTTCGTACGCCGTTTTATCCGACACTGCGCCAAGCGTTTTCAGCGTATATTCCGTCACGCCCAAACGCTTGATTTTTGAAGCTTCGTTATAGGTGTTTAACCCTTCAAAATATACGGCGCTTGCGCCAGATACCGACGTGATTTTTTGCGCTATGCCGCCGCCCGTAAACGATTCGGCTACGCTTATCTTTTTACCGCGCAATTTCAAAAGCTCGACAAGCTGTTTTTCTATCGGCGTGTCGTCAATGGCGTACACCGTGTCTCCCAAGCCGTCTAAAAACGCACGCATTATATCGTCGACAAGCATTTTCGACGCCCGTTCGTCGTAAAACACGCGAATAATATCTTCGCCGTACAAATGCGTGTGATCGTAGCGCATCAAGCCGCTGTCGACCGTTTTTGCGTACGCAAGCAAGCGTTCTACGTTTTCTCTGTTTGCACCCACACTGCGAAGGGTAAAGCTACCCTGCCGCGTTCCGTATTTTTGCGCTAAAAAGGGCGCGCACACCGATTGCAAATACCCTTTTCCCGTTGCGTGCGTTTGTAAGGATAACAAAAGGCAGGTGTTTTTTTCGTAGAAAATACCGCCGCCGTTGCCGTTCGCCTGAAAGTTTGTTTGCTTGTACGCGCCGCTCGCAATCAAGCGGTTTTGCGCAATCGGTAAGGATGCGTATTCCGTTAGAATTAGCAATACGTCACAATTGCTTTTCAAATCGGCGACTGCTTTATCAAACGCCTTTTCATCCGCAGTGAGAAGCGTACGCATTTCGTCAACGGGATAGCCAAGCGCGCGAAAATCGTCCAAAAACGACGCGTATTCGCTCGCCCCAAAACCGCTGTTTATTCTATGCCATACGATACATACGTTTCTCATTGCGCCCTTCTACCTTTCAGCCAAATTATGCGTCTTTAAGCACTTGCCTATTCTTCCATACGTAGGTAATGCCCGACCAAACGGTGAGCACGGTTGCCGCCATAAAGAAGCCAAACCCTATCCAAGCGAACGTGGTTGCCGCTTTGCCCAAATCCGCTGCCAAAAGCAACACGAAAATAGCTACGTCTTGACAAGCCGTTTTGTATTTACCAAGCTTTTCCGCCGCCATCACTACGCCGTTCGCCGCCGCGATTTGTCTAAACGCGCTGATAATAAGCTCTCTTGCTAAAATTACGCAAACACTTACTGCCGTGATGATATAAACTGTTTGCGCGGATTTACCGAATGCCCAAAAGAGCGGAGACGTGGTGCTTAAAATTAAAACCATAGCCGTAGCTACAAGCACTTTGTCGGCAATCGGGTCTAAAAATTTGCCCAAGTTGGTGACAAGACTGCGCGAACGGGCGATATGTCCGTCGATAAAATCGGTACAAGCAGCTAATACGAAAATGATAGCCGCTATGCCGTAATTAAACGGCAGATCATGCAAAAAGAAAATAAGCACGAATACGGGTATCATACAAATTCTTGTTAAGGAAATTTTGTTAGGTAAATTCATGGTTGATAATCCTCCGTTTTTCCATATAAATCATAATCGTCCGCGCTTTCTATCCACACTTGGTATCTTTCTCCTTGCATGGCTTCCGCCGCGTGGAAATACACTTTTCCGTCAATGTCGGGAGCATTGAAA
Source organism: Candidatus Scatosoma sp. (assembly GCA_045533485.1). Taxonomy (GTDB): domain Bacteria; phylum Bacillota; class Clostridia; order Christensenellales; family Borkfalkiaceae; genus Scatosoma. Next base: position 18,953 of record JAZSHX010000010.1, on the reverse strand, counting down.
TACGCGCGGCCGACAAAACAGCCCTTATCGTAATCAATACCGTCGCAAAGCACTTGGATTTGCTTGCCGACAAACGTATTTAACAGCTTTTTGCTGATGGCGCGTTGCGTTTGGTATAACGCGCGCACACGGCGGTTTTTCGTATTGCCGTGTACCTGCGGTTTTAACCTATACGCACCCGTATCCGGTTCGCGTGAATATGCGAAAAATCCGCAGTTAAATAACTTTGCTTGCTCTAAAAAATCCTGCATAGCCAAAAATTCTTCTTCCGTTTCCGTAGGAAAACCGCTGATAAACGTGGAACGAATGGCAATATTTGGAATTTCCGTTTGCAAACGCTTGATAAGCGATAAATACTTCTCTCTTGTGCCTTTGCGGTTCATAAGCTTGAGCACTCTGCTTTCACTGTGTTGCAAAGGAATATCGATATATTTGAGCAATTTATCGTTAGTTTTAAGTTCGTGGATAAGTTTATCGTCGATAACGTCAGGATAGCAATACAAAAGCCGTATCGTTTGGATATTTTCAAGCGCCGACAGCTTTTGAATAAGCTCCACAAACTTGTTTTCCCCGTACAAATCTTCACCGTAGCGCGTGGTATCCTGCGCGACAAGCACCAGCTCCGCAATTTCGCCAAGCTCTTCCGCTTCGCGGAGCAAATGTTCCATGGGATACGAACGGTATTTACCGCGGATTTTGGGGATTAAACAATAGGTACAATGGTTATAGCACCCATCGGCAATTTTTAAATACGCCACGTGTTCGTCCGTTGTCAAAACTCTTTCGAACGAATACGCGTCCTTGCCTTTTTTCACGAAATTTTGTTGGACATTTTCTGCGTAGGATTTTTCCAACGCTTGGAACATAAGCTGATAATCTTCAATTCCCAAAAACACGTCCGCTTCGTTGAGCACGCCCACAAGCTCGTCCACGTATTTTTGCGGTAAGCAACCGCTCACGACGATTTTTTCAAGATTGCCTTGCTTGTACTGTGCGCATTCCAGCACAGTTTCAATGGCTTCTTGCCTTGCCGATTGTAAAAACGCGCAGGTATTGACGATTACGATATGTGCCTTGGATAAATCGCTTGTAAGCGTATACCCCTTCGCCTTGATTGCGCCAAGCAGTTTTTCCGTATCGACGCGGTTTTTATCACAGCCAAGGGATATCACGCCGAATATTTTATTTTCTAACATAGTTTTTCCTTATAACGAACCGTACTTACTTTCAAATTCTTCTCTGCTAATAAGCACTTTTCTTGCTCTTGAACCGCCTTCAAAGCCGGAAATGTAGCCCATTTCTTCCATCCACTCAACAATTTTGCCTGCCTTGTTAAAGCCGACGGAGCATTTTCTTTGAATCATGGAAATGGACGCGTTTTCACTTAAAATCACATAGCGCAACGCATCGATATACACGGGCTCTACTTCGTCGCTACCGCCCCTTGCGTCGTTACCGCCGCCGCGCGCGTTGTTGATAAACGCCGTGGCTTCTTGGTCGTAATACGCTTCGTTGTTGGCTTTGATAAAGTTGACCACTTTTTGCGAATCTTCCGACGAAATGAACGCGCTTTGTACACGGACGGGCGTGTTAATGCCCTGCATCGTGTACAGGAAGTCGCCTTTGCCAAGCAATTTTTGTGCGCCCGATTGGTCTAAAATAACGCGCGAATCGACGTCGGTTGCTACGGCAAACGCGATACGGGTCGCCAGGTTGCTCTTGATAACGCCCGTGATAACGTCCGTGGACGGGCGTTGGGTTGCCACTACTAAGTGAATACCTGCCGCACGCGCTTTTTGCGTGAGATTTTGTATTCTGTCTTCAATGTCTTTCTTTGCGGCAAGCATCAAATCGGCAAGCTCGTCGATGATGATAACGATTTTCGGCAAGCGTTCTTCCTTTTTGAGCTGTGCGTTGTACTGGTCAAGGTTGACAACGTACGTACCGGCGCGGCTCATTTTTTCAAACAAGCCGTAACGGCGGTTCATTTCCCCGATTGCCCAGTTCAAGCTTTGCACCGATTTATGCACGTCCGTGATGATTTCGTCAATCATTAAGTGCGGCAAGTTGTTATACAGCACAAATTCCGTCTTTTTCGGGTCAATCAAAATCAAACGCAATTCTTCGGGTGAATATTTATAAATCAAGCTGATAATCAATGCGCCCAAGAATACGCTTTTACCCGAACCCGACGAACCTGCTACCAACAAGTGCGTCATTTTGGAGATATCGCCGTATACCTTGCGGTTGGCTACGTCTTTACCCATCGTGAACATCAACGACGACGAATTTGCGTTGACGAACGTGTTGCCCGTAAGCATACAGCCAAGCTGTACGAATTGTCTTTCCGCGTTGGGAACTTCGATACTAACAACGCCGTCTTCATAGTTAGGATATACGTTTACGCCGCTGCAACGCAAGCTTATCGCAATCGATTGATCCAGCGAAACGACTTTTCTGGGGGAAATGTTACGTGGAATGGTTACGTTGTAACGGGTAACCGTAGGACCGAACGTTACGGACGCAATCGACGCGCCGCTTACCTTGAAATCTTCCAGCGTTGCGATAATCGTTTCCTTGGTTTCTTCCACCGCTTGCGGATCTTGCATAGGTTCTACGTCGCGGCAATCAAAATCGTCGATAGGGACGCGAACGTAGGGACGGATTACGCGCGGTTTGGGGGGCGCAGGCGCAATTTCTTCTTGCTTGGGCGGCTGCACTGCCGCTTTGGGCGCAGGTTGTTCCGCTTCAAACGTGCGCGCGCTTGTTTCAAACGTGTCGTCTCTGTCCTGTATTTCAAAACGCGAATTGCGTTCTTCAATTTCAAACGTTTCTTCGCCGCGCGTGGGCGTAGGTTCATCCGCACGGAGCGTGTACAAATCGTCCTTTTGCGGCGCGCGTTCTTCGCTGTCGAAAATGTCGATACCGCGGCGCGTTTCACGTTCGTCTATGCGTTCGTCTATGCGTTCGTCTATCGTTTCTTCTAGGCTTTCTTCAAAAATGCGCGCGTTGTCGCGTTCAAAATCCAAACGTTCGCTTGTACGCTCGTCCCTTTCATCTTCCAACGACGGACGGCGCGAAAACGTTTGATCGGCAAACGCTCTGTCTTCTTCCTCATCCCCGAATACGTTGGGGTTTTGGGGAGAGAACAAATCCATATAATCGTGACGGCGCGGTTGTTCTTCGCGCGTGGAAATAAATTCTTCTTCGGGTTGCTCCGCCCGTTCTTCATAACGGGGCGCGTAATCGTCCGTTTGTTCATCCAAATACGACTGGGGCGCAACGGGCGCAATCGGTTCAAGAGGCGGCGTGGGCATCGGCTCTAACGGAGTGATGGCAGGCGCACTGCTTTGCAAAGGCTGGCTTTGATCGTTCCCGAACACCATTTGCGGACGCACGCGATTTTCGTTGTTTATACTGTCTTGATACGCGTCTACGTAGGAATTGTATCCGTTTTGCTGTATAGGTGTATTTTGCGCAGACGTTGCGTCTAATTTGCGCTTATTCACGTTTGCGTTAGCGTCGAAAATCAAGTTGCGTTGATAATTTTCCGCAGGGGAAACACCGAACAAAAATTCACGCGTGTTTTCATACGAACTGCCGCTGGGCTGTTCCACGGGCTTCATATCCTGCAATCTGCCAAACGGAGAAAACGCACCGCTTGCAGGTTGCGCAGATTGCGGCTTTGTCATCGGCTCGTCGTCCAGCGTAAACGTAGGCGTTTGCTCCTTGGCATACGCTACGCTTTCCGTTGGCGAAATTTCGATGGGCGCAGGCGCAGATTGCGTAGGTTGTTGGGAAATTGCCGTTTCCGTATATTTAGACGCGGTAAGCGGAATTTCCACGGGCGTGGGAGCGTTGACTGCTTGGCTACCCGTTTGTTGCACTGCCGCTTGTTTGGGTTGTCCTTGGTTTTTCTTCACGACAAGGTAGGTCAAATAGCCCAAAAACGCCGTAGCCGCTGAAAAGATTACGATTGCCCCTGCTTTGGTCGTAGCTGCGCTTACCAGCCATACCAAAACGCCGCCGACAAATCCAAACGTCGTGCATTTGGGGAATTGCTCGCCTGCGCGGAAGCATTTTGCGATATATCCTTGCATATCCCACGAATACGTGGTGGCGGTATGCACAACCAACAAAGCGGAAACGGCTATGCCGATAATGCAAGCGAAAAGCTTACGGTTTTTTATCAAGCGCACGCCAAGCAAGCCCATAACGGACAAATACAACGCACCCAGCATTACGGGATAAGCGGCGTAACCGAACAAGCCCGTTAAAAGCGCATGCAACGCCAAACCGATATCGCCGAATACGAGCGCGCGCGTGCATAAAATAAAAATCGCGACCAGTGAAAAGAGCGCGCAAACGGCGCATAAACTTTCTTTCGTCACCAAATCCGATTGCTTTTTCTCCACTTTTTTATCTGTAGATAAACCTTCTTTTTTCATCCAGTTTACTCTCCTTGCAGTTATACCTATTTATTATAACATTTTTTTTTACATTTTTCAATAGTTTGACGATAAAAAAATGGGCGAAAAAAACAAGTTTTTTCATTTTCTCGTTCTTTCGCCGTCGATTTTTATTTTTTATAACGATTTTACCAAATATTGCGCTACGTGATAAATGTCCCCTGCGCCCAAAAACAGCAGGGTGTCCCCTTCCCTGACCGTCGTTTTTATCCAAGTTTTTAAGGTGTAGATATTGTCCGAATACAAGCTGTTGCCCACCTGCTTTGCCAGCGTTTCCGCACTGCCTTCTTCGTCGTATTTTTCCCTTGCGGCGTACGTTTTATAAATCATCAAGCGTTCTATACTTTTTAACGTTTCTATAAACTGCGGCATAAGCAATTTCGTGCGCGAATAGGTATGCGGTTGAAACACGACGAACAGCTTGCCCTTGCATACGCCTTTTGCCGTCGCTATCGTTGCCGTTATTTCACGCGGATGGTGCGCATAATCGCAAATGACTGTTGCGCCGCGGTATTGCCCTATCCTTTCAAACCTGCGCTTTACCGCTTGGAAATTTTCTATACCCTTACAAATTTGCCGTTCGTCAAAACCAAACGACCGCAACGCCGCAAACGCCGCCAAGGCATTGTACACGTTGCATTTGCCGATGGCTTTTAATCGCAAGCGACACAGCGCTTTTCCGTATTCTTCCACGGTAAAAGCATACCGTTCGCCGTTCGCGCGCAAATCTACAGCACGGTAATCTGCAAGCGGATTGCGAATACCGAACGTGGCAAAATCACCAAGGGATAAACAACGCGCATCGTCCGCACAAACAAACGCCGTTTTGGCTTTTGCCGCATATTGATAAAAGCAGTTTGTCAGGTGATTTTCGTCGTTATAACACTCCATATGGTCGTTGTCGATATTCAAAACGATGGCGCTATCCGCCGCGATTTGCAATAAGTTTTGTTTATACTCGCACGCTTCCGTCACGAAATATTCTATGCCCGAATAATGAAAATTGTCAAACAATGCGTCTTCGCCACCGATATGCGCGGCAAACGGTACGCCCGTACTGAGAAGCGCGTGTGCGCACATAGACGTGCAAGTGGTTTTGCCGTGACTGCCTGCAACGGCGAGCGTACGTCCTGCGTTTTCACAAACGATTTTAAGCAGCTCCGCACGTGATAAAATGCGTTTTTTTAACGCCTTTGCCGCTTGAAATTCTTCGTGATTTTCCGCTATAGCGTCCGTATAAACAACGGCGTCGCACCTGCGCAGCGCCACTCTCGTCCCGTCTGCGCCGATATACACACTCACACCCAAAAGCGCAAGCTTTTCTATCTGTTCGTTGTTTTGCGCATCACTGCCGCATACGCCGTAACCATAACAGCGCATAAGCTTTGCAAGCGCACTCATACTGATACCGCCGATGCCGATAAAATACAGCGTTTTAATTTTTTCTAAACCCCTTAAAGCCATAGCATATATGTATGCTGTTTGCGCAATTTTTATGCCATGATATAACAAAAAGTTATATTTTGGACAAAAAACAAAGCGATACGCAGTTTTGCATATCGCTTGTATTTTTATTTATTGTCGCCATTGCGCTTCATAAAGAAATCGACGAATTTAGGACGGTGTTTTCTATCCTTCGTTTCTTCTTGTGCAGGTTCGGGAATGGGATCGTCCGGTTCAAAGGGCGCAACGGGCTGCGCGGGGGCAACGGGTTGCATCGGGTTGATCGGTTGCACGGGGGGTATCACGTCGGGCGTGAACACTTGCGTAGGCGCAAAGCTTTGCGCGGGATTCGCAGGCTGCGCGTATGCAAACGGGGCTTGCGGCGTTGCGGTTACCCTATCATTATACGCGTAATCGATTTTTTGCGAAAGCATAGACGCTTGACGCATAGCCGTTTCGTGCGCGCTTGCTATAGGCGCGTTTTGTCCGTCGTTAAAACCCGTAGCAATAATCACCACTTCCACTTCGTCCGACATACTTTCGTCGATACAAGCGCCGAAAATTACGTTCGCCGAATAATCGATAACGCCTTTCACCAAATCCGCCGCCATACCCACTTCGTCAAGCGATAAATCTTTACCGCCGATAATGTTCAAAATGACGGAGCTTGCGCCTTCAATGGTCGTGTTCAGCAAAGGACTGCAAACGGCGCAACGAACGGCGTCGGAAATGCGTTTTTCGCCCTTTGCCACACCGATACCCATATGCGCTACGCCGCGCCCTTTGAGCGTAGTTTTTACGTCCGCAAAGTCAAGGTTGATAAGCGAAGGTTTTACAATCAATTCCGCGATACCGCGAATACCTTGGCGCAATACTTCGTCCGCCACTTTCAGCGATTCCGCAAACGACGTTCCTTTAGGAACGACCTGACGGATTTTATCGTTGGGGATGGTGATAATCGCGTCTACCGATTTTTTCAATTCTTCAATACCTGCAAGCGCGTTGTCCATTCTGCGTTTGGCTTCAAAGGTAAAGGGCAACGTAACCACAGCCACCGTTAAAATTTTCATTTCCTTGGCTAAACGCGCGATGACGGGCGCTGCGCCCGTACCCGTGCCGCCGCCCATACCTGCCGTAATAAACAGTAAATCGGTGTCTTGTAAGTATTTTTGGATATCTTCTTTGTTTTCTTCCGCCGCGGCTTTACCGATACCGGGGTCTGCGCCTGCGCCTAAGCCCTTGGTAAGCTTTACGCCGATTTGCACGCGGTTTTGCGCACGCGAACGAGCCAACGCTTGATTGTCGGTGTTGACGACTACGTATTCTGCGCCTTCCAAGCCCGATTCAATCAATCTATCCACGGCGTTATTGCCTGCGCCGCCTACGCCGACTACTTTAATTTTCGCAACGCCCGAAAGGTTGTTGTTTTCCGTTTTTTCCTGCGCTGCAGGGGTATAGCCCACGTCGCCGTATGCGTCTTGCTCTAAATAGCCGTTATATTCGTTCATCATTTACTTTCTTCCTCCAAGTTTATTGAAAATTTGTCGCAACCAGCCCTTTTTCACGCGGTCGTTCAACGCCATATTCAAAAGGGACATCCGCGATGAAAATGCAGGTTTATCGTAGTAAGGTAAATCGGGGTATACCGCTTCGGTTAAGCGATTGAGCCGTTTGGAAACGTGCTCTAAGCAACCTGCGATACCGCCAAGTCCTTCCCCTGTTACGCTCAACGGATTGACCATCAAAAGCGTGTTGGATTTTTCTTTGTAATACGCCGTGAAAAAGGCGTCTACCTGTTCGCAAAGCACGTCCAAGCCGTATTTGATGCTTTCGTTGATTTTCCAAACGGGAAAGCTCACTTCTTCCCGTTCGCTTGTCCATATCAACTCTTTGGGTACGCTGCCGCCCGATATATTTGCCGTTTCCAGCATTTCTTCCGCAATCGCATACTCTACGCCAAGCGATTGCATCAAGGACACCAGCACCGTGCCCAAGCCGCAGTTAAAGCTTTTTTCACGAACGATGCCGTTGCCGTAGACGACGGAAACGGACGAAGTCAAGAACCCGATATCCAGCAAAAACGCATATCCTTCGCGCTTGCTTTCGGGAAGCACGTACATAGCTTGCGCCAAGGTAGACGGCAGGAAATGCACGTCGTCAAAGCCCAAATCCTTCAAAACGGACGACGTGACGCGGTCAAACGCATCGTTTATAAAATAATAGGACAGCGCACCCTTCAAAAGTGTGGTAGGCACACCGCATAAGTCTTCCGCAGAAAAATACTTTCTGTTGTCGCCAAGCGTAAAATACATAGCCGAATGACGAATACATTTTTCTTCCGCCATCAAATCGTTCAAACCGCTTTCATACAGCGCTTGGATATCGTTTGCGGAAATTTTGCGTTTAGACGGGAAAGAGAGCGTGTGCCCCTTTGTGCGCACAGTGACGAACGGCGCAGGTACGCCCACGTAAATTTCTCCGATTACCCCATCGTAATTTTGACGAACGGACGTAATGGCGGCAACCACCGCTTTACGGAAATTGTCTTCATCGAAAAATCCTTCCGATGAAAACCCGTCGTATTTGACCGTGTGAGTGCCCGAAAAGACGAACGTATCGTTAACCCCCTTTAAGCCAAGGAAGAAAACGATTTCGTACGAACGTACGTCTAAAATGGCAACGCTTTCGTTTTTCATAACCCTTTCTCCGCTCCGTGTGCGCATAATGTATAAATGTGCTTATTATATATATTATACAACAAAAACCCACCCTTGTCAATGGTTAGACGAAAAAAACACGCGGCGAACGCGTGCTTTTTTTGCTTTTTTACTTAATTTTTACTCTATAAACGCATCTACGGCGTTGTAGTTATATTTTATTTCGCCGTCCACGTCCGAAAGCATAATCATTCCTTTGAGTTTTTGCTCGGACGTAAGGGACAGGTATGCGTTGACTGCCGTTTCCGCCTTTTCTTTGGTCATTACGGACGGGTTGCGAACATAAAGATTTACCCCTTCGCTCATCGTCAATTTGAACACTGTTTCTTCTTGCAGAGACGTTTTGCGAATGACTTCCACTGCTACAACGTTGCGGCGGATACCGTTGAGTGAAACCGACACTTGTTTCAAAAAGGCAAAGAGTGTTTCCAAGCATGTGTCACCCGCGAGCGCTTCGCCCTTTTCGCCCATTGCCGTCAAGCCGATAAGCGGTAAATTTTCCGCGTTATCCGAACGGTTTTTCGTATCTTCTCTAATGCCCAAAACTACGCCGTCTTGATTGAGAATATAATGCGTTTTGCTTTCGCTGCTTGTTTGCACTGCATACAATTCTTCGTCTTCCGCAACCGTAATGATAATGCGGTTGGGGAAGGATTTTTCAAAGCCCGTCATACGCAAATACGGGTAAGCGGCAATCGTTTGCTCCGCAAGCGTTTTATCCACGGAAAACATACTCATTTTATCGTATTTTTCGTTCAATTCCGCTTGCAACGCGTCCACTTCTTTCTCCGCCGCTTTGGAAACGAGCGATGCGCAAACGGTCACTTCTTGCGTGCGATAAACGGTGGAAACGCCCAAAAAGACGCCCGATAAAAACAGCGTAACCGTCAATAGTATCATCCATATTTTTTTGCGCATACGTAGTTCCTTTTGGCGCAAGCGTACCCCCTTATATGCGTACACGGCGGATTTTTGCGCCTAATTTTTTCAATTTGTATTCAAAGTCGGCATAGCCCCTATCCACGTGCGACAAGTCCATCACAGTGCTTTGCCCTTCCGCACCAAGCGCCGCCAAAACAAGCGCCGCGCCGCCGCGTAAATCGCCTGCCGTTACGCGCGCACCGTGTAAACGCTCCACACCGCGTACTACCGCCGTTTTTCCGCGCACCGTGATGTCCGCGCCCATACGTTTTAATTCGGCGGCGTATTTATAACGCGTTTCAAACAAGTTTTCCACGATAAGCGACGTACCGTTAGTCACACAGCAAAGCGTGGTATATTGCGCCTGCAAATCAGTGGGGAAACCGGGGAACGGCATCGTTTCCACCAAATCGACGCTTTTGAGCCGTCCTGCACTTTGTAATAATATTTTATCATTTTTTGTATGTATTTTGCAACCGTTTTCACGCAATTTATGTAAAAGTGCCGCAATATTTTCGGGAAATACCCCTTCCGTTTGAATTTCGCCGCCGCAAATGGCCGCTCCGATTAAATACGTACCTGCTTCTATCCTGTCGCCCATCGGCGTATATTCGACGCCCTGCAAGCGTTTTACGCCTTCCACGACGACGGTACTGCCGCCTGCGCCGCGTATTTTTGCGCCCATACGATTGAGAAAATTTTGCAAATCGATAATTTCCGGTTCTTTGGCGGCGTTGCGAATAACGGTTACGCCTTCCGCTTTCACGGCGGCTAGGATAATATTTTCCGTTGCGCCTACGCTTGGGAAGTCCAACAAAATTTCCGCACCGACGATTTTATCCGCGCGGCATTCGATATATCCCCCGTCTTCCGTGATTTCCACGCCCAACCGTTTTAACCCCGATAAATGCAAATCAATCGGTCTAAGCCCGATGTCGCACCCCCCGGGATAGGATATTTTCGCGCGCCGGAATCGCGTTAAAACGGAACCCAGCATAAAAACGGAAGAACGCAGTTCCCTTGTCAGCCGTGACGGAATTTCGTGGGATACTGCGTTGCAACTGTCGATAATCGTACAGCCTTTTTGGCGTTTGATTTGACAACCAAGCTCACTTAATATGCGGAGCATATTTTCTACGTCCGCAATATTTGGAACGTCGTATATTTTTACAGGTTCATCCGTCAAAATTGCCGCAGCTAAAATGGGCAACACCGTATTTTTCGCGCGTTGTATCGACACCTTACCGTAAAGCTGCCGTCCGCCTTCTATCACAAATGTATCCATAGGTTAAAGCTCCTTATGCTTTATTGTATGAATACGCAAAAAATATTGTTCAACGCTATGAAGCGTCTACGTTATCTTTACGCGCGTTTTTGACGGAGATTGCGTACAGCACACCCATAGACGCCATCGTGATAATCAGCGACGTATTGCCTGAGCTTATGAGCGGCAAAGGCAAGCCCGTAGGCGGTATACTGCCGCTGACCACCAACGCGTTGACAAGCGTTTGTATTCCGTAAACAAGCGTGATACCCGAAGCGGTTAAAAAGGAGAAAAAATCGTCGGCGCTTCTTGCCGTTTTTATCCCCCTGTACACCAAAAATAAACTTACCGAAAATAAAAGCAATATCCCGATAAAGCCCAACTCTTCCCCGATAATAGATAAGATAAAATCGCTTTCGGCAAAGGGTAAAAAGCGGTATTTTTGTCGTGAATTGAAAAGCCCCGTACCAAACCAACCGCCGTTGCCAAGCGCATAGAGCGACTGAATAAGCTGATACCCTTCGCCGCGCGGATTTTCCCAAGGATCTAAAAAAGCAGACAAGCGAGAAAGTCTATACGGCTCGGCGATAATCAACAGTGGCACAGCGCAAAGTGCAGGCAAAAATATGAACATAAAGTGCTTGATACGCATACCGCCTAAAAACAGCAACCCCAAAAGCAACAGACCTACGCACATTGTTACCGACATATTCGGTTCAAGGATAATCAAAACGCAAATAACGCCGCCTGCGGCAAGCACGGGCAATACCCCCTGAAAGGTGCGCATTTTTGCCATATTTTCCGCCATATACCCTGCAGAAAATATCACCAAACCGTATTTAGCAAGCTCAGACGGCTGTATAGTAAATCCGCCTATGCCTATCCATCTCGTTGCACCGTACTTGCTTTGTCCAAGCCCCGGTACGAACACCAACGCCAACAAAACAACGGGTACAATCAAAGCCGCGTATCTTATCTTTTTATTTTTCAATAGGTCGATATCCATACGCGCGCACAAAAGCATTGCCACAATACCAAGCCCAAATCCTATCGCTTGCTTTTTCACGAAATACCACGCGTCACCGTACTGCGTTTTTGCCACGTAACCGCTTGCCGAATAGATAGCGATAATGCCAAATGCGGCAAGCGCGGTCGTTAAAAGCAAAATCCAAATATCCCCGACGGGCTTATTCGCTTTCTTCTTCGTCAAAGCGAGAAGCTTCGGCTGGGCATTGCGTCGTTTGTTCTTGTTCTTGGTCTTGTTCTTGTTGGCAAAGTTGTTGGACGAACGAAACAAAAGCGTCACCCCTTTCTTCATAATTTGCAAACTCGTCAAAGCTTGCGCTTGCAGGGCTTAAAAGTACCGTTTGCCCTGCTTTTGCAAGCGTTACGGCAATGGATACTGCCTGCGAAAAACGCGGACATACCGTCACTTCTTTATATCCTTGCTCTCTTGCGCACTTCAAAAGCGCATATCGATTTTCCCCGTATAAAACGGCGTGAACGACCTTAGATTTTTTCATCGCAGAAAAAAGCGATTGATATTCGTATCCCTTATCTTTACCGCCAAGCAGCAACACCGTTTCGCGTTTCATACAATCTACCGCTTTTATACTAGCGTCCGCGTTGGTTGCCTTGGAATCGTCGACAAACGCTACGCCCTGCCACTGACCTATCGGCTGTAAACGGTGTGCTACCCCCTTAAACTGCGCCAACGCCTGCACGATTGCCTGCGTTTTTACGCCCATAAGCTTTGCCGCGGCAATTGCCGCCAAGGCGTTTTGAATGTTGTGTAACCCACTGACAGGCAAATCGTCGGCGGACATTATTTTCTCATTGTTGAAATAAATATCCCCTTGCTGATAATACGCTCCCGTCACCTTTTCACGGACGGAGAAAAAGAGTACGCTTGCGCGCGTTTTTTCCGCAAATTCACGCACTATGGGATCATCGTAATTGAGCACGGCGTATTCCGCCGCCGTGGCGCGATTTAGCAGTTTTCTTTTCAAAAATATGTAATTTTCCATTGTGTAATGGCGGTTGAGATGGTCTTCCGTGATATTGAGAATCAGCGTAATATGCGCGCGCAACGACGAAAGCGTTTCCAACTGAAAGCTGGAAATTTCGGCAACTGCTACCGCTTGCTCTTTTGCCTGTTCTAACGCTTCCAAACACGAAAGCATAGGCGTACCTACGTTGCCGCAGGCCGTTGCTTGATAGCCGCCTGCGTTCAACAGCTCCGTAAGCATACTCACCGTCGTCGTTTTTCCGTTCGTGCCCGTCACCGCAATTACGGGACAACGCATATAGCGTGCGGCAAGCTCCGTTTCCCCTACGACGGCTTTGCCTGCGCGCTTAAAGGTTACGGCGATGGGATGGTCAATGGGGATACCGGGGCTCAACACGAGCACATCGCTAACCTTGCAAACTTGTTCTAATTGATTGTTCTCTACTGTTCTTGCGCCAAGCGATTGTAACAACGCAAGCGACTGTTCTACGCGCGGCGATAACAATTCGTCATACACGTAAACGGTTGCGCCCTTGTCAAGTAAAAACCGCGCCGCCGCCTGCCCCGACCGCGATAAGCCGAAAACGAAAAATATTTGTGTCTTTGGATACATAGTATTCTCCTTATACTTTATTATAACACGCACGCGATACAAAGCGCGCCCAGCAAAGCGGTTGCCGCGCCGTACGCATAGGAAATTTTACTTTCCGAATAGCCCTTTTTTTGAAAATGATGATGGATAGGCGACATTAAAAACACCCGTTTGCCTTTGGTGATTTTGAAATAGACGACCTGTATCATTACGGAAATGACGGACAGCACGAACGGCGCGCCTATCACGGCGATATGCAACGTATTACCCGAAAAACAGCCGATACAAGCGGCAAAACCGCCCAAGGCAAGCGAACCCGTGTCGCCCATAAATACCGACGCAGGCGAAACGTTAAAGAATAAATACGCAATCAATGCGCCTGCCAGCGTAAAACAAAGTATGCTGATGGCGTTTTCAAAGTTTTGCAGGCAAATCAAAGCTGCAAACGATAAAAAATACGGCACGCTTACCGACGTTGCCAAGCCGTCTAATCCGTCCGTTAAATTGACGGCGTTTACCGTGGCTAAAAACACGAAAACCGTAAGCGGTACTACCCAGATACCAAGTTGGATTTGTCTATCGGTAAACGGCAAATAGACCGCCGTACGGTTAAAGCGCACGCACGCTATCCCTGCAAGCACGGCAATCGCCGTTTGAAAGGCAAATTTTTGCCAAGCGCGCAGACCTAAATTTTCTTTATGTTTTTGTTTTAATGCGTCGTCGATAAGCCCTACCGCCATATACGCAAGCCCGATGGCAAGCGTAAGCAAAAACATACGGCTGGGCTGCTTGACGAAGATTGCCGCTGTTAGCACTGCCGCCGATATAAACGCTAAACCGCCCATCGTAGGCGTACCGCTTTTTTTCTTATGCTCTTTTACGTAAGAGAGTATGTTTTGCCCTGCCTTAAAACGGCGCAAAACAGGAATAAGCATTTTACAAAATACAAGGGAAAGCGCGCACGCTAACAGCGCGGCAAATACGTGTGTTTGCATATTTTTTATTGCGTTTTACGGTTATTTTTCCGCAAATCCGTCCTTTTCTTTACATATTCTTTTAAGTATATCATAGTCGTCAAAGGCGTATTTTATACCCATAATTTCCTGATGCGTTTCCCCGCCTTTGCCTGCCACAAGCAATACATCGTCGGAATTTAGAACGTCCACCGCATAGGCAAGCGCTTTTTTTCTATCAGGAACGATCACATAGCGATTAGACACCTTTCTGTACCCTTGTTCGATAGCCGACAAAATATCCAAAGCGTCTTCGTATCTTGGATTGTCGGACGTTAAAACGCAAAAATCCGCATAGCTTGCCGCCACTTCGCCCATAATCGGGCGTTTTCCTTTATCACGGTTGCCGCCGCAACCAAAGCAGCAAATCAGCTTGCCTTTACATTGTTTTTTCAGCGCTTTCAGCGATTGCTTCAAGCCGTCGGGCGTATGCGCAAAATCGACGAATATATGCCTATTTGCACACGTTTCCACCCGTTGCAATCTGCCCTTTGCGCCGTGAAAGGCGTTTAGCCCGTCACGAATACGTATATCGTCAATCCCCAACCCCATTGCGCAGGTTGCCGCCGCCAAGGCATTGTACACGTTATACTCGCCAAGCACGCGCAAGTGAACGGGCAATAACAAATCGTTGATATTCAAAAGGCATTTCATGCCAAGCAGACTTTCTTCCGTAACAACGGCAAACGCTTCGGTGGGCGTACGCAGACCGTAGTACGCCGTTTTCAAAGCGCGTTTGTCCGTTTCACGATTTTTACCTATTTCTCTTGCAAACGGTTCGTCACCGTTGAGTACGGCAAACGGACAAATTTCTCCGTGAAAAAGTTTGCTTTTCGTTTGTCCGTACGCTTGCATATCCTTGAAAAAATCCAAATGGTCCTGCGAAAGGTTGGTAAAGATACACGCTGTAAAACAAATACCTGCTATTTTTTGATAATGTAACGCGTGCGCGGAGACTTCCATCACTACGTATTCGATCCCCTGCAAAAACATATTTGCAAGCGTTTTATGTAAAAACACGGGATCGGGCGTAGTCAAATGCGACGGATACGTTGCGCCGTTGTATTTTACCCCAAGCGTGCCGATAACGCCCACGTTTTTGCCTGCGCTTTTTAAAATACTTTCCAGCATATAGCTAACCGTCGTTTTTCCGTTCGTGCCCGTTACCGCAATAATCTTCAAATTGTCCGCTGGATTGCCGTAAAACGCCCCTGCAAGCAACGCAAACGCCCTACGCGTATCTTCCACCACAATTTGCGGAACGCGCACGTTTAAGCACCTTTCCGTGACGATTGCCGTCGCCCCGTTATTTACCGCTTGGCTTGCGTACGCGTGCCCGTCCGCGTTATTGCCCGAAAGGCACACAAACAAACCGCCTACGCCCACACTGCGGCTATCCGCGCTGATACTTGTGATTTCCCTATTCCAGTCGCCGCCGTGGTATTCCACGCTGTATTCTTGCAAATTTGCCGTCAATTTCGATAATTTCATACGTCCTTTACCCCTTTGTTTATCTTATTCGATATGTAGGCAAAGTATGTCCGCGATTGCATAAAAAAAGGACAAAGCCGTATTGACTTCGTCCGTTTTTTACGTTGTAATTCTTAAAGCAAATAATAAGGTAA
Source organism: Candidatus Scatosoma sp. (assembly GCA_045533485.1). Lineage (GTDB taxonomy): Bacteria > Bacillota > Clostridia > Christensenellales > Borkfalkiaceae > Scatosoma. The sequence goes on along the minus strand of JAZSHX010000010.1, from coordinate 2,901 downwards.
ATCTTCGCCAAGCAAGCAGGTTACAAACCCGTTCTTTTTCTTGGGTGCAGGCATCTTTTTCACCGTTTTCTTGGGCGCGACGGTTTTCTTCTCCACAGGCGCGACCATCTTTTCTACCACTTGTTCCGCAGGTTGGGCAATTACGCTGTTTTGCATTTCGGGGGCGTGCGTTTCCACCTTGGAATAGCCGTTGTTTTCCACTCTTTTAATTGCGCTCTTTCCTATTGACATTGTCGATAATCTCCTTTGTAAGTTGTATATATTCCATAGCGCTCCTGCTCGTCTTTTTGAAATCTACAACAGGACGGCTGCTATCTTGCGCCCACTCCACCGCGCTGTCGACGCGTATATACGTGTCGAACAAATGCACGCCGTCAAGCTCTTGCAGCGTTTGCAAGGTTTGCTTGAAATATTTTTTTCTTTCGTCCGCTTTGGTAATGGCGATACCCAAAACGTTCAATTTGGGGCTGATTTTTTGCACTTGGTTACAAAAATCAAACATATTCGCCAAACCAAACAAGCCCCAAGGGCTGGCTTCAACGGGAATAATCAAATAATCCGCGGCGCACATAATATTCATTACCCAACCGCCAAGCGTGGGGGGTGCGTCAATCAAGATATAATCGTAATAGCCAACGGCGCACACCTTTTCCAAGCATTTGGTAAGCACCATCTCCCTTTGCCATTTGGAGAACAAATCAAATTCGATGGAGCTCATCAACGACGATGAAGGCACGATATCCAACCCGTCTATGCCCGTAGGCGCGATAAAATCGGTGATGTCCTTTTCTTCCTTAACCGCCGTGTGAATAGTTTTACCGCTTTGCGCGAATTGTAGCGCCTGTTCTTCGTCGAAATAGGAAATGGTCAAATTCATTTGCATATCGCCGTCAAGCATCAACACCTTATAGCCGTTTTGCGCCATCGCGCAACCGACGTTGGAGCAAGTGGTCGTTTTACCGCTACCGCCCTTATTGTTTGCAAACGCTATGATTTTCGTTTTACTCATAATCGTATCCTTTGTATTTTATAACAACCACGTATCCACGGATTTCACCGCAGGGGCTGTTTGTTTTTGTATGGATTTTTCCGTATTTTTCACTGCTTTTTGCGGCACGTCTTCTTGCAAAAACGCCGACAGCTCCGCTACGCCTTCGCCCGTGATAGAGCTTACGGGGAATATTTTTTTACAACCTGCCAGCTGCAACCATCTTCTTACCCGTTCCACGTTGGCGTCGGGTTTATCAATGCCCGTAATAATACCTATCGTTTCGCGGTTGACCATACTGGTTAAGCACGGCGAAAAAATGGAATACGGTTCGTTTGCCGACAGCACCAAGCCCACAACGTCCGCTTCGTACGCGTACAGCGCCAAAGCACCGCTCGTTTCTCTGCGTTCGGTGTATTCCCCCGGGGTGTCGATCACCGTGTCCATATAATTGACGTACTGCGTTTTATAATATTTAATTTTTTCTCCGCGCAAGGCCTGCGTTAAGGTGGTTTTCCCTGCCGCAACCCTGCCCAGCAACATAAGCTTTTTCATTAGGTTTTGGTAAGCTCGCAACAGGTATAGCCAAGCTTGTTGATGAAATATTCTCTAATTGCCACAAACGCCGCTTCTACGGACGAAACGCTGCCCGTGATAATGAGCGTGCCCGTAAATCTATCCACAAAGCCGATTTCCGCGCCAGACGCTTTCATTGCGATGTCCGCCGCGATTACCGCGCTTTCGTAAGGGATAACCGTCAATACGCCGATGGCGCTTCTCGTGTAATCCGCTTGGGGATCTAAACCAAGCTTGGTATATAAGGTTTCCCCGGGGTTTGCTATGATATGGCAAAGCGTGATTTGTTTACCGGGAACAAACTCTTGAATAATCGTCATCTTGTCTTGTAATTGCATACTTTTTCTCCTATTAGCCGCCGATTTGGCATTGTAAGCCACTTTCCTGCGCTACGCTTAAAAGATATTCCATTTTTTCCTTAGACGGCGGCTGGATTTCTTTTAACGCATAGCTTCTGTTCAGCCCTGCGTATTTATCCTGTCCCAAACGGTGATACGGCAACAAATGATGCTGTTCTACGCTCGGTAAGCTTGCCGCGAATTTGGAAATTGCCTTGATCTCTTGCGCCGTGTCGTTAAACCCTGGAACAACGGGCGTTCTTATGATAAGTTCCACGCCGCTTTCCGCTATTTTTCTTGCGTTTTGCAAAATCAATTCGTTGGGAGCTTTGGTGTATTCCTTATGCTTTGCCGAATCCATATGCTTGATATCCAACAAATACAAATCTAAATACGGTAAAATTTCCTTGATCACTTCAAACGGAGCGTTTGCCGTCGATTCCACCGCCGTATGCAAGCCGTTTTCCTTGCATGCACGCAATAGATCACGGGCAAATTCCACTTGTGCCAAAATTTCGCCGCCCGACAGCGTGATACCGCCGCCGCTTCTGCGGTAATACGGTATATCGGCAAGCAGTTCGGGTAAAATTTCTTGCACCGTAACGTCCTGCCCGACGATTTTTTCCTTGCCGTTTTCTTGCATAGTTTGTATCTCGTAGGATTGCGATTCGGGATTGCAACACCACGCGCAACGCATATAACAACCCTTAAAAAAGACGATGGAACGAATCCCCGGCCCGTCGTGGATCGAGAAGCGTTGAATATTGAAAATTCGTCCTTTGGTTTCGTATGCGTTCATAGTGATATTCCTATATATAACTTAAAATCCTTGTTCTGTGCGGTTGATGATATCGTTCTGCAACGAACGGGAAAGCGTCGTGAAGAGCGCGCCGTAACCCGCTACGCGTACGACGAGCGTCTTATACTTTTCAGGATTTTTCTGCGCGTCCAAAAGAGTCTCTTTCGTGACTACAAGTCGGAGGCCAAGCGGTCTTAGGA
>JAZSHX010000019.1:0-74951 GCA_045533485.1 Candidatus Scatosoma sp. | reverse complement strand
ATGTAGCTGTGGAAACACAGAGATATATAACGATAGCGGTGATGATGGCAAAGAGGATCCACCTGTTCCCATTCCGAACACAGAAGTTAAGCTCTTTTACGCCGAAAGTACTTACGGTTAACCGTTGGGAGGATAGGTAATTGCCGCTTTTCAATGAAAGCCTTGCTGGATAAACAGCAAGGCTTTTTCTTTATTCTAAGGTTTTGCTTGCACAGTGCAAAACCTTTTTTCTTTTGCGTTTTTGATGGTATTTCTTGCAAGGTATATATAATATATTGCTTTTTTTTATATGGATTTTGCGCAAAGGCTTGACTTAACGTGGGGATTGCTGTACAATGATTACAATAAAAAGGTGAAAAATATGCAGCATCAAGAAGTATTTGAAAACGCACAATGGGTAACAGCCGCGAACGTAAGCAACGTGGGCTACGTTTTACGCGGCCGTTTTCGTGTGGATAACGTCAAACAAGCGACGTTGCGCGTGCTTGGCTTGGGCTTTTTTCATTGTTATATCAACGGAAAACGCGTTGGTGAAGATTTGTTTTTGCCGTTGCATAGCGAATATGAACCGCGTGAAAATTATCCTATCAACGAAAAGTTGACGTCTTTTCACACGTACGTGCCCGAATATGACGTGACGGATATGCTTCAAAACGGAGAAAATATCATAGCAATTCACTTTGGCGGTGGTTGGTATACCTTCAAAAAGGGCGCGGAAAACAGTGATTATGGCTTGCCGAAAGCCATTTGGCGTATATTTGGCAAAACGCCGACGGGCGCGTTCGATTTTGCTTCCGGTGTGCAGGATAAAATTGCTCCAAGTTTCGTATATAGCAGCTATTTGACCTGCGTGGAAAGACACGATTATCATTTGTTGCAGGAAAACGCCCTTGCAAACGATTACGACGATAGTAAATGGGCCAACGCAGTGCTTGCAAAACCGCTGGACACCGATTACGCGTTTTCAAATTGTCCGCCCGATAGGGTGCAACAACGCTTATCGGCAAAAGCAATCAAACGCGGAAACGGCTACACGGTTTACGATTGCAGAAAAAATATTTCCGGCTATCCTATCATCTGCTTAAAAGCCAAACAAGGGGGGCAGGTACGCGTTGAATTTGCCGAACGCATCAATGAGAGCGGCGATTTGCACGAAAAATACACACATAATCAACGCATAGAAATTATATCTAACGGGCAAGAAAGAGTGGTTCGGCCGTTGTTTACTTGGTTTGGTTTTCGTTATTTTACGGTGTACGGCGATGCGGAAGCGGAGCAGGTGGAAGTAGTGCACGCAAACGTTGAACGTGCAGGTGCATTTACAAGCGATAATCCAACGCTCAACTTTATACACGACGCGTTCGTGCAATCTATGCTGACGAATATGCACGCAGGTATCCCCTCCGACTGTCCGCATATCGAACGCCGCGGTTATACGGGCGATGGGCAGTTGACCTGCCACGCCGCGTTGTCCGCATTAGACGCGCAGGCATTTTATAAAAAATGGGCGCAGGATATAGCCGACGGGCAGGATAAAAACACGGGGCATATACAATACACAGCGCCGTATATCCGTTCGGGCGGTGGTCCGGGGGGATACGGTTGCGCGATTGTCGAAATACCTTATCGCTTGTATACGCATTTTGGCGATAAAGAAATTTTGCAAAAATATTATCCGCAAATGCTCAAATACTTCGATTTTATGGACGCGCACTCCGAAAACGGTTTGGTTGTAAGCGACGTAGCAAACGTTTGGTGTTTGGGGGACTGGTGTACGCCCGATGTGATAAAAATCCCCGAGCCCTTTGTCAATACGTATTTTTACGCAAAAAGCGTGCAAACGGCGATAAAAATAGCCCAAATTATCGGTAAAAACGAAGATTTGCCGCGTTTGCAGGCAAAATTAAGCGGATTAAAGCACGCATTGACCGCTTTTATGGACGAAAACGGCGATTTTTGCAACGGCGCGCAGGGTGCGAACGCCTTTGCCGTCGACATCGGGGTGGGCAATCCAAGTACGTATGCAAATTTAGTCAAGCATTATCAGCAAACGCCGGCGTTCGATACGGGCATTTTTGCCACAGACGTACTTATCAAAGTGCTTTTTAAGCAAGGTGATGGCGCGCTTGCAAGCAAATTGCTGTGCTCAAAAGCACCGCATTCCTTTTACGCAATGCAACAAGCAGGTGCGACTACGCTTTGGGAATACTGGCCGCAATCTTTTAAGCCCGTCCGTTCTTGCAATCATCATATGTTCGGCGCAGTCGTTGCCTATTTCTATGAATATTTTTTGGGTATTCGCGCAAAAGACAGCGCGTCTGCGTATGCAAAGCTACAAATTTGTCCTGCTTTGGTAGATGAAATCAACCGCTTGCAGGGCTGGAAACGTATTCCCACGGGCACAGTCAAGCTTGCTTACGAAAAAACGGCGACGAAAGTTACGTTCACGGTGGAAATCCCTAAAAATCAATATGCGGAATTTATGTGGAAAGACGAAACCACCGTTTTACAAGCAGGCATAACGACGCTGACGTTTTGTTTATAAAGGCGTAAACAAAATAAAAAACACCCCCGACAACCAAGTCGGGGGTGCAGCTATCTAATAGACAGGTTACATAACCACGATATTCATCGCTTCAAATTGTTCTTTCAAATCTACGGGGAAGTCGTTATCCGTGATGAGCACGTTGATATCTTCCGTATGTGCAAAGGTATAGGGCTTAATTTTGCCGATTTTTGAGCTGTCCAGCATCAAATAAGTAAATTTCGCTTTTTTACAAATAAGTTTGAAAAGGTCGGCTTCCAGCTGCGTCCCGCAGGAAAACCCGTTTTCGGGGGTGAAAGCTGCAGCCGCAATGATAGCAAGCTCAAAATTCATATCCGCAAAGTACATAGACGAGAAAGACGAAGCGGTGGATAAATTATCCTTGATAAGCGGACCGCCCAGCAGATTGACCATAATATTTTTCTTTTTTGCAAGCTCCGTGGCAACGGCAAGGCCGTTTGTGAACACGTTGCAAGGGATATCGGGCAATTCTTTGGCAAGGTACAACGCCGTAGAGCCGGCGTCAAGGAAAATAGACACACCTTCGTCTACAAGAGCGGCTGCCTTTTCCGCAATCACGATTTTTTCGTCGGTGTGGGTAGCCGTTTTTTTCACGTAAGGTTCACCGGAAGTTTTTTGTACGTCTTTTACGGACATAGCACCGCCGCGAACGCGGATAATCTTTCCGTCTTCTTCCAGTGTTAACAAATCTCTCCGCAAAGTCATTTGGGAGACGTTGGGGAAGTGTTCGCCAAGTTGGGCTAAAGAAAGTTTGCCGCGTTTGTCGATAAGTTCTGCAATTTCTACAATACGTGCTTTTTTCATATGCGCGTCACTCCTTTTGTTAGTTGCAATCAATTTACCACAAAAAAAACAAAAAAGCAAGCAAATGAAAGCAAAAATGTTATTTTTTTTGATATTTTTTACAAAATCCCGAAAAAATGAACAAAATTAACACAAAATTTTCACATTTCGCGAAAATATGCACACAAAAAACGACACGTCAACGCTTGCCTTTTTTTTATAAAAATGGTATAATGGCAATACGCTTAAAAAAGAAGGAAACGTTATGAGGGAACTTATTGCCGATTTAGACGCATTTTTTTGTGAATATTACGAAGGTTACGATAAAATTTGCGTATTAAAAGGATATAAAATGCCGCTTATGCAGCGTTCGGAAATGCAAAACGGCAAAATGCGCGCCTACACCTTACCGGCAAACACGATGCGCCTTTCTTTGCAAGAAAACGCCGAAGATTTGTTAAGACAGCTCAAAGAAAAAATCACGGATAAAACGATATCTTTTTCCTTTAACACGGTTAAGCTTTTCAAACGCTTACGCAAGCGCGAGCAATACAAAATCGCGCACCAAACGTTTATAGCACTTTTGAAGCTTTATAAAATGGACGTAGATACCGTCGACGGCTTGCAAATTGAAAAAGAAGTTTGGAACAATATCCGCAAGGGCAAATTTTTACCTTCTAAAAATTTGATTTTTAGCTTGGCGATTTTAGGGAATTTCACAACGGACGACACGCAAAAAATGCTCAACGCGTACGGATACGATTTTGATTATTCCATCGAAAAAGACGTCGTGATCGCATACCTGCTTACTCGAAAAGTATTCAACGCGGATATGATGCAAGCAGTTTTGGACGAATATAAAATCAAATATTTATTCCTGGAAAACATCGCGTAAACAGTTGCTTTTTCTAAAAAGCCGTGCTATAATAAGAGAACCAAGTCGCAAAGACAAGCGATAATAAAATGAATACCGAGCAAAAAAAGAGTAGTTTGCAACCCTTGCACAACAGAGAGTTTTGTCGTTGGCTGAAAACAAAGCAACGCAAGCAGGGCAAACGAAAGTGCGTTTTTGCGTTTGAGGACGGGTTAATCCCCGCGGCGCGCCCCCGTGACAGGGCGACAAAGGAAAAGCGAAAGCTTTTTGAAGTAAAGTGGAACAGCGGTAACACGCCTTTACGTTATACTAGCGTATAATGTAAGGGCGGTTTTTTATTAAGTGACCGTTTTTAGGAGAAAATTATGTGGTTTAAGAATTTACGCGAAGATATCAAAGCGGCGAAACGCAACGACCCTGCGGCGCGCTACGGGCTGGAAGTCCTGCTCACCTATTCGGGCGTACACGCCTTATCGTGGCACCGCGTCGCGCATTTTTTTCACAAAATCAAGCTCAAACTGTTGGCGCGTATGATCAGTCAATTCGCCCGTTTTTTAACGGGTATTGAAATTCATCCTGCGGCAAAAATAGAAGGGGGCGTATTTATCGACCACGGCGCAGGCGTCGTTATCGGCGAAACGGCGGAAGTGCATAAAGGGACGGTCATTTACCAAGGCGTAACGCTGGGCGGTACGGGTAAGGAACAGGGCAAACGCCACCCTACGATTATGGAAAACGTAACGCTGTCGGCAGGCGCGAAAGTGCTTGGCGGCTTCACCGTTGGCAAGGGCGCAAAAATCGGCGCAGGCGCAGTGGTGCTTAGAGAAGTGCCGCCGTATGCAACCGTAGTCGGCGTACCGGGCAGAATCGTGCGTATCCGTATCCCCGACCAAGAACCCACGCCGCGCGACGGTATCATAGCGGTTGCTGCGCTTAACGCGGAGATTAACGCGGAGCAAGCGGCGGAGAAAGAAGAGCTGGCAAAACGCTTGGCAGAGCAAGCAGAAGAAGCAAGAAAAAAGTAAAATGCGCATACCAGGTATGCAACGAAATATAAAAAAGTCAATAAAAAGGAAGAAAAAAAATGAAAGTTTACAATTCCTACACCAAAAGAAAAGAAGAATTTGTACCCTTAAACGGCAACGACGTAAAAATGTACGCGTGCGGTATTACGGTATCGGGCGAAGCGCATATCGGGCACGGTTATCAAGCGCTTATCTACGATATTATGCGCAAGTTCTTAAAGAAAATGGGTTATAACGTCACGTACGCAAGGAACTACACGGACGTAGACGATAAAATCATTGCCAAATCCCACGAAACGGGTATTCCTGCGGACGTATACGCGGCGAAAATGATTGAAAATATCAACGGCGTAATGGAAAAATTCCAAGTGGACGACCCCGACGTGTGGTTAAAAGCAACGCAAAATATCGACAATATCATCGATTTTACGCAAACGCTTATCAACAAAGGCCACGCCTACGCAACGCAAAAGGGCGACGTGTATTTCGACGTAGCGTCCTTTAAGGACTACGGCAAGCTTTCCAACCGCAACGTGGAAGACGCGCTTGACGGCGTGCGCGTAGACAACGACGACGACAAGAAAAACGCGTACGATTTCGCGCTTTGGAAGAGTGCGAAGGAAGGAGAAATTTGCTGGGATTCGCCTTGGGGCAAGGGCAGACCGGGTTGGCATATCGAATGCTCCGCGATGAACCGCGCGGCGTTTGGCGACCAAATCGATATCCACGGCGGTGGCAGGGACTTGATTTTCCCCCACCACGAAAACGAAATTGCGCAAACGGAAGCGCTCACGGGCAAGCAGTTTGTCAAATACTGGACGCATAACGGGCTTATCAAGGTCAACGGCCAAAAAATGAGCAAGTCGCTTGGCAACAGCTTGCTGTTAAACGAGCTTTTGGACAAATATTCCAACGAAGCCATCAAGTTTGCACTGCTCCAAACCAACTACCGCAACGATATCAACGTAACGGACGATTTATTCCCTGAAGCGGAAAAGCATTTGTATGAGTTCTATCAAACGCTTGCAACCGTCGATAAAGCAACGGAAAAATTGCGCGGTATGGAGCTTACGTTAGACGCTGACGACACCAAGCGCGCGGCGGAATTTGCGGAAAAAATCGATGGCGAATTTAACGCTTGTATGGGCGACGATTTCAACACGGCGCTTGCGCTTTCCAACCTGTTCGGGTATTTCAAGGAAATGAAAAAATTGCTTGCCGCAGGCAAAACGGGCGATTTCTTCACGGCGCTGGCAGGCGCAGTGCAAATCAAGAAAACGTACGCGCTACTTGGTATGTTCAAAAAGAACGCAAGCGAATACGTGGCTTGGTACGAAAGCAAAACGGCTTCCGCCATCCCCGAAGAAGTGACGGCAATCGCCGAAGAAAGATGGCAAGCGCGCGTAAATAAAGACTGGGTAAAGAGCGACGAGCTTAGAGCAAAACTTGCGGAAATGGGCTATACGGTCAAGGACAGCAAAACGGGCTATGAATTGACGAAGAACGTTTAAAAACCACAAGTTTTTACAACAACATGTTTAAAAAAGACAAGACTTCTTTTTCGGTGTGTGTTATAATTTACGTAACGCATGCAAGGAGACGGCTTATGACAAAAATTGTAAACACCGTTGCGGCGGACAATCAAGTGAAAGCGTCGGCGATGGTTAGTTATTATGGCAATCAAAACGCAAAGACACGCATTTTAATCGTTGGCAATTCTATTACGCGCCACGGCCCAAAACCTGAAATCGGTTGGATTCACGACCACGGCATGGCGGCGAGTGCACCTGAAAAGGATTACGTACACCGCTTATTTGCGATGCTTAAAGCAAGCGGAAGGGACGTGTTGTTGCGCGTACGGCATGCTTCTGCATGGGAAAGGGGATTTACGCAAGAAGATTGTTTGCTTGATTATCAAGAAGATAAAGATTTTCAAGCAGACGTCGTTATCTTCCGTTTGGGGGAAAACGTGTGTCAAGCGGACTATCCGTTTTTTGAGCAGGCCTTGAAAAACTTTATCGAATATATTTGTCCTGCGCAAAGCAAGGTAATTTTCACCACGACCTTTTGGAAAAATGGGTTTATGGAAAAAATATTGCAATCATACGCAAAGGAACGCGGCGATATTTGTATAGATTGCGCGTTTGCGGTGGATGAAAAAAACATGGCGTTGGGGCTTTTTGAACATAAAGGCGTTGCGGCGCATCCCAGCGATGCGGGTATGGAAGAAATCGCAAAAGCAATTTTCAAAGCGTTGTCCACGTTGATATAAGGAGGTGTGGTATGGTTACTTTTTCCACGTTTAAGCACGAATGGACAAAGTCAAATTTTCTTTGTAACACACCAAGCATTTCCGCCGATTATAAAGTATACGTGAACGGACAAGAAGTGCCCGTTTATACCTGCCGTATTTCGGCTTATCCTTTTAACAGGGTTTGGCCGGGATTTCAACGTCCCGTAGCGCAAACGGAAAGGGCATCGTTTGTCAATTTGATTTCCGACGAAGAGATTAAAATTGAAGTAGAGCCGCTCACAAAAACAGCGTATAAAAAAATACTGTTAAAGCCCTATTCCAAAAACGTAAAAATGCAAAAGGACGGGGGCAGAGTTGCGTTCACGCTCAAAGAAAGCGGTGGGTACGTGTTGGAGCTTGATGATTATCACGGCTGTTTGTACATCTTTAATAACAAGCCCGTGCCTTGTGAAAACAAAGAAAGCGTCACCTATTATTTTGACAAGGGTGTGCACTTTCCAGGAAAGATTACGCTCAAATCGAATGAGAGTGTGTACTTAGAAAAAGACGCGTACGTATACGGCTGTATTTTTGCGGAGAACGCGGAAAATATCCATATCTACGGCAACGGTATTTTCGATGATAGCGGTGAAGAACGTTTTTGTGGCAAAGCCGATTATGAACCGTACACCAACGGTAATTTGAAGTTGTACGATTGTCAAAACGTAAAAATCCAAGGCGTTGGGTTTACAAATTCCGCTATTTGGTGTATCAATGTTTTCCATTGTTTTGACGTGGACATTGACGGTATCAACGTATTTGGGCAATGGCGGTATAATGCGGACGGCGCCGATTTGGTGAATAGCCAACGCATCACCATAAAAAATTCCTTTATACACTCTTTTGATGATAGCATTACCGTGAAAGGGATTGATAGGTACTGGGAAACAAACTGCACGGATATGCTGTTTGAGAATTGCGTGCTTTGGTGCGACTGGGGTAAAACGTGCGAAATCGGGCTGGAAACGATGTGTTGTGAGTACAAAAATATTACGTTTCGAAATTGCGACGTTATCCGCGGTGCTGCGGTGGCGTGTGATATTGCCAACGGCGATTGTGCTGAGGTACACGATATTACCTTTGAAAATATCCGTTTGGAGCTGGAAAGCTTTTACACGGCGGAAGTGTATCAACACACGGACGAGCAGGTGTATACGGCGCAAGACCAAGTGAAGATATCGGAATTTTTGAACATCAAGAACCGTCGTTTTCGAGATCAAGCCATCTATCAAGGCTTTGTAAAGGAAATGCAGTTGGGCTTGCCTAAAAGCGATAAAAATTACGCCAGCGTACACGATATCACGGTGAAAGATATCACGATATACGCCGATGAAAAGATCATGGCTACGTGCGGCAGCAAGTGTGCCCGTATGGCGATTAGCAATTACGTAGACACGGCATATTTTGCAAACATAAAAGTGGAAAACGTTGTCTTGAATGGTAAAAAGCTTACGAAAGACGAAATGGGGATTACGTTAAGCGGAGTTCCCGAAAGCGTTTTAACGGTAAAATAAAAGAAAAAAGCCGACCGCAGTCGGCTTTTTTTATGCCTTGGAAAACTGAATACACGCTACGCTTATCGGTGGTAAGGTAACGAAAATTCCCCGTATTTTTTTGTATTTTGCGTGCGTTTACTTGACAAAATATATATACCGATATATAATAGAAAAGAAATTTACAACAAAGCAGGTAACTATCTATGAAATATACCGGACAAAATTTAAGAGAAATGTATCTCAATTTTTTCAAGGACAAAGGCCATAAAGTAATTCCGTCGGCGTCCTTGATTCCCGAAAACGATCCCACCGTACTTTTCACTACGGCTGGTATGCACCCGCTCGTGCCTTATCTTTTGGGCGAAAAGCACCCTGCAGGCAACCGCCTGACGGACGTGCAAAAATGCGTGCGCACGGGTGATATCGACGAAGTGGGTGACGAAAGACACTGTACCTTCTTCGAAATGCTTGGCAACTGGTCGCTTGGCGATTATTTTAAGGAAGAAATGATTCCTTGGAGCTATGAATTTTTGACGGGTAAGGACTATTTGAATATTCCTTCCGACCAAATCGCGGTGACGGTATTTGGCGGCGACGATACGATTCCCCGTGACGACGAAGCGGCGGCGCTTTGGGAAAAAGCAGGGATTAAAAAGGAAAATATCTATTTTATGCCCCGTGAAAACAACTGGTGGGGACCTGCCGGCTTGACCGGTCCTTGCGGCACGGACACGGAAATGTTCGTTATCCGTAAGCCCAAATGTTCGCCTACCTGTAACCCCGATTGCAACTGCGGCGCGTTCCTTGAAATTTGGAACGACGTATTTATGCGCTTTAACAAGCAAGCGGACGGCAGCTTTACCGAACTTTCGCAAAAGAACGTAGACACGGGTATGGGCTTAGAACGCGCGCTTTGCGTTTTGAACGGCAAATCCAGCGTGTACGAAACGGACGTGTTTGAAAACGCCATCAAAGCGATTGAAGAGCTGACGGGTAAGCACTACGGCGAAAGCGAAGAAGTGACCAAGGCGTTCCGCGTGCTTTTGGATCACACCAGAACGGCAACCTTTATGCTTGGCGACGAAAAGGGTATCGTACCTTCCAACACCGACCAAGGCTACATTTTGCGCCGTATTATTCGCCGTGCCGTGCGTTTCGGCAGAAAAATCGACTTACCCGAAGGCAGCTTGGCGAAAATTTCCGCGGCGTTCATCGAAGAATATAAGAGCGTATATCCCGAACTGGATATCAACCGCGACAAGATAGCGGAAGAACTCAATAAAGAAGAAGCAAAATTCAACAAAACCTTGCAACAGGGCTTGAAGGAATTTGAAAAGTGCGTCAACGGTATCGAAAGAAAGAACGCGTTTATGAGCCAAAAAGACCCTGCGTACGTGCCCGAAACGCGTATCAACGGCAAGCAAGCGTTCCACCTTTACGACACCTACGGATTCCCCGTGGAAATCACCACGGAAATGGCGAAAGAACGCGGCTTGGACGTGGACGTAGACGGTTACAAAGCGGCGTTTGAAGAACACCAAAGCAAGAGTAAAGCAGGCAGCGAACAAAAATTTGCCTGCGGTTTGGCTGACCACAAGGAAGCGACCACCAAATTACACACGGCAACGCACCTTTTGCACGCGGCGCTGAAAAAAGTGCTTTCTCCCGACGTCAACCAAAAGGGTTCGAACATCACGGAAGAAAGATTGCGCTTTGATTTCAACTATCCGCAACCCATGACCGCGGAACAAATCAAAGCGGTGGAAGATATGGTCAACGAAGTGATTGCGCAAAACCTGCCCGTAGTGATGAAAGAAGTTTCTTTAGAAGAAGCGAAAGCGGAAGGCTTTACGGGGCTTTTTGAAAGCAAGTACGGCGAAAAGGTAAAAACGTACACAATCGGCGAATTTTCCAAGGAAATTTGCGGTGGACCGCACGTAGAAAGCACGGGCGTTTTGGGTAAATTCAAAATCGCCAAAGAACAGTCGTGTGCAAGCGGTATTCGAAGAATTAAAGCCACGCTCAGCGAATAACAAAACAAGGGGGAAACGGCAGTGCAAACCATGGCTATGGCAGACGTGATCAAAGCGTATAACGCGGCGTTTTTAAGTGAACGCGGTTTCACGTTTGAATATTTCCACGAAAAGGGCGGCGATTCGTCCTGCGTGTACATTTGCCGTTTTCGCCGTGGAAAAGACTACTTTGATTTCCGCGAAACGTCAGGCAGGTATGAGCTGAATTTGATGTTTTACGGCGGCGGTCAGTACGCTTTCCCCGATTTGACCAAGCTGTATAAAAAGGAATACAAAGCGTTTAAGCGCAAGCATTTCTTTTCCAAAGCAACGATAAACGACGTGCGTCAATGGACGGCGCAAATGCTGGAAAGAGAGTGGCAAAGCGACAACCCCGATTTCTTTGGTATTAAAAAGTAAAAATAATCCACCCGATTTTTTGCAAAATCGGGTGGAAATTTTTTTGTATAGAAATTATTTGTCGTCTAACGGCGGAAACAATTTTTTAACGGACGGTACGACGCAAAGCGCGCTAATAAGCAAAACGGCGCAAACGGTGCAAAGCGCACCTTGCATAGCATTACCCAAAAGGGCAGCCGCGCCGCCGGCAAACGAATACAGCGCGCATTCAAAAACAAAATATCCAAACACCATCACCGTTTCCGCGGCAACGGCGGAAATAACACGGCAAAGTGCGTCGAGCGATTGCTTTTTCCAAACCAGCTTAACCGTTTTCCAAAGCAGCCACGCAATAGCCGCGTCCAAGCCCTTGATAATAAAAGTCGCAGGGGCATAAATGGCAAAACCGCTTAAAAGGTCGGCAAGCGCGCTTCCCACGGCGGCGGCAATCGCGCCGTAAATAGGTCCTAAAAGCCACCCCGACAGCAAAACGAACACGTCGCCTACGTTAAAATATCCGTTGGGCAAGGGGATAGTGATGATAAACGTACCGATAAAACAAAGCGCGGCAAACACGGCGGTAAACGTCAGCCGTTTCGCCAAAGAATATTGTAAAAGCGCGTATTTCCTTTGCATAACCCACCCTTGTGATAAAAATATACCATAAAGTATACACGCGCGTATGTGGAAAGTCAAGCAAATGCAAGCAAAAAATCAAATTTTTTGCGGTTTTATGCACTCACCCGTCGCGGCACTTTGGAAAATAACGAAAAAACCTTTTGCGCCCTGCAAGCAGGAAACGGGCACAAACGTGCAAACGTCGCGGATTTCCGTTGGCGGATTGTCCTTATCGTCCGCTTTGAGCGCATAGCAAATATACTTCGCCGCGCCGTCGTCGTACACAACGCCCACCAAATATTCGGGATCTTCCGCTTCCCCTTTCACGCGCACCCACGCGCTGCACGAAAAAGCGTCTTTCAACGTATCGTCCTTGGGGTGCAAGCTAAACAATTCGTCAATTTCCGCCTTTACCGCGTGATAATATCCGTCCCCGTCCGTCTTAAACGGGTGGCGTACGTCGTCAGCATCGTCATTTTCCGCAAGGTCAGCCCCTTCTTTCTCTCCTTGGCTTTGAGTTGCGCTTTCAGCACGTACATCGCCGACAGCTTCTTGAAACAGCTCTTGTCCATCTTCCTTTTGCTCCTTAAAATAATTTTCCTGCACAACCGCTTCGTCATCGTAATCGCTTTTTGCGGCAATTTCTACCGTGGTCGGCTTAGGCAAAACCGATTGTGTAATCGCCTGTTCCTGCACCTGCATTTTCGTCGGTGTTTGTGCCTGTTTTTGCGGAAAGACGGGGGGCAGGGTTGCGTTGAGTATGGTTTTCCAGTCATACGCGCCGTTGCCGTTGATACCGTACGCGATGGGCACAACGTCGTTTTTCACGTAGCAAACCACCGCGCAAAATCCGCGGGAAATATCCAAATCGGACAAAATATTAAAAATACTTTTTCCGCGCAGGGCAAGCATTTCCGTCTTGCCTTTCCCATCGGAAAGCAAGCAATAATATTCCCCCAGCGCAAGGGGCGCGAAATTGATGATAGACACTTCCACGGCAAGATTTTTTCCGTACTGTTCAATCTTGACTAATCCCGAAAGCGTTTTTCCATCCCCCGAAAACCCTTGCTTTAACTGCCGTAAAATACACATTTTTTTCACGTAATTCATATTTTCACCCACGTTGACGTAATTTATATCGTGTCACAGTCTATTGTATATGCGAAAAAGGGCGGAAAATTGACTGATTTGAGCGATTTTCCGCAAAAAGTGCGGAAAAATTCGTATAAGCCGTTGACCTAACGCTTTTTTTGGGCTATAATAGAAAGGTAGGAAAAAGGAGACGAATATGAACGAACAAAGTTTACAAATCGCCTTAATCAAATACAACAAAAAAACGTGGTGCAAAAGCACGTTGCTTGGGTTTTTCATCGGTCTTGCGGTGATCGTACCGGGCATCAGCGGATCCACCGTCGCCATCATTTTCAAATTATACGATCAGTTTTTATACGCGCTTGGCAACCTGTTTAAGCAGTTCAAAAAATGCTTTGCATTTTTACTGCCCATCGGCATCGGCGGCGTATTAGGTGTTTTGCTTGGCTTTATCGCCGTAAGAAAATTGATTGCCATTTTACCCTTTGCCGTCGTTTGCCTGTTCGCAGGGCTTATGGTCGGCGCGTTTCCGGCAGTTTTCGCGGAAATTAAGACCGCGGAAAAGACCAAAAAACGCATACTGCTTTTCGCTATCGGGCTGGCTATTCCCTTGTTGGTGGGCTGTTTAAGCGCGTTCGTATTTACCGAGCAACAAAACGCGGACACCTTTATGGCGGTAAAAATTTGGCAACCGTTTGCGGCGCTTTTTATCGGCGCGGCTTGCGGCGTAACGCAAATCGTCCCCGGACTTTCCGCCAGTGCCATTTTAATGTCCGTGGGCTGGTTTCAAACGCTGGTCAACAGCGTCAGCTTTTCATACTGGCAAAGTAACCCCGCTATTTTCTTGATATACAGCGGCTTGGCGGTCGGCTTTTTCGGCGGTATTTTATTGCTTTCCAACCTGCTCACGCGCGTATTCGCAAAATCTCGCATCACCGCCTATTGTATGATTGTCGGCTTGTCGCTTGGCTCTATTTTCGCTATGTTTTGCAATGGCGATATGCTTGCCGTGTACACCGCTTGGGCGCAAAACGGCGTCGTCGTGTACGATTTGATTTTGGGCGTAGTGCTGTTTGCGCTTGGCGTTATCGGCGCGTACGCGCTTGTCAAATACGAACGCAAAAAAGACGCGGAAAAAGCGCAACAAACGCAATCCGCGCAAGGGGAGTAAATTGTGTCTAAACTCACCAAATGGCTCAACCGCCTGCGTGAAAAAGCGTCCGCGCGCGGCTACACCTGCGATATTTGCGGCGCGGAGCTGTTCGATTATCCCACTCACCGTATTTGTCAAGAGTGCGACGGCTTGCTTGTAAAAAACGACGGCAAAACCTGTCCCAAATGCGGCAGGGCAGTGGTGACGGACGGCGCGTGCCTTGCCTGCAAAAGCAACCTGCCAAGCTTTACCGCCGCCTTTTCCGCTTTTCCTTACGAAGGACTGGCGGCGCAAACGCTCAACGGCTTCAAAAACGGCAAACGCTACCTTTCGTGGTACTTTGGCGAAGCGCTTTGTAAAACGCTGATAGACAAGCTTTCTTTAAGCGAAATGCAACAAACTCAGTGGCTGCTTTTGCCCGTGCCTTTGACGGAAAAACGGCAAAAGGAGCGCGGCTACAACCAAGCGGAAGAGCTGGCAATTTCCCTGCATCGCGCCCTGCAAAACGCAGGGATAGCATGCACGCTGGATACGCAAACGCTGTTGAAACGCCGCGACGAATATATGCAAAAGCACCTATCCGCCGCCGAACGCTTTAAAAACGCGGAGGGCGCATACCACGTTCACAAACGCAAATTTTGCAAGGGCAAAAGCATACTGCTTGTCGACGATTTGCTCACTACGGGCGCGACGGGCAACGCCTGCGCAAAGCTGCTTTTAGGCGCAGGCGCAAAGTGCGTATATTTATGCACCGTAGCCGCCACCCCCGAACAAAAGTGACGCTTGGCTTTGTCACGTCGCCTTATAAAACTTTATACAAACCGCCGTGCTTCGAGATAATAATTCCACCGCGCGGCGGTCATTTTTTCTATACGCGCGTAATCGGACGCCGTGTGCAGGATATAATCGTTTCCAAGATACACCGCCACGTGCCCGACGCGGTTGACGCCCGTCAAATGCTGACGGCTTTCGTTGGTGAAATACAAGCAATCGCCGCGTTGTAAATCGGCTTTTTTCACGGGCTTGCCCTGAACCACCTGCGTCCGCGTAGTCACCTGCAAGTTAACGTTCGCGCCCTTGTAAAACATATATTGCACCAGGGAAGAGCAGTCGAATTTTTGCGCGGAAAACCCTTGCAAAAGGTTACCGTTTCCGTCGTGCAAACGCACCGCGCCGTACACGTACGGCACACCGATCAGCTTATATCCTTCTTCAATCACGCTTTCCACCTTTTGATTATCACTCTTTTCCAGCGTCAGCACAGCGGCGTAGGAAGTGGAAATATACGCCGTTTTTCCGCGGTAATACGTTTGATACCAGTCCCCCGTTTGCCCCACGATGGCATAGGTAGTGTTCTTTTCCGCAGAGCCAAGCACTGCGTACGAAGTTCCTGCGCCTGAGCGTATATTTACGTTGTTTCCCGTGCAACGTATGTAACGCGCATAGGAAACCTGCGGCGTAGGCTCAGGTTCAGGTTCGGGGGTAGGCGTTTGTTCCGGCTGTACGTCGGGCGTAACCGTTTCGTTTTCGGGTACGTTCGGCGTTTGATCTTCTTCGGGTAACGGGGTTACCACTTCATCGGGCGGTAAAATTTCCGCTTGATCGTTTTTGTTGCACGCAACCAGCGCCGTTGGCAGTGCAAGCGTCAGCGCAAGCACTGCGCAAAGTAAGGTTTTCTTATTGTTTTTCATACGTTTTTCTCCTTATACATAGGTTTTTTTCGTCGCGAAACCGACGATATGCCTATTATAAAAGAAGAAAAGGCAAAAAAGCAACGCATAAAATTTTCCAACGCAGGAAAATACAGGGGATAGCAAGCAAAAACGGACGAAAAACGGCAAATGATAACAGCCAAGGAAAAATTTTCCCTGCCAAATCACGCATAAACGCGCTATGTGCTTGAAAAAGCGGACAAACTGTGCTATAATAAGCGCATAGAAAATAAAAGGTAGTAGATATGAAACGAACAATGTTGACGGACGTGCACACGCACTCCGCATTTTCCTGCGACGGCGTTTCGCCGCTTACCGAAATGCTTGCAACCGCTTGCGCGCAAAGCGTAGCGTTTTACGGCGTAGCGGAGCACGTCGATTACGGCGAAAATTTAAGCGAAGATTTGCCCTTGATTGACGAAGAAGAATATTTCCACGCAGCGCGCCACCTGCAAGAAGATTACGCAGGCGTTATGAACGTGCTTGTCGGGGTGGAATTTGGCTACGATAAAGACGTGTCCGTGCAGGGCAGGTATGCGATCACCGTGCAAAAACGCCAACCGGACTTTGTCGTAAACAGCATACATTTAAGGGATAAAGTCGATTATTATCACCAAACGCCCTATTATAAAACGGATGAAAACGGCAAGCAAATTTTGCGCGATAAAAAGCAAGTGTACGAAGAATATTTACAGCTGGTTTTGCAAAGCTTAGACGTGCCGTATCATTACGATATCGTGGGGCATTTGGGCTATCCCGTCCGCTACGCGCCCTATCAAGACAAAGCGATGCGCTATCAAGATTTTCCCAAAGCGTTTGACCGCGTACTCCAAACGATTATCCAAAAAAATAAAATTTTAGAAGTCAACGCGTCCGCCAACGGTTCGGGGGAGCTGTGTTTTGCCTGCCCCGACGTTTTGAAGCGGTATTTTGAGCTGGGCGGTAGGCAGGTTTCCTATGCAAGTGACGCGCACAGCAAACAAAGCATTTTACGAAATAGAGAACAAGTGGTGCAAATGCTCAAAGAAATCGGGTTTACCTATTTGACTGTGCCTTGCCGCGGCGAATATATCAAGGTGGAAATATAAGGGGGAAGTATGTCGCAATTAGATATTTTGAAATTATTTCAATCGCTTGGCGAAGAAACGGATTTTGCCGATTTCACGCCCGACGAACTGCAAGAAATGCTTGACGAAATGCAAGCAGGCGGTCAGCCCGTTCCCTTAACCAAAGAAGCGTTTAAGGAACGCTATTTCGCGTTCTACGATGACGTAAAGGATAAGTCCCTTAAAAAACAAGACTGGTAAAAAACGAAGAATACGCGGTGCAATACGTCGTTGCACTGCGTTTTTTCTTGGTCATTTACAGCAAGTAAACTCCCTGCGAAAAATACTCGTGCGCCTTGTCTTGCGTGCGTCTTGCTTCGTTTTTCTTCGGTTGAAAGTGCATAGCGGTACATTACACAGTCGCTTTTGATTTGCAATCAAGCCCCATAAAGCGATTTTAGAAAGATAGAAAGGTGTCGCACCCCGTCGCACGGGGCTTCGTTTTTCTTCGGTTGATTAAGCGTAAAGATACATCACGCACTTGCAATACTTTGTCGCGCTTGCGTGCGTATCTACGCAGTATAAAAAACATAAAAGCATTTCCAAAAAATCGGGCAAAAAACACCGCCCGATTTTTTCTTTCATTTGCTTGCGTTTTTTTTGGGTTTGTGCTATACTGTTAAATGGCGAAATAGGTAAATTTTTTTTACAACGGCTCCAAGAAGGAGTGCGAAACACACAAAAACAAAAGAAAAGGAGGGAAAAAATGTTAACGTGTTTCTTATTATTGCTCGCAGGTGTGGGCGTGTTTATCGCAGGCATGAATATGCTTGGCGACGGACTGGAAAAGAGTGCAGGTAAGGGTATGAAAACCCTGCTTGGCAAAATCAGCAACAACCGCTTGGCAGGGGTTGGTATCGGTGCGGGGGTAACGGCGATTATCCAAAGCTCATCGGCAACCAGCGTTATGGTCATCGGTTTTGTAAACGCAGGGATTATGACCTTGTACCAAGCCACCGCAATTATTTTGGGCGGTAACATCGGTACGACGATAACGGGCATCATCGTATCCTTAAAATCGCTTGGTATTTCCGACTGGTTGGCGCTTTTGGCGTTTGTCGGCGTCATAATGACCTTCTTCAAATCGCAAAAAATCAAACAAGTAGGCGAAATTTTAAGCGGCTTTGGTTTGATTTTCGTGGGGCTCAATCTTATGGGCAACGCGTTTGATACAACTACGGAAGGCGGACAAGCGATCATCAATTTCTTCCAAAACTTATTTAGGGATATGAGCTTCCCTTTAATTCTTGTTTTGCTTGGTGCGGTATTCACGGCAATCATCCAAAGCTCTTCGGCGGCAACGGGTATTTTCATCACGATGGTCGGCGCAGGCGCGCTTGGGCTGGAAGAAGCGCTGTTCTTGGTTATCGGCTCCAACATCGGTACGTGTGCAACGGCGCTCCTTGCATGCGTGGGCGCAGGCGTCAACGCAAAACGCACGGCGTTTATTCACGTATTCTGTAAAACGGTCGGTTCGATGCTGTTTACCATCTTAATTTGGATTTTCAAACACCCGGCAATCAATTTCCTGCAAGCGTTTATGCCGAACAATCCGCAAATGCAGCTTGCTTGGTTCCACGTAATCTTCAACGTGACAACCACCTTCTTGCTTATCAGCTTTATTCCGTCGATTGTCAAGCTTGCTATGCGCGTTATCAAAGATAAACCCGTTGAAGAAAATCAACGCCATTTCAAATACGTCGACGAACGCTTACTCAAAACGCCGCCCGTTGCTATGATGCAGGTGAAAAAAGAAATCGAATATATGGCGGCGCTTGCGCGTGAAAATATTGAAAAATCGTTCAACGCCATTTTCACGGGCTCCGATACAAACGGCAAAGCCATTTACGAAAACGAAGAAATTATCGACTTCACCAACCATGCGCTTTCCAAATACTTAATCAAGCTTTCCCCCCTTGTAGCCGCAGGCGACGAAAAGGTAATCGGTTCGTATTTCCACGTATTAAACGACGTAGAACGCGTTGGCGACCACGCGGAAAACTTCCACGAAATCGGCACGCAAATGGCGGCGGAAGGGTTGTCTTTCTCGGAAAATGCGCTTGCAGACTTAAAGGAAATGCACGGCAAAATCCTGCGTATGTTTGAAATTGCAAGCGAAGCGTTCGACGATAACAAGAGCACGCGCCTTGGCGAATTGACCGAGCTTGAAAACCAAGTGGACGAAATGAAACGCACGTTGACGGCAAGCCACTTTACGCGTCTTGCGGAAGGAAACTGTAAAGTTGAGCTTTCGGCGTACTTCTCGTCGACGGTTGCCGGGCTGGAACGTGTAGCCGACCACCTTGTCAACGTAGGTTTCAGTATTTTGAACCCTACGGGTTCACAAAGCGAAGCAAGAAAAGCCGAGCTTATCTAAAACTAAATAAATTTTCAACCGCCTTGTTTATTTCGCCAAGGCGGTTTTTTTTCGCGCAAAGTTCTTTCAAACGCTTGCCAAATGCAAAGAAAAGTGCTAAAATGAAACTGCGAACTCAATTAAATACGTACAAAAGTATACTTATAGGGCATAAGTGTACCTTATTTGCGTTACATAAATCTTTTGTACGATTAGATTTTAATTGAGTGTCGCAACTTTAGCGGATAAGCCACTTTTGTCAGTGTCGTCTTATTCGTTAAGGCGACACTTTTTATTTTTTGGAGGAAAACAATGAAAGGCAAAAAAATCTTGACGCTTGCGCTCTCACTTATGAGTATGTTTGGCGCGGGCTTGGCCCTTGGCGGCTGTGATGTGGGGGATAAATCTTCTTCAAGCGTAAATGGCGTTCAAATGGACGAACAAATCAAAGCCGTGTACCAACAGTACGTCGTATACGTGGAAGCGCAGGGGGAAACACCGCTTTCGTATGAAATTTGGCTCGCGACCATTCAAGGGGAAGACGGCGCGGATGGTAAAGACGGCATAAACGGGGCGGATGGACAATCTGCCTATGAAATTTGGCTTGCGAACGGGCATAGCGGCACGCAAGCGGATTTTTTAGCATGGCTGAAAGGCGAACAAGGCATCCAAGGTGAAAAGGGTGATAAAGGCGACCAAGGTGAGCAAGGCATCCAGGGCGAAAAGGGTGAAAAAGGCGACCAGGGCGACCAAGGCGAGCAGGGCATCCAAGGCGAAAAGGGTGATAAGGGCGACCAAGGCGAACAAGGCATCCAAGGCGAAAAGGGTGACAAGGGCGACCAGGGCGAACAAGGCATCCAAGGCGAACAGGGCATCCAAGGCGAGAAAGGCGACAAGGGTGATAAGGGCGACCAAGGTGAGCAAGGCATCCAAGGCGAAAAGGGTGACAAGGGCGACCAAGGCGAGCAGGGCGTCAGCATAACCAAAGTTGAAATAGATAAAGATGGAAACTTAATAATCTATTATTCCAACGGAACTTGGCAAACGGTGGAAATGCCCAAGGAAGAAGAGCATGTACATAGTTGGGGCGAATGGGTAGCTTTTGGCGCTACGGAAAACGTATTTTGCGAACAAACGCTGTTGTCCAGAATTTGCGCAACGTGTAGCGATATTGAGTGGAAACACGGCGGACATACGTGGGGCGAAGCGGTGACGGTAGAGCCTACTTGCGCAGAGCAGGGCTATGATTTGCAAACGTGCATAAATTGCGAAGCGACGCAAAAGAGCAATTATACGGAAGTAACGGACAACCACGCATGGGAAACCGTTTCCACGGTAGCGCCCACTTGCACCGAACGGGGCTACGACGTGGTTAAATGTACCGTTTGCGAAGCGGAAACGACAAATAACTTCGTAGACGCGCAGCATACTTGGGCAAATACGTATACGGCGGACGGCACGTATCACTGGTATGCATGCCAAAAGTGTGACGCAACCCAAGAAAAGGAAGAGCACGTATACGGCGAAAACGATATTTGTACGCTTTGCGGTCAACCTATTACGGAAACGGTAGGTGTTGTATATACGCTTTCCGCGGACGGTACGTATGCGGAAGTGACGGGTTATGAAGGTACGGCAACGAAAGTGAAAATTGCCGATACATACAACGGCGTACCGGTGACGGGTATTTCCAAAAACGCATTTTCTTCAAACAGAAAAATTACAGCCGTTGTTATTCCCGACAGCGTAAAGACGATTGCCCAATATGCTTTCACTTCCTGTAGCGCTTTAAAAAGTGTAGCGCTTGGCAACGGCGTTGAAACGATTGGCGGTTATGCGTTTTCGGATAGCGGCTTAACCAGCATAACGTGGGGCAATAGCGTAAAAACGATTGACTATCATGCATTCTGGTCTTGTGATTTGACGGAGCTGGTACTTCCCGCCAGCGTGAAAACAATTGGCGTTGAGGCATTCCGTGATTGTCGCTTAATGAAAAACGTAACGCTGGGCAGCGGCGTTGAAACGATTGGAGCTTGTGCATTTTATTCTTGTACAGGTATAAAGGAAATGGTAATTCCTTACGGTGTTACGACCATTGGCAATTCTGCTTTCTATCGTTGTGAAACTTTAAGTAGTGTTGTTATTCCCGACAGTGTTACTTCTATCGGTTATGATGCGTTTGCATATTGCGCTTTATCCAACGTAGAGCTTCCTGAGAGTATTGTTTCTCTTGGCAGTCGCGTATTTTATAACTGTAGAATTTCTTATACCGAATATGCAAATTGTAAATATTTGGGTGTGGACGGCAACGATTTCTATTTCTTGATGGGGGTTACCAGCACGGATTTATCCTCGTACACGTTGCATGAAAAGACCAAGGTAATAGCAGGCGGCGCTTTTTCAGGTTGCAAAAATTTAACGAATATAAGTATTCCCGAAGGCGTTATTTCCATTGGCGAGGATGCATTCTATAATTGTTCCGCATTGGCGGAGATTGTCATTCCCGACAGCGTTACAACGTTGGGAGCAAGGACGTTTTACGGGTGTACAGCCGTAACAAGCATACAGATTGGCGCTGGCGTAGAAACGATTGGGGAACTGGCTTTCTATGCATGCTACGGCTTGAAAAATATAGCTGTATCCGAAAGCAACACGGCATATCAATCGATTGACGGAAACCTGTATACAAAGGACGGAAAAACGCTTGTGCGCTATGCCATCGGTTACGGTCACAGAACGGACTTTGTTATTCCCGACGGCGTGGAAAATATCGCAATGTATGCGTTCTCCTCTGATAACGGCAACAGTGTAGGCATAACGAATCTTACCGTTCCCGCAAGTCTTGTTTCCGTTGGTGATTATGCTCTTTATAGGTGTTATGTCCAAAACGTATATTATAAAGGGGACGTTGCAGGTTGGTGTAATATTACGGTAAAAGAGCATAACGCAAGTTTCTTTGGCGATGGTGGAGTGACGAGATTATATATCAACAATCAGCTTGTTACGGATTTGGTGATTCCCGAAGGCGTGACGGAAATTAAACCGTATGCATTTTTCCAATGTAATCAATTGACCAGCGTGGTTATTCCTAACAGTGTCACCTCTATCGGCGCGTATGCTTTCGCTAACTGCTACGCTTTAAGGGAAGTGGTGATACCCGACGGTGTTACGTCTATCGGCGAAATGGCTTTCAATTATTGTGGTGGCTTAACCAGTGTGGTTATCCCTGACAGCGTTGTTTCGATTGGCAGTTATGCATTTAGTAATACGTATTCGTTGCAGTATACTGCGTACGGTAATTGCAAGTATTTGGGCAACGATAACAATGCCTTTGCGGCGTTGATGGACGTTTCCGACACGAAGTTAACAACGTATACCATCCATAAAAACACGAAAGTGATTGCAGGGTATGCCTTTGAAGGCTGTTCCGCTGTCACCAGCTTGAAATTCAACGGGACTATCGAAGAATGGAACGCTGTTGGTAAGAGTGTTAACTGGTCGTATGGACTTTCCGTCAAACAAGTCGTTTGCACCGACGGCACGGTGGCGTTATAACCACACAGTTTAAATAACACAACAAAAAAAACAGGAAAAAACTCCTTTTGGGGAAATTTCCTGTTTTTTATTTACTTTCGTGAAAATTCGTGCTATAATAGAAACGATAGCATACAAAAAGGGGGTAAAGCCGTGCGCATCGTACATACGGGGGATATACATATCGGTTCGGCGTTCGTCGGGTTGCCAAGGGATAAAGCGCTGCTTCGCAAAGCGGAAATTTTAGACGGGTTTGCCAAGCTTTGCGCGTATTGTAAAACCAACGGCGTTGGCGCAGTGCTGATTGCCGGCGATTTATTCGACGAAAACGACGTATCGGCACAGGTGAAAGGCGAAGTGTTTTCGCTTATCGAAAGCGCAAGCCCCGTGCAATTTTTCTACGTGTCGGGCAATCACGATAAAAAGGTGGCGTTGCCTGCGCACTTACCGCAAAATTTGCATTTGTTTTCCCATCAAAACACATTTTGTCAATACGCTTTAGGGGAAAACGTAGTGCTGACGGGCGCGGACGCGAGCAATTTTTCTTCTGCGTTTTCTTCGCCCTTGCAATTAGACGCGCGCGCGTTTAACATTATGCTCTTACACGGCGCTGTCGTGAAGGAATACGCGCAAACGGACGACGAAATTCCGCTTGCGTACTTGCAAAACAAGCATATTGATTATTTGGCGCTGGGACATATACATAAGCCCACCTTGCAGGCGGAGCGTTTGGACGGGCGCGGAAAATACCGCTATTGCGGTTGCCCCGAAGGGCGCGGTTACGATGAAGAAGGCGATCGCGGATTTTTCCTTTTGGAAGTGGAAAACGGCAAGCTTGTGGGGGAAAAGTTCCTTTCCTTTGCTACGCGCAAAATTTTGCCCGTACGCGTGGATATTTCCGCTTGTAAAACGTATTTCGACGTGGAAAAAGCGGTACTTGGCGCAGTGCGCGGTATCGATAAAAATATGCTGGTGAAAATCGTGCTTTGCGGAAGATACCTTCAGGGCTTGCGCAAGGATACGGCTATGCTCACGCAAAAGCTGAAAGAGATATTTTTCGACGCGAAGGTGCTGGACGAATCGCGGCTTCTTATCGACGCGCAGGCGTACGCAAACGACGTGACGGAGCGCGGAGAATTTATAAGAGAAGTGGGCAGGTATGAGATGAACGAAGATTTCCGCGCGGAAGTGCTGGAAATCGGGTTGCAGGCGCTTGCAGGGGAGGAGATTGCGTTATGAAGCTGATTTCCTGCCATATTACGGCGTTTGGTAAGTTTATCAATCAAGCGTTTGATTTATCCAAGGACGTTGTGGAAATCAAGCAAGACAACGGCTGGGGCAAAACGACGCTTATCACGTTTATTGAAAGTATGCTCTTTGGTATGGATGCGTCGCGCGGAAAGCAGGTCGCGGACGATATTCGCCAAAAATATCAACCGTTCCAAGGGGGAACGTACGGCGGAAGCTTGACTTTTTCCTATCGAAACGAAACGTATCGTATAGAGCGCACATTTGGAAAAACGCCGTCGATGGATACCGTGAAGTTGTACGATAAGAACAATTTGCCTGCCTATGCGTTTGGCGAAAACGTGGAAAATTTGGGCGAATTGATTTTGGGCATCAATAAAGAAAGCTATCATAGGACGGCGTATATCGCGCACGGGGAAATGACGGCGCAGGGCTTGCCCGAAGACACGAAAGCGCGGTTGATTGCGCTTTTGTCGGTGGAAAACGACAAACAAAGCGGTGCGCAAACGGCGTTGCAACGCTTGGAACAGGCGGAAAGCAAACTGCGCGGAAAACGTGCGCCTAAGAACGGACTTTTGGACCAAATCGACGCGCGTCTGTATCAGTTGGAAGCGCAAAAACGCGATTGTCAACAGGCGGCTATCGATTTATACGGCGCGCAGAAACGGTTGCAGGAGCTCAACGCGTCGCTTGCCAAAACGCAGGCGGATTTGCAAAAGTTCTCCGCTTTGCGCGATGAGCAAATGCAAAACAGTACGCGGATTGCCGCGCGTATGGAACGGCAGGATTTACAACGCCGCATAGCGCGCGCGGATGAAAAGCTTGCGAAATTACAGGCGTTTTTCGGGCAAAATAATCCCTTGACGGTCAACGTGGAAGGGATAGAAAACGCCGTGAGAGAGTATTACGATTTGCTTGCGTGGTTTGAAACGCAACAGTCGCAATCGTACGAACAAGGACGGAAGCAGGAAGAATACAAGGGGCTGTTGGACGCCTACCATACCTGTCAAAAGGAATTGCAATCGTTTGAGCAAATGCTGGACGAACAGCACCAGCAAGCGCGCAAAGCGTTCCGCGACGTGCAACGCGAAGCAAACGCCAGCGAGCAAAAGCAAAAGATGGGTACGCTCAAACTGCTTTTGGCACTCATCGCCACGCTGATCGGCGCAACGCAAATCGAAAGCTTGCCCGTGGTCGGTTGGCCGTTAGTGGGCTTGGGCGGCGGTTTTATTGCGTGGATATTTTTGGAAACGGTATTTTCCACGAAGTTTTGGAAATTCCCGTTTCGCCGTAAAAAGTTCAAGGATAAAAAATTAAACCGCCGTTATCGGGAAGTACAGCGTGAGTTTGACAGGTTGCAAATTGAGTTGCAAAACAGTGCTTTGGAAAACGAGCATATTCAACAGCTGATAGAAGAAAAGAGTAATCGGCAACGGCGCGCGGAAGAACTGAAAGGGGCGATTGAGAGCTTTTTGAGCAATTTCGCGTTTGCGGAAACGTACGATTACCGCGCGGCGCTTTCGTCGCTCAAAGAAAAGTGCGAAGCGTACCAAGAAGAATATCAAGAACGGGAGCTTGCCGTTTCGGCGTGCGAAAGCTTGCCCAAGGAGAGTGCGTCTGCGGACTCTATGTCCGCCGATATGTACGCTATGGCGGACGTGGAAGAGTTAAAAAAACGGATTGCGGCGTTGGAAACGGACGAGCGCGCGGCGTTTATGGAGATTGCGAACGTGAAAGCCAGCGTGGCGGCGCTGGAACAAAAGGCGTATTCGCTTGCCGATTATAAAGCGGAAGAAGCGCAGCTGCTTGCGGAAAAAGCGCGTTTGGAACGCCGTTTCAGCGCTTTGCAAACAGCGAAAACACTTTTGGAGCGCGCCCGTGAAAATATGGCTGCGCGGTACTTACAGCCCGTGGAAAGCATTAGCGCGAAATTGCTTGCGGAATTGAAAACGGATTTTACCGCCGCTTTGAAATTTACGGCGGACGGCACGCCGCTGTTGGAGCAAAACGGCGTGTTGCGCGACCTTGCGTATTACAGCCAAGGCACGCAAGAATTGATAGGTTTTTGTATGCGCTTGGCGCTTATCGAAGCGGTGTACGCAGGCGAACCGCCCGTACTGCTTTTCGACGATCCGTTCGTGCATTTGGACGACACGACGACCGCGCTTGCCAAGCGGATGGCGCAACGGCTGGCAAAAAAATATCAAATTATTTACTGCACCTGTAAAGAAGAAAGACGAATACGCTAAACGCAAATAGCGGCAGTCGCGTCGTATTGACGCGACTGTTTTTATATGCAAAACGCTTGCAAAAATAAGAAAAAAGTGGTAAAATGAAAATGCGACCTAACTTAATAACGCATAGTGGAAGTATACTTTTAGGCAAAGTGTACCTTTTTCGCGTTTCTATAAAACCTTTCACTATGGGTTATTTTTGAGTTAGTGTCGCAACTAAGCGATAAAGGCACTTATGCAGTGTCGTTTATCGTTTGGTAAACGGCACTTTTTTATTTGGAGATTGGTTTATGAAAGGCAAAAAATGGTTAAAGTTATGCTTGGTAGCGCTGTTTTCGGCGTTGACGATTAGCGGTTTGGCGTCGTGCTCAGCGTATTATTCGTATAGCAATTACGAAATTGAGAATGCGCCGCACGTACATACCTACGGTAACCCTACCACGGTAGCGCCTACCTGTACAAAAGATGGCTACGATGCAAGAGTTTGTACAAGCTGTGGCGAAGAAGCAAAGGAAAATTTCGTACCGGCAAGACATACGTGGGGCGAAGTGACGAAAGTTGCGCCTACTTGCACGGAGCAGGGGTATGATGAAAAAACCTGCGACGTCTGCGGAACGACAGTGCAAGAAAATCACGTGGACGCAACGCATGCGTGGGGTGCGGTAGTGACGGTTGCGCCTACCTGTAAAGACCAAGGTTATGATAAAAAGGCGTGTCGTGTATGCGGAGAAGAAGTGAAAAGCAACTACACGGCAACCAGCAACGACCATGCTTGGGGCGCGGTAGTGACGGTTGCGCCTACTTGCACGGAACAAGGATATGACAGCAAGACGTGTACAACGTGCGGAACGACAGTGCAAGAAAACTACGTTTCCGCAGGGCATAAGTGGGGAACGCCGACGACGGTTGCGCCCACTTGTACGACGGACGGTT
This sequence comes from Candidatus Scatosoma sp., assembly GCA_045533485.1. Taxonomy (GTDB): domain Bacteria; phylum Bacillota; class Clostridia; order Christensenellales; family Borkfalkiaceae; genus Scatosoma. The sequence continues at coordinate 47,517 of JAZSHX010000019.1, read as the reverse complement.
ACACGCAAACGCCTTGTACGGCTTGCAGTGAAGTAAAAAAAGAAAACGTTGTACCAGCAGGACACAAATGGGGAGCAACAACAACGGTTGCGGCTACCTGTAAGGTGCAGGGTTATGACGTGAAGGTGTGTACAACCTGCGGAGAAGAAGTGAAGAACAACTACACGGCGATTTCGAATAACCATGCTTGGGGCGCAGTGACGACGGTTGCGCCTACTTGCACGGAACAAGGATATGACAGCAAGACGTGTACAACGTGCGGAACGGCAGTGCAAGAAAACTACGTTTCCGCAGGGCATAAGTGGGGAACGCCGACGACGGTTGCGCCCACTTGCACAACGGACGGCTACACGCAAACGCCTTGTACGCGTTGCGATTACGTAGAAAAGACGAATTTTGTAAATGCAAGACATACGTGGGGAGCAACAACAACGGTTGCGGCTACCTGTACCACGGACGGTTATGACACCAAAACCTGCGGTGTGTGCGGAACGGAAGAAAAGAGTAATTACGTTATGGCAGGACATAAGTGGGGCGAGGTGACAACGGTTGCGCCGACTTGTACCACGCAAGGTTATGATGTGAAAACGTGTGGTAAATGTGGCGAACAAATAAAAAATAATTACACGGCGATTGTTGATACGCACGCATGGTTTACAACGTATACGTTGGATGATTTTTATCACTGGTATGAATGTAAAGATTGTTCGAAGGTAAAAGGTTATGGAGAACACTCGTTGGATGCAGAAGGTGTGTGTACAGTTTGCAAAATGTTGATTAAGGCGTCGGAAGGGATAGAATATTGTATTTCTTCGGATGGTACTTATGCAATTGCAACAAGCTATACAGGTTCAGCAACACGGATCAGAGTTGCTAGCACTTATAATGGGGTGCCGGTAACACACATTGGGAATGGCGGGGGATTTTATCGCGGTCATGAATGGTTGAGCGTGATGCTTCCTGATAGTATTCAAGTTATTAATAATCATGCTTTTTCTACTGGGTGGATTTCTACGGTAAACATACCGAATGGGGTCAAGATAATAGGTGATTATGCGTTCGCTGGTTGTAACCATGGGCAATTAGTGATTCCTGACAGTGTAATTTCAATTGGTGCTTATGCGTTTATTGAGAATATGGTTTTATCTGATGTAATAATCGGGAACGGCGTAAAAACAATTGGCGTTGGGGCATTTTCTCATTGTGAATCATTGGGTACGGTTTTTATCGGTGATAGTGTAGAATGGATTGGAAGAGAGCAATTTGGTTGGTGTTGGTCTTTGTATATAACGATATCGGAGAATAATGCGAAATACAAGTCAATAGATGGTAGTGTATATACAAAAGACGGGAAAACGCTTATTTTAGCTTCCAGTTATTATGAAGATATCTTTATTGTTCCTGATGGCGTGACGACACTTGCCGAAAATGCCTTCTATTATGGCTCTAGCTTGGAAAATATCATTATCCCCGATAGTGTAATAAATATTGCATATAATGCAATACTTACCGAATACTTGTATAGTTTTTATCCTGCTATTTATCTCAATGTTGCATATTTAGGCAACGAAGGCAATGAACATCATGCTGTATTGTATGCGAAAAATAAAAATTTGTATTCGTATGTTATCCATGAAGAAACAAAGGTTATTGCTGGTGGTGCATTTAAGGGTTGTACTAATATAACAAGCTTTGAAATTCCTAATAGTATAATTTCTATTGGCGAATATGCATTCGCGGATTGCAAAAACTTAACAAGCATTACGTTTGATGGTACAAAAGAAGAATGGGATGCGATTGTGAAAGGTGAAAATTGGAATCAAGGCGTATCTGCTGATTTGCAAATTATTTTCACCAAGACGTTGTTGCAAGGCACGGATGGTTTGCAATATCAAGTTTCCGATGATGGCACGTATGCGATGGTAACTGGATATACGGGTACGGCAACGGATGTTGTCATTGTGGATACCTATAACGGGCTGCCCGTGAAAAGTATTTATCAACAGGCGTTTTATGAAAATAACAAGATAAAAGCCATCGTTATCCCCGACAGTGTAACTTCGATTGGCTATTACGCATTTGCGTTTTGTAGCAATTTAACAAGTGTGACTATTGGCGACAGTGTAACGACGATTGGCGATGGTGCGTTCAATACGTGTGACAGTTTAACGCGTGTAACCATTCCTGACAGTGTAGAAACCATTGGTAGGTGGGCGTTTGAAGATTGTATCCTAACAAGCCTGACGTTTAATGGTACGAAAGAAGAATGGGACGCGATTGAGAAAGGTTATGGATGGAATCGAGGCGTACCTGCGACGCAGGTGGTTTGCAACGACGGAACAGTAACATTGTAAAGAAACGAATACATTAAAAAGCGGATTGCCCGTAAAAAGGCAGTCCGTTTTCTTTATGAAAATTTTGTGAAAAGTTGTATATATTCCCGTGCAAACGGTTGACATTTTGTAGCATGCTACATATAATAAAAGAGTGTATAAAAGGAGAAAAATATGAGTGAACACGTAGGCATGTACTTAAAGAAGATAAGCGAAAAGCTGGAAAAACGCGCCAACGAAAGCGCGCGTAAGCGTGAATTTACCTTTTCGCAGGGCAAGGTTTTGTGGTATTTGCACAAATGCGAAGACAAAGAAGTGACGATGCGCGATATCGAAAAGTTTTTGGATTGCACGCACGCAACGGTGTTCGGGCTGGTTTCCCGTTTGCAGGAAAAAGGGCTTGTGGAAATAGAGCAAAGCACTGCCGACAGACGTGCAAAGGTTGTCAAGCTCACGGAAAAGGAGTGGAGCAATTTCCGTGCGATGCGCGCCCACCGCAAGGAGATGGAAGACCTGCTTTTGAAAGGGTTTAGCGAAGAAGAGCGCGCGATGCTTTTCGGGTTTTTACAGCGCGTATACGAAAACGTGACGGACGGCAAGGAAGAGCCGTGTAAATGTTGCGTAAAAAACAAGAAAGGAGAAAGCAAACATGATTAAAACGATTAAAACGCTTTTGGGAAGCGTGCGGCAATATAAAAAGCCGTCCTTGATAACGCCCTGCTTTATGGCGATAGAAGCATTTTGCGAATGCTTAATTCCCTTTTTGATGGCGCAAATGATCAATGAAAGTAAGCTGTTGGGCGACGGAGCGTTGGCGCATATCTTAACTTATGGCGCGGCGCTTATCGTTTTAGCGGCGATGTCGATGCTGTCGGGGGCGTTTGCAGGTAAGTTTGCCGCGCAGGCAAGCTGTGGGTTTGCCACCAACCTGCGCCACGATTTGTTCTATAAAGTGCAAAAATTCTCTTTTGCCAACGTGGATAAATTTTCCACGTCGTCGCTGGTAACCCGTTTGACGACGGACGTGACCAACGTACAGCAATCCTATCAAATGAGCTTGCGTATCGCCATTCGCGTGCCCTTGCAATTTTTGTTCGCCATCATTATGAGCTTTACCATCAACGCAAAGCTTGCGTGGATTTTCGTGGTGATCGTGCCCGTTTTGGCTTGTGCGATTTTCGGTATCGCGCGTATCGTTATGCCGCTTTTCAAGCGCATTTTCAAAAAGTACGACGCGCTGAACAATTCCGTGCAGGAAAACGTGGGCGGCGTACGCGTAGTCAAGGCGTTTGTGCGTGAAGACTACGAAGTGGAAAAATTTGAAAAAGCGGCAGGGCAGGTACGCAACGATTTCACGAAAGCGGAAAAAATCCTTGCGCTCAATAACCCGATTATGGTGTTCTTTATCAACTTTGCTGCGGTGCTCATTTCCTATCTTGGTGCAAAGACCATCATCGGTTCGGGTACGGTTAGCGGCGATTTTATGCCCACCGAACTTTCGGCGGTAATCACTTACGGCATACAAATTTTGTCGGCGTGCATGATGTTCTCCATGATTTTCGTTATGCTCACGATGTCGTTTGAGTCCATGCGCCGTATCGCGGAAGTGCTCAACGAAGACAGTGATATCGTGGAAAAGGAAAACGGCGTTGATAACGTGCAGGACGGCAGCGTGCGTTTTGAAAACGTTGGGTTTAAGTATTCGCAAACGGCAAATAAATGGGCGCTGTCTACTATCAATTTAGATATTCCGTCGGGCGCGACCGTCGGTATTTTAGGCGGTACGGGCTCGTCGAAAACGACGCTTATCCAGCTCATTTCCCGTTTGTACGACGCTACGGAAGGCAACGTGTACGTGGGCGGCGTTAACGTAAAGGATTATAAGCTGGACGTACTTAGAAAGGAAGTGGCGGTCGTTCTGCAAAAGAACGTATTGTTCGCAGGCACGATCAAAGAGAACTTGCGTTGGGGCGATGAAAACGCTACGGACGAAGAAATCGTGCGTGCGTGCCAGCTTGCACAGGCGGACGAATTTATCCGCGCGTTCCCCGACGGGTACGATACCTATATCGAACAGGGCGGTTCTAACGTTTCGGGCGGTCAAAAGCAACGGCTTTGTATCGCGCGTGCTTTATTGAGAAAGCCCAAAGTGCTCATTTTGGACGACTCTACGTCGGCGGTGGATATGAAAACGGACGCGTTGATTAGAAACGCGTTCACCAAAGAAATCCCCGATACGACGAAAATTATCATTGCGCAACGCGTGGCGTCGGTGGAACACGCCGATTGTATTATCGTTTTGGACGGCGGTCAAATTATCGCGAAAGGCACGCACGAAGAGTTGATGCAAACCAGCGACGTTTACCGTGAAATTTACGAAGCGCAAACGAAAAGCAGACAAACGGAAGGGGGTGACGAATAATGGCGGAAGCGCAACAAAAACACGAACAATCGCGTCCTATGCCGCCCATGCGCGGCGGCGGTAGGGGCATGCCGAAAATGCCCAAAGGCGCAATCAAAAAAGGTACGTTTAAGCGTTTATTGAAAATGCTGTTTGGTCAATACAAATGGCGGCTTACGTTGGTGCTTGCGTGTATCGTTATCGATTCGTTAAGCTCCTTGGTCAGCACGGTGTTTTTACAAACGCTGATTGACGATATTATACCCAAGGGCGTGGCAAACGGCTACGCGGCGGTAAAGAAAGAACTGTTCACCGCGATTGCGCTCATGGCAAGCATGTACGGGTTGGTCGTAATCGTTAGCTTTTTCTATCACCGCATTATGGCAGGCATTACGCAGGGTATGCTGTATAAGCTGCGCGCGGAAATGTTTGCAAAAATGCAAGCGCTGCCTATCAAGTATTTCGATACGCACGCGCACGGGGAAATTATGAGTACCTACACCAACGATACGGACGCAACGCGTCAGCTTATCGGGCAATCTATCCCTGCGCTTATCACAAACTCTTTGCGCTTGGTATTCTCCGTGGCGCTTATGATTTGGTACAGCATTTGGCTGGGGCTGATCGTGGCGGCGGCGACCTTCCTTATGACCTTCTTGATTAAGCGTATCGGCGGCAACAGCGCCAAATATATGGTGTCGCGCCAGCGTTCGCTTGCAAAAACGGAAGGTTTTGTGGAAGAAATGATGAAAGGGCAAAAGGTGGTGAAGGTATTCACGCACGAAGAACAAGCCAAAATAGATTTCGACAAACACAACGACCAGCTCAACAGCGACAGCGTGAAGGCCAACACCTACGGCAATATTTTAGGCCCTATCTTGAACAACGTGGGCAATTTCAATTACGTGCTTTTGACGATAGTCGGCGGTATTATGCTGGCAACGGCTGTACCGAATATCGGGTTTAGCAGTATTTTCCACGGCATTGCGCCCCTTGGCGTGGGTATCTTGATCGCCTTTTTGAGTATGAGTAAAAACTTCACGATGTCTATCAACCAAATGTCGCAACAAGTGTCTATGATTGCGATGGGCTTGGCAGGCGCAAGCCGTGTATTCACGCTGATGGACGAACAGCCCGAACAAGACGACGGGTACGTAGTGCTTGTGGACGCCAAAGAAGACGAACAGGGCAATGTGACGGAAACGGATAAGCACACGGGCGTTTGGGCGTGGAAGCATTACCATAAAGACGACGGCACGACGACGTATACCAAGCTGCAAGGCGATATCGTGATGGAAAACGTAGACTTTGGGTACACGCCCGAAAAGCAGGTGCTGAAAGACGTTTCTCTGTATGCAAAGCCCGGGCAAAAAATCGCGTTTGTGGGCGCGACGGGCGCAGGCAAAACGACGATTACCAACCTTATCAACCGTTTCTACGATATTGCGGACGGGAAAATTCGCTACGACGGTATCAATATCACGAAAATCCGTAAAGCCGATTTGCGCCGTTCCTTGGGTATCGTTTTGCAGTATGTAAACCTGTTTACGGGCACGGTTATGGATAATATCCGCTACGGGAAATTGAACGCAACGGACGAAGAGTGTATTGCGGCGGCGAAGCTTGCCAACGCGGACGATTTTATTTGCCGTTTGCCCGAAGGGTATCAAACGCAGCTTACCAACAACGGCGCAAACCTTTCGCAAGGACAAAGACAGCTTTTGTCTATTGCACGCGCGGCGGTTGCCGATCCCCCCGTAATGATTTTGGACGAAGCTACTTCGTCTATCGATACGCGTACGGAAGCGCTGGTACAGGACGGTTTGGATAAACTTATGCACGGCAGAACGGTATTCGTTATCGCGCACCGTCTTTCGACCGTGCGTAACTCGGATGCCATCATGGTGCTGGATCACGGCGAAATTATCGAACGCGGCACGCACGAACAGCTTATTCAACAAAAAGGCACGTATTATCAACTCTACACGGGCGCGTTTGAGTTAGAGTAACTGCTTTTTACAAACGAAACGCGTATATGCTTCGCAATACTTCGTTAACCTTACGTTTCCTCTTGCTCGTTTACGCCCAAGTAAACTCCCGTCGGGAAATCCGCGGTTGCCTTGTCTTGCTTGCATCTACCCGTTTTGACGTTATATGAAAACAACTTCATCAAACAAAAAACTCCGTTGTGAACAACGGAGTTTTTATCTATACAATATCTTTACAATATCGGTTTATCTATTACCTTTAAGCCCAAGCGTTTCGCCATGTCCCAAGCGATTTTTTCGCTTTCCGTATCGTTTACTACCCACGGTTCGTGCGCGTCCGAGCCGAAAATCACGCTCGTGCCCACTTCGCCTGCAATTTGAAAAAACCTTTCGCTGGGATAACGGCGCTTATCGCGTATTCCCAAAAAGTTGATTTCCACGGGGATGCCCATACGCTTTGCGCCTTCGCACAAACGGCGGTATTCTCTGTCTACCACTTCGGGGGAGCAGGAAACGCCGGCAATATCGGGGTGCGCCAAATACAAAAAGTTGCCCGTGGCAAGCCCTGCAAGCACCTGCGTTACGTACAAGGTGAGCGCAAAATCGTCCGTTGTAATGCCCGTCGAATTCAATTTAGAAAATTCGTTGCCGACGAAATGCTGACCAAGCAACAAATAATCGGGCTTTATTTGCGACAAAAACGCCATTTCTTGCTTGTGGAAATCGGGATAATATTCCAGCTCAAAACCGCAAAGAATACGGATGTCCTTTTGATATTCCTTAGCAAGTGCGCGCACCGTTTCCGCATACGCAAACAGTTCGTCCTGTTTCATACGGAACGACGATTGATAATCGGTGTCGGGAAATACGTAGGGCGCGTGGTCGGAAAAACCCAGCGTTTTCAAACCGCTTTTGACGGCGTGTTCTACGTATTCTCTTTCTTCGCCCTGCGCGTGATTACAGCGTTTTGTGTGCGTGTGATAATTAAATAACATAATTTTACTCTCCAACCAACATTATACCGCTTTTTACGCACAAGTGTCAAATAAATGCGCAGTAAAATTGATTGCAAAAACGTAAAAAATGTGGTATAATCGTTGGGAAAATATATCAACGAAAAGGAAAGGGAGCAACCTTGAATAACGAATTTTTCTCTTTTGAACTGCAAAAAGTAGATGAAGAAACGGGCGCACGCGCAGGCATTTTACACACGCCGCACGGCGACATTGAAACGCCCGTATATATGCCCGTCGGTACGCAAGCGACCGTCAAGGGCGTGTTTCCGCGCGACTTGAAAGAAGCCGGTTCGCAAATTATTTTGTCCAACACCTACCATTTATATATGCGTCCGGGCGATGAGATCGTCAAAAAAGCAGGCGGCTTGCACAAGTTTATGAACTGGGATAAGCCCATTTTGACGGACAGCGGCGGCTTCCAAGTGTTTTCGCTTGGCAAGCTGAACAAAATCACCGACGCAGGCGTGGAATTTTCGTCGAATATTGACGGCAGTAAGCATTTCTTTACGCCCGAAAAAGCTATGCAGGTGGAACAAAACCTTGGCGCGGATATCATTATGGCGTTTGATGAGTGCAGTGAGTACGGCTACAACCACGCGCAGGCGGAAGCGGCGATGAAGCGCACGGCGGCGTGGCTGGAACGCTGTTATAAATTCCACGATAAGCCCGAACAAGCGCTTTTTCCTATCGTGCAGGGCAATATGTATAAGGATTTGCGCGCGGAGAGCTTAGCGCGCACCTTGCCGTTCGTGAAACACGGTATCGCCATCGGCGGCCTTTCCGTGGGCGAACCCAAACCCATTATGTACGAGCTGTTGGATTTCTTGCAACCCAAGCTCCCCACCGACGTACCCAGATATTTGATGGGCGTCGGCTCGCCCGATTGCCTTATCGAGGGCACGCTCCGCGGTGTGGATATGTTCGACTGCGTGTTGGCAACGCGTATCGCGCGCAACGGCACGGCGATGACTTCTCACGGCAGAGTGGTGGTGAGAAACGGCAGATATAAAGAAGATTTCACACCCCTTGACGATGAGTGCGATTGCTATTGCTGTAAAAATTACACGAAAGCGTATTTGCGCCACCTTATCAATACGAACGAAATGTACGGCGCGATGCTGTTAAGCTTGCATAACATTACGTTCTTGCATAAGCTGATGAAAGGGCTTCGTCAATCGATTTTGAGCGGTTACGTCAAAGAATACACGCGCGAATTTTATCAAAAATACGGCGGCGAAGGCAAATGGTAAAATAGATACACGAAAGCAGGTGATTTTTGCCTGCTTTTTAATTTCTTAATTTTTTTTGTAAAAAATACTTGACAATATTTATAAAAAGTGATATCATTTTAATATCAAATATATAACTATGGAGCGGAATTATGTTAAGAATTGAAAATTTGAGCAAATCCTACGGCGATAAAAAGGCGGTAGACAACGTAAGTTTGCATATTCAAAAAGGGGAAATTTACGGATTTATCGGCCACAACGGCGCGGGGAAAACCACGACGATAAAAGCTGTTTGTGGTATTTTGGGCTTTGAAGAAGGGGAAATTTACGTGGACGGCGTGTCCGTGAAAAAGGACGCGCTCGCTTGTAAAAAGCAAATTGCGTACATTCCCGATAACCCCGATTTGTACGGCTTTATGTCGGGTATCGGCTATCTCAATTTCGTGGCGGATATTTACAAAGTGCCTGCAGATACCCGTCAAGCCATCATTAAAAAATACGGCGATTTGTTTGAATTGACGAACGATTTGGCGCAAAAAGTTTCTTCCTATTCGCACGGTATGAAGCAAAAGCTTGCCATTATCGCGGCGCTTGTGCACAGCCCGAAATTAATCGTGATGGACGAACCGTTCGTGGGGCTTGATCCCAAAGCGGCGCACGCAGTGAAGGGTGTAATGCGTGAGCTTTGCGACAACGGATGCGCCATTTTCTTCTCCACGCACGTGTTGGAAGTGGCGGAAAAGCTGTGTGATAAAGTGGCGATTATCAAGGGCGGTAAATTGATAAAAGCAGGTACCATGGACGAAGTGAAAGGGGATACCAGCTTAGAAAACGTATTTTTGGAAATAGCGGAAAAGGCAGGGGGCGAACATGTTTAAGGCGCTTATTAAAAAGCAGTTTTTACAAATGTTTTCTACCTTTTCCTTTGAAGGGAAAAAGGCGGAAAAGCGTAAACCGTGGATGGCTGTTTTAATCGGCGCGTTGATTGTCTATGCCGTAGGCGCGGTAGTGTATTTATTTTGGGATTTGAGTAATTCCATGTGCGAACCGCTGGTGCTGGCGGGGTTGGGCTGGGTGTATTTTGCCTTACTCACCTCCATGGGCTTTTCCATAAGCAGTGTGCTGGTTATCTTTATGGTGAAATCGCAGGTATACGACGCAAAGGATAACGAATTATTATTCTCGATGCCCATTCCGTCGTGGATGATATTGCTCACCCGTATGATCGGGCAATATTTGCTTGCATTGCTTTTGATTACGATGACGTGTATCCCTGCAATGATATGCTATTTTACCGTAGTGGGCGTAACCTTTTCGGCGATAGTCGGTTGTTTGCTTGTATTGCTGGTGATGCCGTTTGGTACGCTTGCGCTGGGCTGTTTAATCGGTTGGTTGTTGGCGCTGATTACCGTGCGTTTGCCTGCGAAAAATTTAGTGACGATTATCGGTTTATTCGCGTTTATGATCGCCTATTCTGTCGGCTTTTCCAAGTTGCAGGACGGGTTAAATTACGTGCTTGTACACGGCGAACAAATCGGGCAAACGCTGAAAGTGGCGTTGTATCCGTTTTGGCAATTAGGGCTTGCCGCAATGGGCGAATGGGTACCCATGGTCGTGTTCACGGCTATTTTCTTGGGACTTTTCGCGTTGGGATATTTGTTGGTTTCGGCTACGTTCATTCCGCTTGCGACCATGAAACGCGGCGATTTGCGCGCGAAGTACAAAGAAAAAACCGCAAAAGTCCGTTCGCAATTTTTTGCGCTGTTTATCAAGGAAAGCAAGCGCTTTTTCGGCAACGCTATGATATTTTTCAACTGTGGTTTGGGCGGTGTGATCGCGCTCGTTTTCGTGGGGTATATGTTGATTGACGGCAATATGCGCGCAAGCATTAACGCGTGGAGCGGCGACAAACAGGTAATCGCCGCCATTATCACGCTGGTTGCGTGCTTTATCGCCACCACCAACGTAATCACGGCGTCGTCCGTTTCCTTAGAAGGGGAAAGCTTGTGGGTGCTTCGCTCTATGCCCGTGAGCACAACGACGGTATTTTTGGCGAAAATCGCGTTGCATTGCGCCGTTACGGCAATTCCGCTTTGGGTGAGTATGATTGCGGTGGGTATCATTTTCCATCTGGGTGTTTTTGCCACGCTGATGGCGGTGCTTGCGCTTTCCGCAGTAACGCTTTTAACGGCGCTTTCGGGACTTGCCATCAATTTAAAATTACCTAACTTAAAATGGACGAGTGAGATAGTCGCGGTAAAACAAAGCTTATCCGTGCTGGTGTCTATGTTTGTCGGCTGGGGGATTGCAGGGCTTGTTTTGGGCGGTAATTTCCTTTTTGGTAAATTGTTTACAACCGCGCCTGTTATGGTGTATTTGGCGTTTGCTATTTTTGCAATGGCGGCGGCGAGCGTAGTGCTTTGGCTGTGGCTGAAAAAACGCGGCGTGGAAATTTTTGAAGGTTTAAACTAAAATTTCAATGAAAAATACGTGAAATGTGATTAAATCGCTTGCAAAAAGTGTAAAAAAAAGGTATGATGGTAATATCTATGAAATAAGCGCGCGAAAGACGCTTTGCGCGAAAGTGAAGGAGAAAGAGATATGTTGTTCAATTTATTAGACGCGGAAGCTGGAAACAACGGTACGTGGATTTTCTTGTTGGTGTTGATTGCCGCTATGGTAGCGATGATGGTGTTTAGCCGTCGTTCCCAAAAGAAAAGACAAGAAGAACAAATGAAAACGCTCAACGCAGTGAAACCGGGCAATAAGGTGAAAACCATCGGCGGTATTTGCGGCGTAGTCGTAGAAGTTTGTGAAGACGACAACACGTTCGTTATCGAAACGGGTACGGAAAAGAGCGGTAAATCATATATTAAATTCGATAAACAAGCGATTTATCAAACGGATGCCGTAGCGCCCGTGGCAGCACCTGCAACGGAAACTGTGAAGGACGAAGCTCCCGTGGAAGAAACGCCTGCGGAAGAACCCAAAGCAGAATAAAAAGGTCTAAACGAAAATGCCTTCGCATACGATAATGCGGAGGTATTTTTTATGCAAAACGAACGAACGGGTAACGTATTTTTCCAAATCGCCAAAGGCGTGGGCTTGGCTTTGTCCTTTTCTCTTTTGGCAGTAATTATTTTTGCAAGCATTAAAACGGCGACGGCAGTGCCCGATAAGTGGGTGCGCCCCGTCAATCAAACCATTAAAGTGCTGTCGGTGGCGTTGGGCGCGTTTTTATGCGTGCGCGGCGAAAAGGGCTGGTTACAAGGGCTTGGTATAGGCGCGTTGTTCACGGCGCTGTCCTTTTTGACCTTTTCCGCACTGGGCGGCGTCTTTTCGCTTACGTGGTTGATTTTTGCCGAATTTGGCTTGGCGATGCTCACGGGCGGCGTGTTTGGCGCGCTTGCCGTCAATATAAAACGCGATTGAACGCGAAAAAACGAAAAAACTGCCGTAAAGCGCTTGCAATTTCATAAAAAGTGTATTATAATAGTAACATAAAATCCAAAAACACGGAGGACTGTTATGATTAAGACCATCGCGAAACCCGCAGATAAGAAAGTGACCGCTTGCGGCGAATGCAGAAGCACCTGTCAATCGGCTTGCAAAACCAGCTGCACGGTAGGTAATCAATCCTGCGAAAGAATTACGCGCGAAGAAAAAATCGAACGTAAATAATCCTTCGACCAACTGTCGAAAACCGCAAAAGACGGCGCGAACTTTTCCGCGCCTTTTTTTGCCGCGTGCGCCCGTATGCGCATAATGCGCGCGCGTACGCAGAAGTAAAAATCCGGAACGAGCATTATGATACACGTATTTAATTACAGGAACAAAAATTATATCTATGACGTAGGCAGCGGCGCTTTGCATGAATGCGACAAACCCACTGCCGATTATTTGAAAGCCAAACACGAAGGCGCGGATATCGATATCACCTATTTGACGGACGAACAAATTGCAGAAGCGATAGAAGACAGTCAAGCTTTACAAGAGCAGGGCTTGCTTTTCAAGGACGAAGTGAAAGCGTATCCCATGAAGTCCAGCGAAATCAAGGCGCTTTGTATTCACATTTGCCACGATTGCAATTTCCGTTGCCGTTATTGCTTTGCGGACGAAGGGGCGTACCACTCTAAACGCGAAAGTATGTCCTTGGAAACGGCAAAGGCGGCGGTGGATTTCTTGATTGCCAACTCTGGGAACAGAAAGGTGCTGGAAATGGACTTTTTCGGCGGCGAACCGCTTATGAATTTGGACGTTTTGAAGCAAACGGTGTATTACGCCAAAGAGCAGGGCGCAAAAGCGGGCAAAAAGTTCTTATTCACCACGACGACCAACGCGCTGCTTTTAAACGACGAAACGATTGCTTTTTTCAACGAAGAAATGGAAAACGTGGTGCTTTCGCTGGACGGCAGAAAGGAAGTGCACGACGCGATCCGCAAATCTATCAACGGCAAGGGCACGTTTGATTTGATTATCGATAAAATTAAGAAATTTATTCAACTTCGCGGAAACAAAAGCTACTATGTGCGCGGTACGTTTACGGCGAAAAATTTGGATTTTTCCAAGGACGTTTTGTTTATTGCCGATCAAGGCGTAGACAGCATTTCGATGGAACCCGTAGTGACGGAAATTCCCGATTTGCAAATTAAGGACGAGCATTTGCCTGAAATCGAAAAGGAATACGAAACGCTTTGCGAAGCGTATTTAGAGCGCCATAACAACGGCAACGGTTTCAATTTCTTCCATTTCAACATTGATTTGGAAGGCGGACCCTGTCTTTCCAAGCGCGTTTCCGCGTGTGGGGCAGGCAACGAATATTTCTCCGTAACCCCCAACGGCGATTTGTATCCCTGTCATCAGTTTGCCGGCGACAGCAATTTCAAAATGGGCAGCGTCACGGAAGGCATTACGCGTCCCGAGCTTCGTGAAAAATTCAAAAATTCCTGCTTGTTTACGAGAAAGAAATGTGAAAATTGCTTTGCAAAATTCATTTGTTCTGGCGGTTGCAGTGCAAACAATTATCATTTCAACGGCGACATCGACGAGCCCTATCAAACGACCTGCGCCATGATGAAAAAGCGCGTGGAGTGCGCTATGCACATTTTAGCCACTAAGAAGCTCAAGGGTTAAGGACAAGCATAAAAGCGCGTTTGCCGTTAACGAACGGGCAAAAACGTAAAAAACAAACAAAAAAATTGTTTATCCGCGTTGTTATAGCTTGACTGCGCGGATAAAAAGGTTTATAATAAAGAAGTATTATTGCAATCGGGGTATACCCCGAAAACACATTAGGAGGCACCAAATGGGCAAGAAGAAATCGGTGGTACTTATGACATTACTTACCATCGTAATCGCTGTGTTATGCTTTATCACCGCGTTCCCCAGCTTTGTTATCCCCGGTACGGCAAAGAAGTGGAATCCCGCAGTGAAACAGTATGACCTTAGCACGGATCTTGGCGGCGGCTACTACGTGTATTACTATCCGGAAGGAGTAATTTCCGCAAGTGAATACGAAAGCGATTTCGCGGCACTTACGGAAGCGGTAGCGTCGGCAGAAGAAGGCGAAGAAAAAGAAGAAGCAGAAAACGAGTTGGACGAGTATGTAAGCGCGTATGCGCAAGTGGCAGGTTCTAACTTGTGGTTTAGCACGGACGACGCTTTGAATATCGTTGTCAGCGACAAGGACGCAGACGGCAAGGACGTTATGGTGATAACGCCCAACTTCCAAACAACGTTTGATAGCGCGGTACAAGCAATCAAAGACCGTTATCAAGCGAAAGCGTACGCCGATTACCGCGTTGCGGTAGTGGACGGGTATGCAATCCGCGTGGAGCTTCCCAGATCGGAAAACACCGAAAAGGCAAGCGCTGTTTTGACGTCGTTTGCAAAGACGGGTGCGTTCTCTTTGCAAAAGGGCGGGGAAGTGATTGACGAATTGAAAGATACGGATGCAAACGCAAGCGATTTGATCAAGAAAATGTCCGTAAAAACCATGAATATGGGCAAAGTGGCGTATTTGGAAATTCAATTTACCAAAGCCGGCAAAGAAATGCTCAACGGTATCAAGGACGAATTGACTTCGTCGGATGCGCAAACGGACAGCTCTTCCGCGGTAACGCTGGATATTATGAACGGTGAAGAAAAAATCGCAAGCATTTACAAGGACAACATTATGCACAACAACACCGTGCGCGTAATGCCCGTAGACGGTATCCATAAAGATTACGTGGAAACCTTTGAAATTTTGTTGGAATCCACGCTTGTTGGCGGCGAATTTGATATCACGTTTGAGCTTGGCGCAGTGAGAACGTTCGCGCCTTTGTACAGCGAAAACGCATTGACGCTTTTGTATATCGCGCTTGGCGTGGCAATTCTTGCAATGCTCGTATTGCCTATCGTGAAAATGGGCAGATTTGGCGGCGTAAGCGCATACGCAACGCTTTCCTACTTGATTGTAACGGCGCTTTGCTTTGCGTTTATCACGGGCGGCGTGTTTGAAGTGTCGCTGGGTACGGTGCTTATCTTCCTTGCAGGTATGGCGCTTGTAAACGTAATGCAATATCACGTTTATAAAGCGATTAAGGCAGAATTCGACGCAGGTAAAACGGTGGAATCTTCTGTGAAAGGCGGCTACAAGAAAACGCTTTGGACGGTGGTGGACGTGTATGCCTTGGCGGCGCTTGCAGCGCTTACGCTTCTTATCGGTGCGGCAGGTGTGTATACGTTTGCTCTTCAAGCAATCCTTTGCGTGGCGACGGCGGCGTTTATCAACCTGTTGTGGGCGCGTTTCATCAACTTCACCTATCTTTCTGCTAGCAAGAATAAGTATAAATATTTCCGCTTTGTAAGGGAGGATGACGAAGATGATGAATAAGCTTTTAACTAAAACGACGAAAAAGCTTTCGTTATTGTGCCTTGTAATGGTGGTTATTGTTGCGCTTGCAACGGTGTTCACGGCAATCTTCGGCGTAAATGCGGCGACGCGTATGAGCGACCAAACGACGGTAACCGTGAAAATGAGCGCGGTGTACTACCGTGACGAAAGCAAGCGTGAAAAAGTGGAAGAAGTTTGCGAAGACGCGTTCAAGGATTTGGACGTAAAATACGTATACGAAAGCCAAATGAGCGGCGACGATTGCGAACTTATGTACGTGTTGGATAAGGACGCAAACGTAGAAGAAGCAACGAAAGCATTGAAAACGGCGTTTGCGGACGCAGCTTACGACGGCGCGTTTATTATGATAGAATCGGCAAAAGAAACCGTACAAACGGTGATTGCGCCTGCGACGATTGTTCGCGCGGCAGTTGCCGTGGTAGCGTTCGCGGCTCTTGCATTCGCATATACGTGGATTCGCCGCGGTTTGGTGCATGCTATCACGACCGTTTCCGGTATTTTGCTTACGGCGGTGGTGACGGTTGCGCTTATCTTGCTTGTGCGCATTCCCGTAACGGCATCCGTATTGTATGCTTGCGCGGTTGCGCCTTTGCTTGCGGCTGTATTTGCCATTCTTGGCGTAAACAAGCTCGTAGCGGACGAAACGGACGCTGGCGTAGAAGAAAAAGTAGTCAACGCAGTGGCGGAAAAAGAAACGCTTGCAACCGTTGCGGTTTTGGGCGGCGCGCTCGTTTTGGTTGGCGCGATTGCTACGTGGGCGGTGCGTTGGTTTGCGCTTTGCTCTTTGATCGGCTTGTTGGTAAGCGCGGCGGTAACGCTCTTTGTCGTACCTGCATTGCAATTACCCTTGCTTGACAGACAGGCAAAGCTTGCGGCATCGCGCAACAAATCCGGTTACGTCGGCGCAAAGAAAGCGACCGATGAAGAATAAAATCGGGATATCAATAGCATAAACAGTGGGCGGGGGTGGCATAATGCCGCATCCCGCCCGTTTAATTTGCGTACTTGGCTTATCAAAAGGGGTGTATAAAAAGGATTTCTAATGAAAAAACTCGTTTCAGCGTATAGCTTTACAGCGGAACAACTGCATATCATTTCCGAGCTGGCTATGGCGACGGGTTTGACGGAACAAACGTTGCGCATTTTATATGCGCGCGGCGTCGATACGGCGGAAAAAATTCGTCGGTTTATGCGCCCGTCCAAAGACAATTTCCTTTCCCCTTTCTTGATGCAAGGTATGCAACAAGCGGTGGAAATAATTACTCAAGCGCGCGACGAAGGCAAAACGGTTGCTATTTTCGGCGATTATGACGCGGACGGCATTTGCGCGAGTACCATTATGTACCACGCCTTGCGCGCGTTTGGTATTGACGCGCACGTGTATATTCCCGAACGCACAGATGGGTACGGGCTTTCGATAGATTTTATCGACCGCATTTTTGAAGAGTGTAACCCCGAACTGTTTATCACGGTGGACTGCGGTATTTCCAACGCCAAAGAAGCGCAATATATCTATGAGCTTGGGTCGGACGTAATTGTAACCGACCACCATGAGCTGCCGGAAATTTTACCCGATTGTGTGGTGATTAACCCGAAATTGCAGGACGAATATCCCTATGACAATCTTTGTGGCGCAGGGGTTGCGTTTAAGGTGGCGTGCGCGCTACTTGGCGAAAAGGCGTACGAATATTTGGATTTTGCGGCGCTTGCAACCGTTGCGGACAGCGTACCCTTAGTGGGTGAAAACCGCGATATCGTTACGGAAGGGCTTGCGCTTATGAATAGGCATATCCGTCCTTGCTTTGCAGGGCTTATCGGGAAAACCTACGACGCTATTTCCGCGCAAACGCTTGCGTTCACGCTTGCGCCCCGTATCAATGCGGCTGGCAGAATGGGCGACGCGATGGCGGCGTTTCAGCTATTCACAGTGGAAAAAGACGCGGAAGTGTACGATTTGTGCGTGAAATTGTGCGCCTATAACGGCGAACGCCAAAAATGCTGTGACGATTTATACGCGTCGGCAAAACGCAAAATTCTTGAAAAAGGCGCGTACGGCAATGTAATTATGCTTTCCGACGAAAGCTGGAATGCAGGGTTTATCGGTATCGTAGCGGCGCGTATCGCGGAAGAATATAACCGTCCCACGCTCTTGTTCGTGCATAACGGCGAGATGTTAAAGGGTAGCGCGCGCAGTATTGACTGTATCAACATTTTCACGGCGCTGAAAAACTGTTCTCAGTATATTGAAGAGTTTGGCGGTCACGCGCAAGCGGCAGGCGTCAACGTGCATCAGGACAAATTCGACGCTTTGGAGCGTGCGCTGGACGCGGAAATCGGCAGAACGCATACCCGTGAAGATTTTGAACAAACGATAGCAATCAGCGCGGAAATTACGGGCCCCGTGTCGGAAAAATTCGCCAAAGAATTGATGGCACTTGAACCGTACGGCGTAGGCAATAGGCGACCGCTTTTTAGTATTTCGATGGGGGCATGTATGGCGCGACCGCTTAAAAACGGTTCTCCGCACTTGTCTGTAAAAAACGATTGTATCGAGCTTACCTATTTTTCGGGTGCGAAAAATTTGAAAATTATCGAAAGCGACGTGCGCAAGCAAATGGTCTTTGAAATCACCACGTCGCGCTATAAAAACAGAGAATATGTAAAAGGGTTGGTGCGCGATTTGCTATACGACGGTAGAACGGGCAGAAAAACGGCAGAGCGTATTTTCTCCAACGTAATGCAACGGCTGTCCTTAAAAGCCGTACCGCTTACGTGTGAGCAAAAAACGACGGAAGAAATCAAAGCCCTTATTGCGCAAAAGCGTAAGGAATGCTCCTACGGGCTTTGTATGATTGCGTCGGATAGACGTACGCTACGTTTTTATCCGGAGCTGGACGAGTGTAACTGCGATTTGTTTTACCCGTCGTCAAGGGACGTTTCCAACGCTTTAATCGTATCGCCTGCGCCCGACGCGGATTTGTCGGGATTTAGAGATTTTATCTTTTTGGATACGCCGACCGATTTTCATTTGCCTTTCCTGCGTGATAAAAACGTAACGGTCAACGGCGATATTTGCGGTTATAAAATGCTGGAAAACATTGACGTTTCCCGTGCGTATATGCTGGATATTTTTGCATTGCTGCGCAAGGAAGTCAACGCCTTGTACGGCAACAGCATAGAAGAAATAGCGGCGCTTATGGACGGGTTTGGGTTTACGCCCATACAGCTGATTTTTGCTTTAACCGTATTTAAGGAGCTGGGGCTGGTGGCGTTTACAGACGGAAAATTGACGATATACCGCGGTGTGAAAGCGGAGCTTACCGACTCGGCTGTTTATAACAAGGTTTGCGCTTTGCAAAACGCGCAGGACGAATAATCAAGGAAACGATAAACGAAGGAAAAGATAGATATGCAAACGACGCTTAGCAAAATTCAAGAATTGTACGCGCTTGCGGATGAAGAAATGCTTATCCGTGCGTATAATTACGCCGAAAATGCGCATAGCGGTCAAAAACGTGCCAGCGGTGAACCGTATTTTATTCACCCGTGCGCAGTGGCGGAAATTTTGATGGATTTAGGTTTGGACGCGGCGACGGTGGCGGCGGCGCTTTTGCACGACGTTATTGAAGACACGCCCGCTACGGCGGAAGATATTCAGCGTGAATTCGGCGAAGAAGTGTTGGGGCTTGTCAGCGGCGTTACCAAGCTGGAAAAAATCGAATTTAAATCGCAAGAAGATGCGGATGCGGAAAATTTCCGTAAAATTTTCGTTGCAATGGCGAAAGACGTGCGCGTTATCATCATTAAACTTGCGGACAGATTGCACAATATGCGTTCGCTCAATTTCCTTTCGTACGAACGCCAGCAGCGTATGGCAGGCGAAACGCTGGACATCTACGCGCCCCTTGCAGGTCGTTTGGGTATTTCACAAATCAAGTGCGAATTAGAAGATTTGTGCTTGAAATATTTAGATCCCGAAGCGTATGAAGATCTGGTGTATAATATTCGCGAACGGCTGTCCGAACGCAAGGAATTTGTCAGCCGTATCGTCGAAGAAATCAAGCTTTTGATGCAGGAAGGGGACGTAACGGGGGAAGTGTTCGGTCGCCCCAAGCATTTCTATTCTATTTATAAAAAGATGAAGAACAAGGGCAAAACCCTTGACCAAATTTACGACTTAACGGCAGTGCGCGTTATCGTTTCCGACGTGCGCGCTTGCTACACCGTGCTTGGCGCTATCCACGAAAAATGGAAGCCTATTCCCGGCAGAATTAAGGATTATATCGCAACCCCCAAGCCCAACAAATACCAGTCGTTGCACACGACGGTTATGACGACGTTCGGCCAGCCCTTTGAAATTCAAATCCGTACCGAAGAGATGCACAAGGTTGCCGAATTCGGTATCGCGGCACACTGGAAATATAAGGAAGGCAAAACGGAAGAAACCACCAACAACTTTGAAAAACGCTTGACGTGGCTTAGAGAAGTGATGGAATGGGAAGGTGATTTGAAGGACTCGCGTGAGTTTATCGACGCGCTCAAAGTGGAGCTGTACAGCCACGAATTGTTGGTGTTCACGCCGCGCGGCAAGGTTATTTCCCTGCCCCCCGAAGCGACGCCGATTGATTTTGCGTACGCAATCCACTCCGAAGTGGGCAATCGCTGTACGGGCGCGCGCGTCAATTCCAAAATTGTGCCTTTGACGACCACTTTGCAGGTAGGGGACGTGGTGGAAATTATCACTTCGCCCAACTCCAAAGGCCCTTCGCGCGACTGGTTGAAATTTATCAAATCGTCCAGCGCAAAAGCGAAAATTAAGCAATTTTATAAAAATGAACTCAAAGAAGAAAATATCCGTATCGGCCAGTTGAAGCTGGACGAAGAAGCGAAGAAACGCGGTTTTACACTGTCGAATTTGCTCACGGCGGAAAGCTTTAAGCGGCTGTCCGAACGCTTTTCCTTTGGGGAAACGGATGAATTGTTCGCGGCTGTGGGCTACGGCTCTATCTCCGTCAACCAAATTATTTTCAAGCTGATTGATTTTTACCGCAAGGAAAAACCGATGGCGTTTGAAGTGCATGCAGGCGGCGTAAATAAAAACCCCGGCGGTATCCTTGTCAACGGACAAGCAGGTATGCTGGTGCGGTTTGCCGGTTGCTGTTCGCCCGTGCCCGGGGACGAAGTGGTTGGCTATACGTCGCGTGGGCGCGGTGTGGTTATTCACCGTCACGATTGCCCCAACGTCAAGGGCGTAGAGAAAAGCCGATTGCTTCCTGCAACGTGGCAGGTGGCGGCAGGTACGAAGCAACGCTACAACGCCAACATTTCTATTCGCGCAACCGAACAGGGCGCGGCGCTGTCTGTGCTTTCGTCGGTGGTGAGTGAATTGAAGCTTTCCATCACCGCAGTCAACGGCAGAATTGACAAAAACCGCGACGCGATTTTGGAAGCGTCCATCTCCCTTACCGATATTGCCGAAGTGGATATGCTTATCAAGAAGATGCAGGCGGATAAGCGTATATACGAAGTCCACCGCATTACTTCTTTGTCTTAAACGGCGAAACGCGTATATACTTCGCAATACAGCGTTAACCTTGCGTTTTCCCTTGGTCACGTACGTCTATGTACGCTCCCGTCGGGAAAGCCGCGGTTGCCTTGTCTTGCTTGTATCTCCCCGTTTTAACGGAATACAAAATCGCTTTTTACAGGCGAAACGTGTATAAAAGGGCGTGTCTTTGCACCAAATCGGTGTTCTCCTTGCTCGTTTACTATTTGTAAACTCCCGTCGGGTACAACCCGATGTTTGCGGCAAACTGCCGCACTCTCCACGTTTTAACGTATATCAAGGAAAATAATATGCAAATCATCCAAATCTCTCCGCGTGGCTTTGGCGCAAACACCTACGTGCTCACGCAAAACAATCAAACGGCAATCGTAATCGATCCGTCGCAGCTGCGCGTAGAAAGTGAGCTTATCAAGCTTGGCTTAAAAGCGGAATACGTGTTGTTAACGCACTGTCATTTCGACCACGTAGGCGGTGTGGCGGCGTTGCAGCAGTCGGGCGCAAAGGTGCTTTGCGGTGAACAGGAAAAACCGCTTATCGGCACAGCCGCCGACCTTTTCGATGCGTTCGGCGCACCGAGAACGCCGTTCAAAATCGATGGGACGCTGGCGGATAACGAAGAACAAACGCTGTGCGGAATTCGCGTAAAAACCCTGCATACGCCGGGGCATACGCAGGGCAGTGTTTGCTATCTTATCACGACAAACGATGGGGGCAGGTATTTGTTCACGGGCGATACGCTCTTTTGTCAAAGCATCGGCAGAACGGATTTTCCTACGGGCAATTTGTCGCTTTTACAGCAAAGCTTACGTCGTTTAACCGCGTTGGACGATATGCCCGTATATGCAGGGCATAACGAACAAACGACGCTTCTTCAAGAAAAGAAACACAATCCCTTTTTAGCGGACTTATAAGGACTGGTATGCTGACAAGCAACTGCGCATTTTTGGAAAATGAAATATTAGATGTAGCACGGCTGTTCAAAGACCGTCCTGCGCAAATCACACACGCCTTTCACTGCGAAAACGGCGTGTTTTATAACGCATTCAACGTGGACGGCAAAGAATATTCGTTCGCCGATAGGGCGGTTATAGAAAATGACCTTATCTTAAAGCGCTTGGAACGCCGTTTTGCCAAACTGCATTTATACGAAATTTTAAGCGATAAATACGACCAAAAAATGCCTTGGGGCGCGTTGACGGGTATTCGTCCCACCAAGCTTGCGTACAGTGAGTTGGAGCGCGGAGAAGATTTCAAAAAGCTTTTCCAAAGCATGTACGTGCAACAAGGAAATATTCGTTTGGTGGAAGATATTTTGCAGGCGCAAAAGGGGATTTATCAAAAGCAAGACGGCAACACCGATTTGTTCGTTTCCTTGCCTTTTTGCCCGACCAAATGCGCGTACTGTTCCTTTATCACCGCGCCCATCGAAAAAACCCGTCACCTCGTACCTGCCTATATCGAATGCTTGAAAAAAGAGTTGATTTACGCGGAAGAAAGCGTCAAAAATCTGCGTAGTGTATACGTGGGCGGCGGTACGCCGTTTGCGCTGGAAACGCAGGATTTGGAGCAGGTTTTGCAGGCGATTGCGCCCATTTTTGAGAAACACGGCAAGGGAGTGGAGTACACGGTAGAAGCAGGCCGTCCCGACGTGTTCACGGAAGAAAAGCTGGCGCTGTTGAAAGCGTACGGCGTCAACAGAATTTGTATCAATCCGCAAACGTTTTCCAACCAAACTTTGCAAAAAATAGGCAGAAAGCACACGATCGAAGATTTTTATCACGCGTATGCGCTTAGCGAAAAATACGGCTTCACCGTCAATATTGATTTAATCGCAGGGCTGACGGACGAAACGCCCGACACGTTTGCAAGCGGTGTGGAAAAAGCCGTGCAAACGGGCGCGGACAATATCACGGTGCATTGTTTATCCTTAAAATCGGGGGCGAAATTAAAGGAAGAAACGCAGTACATTGAAAACGACGATATATCGCAAATGATAGGCGCATCCAGACAAATTCTAAAAAACAGCGGATACCAACCCTATTATATGTACCGTCAAAAATACCAAGCAGGCAACAACGAAAACGTGGGCTGGACGAAAGCGGGCAAGGCGTGCGTGTACAATATCGACGTAATGGAAGAAACGGCGGACAATTTAGCGGTCGGCGCGAACGCCATTTCCAAGCGCGTGTATAACGCGGAAGGGCGCATTGAACGCTTGGGAACGCAAAAGGATTTAAGGACGTATATCGAAAATATCGATGAAAACGTGGCAAAAAAACGCAAATTTTTTGAATAATTGCTAAAAAAAGCATAAAAAAGGCGTAAAATCAATTTACTTTATACGCGGTTTATGGTAAAATAGTGCTAACGTATGCCAAGAGATACGAATCTCCACGTTTCCCTTAGCATAACGGGTTAAATTCCATAGGAGGATAAAAAGAAATGGAAAAGAAAGAAATTATTGTAAAACATGCAACCCACGAAGGCGACACTGGTTCGCCCGAAGTTCAAATCGCTTTGTTGACGGCAAGAATCAACCATCTCAACGAACATTTGAAGCAACACAAGCAAGACAATCACTCCCGTCGCGGTCTTTTGAAGATGGTAGGTAAACGTCGCGGTCTTTTGGATTATTTGAAAGAAAAAGACATCGCAAGATACAGAGCTATCATCGAAGCATTGGGTTTGAGAAAGTAACAAAGCACGTAAAAGGGCGGGTTTTCACTCGCTCTTTTTTGTCGGTATAGGGGGAATTTACGGACGGGTTCAGGCATAAATCCGCCGTAAACCGTATATCGGGATCACCGTTTATACGAAGGTCGTATAGATGGACAAGAACAAAAAAGAATGAAAAGAAAAGGAGAATTTACAACAATGCCAGCATTAGAAAACAGCAAAACGTTCAAAACCAACTACGCAGGCAAAGAACTGGTAGTAGAAATCGGCAAGTATGCAGAACAAGCAAACGGCGCGTGCCTTGTACGCTGCGGCGACACGGCGGTACACGTATCCGTATGTATGAGTGAAACGGCAAGAGAAGGTATGGATTTCTTCCCCTTGTCCGTAGACTACGAAGAAAAAATGTTCGCCGTAGGTAAAATCCCCGGCGGCTTCAAAAAACGCGAAGGCAGAGCATCCGACAAGGCAATCTTGACCAGCCGTTTGATCGATAGACCTATCCGTCCCTTGTTCCCGAAAGGAATTTTCAACGACGTAGTCGTTGTAGCGACGGCGCTTTCCGTAGATCCCGACATTTCGCCTGAACCTTTGGCGATGATCGGTTCGTCCATCGCGCTTTCCATCTCCGATATTCCTTGGGCAGGCCCTACGGGTTCGGTAGTTGTGGGCTGTGTAGACGGTCAATACGTGATCAACCCCAACGTAGAAGAAAGAGCGAAGAGCACCATTCATTTGAACTTGGCAGGTACGTCCGACGCAATCTTGATGATTGAAGCAGGCGCAAACGAAGTTACCGACGCGGAAATGGTTGGCGCAATCATGTTCGGCCACGAAGAAATAAAGAAAATCTGCGCTTGGATCGCTGACGAAATCGTACCTGCGGCAGGTAAACCCAAGAAGGAAATGGAATTCTACCATATCCCCGAAGATATCGACAACGCAGTGAAAGCATACGCAACGGAAAAATTGACGGCGGCGCTTGACACGTTCGATCGTCAAGAAAGACAAGCCCGTCAAGCGGCGGCGGAAGCGGAAATCATCGAACATTTCGCGGAAATTTATCCCGACAATATGCGCGAAGTGAAAGATTCCATTTATTATATTGTAAAGAACATCGTTCGCAGCAAAATCTTCAACACGGGTATCCGTCCCGACGGCAGAACGCTTACCGAAGTTCGTCCTATCTGGTGCGAACACGGCATTTTGCCCAGAGTACACGGTTCGGCAGTGTTCACACGCGGTCAAACGCAAGCGCTTACGACGTGTACGCTTGGTATGCTTGGCGAAGCGCAACGCATGGAAGGCCTTGACGAAGAAGAAGAAAAGAGATATATGCATCAATACAACTTCCCCGGCTATTCGACGGGCGAAGCAAAAGCGCTCCGTTCCCCCGGCAGACGTGAAATCGGTCACGGCGCACTTGCAGAACGCGCGCTTGTTCCCGTGATTCCCGATCCTTCCGTATTCCCCTATGCAATCCGCGTAGTATCGGATATCTATTCGTCCAACGGTTCTTCGTCGATGGCATCGGTATGCGGTTCGACGATGGCTCTCATGGACGCAGGCGTTCCCATCACCGCACCCGTAGCAGGCTGTGCAATGGGGCTTGTAAAAGATCCCGAAACGGGCAAATACGTTATCTTGACGGATATTCAAGGTCTTGAAGACTTCCTTGGCGATATGGACTTCAAGGTAGCAGGTACGGACAAGGGTATCACGGCAATCCAAATGGATATCAAGATCAAAGGTATTTCCGAAGAAATCATGCTTGATGCAATCGCGCAAGCACAACAAGCAAGAAAGCACATTTTGGGCAAGATGCTTGAATGTATCCCTACGGTAGCGGAAGAACTTTCCTTGTATGCACCTAAGATTGTAACGTTCAAAATCAACCCTGAAAAAATCGGCGACGTTGTTGGTAAGCAAGGTAAGGTTATCAACAAGATTATCGAACAAACGGGCACGAAGATTGACATCGAAGAAGACGGTACGGTATGTATCGCATGCTTCGGCGACATCGCAAACGCAAAACGCGCGCAAGCGATTGTGGAAAGCATTGCACACGATCCCGAAGTGGGCGATATGTTCGTTGGCGTAGTTGTTCGCGTACTCTCCACGCTTGGCGCATTTGTTGAATTTGCACCCGGCAAGGACGGTATGATCCACATTTCCAAGCTTTCCGAAAAGAGAGTGAACAAAGTGGAAGACGTGCTCAACATCGGCGACAAAGTAAAAGTAGAAATCATCAAAATCGGCGAAAAGGGCATCGACCTTCGTTTGCTTGAAAAGATGGACTAAACAAAAAACAAAATGAAAACGGCGTAGCAACCAAGCTACGCCGTTTTTGATTTTTTAGAAAATGCTTTTCTTGTCATTTTGGAGTATCGCGCCTGTGTCATTCTGGAGCGGAACGCCACGCTTCCCGTATTGTCATTCTGGAGCGAAACGCAGTGGAGCGATAGAATCTCTTAAGACTCTATCAGTCGTTACACTCCTTCCAGAGTGACAGTGTTGGGAGAGATCCTATCGCTAAGGCTCCAGGGTGACAATAGTGCAAAAGGGAGCAAAACAAAAGCCCCCCTTTGCGAAAAAGGGGGGGGGTTTTCTTCCGTGTAAAATTGCATTTAATTTTCATCGGGCACGTACGAAGCGATATCGCCAACGTCGCATTGTAAAATAGAACAAAGTTCGTTAAGCGTGTGCGTGCTGATATTTTCGTTTTTGCGCAGTCTGTCCAGTTGCCCAGAAGAAATGTTGTAGGTGTGGATAAGCTTATATTGCGACACCCCTTTCTTCTTCATTGTTTTCCACAGTTTATCGTATACAATCATATTTTTTTCTCCTTTGGTTTTTATTAGCTTTGCCGCGCTGTTTCACGGTTTTTGGCAAAGCTTATTATATTGTAACGCGTGCATATAAAAGTATAACATAACACACGTAAATTGACAATAGTCCATATTCGGGCAATATATCCTAAAAATGCCGTTTGTCACTTAACAATTTTATCACAAAACCAACAAAAAACAAGCCGATTTCCCATAAAATCCGTTATTTTTTCGCAAAATCACAAGAAAATATGTTAAAAACAAACAAATAGCGTGTTTGTAGTCCAAATATGGGTAATAAAAAGCCATTGATTGTGAAAATAAAAAGTGGTATAATATTTCTATTAAGGGGCATATTTCCATTTTGGTATAAAAATCGTGTGGGAGCGCTCCCTTGTGCTTGTACAAACAAGCACAAGCAAACACTTATAAGAGAAAATTTACTGCCGTCAAGTGGCGCATATTGAAAGCAGTAAAAAATAAAAAAATTTTTATATCAAGGAGGATATAAGAAAATGAGAAAGTATGAAGCTTTTGAACTCAAATTGCTTATCCTTGACGATGCAGACGTTTTAACAGCGTCGGCGGAATTCACGGACAGCAACGGGGACAACGGTGTTTGGTTCCCCGGCAACGCAAACAGCAAGGAGGAAACGTGGCAATGAGAAAGAAAATTACGTTAGTAGCATCCTTGGCTTTTGCAGCGGCGCTTTGCGCAGGCGTAGGCGCGGCAAACGTGACCGCACAAGCGGAAACCGACTGGACTAAATTCCAAATTTCCGAATCGGCTGTACGTCTTGGCGACGGCTCGGTGAATAACCCCACGGGTTTGAGATTTAAGGTGGACTGCCCCGAATATTTGAAAGGCGCGGAAAACACCGAATGCTACACGGTGCTTTCGTTCACGTCCAGCGTGGTAACGGAACAAAACCCCGACGGCAACGCAGTTCCCTATCAAGTGAAAGTACCTGCAACCAACTGGCGCACGGACAGCACGGGCTGGAACGCAGTGCTTTTGGAAATCCCTGCAAGCGATTACGTGACGGAAGTTACGGCTGTTTCGTACGTAGAAGTAAACGGCGAAGTGGTACATACGTCCAACGAAGCAACGACCAGCATCGCGAAAACGGCTTCGAAAGTTTTGGCAGGCGGCGCGGTAGACACGCAATTAGACGCGTTCGTGGCAAATGCTGTCAGCGCAATTTCGCTTGGCGAACAAGACGGACAAAGCATCGAAGCGGAAGTTGGCGAAACCGTGCAGCTTACGGCAACGACGACGCCTGCCGGATATAGCGTTATGTGGTCTTCGTCCGACGACAGCGTTGCAACCGTAGATAACAATGGTAAAGTGACGGTAACGGGCGTAGGCAAAGCGAAAATCAACGCAGTTATGGGCGGCGCAGGTACGGTTTGCGAAATCGTAAGCACTTGGGGCGAAAAATACGGCTTTGAAGGCGAAGCAACCGTTTCTCCTTTGGCAAATGTAAACGGAAATACTAATTGGGAAATTGTAACGCTTGCCGATAACAACAAAGTATTAAACGTCAAAGAATGTACATTTAATGGTGAACAGTATATTCAAAATCCTAAATTTGCATTTAACGTAGACTATATCAACTGGATTTTTGAAGAACACGACTATTTCACGTGGACGATTTATTCTGATGTTCCATACATTCGTTATTTGTATGACAATGCGAACGGTTCTCCTTACCAAATGTTATATGGCTATAACAGTACTAATATGTTTTATGCAGAAGGTTCTCCCGTACAGAACGGCGAAGAAACGTTGTATAAGTTTACGCTCTCCTATAACAGAGATTTTTGGAATGTAATGTTACGCAATGAATATAATCATTGTATGCGTATCGCGTTCACGGGAGATAACGTAACAGCAGCACAAAATATCGTTACGCCTGAAATTTTGTATTTCGATGATATCCAAATGGGCGATTATACGGTAGACACGATTAATTTTGAAGATGGCAAAGCAAATGCGGCTATCCAAGGCGGTACTTCGGCTGGTGCAATGGCTGCAACGGCGGTAGCGACCACGGCGGCAAATGGTAATTATGCGGTTAAAGTTGATTCTAATACTTCGCAGAACAGATTTGTAGTTGACTCCAGCTACTTGCATTACGTATTCAACGAATTACAAGCGTCTTCGTTGCGATTTAAGTGGTATTCTTCTGATGCGAGTGCAACGACAACGCATAGTTTTAGAGTATACGCGAATAGCTTTACTGCTTCGCAAATTACAGCGGGAACGCAAGTTTACGTTGCAGACGGTGGATATTTCTTGAATACGCTTACGGCGGCGCAATATCATACGGCTTTTGGTACGGATGGTAAGCTTTTGAGCGGTACGGATATCAATTACGTGGGCTTTGGTATTTATGTTTCGAATGGAAGCTATGTAAAGGGCGGTTATATTGACGATGTGACACCGAACGTTACAATGCTGGATGCAACGTATTTTGATACGAGAGTAGATACCACCACCGTTAAATCCGACTTAAATAGTGCTTCGTTCTTGATGACGGGCAACAACTGTGCGACTGGTTTTAGTGCAGGTTGGTTAAAGTATGTATTCGTAGCGAAGGGTGCAGAATCTGTTTCGTTTAAGTTGACTGCGCAAGGATATAAGATTGCAGAATTTGTAGCACATAGCAACCATACGTATACCTGCAACATTTTGTGGTATAATGACGGTTCGGCAAATAATTATCAATGTCACAATATTGACAGTACGCCCGTTATTAATGAAGATGGCACGGTAACGCTTACAATTAAGGCAGAAACTTACTTTAATTATTTCGAAGCAGATGGTACGCCGAAAGCGAACACTATTAGTAGTCAGTATTCCGTTGTTACAATTGGGCTTCGTTTGATTGCGAACTATGATTCCGATGGTAACGGTACGATGGCGCGTATTGCAAATACCACATATACGTATAGCGACGTTACGCTTAACTTTGCAGATGCGGAATAAGCAAAAAACACAAAAGATAAAAACGCTTGTTTAAGGGCGTGATGAGAAACACCGCGGTGGATTTTTCCACCGCGGTCGTTTTAGTTATGGGTTATCAGTTGCTCGTAAATAAATGCCTTCCCTTGTGCAAAGGGGGACGAGTTGCCCGTAAAGAAAAGCGTTGATAACGCTTTTTAGGGACGAGATGAGCAAACGCATAGGGCGCGTTTGCGGTGACCGAACGCAAGGCTCACCTTACCTTGCGTGAGAAAAAGGGAGGATTGTCATTCTGGAATGGAACGCAGTGAAGTGATAGAATCCCAAAAAAACCGCCTTTCGATAAAAAAAAGGCGGCTTATATTATTTATCCAAATTAAACGTTTCGTCCACGATATATTGCGGCCGATTTTGCACTTCCTTATAAATCATGCCCACGTGGATATTCGCCATACCCTGTCCGCATAAAATCAAGCCCGTCGCCAAACCGATAGCAGGGAACAGCCACGCCGTCAAACCGCCAAACCACACGTTTGCGCACGCTAAAACGGCGAAAACGGCGAAACAGCACACGCTTAAAGCCGTCAGCGCAATGCCCGTTTTTAAGGGCAAAGAAAGCGTTTTTTGGGTGTTGGGGAAAATGCCTGCTTTGGCAAGCGCAAGCATCTTTTTCAAGGTGTAATGCGTTTGACCTGCGATGCGCTCAGGGCGGTCAAATTCCACTTCCGTTTGCGAAAAGCCCACCCACGCCGTTTGCACGCGCAAAAGCCGATCGTGTTCGGGTAGCGACAAAATGGTGTCTACCACGGCTCTGTCGTACAGCTTGAAATCGCCCACCGATTGCGGAATATCGATATTCGTCCATTTGCGCGCCATTTTATAAAAAAGGGACGCGGTGCGTTTTTTGAACGCGCTTTCGCCTTGTCTTGCGCGGCGTTTGCCGTGTACCACTTGGTAGCCGTCCTTCCATTTTTCTATCATTTGCAGTGCCACTTCGGGCGGATCTTGCAAATCGGCGTCCATAGCGATTACCGCTTGACCTTGGGCAAGGCGCAGTCCGCAAAGCAGGGCGGCTTGTTGCCCGAAATTGCGTGAAAAGTTCGCCGCTTTCACGCGCTTGTCCTTTTCGCAAAGCGCGCGTAAAATGTCTTTCGTTGCATCCCTGCTGCCGTCGTTTACGAAAATCATTTCGTATTCTTCGCCCAAACTGTCCATTTTCGGCGTTACGGCGTCGTAGAAAAGCTGCAACGATTGTTCTTCGTTATAAGCAGGCACGACGATTGAATATTTTACCATACAGTTTCCCCTTATTGTTTTTGCGTAGAAAGCCAAACCATCAACACGGACACGTCCGCAGGGTTGACACCCGAAATTCTGCCTGCTTGGCCAAGGTTTAACGGCTTGATTTGGTTGAGCTTTTCCCGTGCTTCCAACCTAAGCCCTAAAATTTGGTCGTAATCCAAATCGGCAGGCAAGGTTTTTTCTTCCAAGCGCTTGGCGCGTTCTATCATTTCCAAGCCCTGTTTTAAGTACCCTTCGTATTTGACGGTGATTTCCGCCGTTTCCAACACGTTTTTATCGTATTCTTCAAACACGTGGAAATGCGCCATAATATCCTTTAAGGAAATGGAGCGTTTTAACATATCCGCATACGAAACGCCGCCGCAGGGCTTGTCGTAGCCGTACTGCTCCAAAAACGGCGCAACGTCCTTTTGGGGCAGGCGTGTACGCAACGAAGTGAGTAACTGTTCGTATTTTTCCTTTCTTTGCAGATATCTTTGATAGCGTTCTTCCGTGACCAAACCCACCTGCTTGCCTTTCTCCGTCAAGCGGAAATCGGCGTTGTCTTGGCGCAGACAAATTCTATGCTCCGCGCGCGAAGTCATCATACGGTAGGGCTCGTCCGTGCCTTTGGTTACCAAATCGTCGATAAGCACTCCGATATACGCTTCGTCGCGGCGCAGGATAAAGGGGGGGAGTCCGCGCAGTTTCAGCGACGCGTTCAAGCCTGCCATCAGCCCTTGTGCCGCCGCTTCTTCGTAGCCCGACGTGCCGTTGATTTGACCTGCCGTGTAAACGCCTTGTACCTTCTTAAATTCCAAGGTCGGCAACACGTCTAAGGTGTCGATACAGTCGTATTCAATCGCATAGCCGTAACGCGTAAACACGGCGTTTTCCAGCCCTGCCACGGAGTTGTACATCGCGTGCTGTACGTCGTGGGGCATGGACGTAGACAGCCCTTGCACGTACACTTCGTTTGTGTCCGCGCCTTCGGGCTCTAAGAAAATTTGATGGCGTTCCTTGTCCTTGAAACGGACGACCTTGGTTTCGATGGACGGGCAGTATCTGGGGCCTGTCGATGAAATCGTGCCGTTATACAAGGGGGAGCGGTCTAAGTTTTGCAGGATAATATCGTGCGTGGTTTGGTTGGTGTAGGTTAAATAGCAGGGCAGCTTGCTTTCGGGCGTTTTATCGTGCATAAAGGAAAACGGATAAACGTCCGTGTCGCCGTTTTGAATTTCGCACTTTTCATACGAAAGCGTTTTGCCGTCTAAGCGTGCAGGCGTACCCGTTTTGAAACGGCGCACGTTGAAGCCAAGCTTTATCAAGCTGTCCGTCAAATGGTTGGCAGGCGCAAAACCGTTCGGGCCGGATTTTTGTACCACTTCGCCCGTGATCGTTTCGCCGTTTAAGTACACGCCCGTACAAAGAATAACCGCTTTGCAGGTGATAATGCCGCCGTAGTTGGTTTTTACGCCGCTTACCGCGCCGTTTTCCGTTAAAATTTCCGTCGCTTCCGCCTGCATTACGCGTAAATTTTCCGTGTTTTCCAGCACCTGCTTCATCGCGCGGTGGTAGGCGTTTTTGTCCGACTGCGCGCGTAAGGATTGCACTGCCGCGCCTTTGCCGACGTTGAGCATTCGAATTTGCAAGGCGGTGTCGTCGGCTACGATGCCCATTTGACCGCCCAGCGCATCGATTTCACGCACCAAATGCCCTTTTGCCGTGCCGCCGATGGACGGATTGCAGGGCAAAAACGCGATGCTGTCTAAATTGAGCGTAAGAAGCGCCGTTTTAATGCCCGTGCGCGCCAAAGCAAGCGCAGCTTCACAACCTGCGTGACCTGCGCCTACAACGACCGCTTCCGCGGCATATTCTAAAAATTCCACCGTGACTTTTGACATACTTTTTTATTGTTTGAGTACGATATTTTTAATATCGTCGATTTCTTTTGCGATTTTTTCGTTTAATTTGAGCAAGCTTTCCATTTTATCGCGCGCATACATAATCGTCGTGTGGTCGCGGCCGCCCAGCGCGTTGCCTACCGATACAAGGGGCAGGGAGAGCATTTCGCACATTAAATACGCGCAAATTTGGCGCGCTTTTACTAAGTCTGCTTTCTTGCCTTTGCCAAGCAAGTCTTCCTTTCTTTGCTTGAAATAGCCGCAAACCGCCGCGATGATTTTTTCGGGCGTGACGTCTTCCTGTTCTTCCGTGTCGTTGACCGCTTCCGACAAAGCCAGCTTGGCAAGGGAGAGCGAAATGGGCTCTTCGTGCAAACGGCTTGCGAAAATCACTTTCGTCAATCTGCCTTCCAGCGTTCTTACGTCGTGGCCGGAATCGCTTGCCAAAAAGTCAAGCACTTCTTCGGGGACGATGCACTTTCTATCCAGTGCCTTGCGTTTCAAAATGGCGATTTTCGTTTCCTGCGAAGGGGGTTGAATATCCGCAATCATACCGCCTTCAAAGCGCGTGCGAAGTCTGTCTTCCAACGTTGCGATTTCCTTGGGCGGACGGTCGCAGGTGAGTACGATTTGCTTGTTTTGCGCCGACAATTCGTTGAAGGTGTGGAAAAATTCTTCCTGCACTTGCGTTTTGTTTTTCAAAAACTGCACGTCGTCAATCATCAAAACGTCTACGTTGCGGTAATGCAGTCTAAACCGCGCGCCGCTTTTTTGCGTGATGGAATCGATAAATTCGTTTAAGAAATTTTCGCAAGTGGTGTAAAGCACTTTCTTTTCGGGTGATTTCTTTTCGATTTCGTTGGCGATGGCGTGCATAAGGTGCGTTTTGCCAAGCCCCGATTCTCCGTAGATAAACAGGGGGTTGAACACCGCGCCGGGGGCTTCCGCTACGGCTTTTGCCGCCGCGTAGGCAAGCTTGCTCCCGGGGCCGACTACGAACGAATCAAACGTGAATTGCTTATTGATAGGCGACGGGGGGAACGCGCCGAACGCGTCTTCTTCCGCTTCCAACGTGAACGTGTCGCTGCCTTCTACGTATAAACGGAAATCGACTACGCCGCATTCGCTTTTCACGATCGCCGTTTTCAACGCGTCTGCAAATTTCGTGGAAATGGACATAGCGTTGATTTCGGTGGGGCATTTGAGTACGATTTTCCTGCCGGCAATATCTACCGGCTCCAAATCCTTGAATAAGTGATTGTAGGAAATGGGCGGAATGATATTTTGCGCCCGTTCGGAAATTTGTTTCCACACAAATTGTAATTGCGAATGTTCTGCCATGTCGTTTTTCCCCTTGTGTAAATTATTTTTTACCTTTTCGCTGTTTATACCTTGTAATTTTCTAAATTATTTGATATAATTATAATACAAATCGCGCGGAAAAGAAAGCGATTTTGGGCGGGTTATTCAAGATTATGCAAATAAAAAAATTATTCTTGCAAAATTTTAGAAATTATCAGTGGGAAACGTTTACGTTTGAACGTGGTTTGAACGTGCTTTTTGGAAAAAACGCACAGGGTAAAACCAACTGCGCCGAAGCCGTTTTCTACCTTTGTACGGGCGCGTCGCTGCGTATTCGCCACGACAAACAGCTGATTAAAATGGGCGCGGAGCAAGCGGTGATCACCGCCGAAGCGGAAAATAAATACGGCAACGTCACCTTGCAGGCGATTATTCGTGAAAACGGCAGGGAAATCCGCGTCAACGGCAGCAAAATCAACAAAAACGCCGATTTGATGGGGCACGTCAACAGTGTATTTTTCTCTCCTGGGGAACTGCGTTTAATTCAAGACGGGCCGGACGAACGCCGTCGGTTTATGAACTTGTCTATCGCGCAAACTTCGCCTGCCTATTACACGGCGCTTTTGCGCTACAATAAAATTTTGGACCAACGCAACGCGCTTTTGAAAAATCCTGACGTTACGCTGGTTTTGGATACATTGCCCGTTTGGGATGAACAGCTTTGTAAATACGCGGCGGTTATCATTAAAAAGCGTGTGGAATTTTTGGAAAAATTAGCCCCTTACGCGCAAAAAATGCACGCGTTTTTGACGGATAACGCGGAAGAGCTGACCGTCAAGTTGGAAGGGGGATACCAAGGCACGGAAGAGCAAATTGCCAAGTCGCTTTTAGGTAAGCTGGAAAGATATTACGAAAAGGATTTGCGCCTTGGCTTTACGACGGTAGGACCGCACCGCGACGATTTGTCGGTTGCCATTTCGGGCGTCGATGCAAAATCGTATGCGTCGCAAGGACAAACG
This sequence comes from Candidatus Scatosoma sp., assembly GCA_045533485.1. Classification (GTDB taxonomy): domain Bacteria; phylum Bacillota; class Clostridia; order Christensenellales; family Borkfalkiaceae; genus Scatosoma. Next base: position 12,108 of record JAZSHX010000019.1, on the reverse strand, counting down.
CGCACCTGCGCTTTGGCGTTAAAGCTTGCCGAGCTGGAAATATTCAAGGAAGTTTCGGGGGAAACGCCTATCTTGATTTTGGACGACGTGATGAGCGAGCTGGATTTGCCGCGCAGGAAGAAATTGTTGCAGTGCATTTCGGGTGTACAAACGCTTTTGACTTGCACGCACGCAGAAAGAGTGTTGCAAACAAAAGATTGCAATAAAATCCGCATAGAAAAAGGCGCGATTAAGCCGTAAAACACTTAATTTGCGCATATTTTCTGTGTAATTGTCACATAGTAGAAAAAGTAAAACAAGTATACCATGTACGCATTGAATATTTTTCAACGCGTACCTGCCCCTATGTTTTTGACGGTACATATACAAGGGGGGCAAGATATGAAAAAACGCTTTCGCCATTTCAAAAAAAATTGCGCGCTTTTGCTTTCAAGCGCGTTTTTTTGTTGGCTTTTTTTTCCTTTTCCTTGCGTTTGCGCGCGTGCGTATACGTTTGAAACGATTGCGTCCTACACCACGTATTACGACAAAACGGAAAGCGCCCGTTCGCAAAATATCGCTATCGCGGCAGGGCTTATCAGTGGCATTACCGTGCAGGCGTACGGCGATTTTTCTTTCAATCAAACGGTGGGGCGGCGCACGAACGAAGCAGGGTTTAAGCAAGCGAAAATCATCGTCAACGGGGAATACGTTTTGGGGGTGGGCGGCGGCGTTTGCCAAGTGAGCACCACGGTGTACAATGCGGCGTTGAAATCGGGCTTGGCGGTGACGGAATTTCATCCGCACTCCTTGCGTGTGGGCTATGTGTCGCCGTCGCGCGACGCTATGGTTTCGTCGCAAAGCGATTTGCGCTTTACCAACCCCCATCCCTTTCCCGTGCGGTTGATTGCCACGGCAAAGGACGGGCGGCTATGCGTAAGCTTTTTGGGGACGCGCGACGGGTATAGATATGAAATCGTGTCCAACGTTTTAGAGGAAATTGTACCGCCTGCGCCTATCGTAAAGCAGGGGGAAACAGAGCAAATTTTGCGTTCGCCAAAGAACGGTGTGAAAAGCGAAGCGTATTTAGAACGGTATTTCGGCGATAAGCTGGTTGCGCGCAAGCGCCTGCGCGAAGACGTTTATCAACCTATACAGGGCATAATCGTTAAAAAAATTGAGAATACGGGCGAATAAATGCGTCCAAGCGCTTGTCTTTTTATGGGAAAAATGGTATAATGACTATGTATAAAATCGGGAAGTGTTTACGTATACGTAAAAAGTAGCGTTTTTCCCAAACGAAAGGCAGGTTTAGTATGGATAGAATTCAACTCAAACAACTCAACGAAGAATTGCAAGCGTACGGCGGTAAAACGGTCACCGTTGCAGGCTGGGCAAGAACTATTCGTGATTCCAAGGCGTTCGGCTTTATCGAACTCAATGACGGCAGCTGTTTTAAGAGCACGCAAATCGTGTTTGAAAGAGCAAATCTTGCAAACTACGACGAAATTGCCAAAGGCAACGTGGGTATGGCGCTTATCGTAAAAGGTACGGTAGTGCTCACGCCTGAAAATAAACAACCCTATGAAATCAAGGCGGAAGAAATTTACGTAGAAGGGGAATCGACGCCCGATTATCCTTTACAAAAGAAACGCCACTCCGTAGAATTTTTGCGCGAAATTGCCTACCTGCGCCCTAGAACCAACTTGTTCGGCGCAGTGTTTAGAATTAGAAGCGAAGCGGCGTTCGCTATTCATAAATTCTTCAACGATAGAGGGTTTGTGTACGTGCATACGCCCATTATTACGGGCAGCGACTGCGAAGGCGCGGGCGGTATGTTCCAAATCACCACGCTGGATTTAGACGCGCTTGCAAAGGCGAAAAATTTAGACGGCGTAGATTATAAAAAGGATTTCTTCAACAAAAAAGCAAGCGTAACGGGTTCGGGGCAACTGCACGGTGAAACGTTTGCGATGGCGTTTTCCAACATTTACACGTTTGGCCCTACTTTCCGCAGTGAAAACTCCAACACGTCCCGTCACGCGGCGGAATTTTGGATGATTGAGCCGGAAATGGCGTTTTGCGATTTGAAAGGGGATATGGACGTTGCGGAAGATATGGTGAAATTTATTATTCACCACGTGCGCACCACTTGCCCCGACGAGCTCAACTTCTTAAATCAATTTGTAGATAAAGAGCTTTTGGAACGCTTAGACAACGTGGAAAACAACGATTTCGTGCGCCTTTCTTACACGGAAGCCATTGAAATTTTGAAGAAAAACGCGGACAAATTCGACGATAAAAATATTTTCTGGGGCAAGGATTTACAAAGCGAACACGAACGCTTCTTGGCGGAACAAGTGTATAAAAAGCCGTTGTTCCTGACCGATTATCCCAAGGAAATCAAGTCCTATTATATGAAGCAAAACCCCGACGGAAAAACGGTGGCGGCGGCAGACTTGCTCGTGCCCGGCGTAGGGGAGCTTATCGGCGGTTCGCAAAGAGAAGACGATTACGATAAATTAAAGCAAAGAATGCAAGAATGCGGCGTGCCTGCGGAAGACTGGTATCTCAACCTTAGAAAGTACGGCGGCGCAACCCACGCGGGCTTTGGCTTGGGCTTTGAAAGAATGGTTATGTACTTGACGGGCGTTGCAAATATCCGCGACGTAATTCCCTTCCCCAGAACGGTATCTAATCTTGAATTTTAAGGAGAAAAAAAATATGGTAAAAATCGTAGTAGACGCGATGGGCGGCGATTTTGCACCTGCACAGCAGGTGCAAGGCTGCGTAAAAGCGTTAAACGAAGATAAGGAGCTGAGCTTGATTTTGACGGGCGACGAAGCGCAAATCAAAGCGGAGCTTGCAAAATACAAATATGACGCTTCGCGCTTGGAAATCGTACATACGACGGAAGTGATTACGATGGAAGAAGTGCCGACGAAAGCGGTGAAAACCAAGAAAGATTCTTCTCTTGTGGTTGCGTTCCGCTTGCTCAAAGACGGCAAAGCGGACGGGTTGGTTTCGTCCGGTTCGACGGGCGCAGTGCTTACGGCAGGCGTGCTTATCTTGGGGCGCATCAAGGGGGTTTCCCGTCCTGCGCTTTGTCCTGCTATCCCCAACTACCGCGGAGAACCCACGCTCATTTGCGATTGCGGCGCGAACTTAGAGTGCAAGCCCATCAACTTGGTGCATTTTGCGCTGATGGCGTCGGCGTACGCGCAAACGGTATTCGGCGTGGAAAATCCCAAGGTGGGGCTGTTGAATAACGGTACGGAAGACCACAAGGGGCTTGCCCTGCAACAGGAAACCAACGCAGTTTTGAAAAAGATTGACTGTATCCGCTATGTAGGCAACGTAGAAGGGCGTGATTTGATGTACGGCGATATCGACGTTATGGTTTGCGACGGTTTCACGGGTAACATTGCCACCAAATCGGTGGAAGGCTGTGCGAAAGCCATTTCTACCATTATGAAAAACGAATTCAAACGCAATATTTTCACGATGCTTGGCGCGGTTGTTTCGAGCGGTGTTATTAAAAACATTAAAAAGTCGATGGATTATGAAGGCAAGGGCGGCGCAACGTTCTTGGGGCTTACCAAACCCGTTGTTAAAGGGCATGGCAATTCCAAGGCGCGCGGCTTCTCCGTGTGTATAGAACAAGCGGCGGCGGCGGCTCGCGGCAATTTGCCCGATAAAATCAAAGCGATGCTGGACGGCATCGATATGGACGAAATTGCGCTTGCGGCGCAAGGCAGTGAGGCAAACGCATGAAACTGCCCTACGCAGAGATAGAAAAAAAGCTTGGTTACACGTTTGAAAATAAAGCGATTTTGCAAGAAGCGTTCACGCACGTGACGTATGCGCAGCATTACGGCGGCGTGCATAACGACAGAATGGAATATTTAGGCGACGCCGTTTTGCAAATGGTAGTGACGGAGTGGCAGTATAAAATGGATAGACAGGCAACGGCAGGGCGTATGACGAGGCAACGGCAAAAGCTGGTTTGCAAAAACGCGCTGGATTCGGCTGTCGACGGCTTGGGGGTTTTCCCCTATCTTCTCCACGAAGGCACGGAATTTAACTTAAACGGCAAGCCAAAATCCAGCTTGTTTGAAGCGATTACGGCGGCCATTTATTTGGACGGTGGCTACCAAGCGGCAAAGCAGTTTATTTTCCGCCACGGCAATTTGCGTTTGGATGGAAAATCCAGCAATCCCATCGGAGATTTGAAGGAATATTTGGAAGGCCGCGGAGAAAAACAAGCGGTGGCAAGCATTGAAAAGTTTGGCAAGGACCACAGCCCTTTGTTCCATTGTACGCTTACGGCGATGGGCGAAGAAGCAAAAGGGGAAGGCAAGACGATTAAAGAATCGCAAGCTACGGCGTCCGCCCGTTTGCTGTGGGAATTAAAAAATAAGTTTGGCGATTAAATTTGCCAAATCGCGCGCGTGCGTGCGGAATGAGAAAAGAGAAAAAAACGAAGTGAGGACACAACTTTGGATTTGAAAGAAATACAACTGGTCGGCTTTAAGTCTTTCGCCGACAAAACGCACATCCGCTTTGACGATGGTGTAACGTGTATCGTAGGGCCGAACGGTTGCGGTAAAAGTAACATTGCCGACGCCGTGCGTTGGGTTTTGGGTGAAAAATCCGCAAAATCCCTGCGCGGTTCGAGTATGCAGGACGTTATTTTCGGCGGTACGGTAGAACGCAAACCACAATCCTTTTGCGAAGTTACGCTGGTGTTTGACAATTCCAACGGCTTATTCAAGGTAGACACGCCCGACGTGTCTATGACGCGCCGTTTGTACCGCAACGGGGATAGCAAGTATTTGATCAACAACGAACCCAGTCGTTTGAAGGATTTGGTGGCGATGTTCCACTCTATCGGTTTGGGTAAGGAAGGGTATTCCATTATCGGTCAAGGGCAAGTGGAAAAAATTATGAACGCGCGCCCTGAAGACAGACGTTCGATTTTTGAAGAAGCGATCGGGCTTATGGTGTACAGAACGCGTAAGGAAGAAATCGAGCGCAAGCTGGAAGATTCCAACTCTAATCTGTTCATTTATTCCCAACGTATCGACGAAGCGCAACGCGACCTTGGCAGAATGAAAAAGGAAGCGGAAAAGGCGCAGGAATACAACGAATATTCCGGTGCGCTCAAAATCAACGAAGCGAATACGTACGTGTACCGCTATGAAAACGCCGAAGCGGAAAAGGGTAAATTCAAAAAGGATATTGCGCTCATTTCCGATAAAATTATCGAACTCAACACCAGCATTGAACGCGTCAACCGCAAAATAGAAGAAAACCGCGAAAAAATCAACCAAGCGGACGGGCGTTTGACGGAGCTCAACGATAAGCGTTTGGAGCTTTCCGTCGGCAACGAAAGAAAGGACGGAGAATTAAAGCTGGTAAGAGAACGTATCAGTACCTACACTTCGCAAATTCAAGCGGCGGAAGAAATGCTGGAAGCAAGCAAAATCCGCATCGGGGAAATTGACGACGAGATTGCGCTTTCCAACAAGAAAAACGCGGAAAATATTGCGCGCGTAGCGGAGCTGGAAACGCAAACGGAAGTGCTTCGCAGTGCGATTGCGTCGCTCGATAAAAAGATTGCGGTGTTTGAAAAATTTTCCGACGAAAACAGACAAAGCCAGCTTTCCACGGCGGACGATTTATCTGAGCTGAAAAAGAATTTGGGTACGCTTTCCGCGCGTTTGGAAGCGACCAAAGACAGAATTGCAGAGCTTTCCCAAGCCATTGAAAAAACGCAGGAAAGAAAGGAACGTTTAAGCGATGAGCTTGCGTCCGTGCGTAAGGATTTGAAGAAATTGCAATCGTTTACGTCAACGGGCATGCGCGATTTGGAAGAAAAGCAAGAAGAAGCGCGTGAAATGCAACTTACCGTCAACGATTTCAACCAGGAGCTGTTTACCGCAAACGGTCAAATTGCGTCCTTGCGTGAAAACTTGGAAATGTACATAAGCTTGAAAAACCGCTTTGAAGGGTACAAGGAATCGGTGCGCCGTTTGCTGTCGGTAGCAAAGACCAACCCCGATTTACAAAAGCGTATGCACGGCGCGCTTGCCGATATTGTGTCTACCGACCAAAGATACGAAACGGCAATCGAAACGGCGTTTGGCGGCGCGATGCAAAATATCGTAACGCCCAGCGCGGACGACGGTAGATATTTGATTGAATATTTGAAGCGTACCAACGGCGGTATCGTAACCTTCTTGCCCGTAAGCAATATGCGCCCTCGTCCCGATTCGCGCGAAATTCGCCGCGCTTTGGACGAACGCGGCGCGATGGGGCTTGCAACGGAGCTTGTCAAATACGACGAATATTATTATAACGTAATTTCCAACCTGCTTGGCAACACGCTCGTTTGCGACACGATTGCCAACGCTACGGCGATTGCGAAGAAGTACGGCAATCTTTTCAAAATCGTAACGCTTGACGGCGACACGATTGCGACCAGCGGTTCGATGACGGGCGGCAGCCGCAGAAAGGACAGCGCTTCGCTGCTTTCCAACGAAAGAAAAATTCAAGAGTGCAAAGACAATATTGCGCGCAAGCAAAAATATATCGAAAAGCTGAAAGCGGCAATTGCAGAAAACGAAAAAGCGCGCGCGGCGGCGGAAGCGGAAGTGGAAAAATTGCGTGAAAAATACCAAGGCGCAAACAGTGAAATTGCCGGCTTAACGCAGCGTGAAACGGCGCTTACGCAACAAATCGCGGAAACGGAAAGCGATTTGCAAACGTACGAAGAAGCGATGCAGGAATTGCATCTTAAATTAGAAAATTTGCAATTTGAAGAAGCCAACTCTTCGCTTAGCGAAGAACAAATCGCGGCGCGCCGCCGTGACGCGGAAGCGCAAATGGCAAACCAAAAGCAACAATGCGAAACGTTCAAGGAAGAACGCGCGGAAAAGAGCGAACAGCTCCGTCAAGCGGAAATCGAATACACCGCGCTTTGCACGGCAATCGAAACGCACGGCGAACATATCGAACGCTTAACGCAGGAAAAGGACGATATCGTAAAGCGTATCGTAGAAACGGAATACGAAAAAACCAACACGCAAACCAAGCTCATCGGCTTGCAATCGGAAGCGCAAGAAAAAGAGCTTACGCCCGAAGAACGCGCGGCGGTGGAAGCGATCACCAAAGAAATTTCTCAGCTTTCCAAGGAAAAGGAAATTATCAACGCGGCGCAGCTTGCTTTGGAAGAAGACAAAACTTCCTTGCAAGAAACGCTCACTAAGCAATCGGACAAGCGTTATAAATGTGAAATTGAAATCAGTAAAATCGACACCAACCTGGAAAATATGCGCGCACGTATGGAAGAAGCGTATGAGCTGGATTATGAAGGCTGCGTGCAGTTCAAGGTAGACAATTTCGACGTCAACGAAGCGGCGGGCTTGATTACGGCTTTAAAACGTAAAATTACGGCGCTTGGTCCAGTCAATCCCAACGCTGTGGAAGAATACGAATACAAGCAAAGCCGTTGCGACGAAATGGTAACGCAACGCGACGATTTGCAAAAGGCCATCGACGATTTGAACTTGGCGCTTGGCGAAATCCGCAGCGAAATGCTGCGCCTGTTCAATGCAGGGTTTGATTTAATCAACGAAAACTTCAAAACGACGTTCAAGGAACTTTTTGGCGGCGGCAGAGCGGAATTGCAAATCGACTACGTCGACGGCGAAGATCCTTTGGCGGCAGGTATCGAAATCGTAGCTTGTCCCCCTGGTAAAAAGCTTACGAAAATCTCCTTGCTTTCGGGCGGCGAACGTGCGCTCACGGCAATCGCGATTTTGTTTGCTATCTTGAAATCGCACCCGATGCCCTTCTGTATTTTGGACGAAATCGAAGCGGCGCTGGACGATGCAAACGTGGATAGATTTGCTACGTATTTGAAGAAGTTTGCGCTGGAAACGCAGTTTATCGTAATCACGCACAGAAAGCCGACGATGAATCAAGCCGATTCGCTCTTTGGCGTTACTATGCAGGAAAAGGGCGTTTCCAAAATCGTTTCCGTACGACTTGCCGACGTGGAAAGCAAGCTGGGCGTGCAAGTACAATAATTTGCCTACAAAATACGGCGCAATACCTTGTCGCGCTTGCGTTTGCTTTCGATTGCGTACGCCTAAGTACGCTTCCGTCAAGCAATCCGCGCTCTTCGCGTCTTGCTTGTATTTTCCTACGGCAACAGCACCTATCGTGCTTTTATAAAATAATAACCAAGTCGGCGGCAATACCAGCCGCCGACAAACAATAAAGGAATAAATGTATGGGTATTTTCGGTAAATTATTCGGCGCGTTGAAAAAGACGAAAGACAATCTTTCGGAAAAACTGCGCGTACTTTTTTCTAACAATAAACTCGGCGACGCTTTTTATGAAGAGCTGGAAGAAATCCTTATTTCCGCCGACGTTTCCGTTTCTACGGCAGAAGAAGTGGTAGAGCGCGTGAAAGTGCAAGCCAAGCAAGAAAAACTCAAAGACGAAAACTACGTTATCGGGCTGTTGAAAGGTATTCTTACCGACATTTTGCAGGAATCGGAAGTAGAACCGCCGCAATACCCTTGCGTGATTATGCTTGTCGGCGTCAACGGCGTTGGCAAAACGACGACGGTAGGCAAGCTTGCTAACTATTTCTTAAAACAAGGCAAAACGGTCACGGTGGCGGCGGCGGATACTTTCCGCGCGGCGGCAAGCGAACAGCTTTCCATTTGGGCGGACCGCGCGAAAGTGCGTATCGTCAAGCACGAAGAAGGCAGTGACCCGTCCGCCGTTATTTTCGACGCTGTTTCCAGCGCAAAGGCGAAAAAGACGGACGTTGTAATCGTCGACACCGCAGGCAGATTGCACGTCAAAGAAAACCTGATGAACGAACTTCGCAAAATGGATAGAGTGGTTACACGCGAATATCCCGAAGCAGATTTCTTGAAATTGCTTGTTTTAGACGCTACGACGGGGCAAAACGCCGTCAATCAAGCGCGCGTATTCGACGAAGCGGTGGAGCTGGACGGTATCGTTTTGACGAAGCTGGACGGCACGGCAAAAGGCGGTTTCGTGTTCTCCTTGTCCGCGGAGCTTTCCTTGCCGGTGATTTTCGCAGGCGTAGGCGAAAAGATGGAAGATTTGGAATTTTTCGACAGTCAAAATTTTGTCGACGCCATTTTGTAACGGAGCTTAAGCTATGAGAATAGACATTTTAACGCTGTTTCCCGAAATGTTTTCCGCTGTGCAGGGCAGTATTTTAGGCAGAGCGCAAAAATCGGGTAAAATACAAATCAATATCGTCAATTTGCGTGATTATACGCAGGATAAGCACCTGAAATGCGACGATTATCCCTTTGGCGGCGGCGCAGGTATGGTGATGATGCCCCAGCCCATCGGGAGCGCGATTGAAGCGTTAGACCCTGAGCATAAGGCGCGCCGTATTTATATGTCGCCTAAAGGACAAACGTTCAAGCAGCAAAAGGTGTTTGAATTGCTTGCGTACGAGCATTTGATTTTGCTTTGCGGACATTATGAAGGAGTAGACCAACGCGCCATCGATTTGTTTATCGACGAAGAAATTTCTATCGGCGATTACGTGCTGACGGGCGGTGAACTGCCGGCGATGGTGGTTGCCGATTGCGTTTCCAGATACGTCGACGGCGTGATTAGCGCGTCGTCCTTGGTGGATGAAAGCTTTTCGGAAAATATGCTGGAATATCCCCATTACACCCGTCCGCAGGAATATAAAGGGCTGTGCGTACCCGAAGTGTTGCGTAGCGGCGACCACGCGAAAATTGACGCATGGCGCAGGGAAAAGGCGATGGAAATCACCAAACAACGCAGACCCGATTTGTTAAAATAACCCATACAGGTATGCGTTGAATACTTTGGAGAAAGAAAAATGAAAAACATACAATGGTTCCCGGGGCATATGACGAAAGCCATGCGCGAAATGGAAGCCAAGCGCGATTTATGCGATGGCATCATTTGCGTTTTGGACGCGCGTGCGCCGATTGCATCCGTGAATAAAAATTTCAAAAAAATCTTTGGCGAAAAGCCCGTTTTGTATTTGCTCAACAAAGCCGATTTGGCGGATGCAAGCAGAACGGACGGTTTTATGAAACTGTTTGAAAGCAAGGGACAATACGTGGTCAAATGCGATTGTACCAACCCTTCGTCTAAACGCTTGATTTTGCAAAAATTGACGGCAATCACGCAAGAAAAACGCGCGCGCGCCGAAGCAAAAGGTTTAAACCGCACTTTCCGCTTTATGGTGGCAGGGATTCCCAACACGGGCAAGAGCACGCTGGTCAATTTGATAAGCGGTCAAAAACGCGCAAAAACGGGCGATAAGGCAGGCGTTACGCGCGACGTGCGCTGGCTGAAATGCGGCGCGTTTGATTTGTTGGATACCCCCGGCACGATGCCTCCTGCGTTCGACGATCAATACCACGCACGGCACTTGGCGTATATCGGCAGTATCAACGACGATATTTTGGATATGGACGACGTGGCGTTGGAGCTTTTAGGGGAGCTTGCGGAGAAATATCCTGCGTGCTTGACGGAGCGTTACGGTATTACCGATTTTAGCGAAAAGCTGGGTATGTACGAAGCGCTTTGCAAACGCCGCGGCTTTATTTTGCGCGGCGGTGAATTTGACTACGAACGCGGCGCAAACGCACTCATCGACGATTTTAGAAAGGGCAGAGTGGGGAAAATTACGCTGGAAAACCCTGCCGATTATAAAGATTACAATTTTTAAGAATAAGGGAAATTTGCGATGAAAAAAGTTTGGAACGCAGAAGAAAAGCTTGCCTATGAACGCGCGTTGCAAGCAAAGGGCTTTACAAATATCGTCGGCGTAGACGAAGTGGGCAGGGGGCCTTTGGCAGGACCTGTCGTTTGCGCGGCGGTGATTATGCCCTTAGACGATGGCAAAATCGTGGTCGGCGTGGACGATAGCAAAAAGCTCTCCGCGAAAAAGCGCGAAGAGTTGGCAGAGAAAATCAAAGCGACGGCGCTTGCCTATTGCATCGTGGAAATCGACGAAAAAATTATTGACGAAATCAACATTTTGGAAGCGACCAAGCTGGGCATGAAACGTGCTGTGGAAGGGCTTGAACTCGTACCTGGTACTGTCCTTACCGACGGAAATATGACAATTGACGTGTCTTTCCCCCAACAAAGCGTTATCGGCGGCGATGCGCTTTCTTATTCCATCGGTGCGGCAAGCATTATCGCCAAAGTGCATAGAGACGCAATGATGGACGAATATGATAAAACGTATCCTGCCTATCAATTTGCCAAAAACAAGGGCTACGGCACGGCGGCGCATATACAAGCGATTAAGGAGCAAGGATTATGTCCCATTCACCGCAGGACGTTCACAAAAAAGTTTTAGGCAAAAAGGGCGAAAAGCTTGTTTATAAGTACGTAAAAAAGCTGGGTATGAAGATTATTGAAACCAACTACCGTACCCCCTTTGGCGAAGCGGATTTGATTGCGATAGACAAAGACGAAATCGTGTTTATCGAAGTGAAAACGCGCACGAGCACTGTTTTTGGAACGCCAGCCGAAGCGGTAGGGAAAACCAAACAAGAACGGTATTATAAGATAGCGCAATTTTACGGTATGAAGCACGGCGAAGAGCCCAACGCGCGTTTTGACGTTGCGCAGGTGTACGCCGACGGAACGATCGAATATCTTAAAAACGCATTTTAACTGAAAAGGCAACACCCCGACGGAAGGGCAATCCGTCGGGGTGTCTTATTTATGAAAGATTAAATTGTAAGAATAGGTTAAATTAGTAATTTTCCGCGCGAACTTCAAAATACGATTGCGCGTGCGCACATACGGGACAAACGTCGGGTGCGTTTTTATCTTCTACGGTGTGACCGCAGTTGGAGCATTTCCAAGTAACTTTTTTCGCTTTTGCAAACACGTTGTTGGTTTTTACGTTTTCCAAAAGCTTTCTGTATCTTTCTTCGTGTTCTTTTTCAATGGCTGCAACGCCGTCGAAAAGGGTGGCGATATCGTCAAAGCCTTCTTCGCGCGCTACCTTTGCAAATTCGGCGTACATATCCGTCCATTCGTAATTTTCGCCTTCGGCAGCAGCC
>JAZSHX010000028.1:0-29581 GCA_045533485.1 Candidatus Scatosoma sp. | reverse complement strand
TTGTCTTCCTAAGACCGCTTGGCCTCCGACTTCCATAGGACGAATATCGGGGGGAATTACGGGAAGCACCGTCAAAATCATCCATTCGGGACGGTTACCGCTCTTTCTAAACGATTCGATTGCCGCCAAACGCTTGATGATTTTGCTTGCCTTAGAGCCGGGGCCCTTGGGCGTGTTTGCACTGTCGTCGAGCGCCTTTTTGCACTCTTCTGCTTCCTTATCCAAATCCACAGCCATCAAAAGTTCGCGGATGGATTCTGCACCCATACCCACTTTCAAACCGGTCACGGACGAATCGCCGTAGCGTTCTTCGATATCGCGAAGTTGCTTATCGGTGATGACTTGCTTGTATTCAAGCTCATCCACGCTGCCGGGATTGATAACCACGTAGGACGCGAAATAGATAACTTGTTCTAATTGTTTAGGCCCCATATCCAAAAGCAAACCGATTTTGGAAGGCACGCCTTTGAAATACCAAATGTGCGACACGGGAGCAGCAAGCTCAATGTGCCCCATTCTTTCACGTCTAACTTTCGCACGCGTGATTTCTACGCCGCACTTTTCGCAAACGTGACCCTTATATTTTACTCTCTTATATTTACCGCAATGGCACTCCCAATCCTTCATCGGCCCGAAAATCTTTTCGCAGAAAAGACCGTCTTTTTCGGGTTTTTGGGTGCGGTAGTTGATCGTTTCGGGTTTGGTTACTTCGCCAAACGACCATTCTCTAACTTTTTCGGGAGATGCGATGCTAATCTGGATGGAATTGAAATCATTTAATTCGTACATACTCTACTCTCCTTATTCTTCATCGCCGAAGATGTCGTCGTCATCTTCTTCATCGTCGAAAAGCTTACCGAAACCGAACGTATCGTCGTCGTCCAAATCATCGTCGAACGCTTCGTCGTCGCCTTCGTCGTTGAAACCGTCTTCATCTTCGTCTTCGTCGAAGATAGATTTAACGTCAAATTCTTCGTCTTCATCTTCGTCTTCGTCGCCGATGCTGAAATCGATTTCTTTAAGCTCTTCTTCTTTAAGACTATCCTTGCGGCTTGCTTCGTTATCCGCGTGTTCTTCGTCTTCTTCAAATTCACGGATAATCAATTCGTCGCCCGATTCCGTCAATACCTTCACGTCCAAAGCAAGCGCTTGCAATTCTTTAAGCAACACTTTGAACGCTTCGGGAATACCGGGTTCGGAAATGTTTTCGCCTCGAACGATGGATTCGTACGTCTTTACACGCCCTACCACGTCGTCCGATTTTACCGTCAAGATTTCTTGCAGGATATGCGCCGCGCCGTATGCTTCCAGTGCCCAAACTTCCATTTCACCGAAACGTTGGCCGCCGAATTGCGCTTTACCGCCGAGCGGTTGTTGCGTTACGAGCGAGTAAGGACCGATTGCACGTGCGTGGATCTTATCGTCAACAAGGTGGATAAGCTTAATCATATATTGTACGCCGATGGTTACGGGGTTTTCAAACGCTTCGCCCGTTCTACCGTCGAACACTTGGAACTTACCGTCAACCTTGCCGTCGGGGTTGAGCAAGTTGTTTTCGCGGAACATCGTTTCCAAATCTCTTTCCGTTGCACCGTCGAATACGGGGGTTGCAATTTTCCAACCAAGTTGCTTACAAACGTAACCAAGGTGTACTTCCAAAACCTGACCGATGTTCATACGCGAAGGAACGCCCAAGGGGTTGAGCAAGATTTGCAGGGGCGTACCGTCTGCAAGGAACGGCATATCCGCCTGCGAAAGCACGCGGGAGATAACGCCCTTGTTACCGTGACGGCCTGCCATCTTATCGCCGACTTGGATTTTACGTTTTTGCGCGATATAAACGCGAACGAGTTTGTTCACGCCCGGTTCAAGTTCATCTTTGTTTTCTCTGGTAAATACTTTAACGTCTACGACTACGCCGCCTTCGCCGTGAGGCACTTTCAAGGACGTGTCGCGCACTTCTCTCGACTTTTCGCCGAAGATTGCGCGAAGCAATCTTTCTTCGGGCGTGAGTTCCGCTTCGCCCTTGGGCGAAACCTTACCGACGAGAATATCGCCGCTTTGGATTTCCGCACCGATACGGATAATACCGTCTTCGTCCAAATCTTTGAGCGCGTCGTCGCTTACGTTGGGAATATCGCGCGTGATTTCTTCAGGACCGAGCTTGGTATCTCTTGCTTCCGTTTCGTATTCTTCAATGTGAATAGAAGTGAACACGTCGTCTTGCACCAGCTTTTCGGAAAGCAAGATAGCGTCTTCGTAGTTGTAGCCTTCCCATTCCATATAACCGATCAAGATGTTCTTACCAAGGGCAAGTTCACCGTTGTTGGTGGAAGGGCCGTCCGCAATAATTTCGCCTTTCGCCACTCTGTCGCCCGTCGAAACGATAGGTTTTTGGTTCAAGGACGTACCTGCGTTGGAACGTTCAAACTTCTTCAAGGGGTATTCTCTAATCGTGCCGTCTTCTTCGCGGATTTTAATCATGTTGGAAGCACAACCGACTACCACACCCGCTTCTTTCGCCGTTACGATAACGCCGGAATATTGCGCGATGGAGCTTTCGATACCCGTTGCAACGATTGCCGATTCCGTTTTCAAAAGGGGCACTGCTTGACGTTGCATGTTCGAGCCCATCAAGGCACGGTTGGTATCGTCGTTTTCAAGGAAAGGAATAAGCGCCGCTGCAACGGAAACGAGCTGCTTGGGCGAAACGTCCATATAGTCGATTTTGTCGCGGTGCATTTCCGTGATGTTGTTTTGGTGACGGCAGCCAACGCGTTCGTTGATAAATCTGCCTTCTTCATCCAAAGGTTCGTTTGCTTGCGCTACGATATATTTGTCTTCTTCGTCCGCCGTCAAATAATCTACGTGCGTGGTAACGATACCCGTTTCTTTGTCGATACGGCGGTACGGGCTCATAATAAAGCCGTATTCGTTTACTTTCGCAAACGTAGCAAGCGACGTGATAAGACCGATGTTTTGACCTTCGGGTGTTTCGATAGGACACATACGGCCGTAATGCGTGTGGTGAATATCGCGCACTTCAAAGGTTGCGCGGTCTCTGTTCAAACCGCCGGGACCAAGTGCTGAAAGCTTACGCTTGTGCGTAAGTTCTGCAATCGGGTTGGTTTGGTCCATGAATTGCGAAAGCTGCGAAGAGCCGAAGAATTCACGGATAACTGCCGATACGGGACGGATGTTGATAAGCGCCGACGGCGTAATTTCCATCGGGTCTTGCGTAGCCATTCTTTCCTTGATCAATCTTTCAAGACGAGCAATACCTACGCGAAGTTGGTTTTGCAACAATTCGCCTACGGAACGCACGCGACGGTTGCCAAGGTGGTCGATGTTGTCCGTCGTGCCGATGCCGTATTTCAAATCCAAGTTGCTGGAAATGGACGCTACGATATCGTCCACCGTAACGTGCTTATGGCAAAGCTTGTCAATCAAAGGACGAAGCTCTTTCTTTTGTTCTTTGGTAGGAACGGGGTGTTCGCTTACCAAAATTTCGTGGAAAAGCTTACAAGCCGCAACAAATTTGCGACGGTTGTCCCTTCTCTTTTCACGATTTTTCTTTTCTTCGGGTTTTTCGTCGGGTTCTTCCGCCTTTTCCACCGTGTAGTAAAGCGCGTTGATATCGTCCACGTATTTTTCCGCAACTTCTTCTACCGTCAAGCTTGCGCATTCGTCCGCAATGAGTTTGGAGAATTTATAGTTGGGATAAAATACCGTGGGCAATAAACCGAAGTCTTTTGCACGCACTTGCACGGGAATATCTGCGATTTCCGCAAAGTCTACCGTGTTGTTTGCAATCAACTTATGCTTAATTTCGCCGTCAACGGGGTCGTCTACAAGCACGAACACTTCGTTGATACCGCAGTTTTGGATATCGCGCGCTTGTTTTTCGGAGATTTTATCGCCAGCATTTGCCAGCACTTCGCCCGTTTCGGGATTTACGATGGTGTCTGCAATAATGCGGCCTTCCAAGCGGAACGCAAGGTTGAGCTTTTTATTGTACTTGTATCTGCCCACTTTCGCAATATCGTAACGACGAGGGTCGAAGAACAAATTGAAAAGGTGCGCTCTTACGGAATCTTCCGTGGGCGCTTCACCGGGACGAAGACGGCGGTAAAGTTCGTACAAGCCGTCCGATTCGCTCTTTGCCGTATCCTTTGCAAGCGTTGCGGCAATCATCTTATCGCCGGGGAACAAGTCTTCAATCGCGCGGTTAGAACCAAAACCGAGCGCACGCAAAAGCACCGTTACGCACAATTTTTTCTTTCTGTCTACGCGAACGTATAACGCGTCTTGCGCGTCTTGTTCAAATTCCAGCCAAGCGCCGCGGTTGGGCATGACGGTCGTCGCGAACATTTCCTTACCCGTTTTATCCTTGCTGGACGCATTGTATACGCCGGGGGATCTTACGAGCTGGGAAACGATAACGCGTTCTGCACCGTTGATAATGAACGCACCGTTTTCCGTCATCAAAGGAATATCGCCCATAAACACTTCTTGGTCAAGAACTTCGTTTTTGACTTTGTTCACAAGGCGCACTTTGACGCGTAAAGGCAACGCGTACGTAGCGTCGCGGGTGCGGCATTCTTTCTCGTCGTATTTGGACTTTTCACCAAATCTGTGTTCCAAGAAATAAAGTTCAAAATGGTCGGAATAATCGGTGATCGGGGAGAAATCGTCAAAAACTTCCTTGATGCCTTCTTCGATGAACGCATTGTAGCTGTCTTTTTGGATTTCTACGAGATCGGGAATGTCAATCACTTCGTTGATTTTGCCGAATTTCCGTCTTTCCGTTTTGCCGTACTTTGAAATAGGTAAATCCATCTGTTTCGTTTGCTCCTTTATTTTTCAGCGACCTACCGAGTATATCTTTTCATCGATAAAAATCGAATTATTTACACTTTTTATTTTTTTTGCCCGTCAACGCTTTACTTTTTTTTCGCGTTGCTGTATAATAGCCCTATAAAACATAGTTTTAGGGGGGATTTTTCCCTAGCGAAAAGTTGCTTACGAGCGACATTACACCATTATAAGCATAATGATACATTATTAAATTATATCGCTATAAAAACAAGATGTCAAGCATTTTTTAACCGCAAAAAAAATTTTTTGGAAAAAATTGCTTTTTTAGGGGATGAAACAAGATTATGAGAATTGACAAATTTTTGAAGGTATCGCGTATTTTGAAGCGCCGCACCGTTGCGCAGGAAGCGTGCGGAGAACAAAAGGTGCTTATCAACGGCAAAATTGCCAAGCCGTCCACCGCCGTAAAAATCGGCGACGAAGTGGAAGTGTTATACACCGCAGGTTCGTTTAAGTTCAAAATCGTCAACATCAAGGAAACGGTGAAAAAGGACGAAGCGGCGTCGCTTTATGAGGTGATCGTATGAAACACAGCGTTTGCGCCGTTATTTGCGCGGCAGGACAAGGTCAACGCGCAGGTTTTGAAAAAAATAAGCTGCTTGTGCCCTTTCAAGGCAGTTGCGCACTGCAAAAATCGGTGGACGCGTTTGCCTTTCCGCTTATCGACGAAATTATCGTTACGGTAAATGAAAAAGATTTAGGCGAAGTGTGCGCCCTGCTCTCCCCTTACGAAAACGCAAGGGCGGTGCTTGGCGGCGCTACCCGTTCGCAATCGGTATATAACGCCCTGCAGGTGACGAAAGCGGATATCGTGCTTATTCACGACGGCGCGCGCCCGTTCGTTACGCGCGCGGTGATTGAAAGTTGTTTGCAAAGCGTCGTTGCTTACGGCAGCGGTATTTGCGCAGTCGATTGTGTGGACACGATGGCAATCACGCAAAACGGCAGTATCGTAAGCGTACCCGACCGCGACGCGCTTAAACAAATTCAAACGCCGCAAGGATTTTTCCGTGAAAATATTTTTTCCGCTTATCAACAGGCGCTTAAAACCCCCGACGCGATATTTACCGACGATTCGTCCGTGTTTGCTGTGTACTGCGGAAAACCCCATACATGCACAGGCGCGCGCGATAATATTAAGTTGACGTATGCGGAAGATTTTATCGCCCAACAACCCCGTTGCGGATTTGGTATTGACACGCACGCGTTTGGGAAAGAACAGGATTATATCGTACTTGCAGGCGTAAAAATCCCGTCGACAAGCGGTTTGATTGCACACAGCGACGGCGACGTGCTTGTACACGCGCTTATGGACGCCCTGCTCTCCGCTTGCGGACTCAAAGATATCGGGCATTATTTCCCCGATACGGACGATAAATGGAAAGGCGCAAGCTCTATGCAAATGTTGGCGTTGGTCACGGACATGGTAGCCCAAAAGGGCTTAAAAGTGCAAAATATTTCGATTGCTATTCAAGCGGAAAAGCCCCGACTTGCCAAGTATATCGACGAAATGAAAAATTCCCTTTCCGCCGCCCTGCAAATCGACCCTACGCGCATCGGACTTACGGCAGGCACCAACGAGGGCTTGGGCTACGTCGGCGAAGGCAAAGGCATTACCGTCCACGCCTACGCTTTGTTACGTTGACCTTTTCATAAAAATATTTTTTAAGGAGAATTTATGCCTACCAAAACCAAAGCCCCCACTTCGCAGTTCGTTTGTTCCGTTTGCGGATACACTGCGCCCAAATGGCTGGGCAAATGCCCCGATTGCAACAATTTCAATACTATGCAGGAAGAGTTTGTCCGCACGGAAACGCAATCGCTTTCCGCACGCCCTAACGCGCCAACGCGCAGCAAAGCCCTGCCCTTATCGCAAATCGGGTTTGAAAAATTCGACCGTGTAAAAAGCGGCGTGGACGAATTTGACACCGTGCTTGGCGGCGGTATCGTGCGCGGTTCTTTGGTGCTCATCGGTGGCGACCCCGGTATCGGGAAATCCACTCTGCTCACTCAGGTTTCCGCGCATTTGGCGCAAAATCATAAAGTATTGTACGTTTCCGCGGAAGAGAGCTGTTCGCAGGTGAAAATGCGTTGCGAACGCTTGGGGCTCAACTCCGACAACCTGCTGTTGCTCAACGAAACGTGTTTGGAAGATATACTTGCCAGCATCGGCAATTGTTCGTTCGTCGTGATTGACTCTATCCAAGCCGTATATACGGAAACGCTTTCGTCGGCGGCTGGGAGCGTGGGACAGGTACGTGAATGTGCCGCTCAGCTTATGCGTGTTGCCAAAGCGGACAACGTGGCGTTTTTTATCATCGGCCACGTCACTAAGGAAGGCACGATTGCAGGCCCGAAGGTTTTGGAACATATTATGGACACCGTGCTGTATTTTGAAGGTCAGCAGGAAGACAATTTCAAACTGCTCCGCGCCGTAAAAAACCGTTTTGGTTCGGCGCAGGAAGTGGGCGTATTTGAAATGACGGATACGGGCGTGCAAAGCGTGCGCGATTATTCTTCGCTGTTTTTATCCGACACGCGCGGTTTGGCTTCGGGTTCGTGCGTAACGCCGTCCGAAAGCGGAAACAGGTGCATGAACGTGGAACTGCAAACGCTCATTTCACGCACGGCGTACGGCACTCCAAGGCGTATGAGCTTGGGCGTGGATTATAACAAGCTGGTGCTTTTGATTGCCGTTTTGGAAAAGCGTTGCGGTTTACCCTTTTTTAATGCGGACGTGTATATCAACGCTATGGGCGGCATTAAGCTTGGCGAACCGTCCGTCGATTTAGCCATTTGCGCCGCGCTGGCAAGCGCCGTGACCGACGTGCCCATTGATAAATACACCGCCGTGTTTGGCGAAGTGGGCTTGACAGGCGAAATTCGGCCTGTCACGCGTGCGGATAAGCGAGTCAATGAGTGCATCAAATCGGGCTTTAAGCGTGTTTTGCTGCCTGCAAAAAATTTGAAAACCTGTCAAAAATACGCCGATAAAATTCAGCTTGTACCCGTGCAATACGTCGGGCAAATGGTCAAAGAGCTGGGATTGAAATATACAGCTCCCGCTCGTGAATAAACGCTTACAAAACTTCGCCTGGCGCGAAGTTTTTTCATTTGCTTGACAAAAGGCGATATTTGGTATATAATCAATGTAAAGAAACCCCGATTTTGAAAGGATTTTTATGAAAATTAAAGTACGCAACAGCACTTATAAAGAAATTATGCAGCTTCCCGCGCCTTCTACGCCGCCTTTGAAAAAGCCGTGGCGTATTTTGCAAGTACTTTTGCGTATCGCCGCGCTGCCGGGGCTTTGGGCGCATAAATTTACTTATACCAAACCGCGCAAAAAGGATATGGAAAAAGGACCTTATTTGGTGCTTATGAACCATTCCAGCTTTATGGATTTACACGTGACCTTTCGTTTGATGCCCCAGCCCTTCTTTTTGGTTAGCACGCAGGACGCGCTCATCGGCAAGGAATGGATTTTACGGAAAGTGGGTTGTTTGCCTACCACGAAATTTACGCCCGACGTTGCGTTGACGCGTAATTTGATGCGCGCCTTGCACGACAAGAAAACCAACGTGTTGCTTTTCCCCGAAGCAGGTTACACCTTCGACGGCACTGCCACAACGCTCCCCGTGGGCTTGGGCGCGTTTTTGAAAAAGCTTGGCGTTCCCGTGCTTTCTATCATTACGGACGGCTGTTTCTTGCGCCAGCCCTTATATAACAATTTACGCAAACGCAAGGTGCCCGTGTCCGCAAAAATGCAATGCTTGTTCACGCGCAACGACCTTGCAAATAAGAGCGCGGAAGAACTCAACGAAGCCATAGCCAAAACGTTTGCTTTTGACAATTTTCAATCGCAACGGGATAGGCAGGTACGCGTTGACGATGAAAATCGCGCGGAAGGTTTGCACCGTGTTTTGTATAAATGCCCTGCTTGTAAAACGGAAGCGCAAATGCTTGGAAAGGGCACAACCTTGACGTGTCAAGCTTGCGGAAAAACGTACGAAATGGACGAATACGGCGTTATGCACGCACAATCGGGCGACACGGAATTTTCGCATATTCCCGACTGGTTTGCTTGGCAACGCGCTTGCGTGCGTGAAGAAATTACCAACCCGAATTATCAAAAAACGCTCCCCGTGGACGTTATGGTGATGCACGGTAACAAATGTATTTACCTCATCGGCAAAGGCATACTTTCCCACGATAAAGACGGGTTTACTTTGACCAGCGAAAACGGCGCGCAGGTATACCACCGCCAACCCACGCTGTATTCGTATAGCATTAACGCCGATTACAACTGGTATGAGCTTGGCGACGTGGTGAGCATCGGGGATAGAAAAACGCAATTTTACTGTATTCCCCAAGACGGTACGCCCGTTACCAAACTGCGCTTTGCCGCCGAAGAATTGTTTACGCTTTGTAAAAACAATTTAAGCAATTAAACGGCACTACAATTACATAAAAGATAAGGGCAGGTACGCGTTGATTGCATACCTGCCCCTTTGTTTTTTGTATTTATCGCTTATAAAAACGTTGTCATAAGCTCTTCCAACGATTGCGCCGAAAGATAAGCCGGCGGTATATCCAGCGCCGTTTTACAACCGCACACGCCGCCCTGATATAAGCGGTGTGCAGCCCTTGCATACGCCACCAAAACGGACGCGGTAAATTCCGCGTTGGAATCCAGCTTCAACGCATATTCAATCACGTGCTTATGTTCACCGTTTTTGCCCGTTTCGCCGCTTCTAATCACCACGCCACCGTGCGGAAGTCCGCCGTGCTTTTTATTAAGTTCTTCTTGCGAAATAAAGGTTACCGTCGTGTCGTAATCGGCAAAATAGTTGGGCATCGTGACGATTTCACGCTCAATTTTCGCTTTATCCGCGCCGTCTTTTGCCACCACGAAACACTCACGTTTATGCTTTTGACGGGTGGTAAGCGTGGGATTTTCGCCAGCGCGCACTGCTTGCAACGCCTGCGCCACGGGAACGGTGTATTGCTTGGCGTCCGTTACGCCGTCGATACGGCGGATTGCGTCGGAATGTCCTTGGCTGACGCCCTTGCCCCAAAAGGTATATTCGTGTCCGCAAGGCAAAATAGCGGAAGCATACAAGCGCGCAAGAGAAAACATACCAGGGTCCCAGCCGACGGAAATAACGGCGACTTTCCCTGCTTTCTTCGCTTGTTCGTCTACGGTTTGAAAATGCTGCGCAATTTTAGCATGCGTGTCAAAACTGTCCACAACGTTGAAATATTGCGCTAAATACGGCGTTTGCTTGGGCAAATCGGTGGAACTGCCGCCGCACAAAATCATCACGTCGATTTTATCCTGCATCGCAAGCGCGTCGTCGCAAGCGTATACGGGAATTCCCGTCACCGTTTGCACAGTTTTGGGATCGCGGCGGGTAAACACCCCCACCGCTTGCATATCGGGATTGTTTTGAATAGCAAGCTCTACCCCACGGCCAAGATTGCCGTAGCCGTAAATACCGATGCGAATACTCATATAGTTTTCTCCTTGTTATTTATTACAAGTTTTTGTTTCTTTGTAGGTTCTTATACGCATTTGCGCGTAATAACCGCACCTGTCTACCGTTAAAATGCGGAGAAGGGTTGTGGATTTGCGAAAAACACGGGTTTTGCCCGACGGGAGCGTACATAGACGTACGTGACTAAGGGCAAATTCCGCTTTGGTGCAAAGACACGCCCTTATGCGCATTTCGTTCGTTAAAACATCTCAATATACGCGTCGCGTTCCGCGCCTACGGAAACATACTTCACGCGGCAATCGCACGCCTTTTCAATGTAGCGGATGTAATTAAGCGCTTCCTTGGGCAAATCTTCCTTTTTACGGCAAGCGGAAATGTCGCAATTCCAGCCCTTGACCGTTTCAAATACGGGTTTACAATCGTCCAAAACGTCGATAAACGGGAATTCGTGAATAATTTTGCCGTTGAGTTCGTACGCAACGCACACTTCGATTTCTTCATAGCCCGACAAAATATCCATTTTTGTCAAAGCAATTTCTTTCGCGCCTTGACAACGGATGCCGTAGCGCGAAGCCACTACGTCAAACGGCCCTACTCTTCTGGGTCTGCCCGTAGCCGCGCCGTATTCGCCGCCCAAATCACGCAAGAATTTCGCCTTTTCGCCGAAATATTCCGCCGTGAAAGGTCCTTCGCCCACGCACGTGGAATACGCTTTCATAATGCCGATAGAGTTGTCAAGCTGGAGCTGCGGTACGCCTGCGCCGATGGGGGCATACGCCGCAATCGTCGAAGACGACGACGTGTAGGGGTGAATACCGAAATCGATATCGCGCATAGCGCCAAGCTGCGCTTCAAACATAATATCCTTGCCTTCTTCGTGCGCTTTGGTAAGGTACAAGCCCACGTCGCAAACAAAAGGAGCAAGCTGCTTGCCGAATTCTTCAAAGTATGCGATGATGTCGTCCGTTTTCACAGCTTCCGCGTTGTAACCGCCGACAACGGTCAAGTTTTTCCACTCTACGATGTCCGCAACGCGCGCGTACAGTTTTTCCGTGTTCAAAAGTTCGCCCATACGGAACGCTTTTTTGTAATATTTATCCGCATAAACGGGCGCGATACCGCGGCGCGTCGAACCGAATTTCTTACCAGCCAAACGGTCTTCTTCCAAACAGTCTTGCAAAACGTTATACGGCATCGTGATAACGGCTCTGTCGGAAATTTTCAAATTTTCGGGAGTGATACGGATACCGCCTTCTCTCAGCTTTGCAATTTCACCGCAAAGATGCTTGATATCGATAACCATACCGGGGCCCATAACGTTGACCACTTCTTCACGCAAAATGCCCGAAGGGAGCAAGTTCAAAATAAATTTACCGCGTTCGTTGATAACGGTGTGCCCTGCGTTGTTACCGCCTTGATAACGGCAAACCACGTCGAATTTCTCCGACAGTAAGTCCACCATTCTACCTTTACCTTCGTCGCCCCAGTTGATACCGCAAATTGATGTAAGCATACGTATCGTTCTCCTTTGCTTAATTCTTTTCGTTGTTTTTTAATAATTTTTGCGAACGGCTATGCCGTTTTACCGCATTTTACATTATATACTTTTTTCTTTTGCCTGTCAAGTTTTTCTTGCCCGCGCGCATATATTTTTTCAAAGAAAAAACTGCCCGTTCAAAAATAGCAACGGACAGTTTGTTTTTTATTGCGTGGCTTTTTATCAATAGCCGTAGTCGTATTTCAACGTGTCGATGGATTTCTTGAATTCCGCTTTGATAAAGTCTGCAACCGATTGACCAGCCACGGGGTCATTTACGAAGCAGGATTGCAAAAGCGCGCCCACTGCGTCACGAGCCGCGGACGAACCGTTGAACGCAGGAGAGAAGAAATAATAATCCTTTTGCGCAAGCGTTTGCTTGATAACCGTTGCCGACAAACATCTGTTTCCGTCGCCCCTATTAAGATATTCTTGATATACAGGATGCTCCACCGCCGATTGAATAACGGGTGTATAACCGTTGGTCATGGAGAATTGCGCTTGGAATTCTACCGTCGTCGTCAAGTATTTTGCAAACAACCAAGCCGCCGCCATTTCTTGTGCGTTGGATTTTTTGAACATGCAAAGCGAAGGACCTTGTTGGATAACCTTCTTGTTGTTTGCGTCCGCTTGGGGAATCATTGCTACGCCAACTTCAAAGGGATAGCTACCATCACTGTTTGCGTCGGGGCATTGATAGGATGCGCCTGCCGACGAACCGATACACATATACGACTTGCATCGCCCTATGTCCGTTTCCGTGAATAAACCGGACGTGTAGTTGCCGTAAATTTCTTCTGTCGTTACGTAGCCGGCTTTGTACCAGTTTCTCAATTTTTCTACGAAAGCATAATTTGCGTCGGTGTCGAATACGAACTTGTCGCCGTCAATCGTCGTATAGCCCGATTTGAGCTGTTCGGTCATCGTGATGAACCAGTTTGCTTCACTGTCATAGCCCAAAGGAATACAGTTAGGATCGATCGTTTTGATTTGCGCGCAAAGTACTTCCATTTCGTCCCAAGTGGTGGGAACGGTCAAATTATGTTGTTCAAAGAACGTTTTGTTGTAATACAACACTTCCGTGGATTTGGTTACGGGCAACATATACATTTTGCCGTCGTCGAACGATTTGCCTTCGTTATAGAAGCAAGGAATAAAGTCTGCGATTTGCGCGTACGTCAAGCCCATCGTATCGTGCGCGATATACTCGTCCATAGGCATAACCGCTTGCGCTTTGTTGTAAAGTGCAACGTGGTCGCCATAGCAATACGCCAAGCTGGGCGCGTTGCCTGCCGTAAGTTCGGTTGCGATTTGGTCGCGGAGTGCAGGGTAGTCGCCTGCCGATTGATGTTCAATCGTGATGTTGGGGTACAATTCGTTGAACTTAGGGATATATGTATCCAAAACCGATCTCAAGTTTGCACCCATCGTGTGGTAGAACGTTACCGTCACGGCACTGCCGTCGTAGGTTTCCACCACGCCAGCCCCGATATTGCTTTTTCCATCTCCGCAACGGCTGCAAACGCCGTTTTCTCTTGCATGACCAAGCTTCTTCATAACGGCAACAAATTGCATTGCATTGCATTCTTGACATTCTTTGTATTTTAAGCCATCGCTAATACAAGTGGGCTCTTCAATAAATTCTTCCCACGCGTGGTCGCCCGTTGCAGGATAAGCTTCCAAATAAGCAATTCTACCGCAACTGTTACATTGTTCAACTTTTCCGCCTTCTCTATTACACGTCGGCTCCATCGTATACGTCGTGACGGTGGTATGCTTGCAATCGCCCAAGTCCAAAGCAGGATCATCGGGCTCTATCGTGATTGTGCCGCTAAAAGACGGGTCGGCTGTGTTACAAGTTGTGCATAAACCGTTCTCATATGTATGTTCGGTTTTGTCCGTCTTTTCACACGTTTGCATACCGCAAAGAGAGCACGTTCTTTTCAAAACGCCTTCCGATATGCAAGTCGCTTGCAAAAACGTTTCTTCCGTGTATTCGTGTTTGCAAGGGCTTTTCAATCCTATACTGTCGCACGCCGTTAAGCCAAACGAAAAAATCATTGTAAAGCAAAGCAATACAGCTATAAGTTTTCTCTTCATCTATATATCTCCTAAATTGTTTTTATCTTTTGACTAACATTTTTACGATAAAGCACTGCAAGCGTTTGGGCAAAATGCCCAGCAGGGTCAAGCCCAAATGGCGGTGCTTAGCGTAGGTGTATTTGACGCGCTTTTTCGTTGCAATTTTATACACAAACGCGGCAAATTTATCCGCCGGCATAGGCGTACCCGTAAATTTTTCCACGATACGGCAAAAATTTTTCGATTCTTCCTTGTACAAAACCGTGTCTTCGCAAAGCTGTTTGGTTGATTGCGCAGAGCCCTTGGCAAGCTCCGTTGCCACCGCCCCAGGTCGAAGCGTAATCACTTTTTGCCCAAGTAAATTGAGTTCCTGCCTAAGCGATTGCGCATAGCTGTCTAACGCCGTTTTACTCACGCTGTAAATGCCGTTAAAAGGCAGTGCGGCAAGCGGCGCAACTTCACTGGTCGTAATCAGCACGCGCCCGTCCTTTTTCAAAAGCTTGTGAAAGGTTTTGTTGACGTTGATTGCGCCAAGCAAATTGATTTCCATCACGCGCTTGATTTTCGCATACTCCGTCTCAATAAACGAACCCATCGTATGCACGCCTGCAAAGTTTAATATAGCGTCGAAAATCACACCTTGTTGCCGCACTTGTTCGCAAGCCGTTTGCAACGCATTTTCGTCGGTAATATCCGCAATTATGGGTATGCCGATTGTGCTTTCTTTGATATCCAACGCGTACACGGTATGCCCGTTTTGTAAAAACTTCGTTGCTACGGCGTTGCCGATACCTGCCGCCGCGCCCGTGATGAGCACGCATAATTTTTTATCTTTTTTGTTTTTCATACGCTTATTATAACACTTTTATTTTTATTTCGCAAGCTTTTACGCGCAAAAAAACCGACGCGTTTTTGCATCGGTTTTTTATCGTTTTATTTTTCTTCCAAAGTCAAATAGGCGGTAGGATCGACGATTTCGCCGTTTTTGATAATTTCAAAATGCAAATGCGCGCCGTCCTTATATTCGTTGCCGTTTGCTTCGGCTACGGTGGCAATCACTTGCCCTTTTTCCACCTTATCGCCTGCCTTCAAGCCGTCCGCTTCCGTTACGAAACGGTACACCGATTTCAAGCCGTCGCCGTGGTCAATCACGATTTCCGTGCCAAGCAATAAATCGTCTTTGTACACGCTTTCTACAACGCCTGCATCCACAGCGCATACGCTTGCGCCCACTTCCGCAGCGAAGTCCCAACCGCTATGTTCATAATAGCAATTCAGCGTTGTGTTGTGATAAAAACCGTAATCGTTGATAAGGGAAACCGATTGCACGGGCATGACCATACCTTCGGGCGTTACCACTACCTGTTGATTGTCGTCGGGATCGGGTACGGTTGCCGAATTGTCACCCGACGGGGGCGGCGTTATTACGGTGTTGCCCGAATCACCGCTGGAAATAGGCGGCGTTACTTGGCTGGGACTACGCGATGCGATCACTGCCACCGTGACGATAGCAATAAGCGCGGTGGCTGAGCCGATTGCCGTCCATAAATAAAAGCGTTTTTCTTTGCTCATGCGCTTGGTCTTGATACGTTTTTCCTTTACGTTGTTGTCTTTCATTTTTGAAAATCCTCCGAAATTTTTGTATGTAAATGGTTGCCCTGTTCGTTGGATTTTATACGCGGTTTTTTACTTTTTTCAAAAACCGCCGAAAATAATGGGCGTGCCGACGACGCAGTGCGCGTTCGTTGGAGAAAACGCCACGTGCAGGTTAACTTTTTTACCCTGCACCGCCACGCCGCCTTTGAGTAAGGACGAATAGCCGTAATAGCTTACCGTGTCCCCCGTCTGCTCCACGCAAACGATTTTCGCTTTATATTTTTGCATCGTCGCCCTTGCATACGCGTGCAAATCTTCTTTTTGCGCTGGCGTAAGCGTCACTTGCACGCTTTCGCCTTGCAGGTGTAAAAAATCCGTGCCGATAAGCTGTGTTTGTATTTGCGCCTGCGAAGAGCACGAATAGGTATAATAGGTATGCTCCCCTTGCAAGGAAGAAAGGGGCAAGGCGTTTGCCGCGCGTACACCGCCAAACACCGCGCAGGCGATAAGGAGCGCCGACAAAAGCGCTATGCGTTGTTTCCAGCCCCAAAACCACATAAAAATCCCCCCTGCTTACGTTTGCAAGGGGGATTATCGCCCGTATTGTTTAGTTTTATACCTGTAATTAAAAATTTTACCGCTTAAAAGTCGGCAAGCTTTTCGCCGCCAAGCAAATGCACGTGCAAGTGCGGCACGGTTTGTCCGCCGTTTTCGCCTTGGTTGATAATTACGCGATAGCCGTTTTTCAAGCCCAGCTGTTTTTCCAGCGTGGGGATCACTTGAAAGATATGTTTGACGATTTCCGCACGCGCTTCATCCATATCCGCAAGCAACGCAAAATGCGTTTTCGGCATACATAAATAATGCAATTTCGCTTTCGGCTCAATGTCGCGAATGACAATCATTTTATCGTCTTCGTACAGTCTAGGAGATGGAATATCCCCTTTTACAATTTTACAAAATACGCAATTTTCCATAGTAGTTTTCTCCTTTTTATTACAGCTTTGTTGCCAAAACTCCGTCTTTGAATTTGCTTTCAACGCGCACCTGGGTGCGTTGATTGTCCATTTCCCCTGCTACGTACACGCGGATATAATTACCCGAATACCCTTCCGTGTAGCCGCCTATACACCGTTCGGGAACAATCGTGAGCGTTTTGCCGATAAAGCGGTCGATAAACTTCTGCTTTTGCTTTTCGCCTGCTTGCATGAGTTTTTCCACACGCTCTTTTTTCACCGACATCGGCATTTCTTTATATTTTTTATACGCGTTCGTGCCTTCGCGCGGAGAATAGGGAAAGGCGTGAATTTGCGAAAACGCCGCGTCGTGAATAATTTGCAAGGACGCCGCAAAATCTGCTTCCGTTTCCGTGGGAAAGCCTGCGATAATATCCGTCGTGATGCCGGCGTTGGGAAACGCCTGCCGGATACGCGCGCACGCTTGCAAATATTCTTCCGCCGTGTAATGCCTGTTCATACTTTTCAGCACTGCGTTGGAACCGCTTTGCAGGGACAAATGGAACTGCGGCGCAAAATGCTTGATATTTGTAAGCGCGTCCAAAAATTTATCGGTGATTAAGCTGACTTCCATCGAACCCAAACGGATACGCGTGTCGACGTCTTTGACCGCCAACAGCAAGTCCGCAAGGTCGTTGCCTTGCGCGTCTTTATACGCGGAAATATCGATGCCCGTCACTACCGTTTCCAAAGCCGTGCTTTGCCTGATTTCTTCCGCCGCGCTTTGCATATCGCGCGAACGGCTGCGT
Organism: Candidatus Scatosoma sp.; assembly: GCA_045533485.1. Lineage (GTDB taxonomy): Bacteria > Bacillota > Clostridia > Christensenellales > Borkfalkiaceae > Scatosoma. Next base: position 12,225 of record JAZSHX010000028.1, on the reverse strand, counting down.
CCGCGTAAATAGGGTATGATACAATAGGAACAGAAACGGTTGCACCCGTCTTGAATTTTGACGAAATTTCTTGTACGCAAACACTTAGGCGTGAGCATATTTTCGTACCTGCCCCCGTCGTTTTGCTTTTGTAAGCCGCAAAATTCACTTGCAAAGCCCGATTGCACGATTTGTAAAACCTTATTTTTGCCCTGTGCGCCGACCACCGCCGCCACACTGTTATCCTTGTCTAAAAACGCATCGGGAGATTTTTCGCTTGCGCAACCGCATACGATTACGCGCGCGTTTGGATTGCATTTGAGCGCTTTGCCCACCGTTTGTCGGCTTTTGCGCTCCGCTTCCGCCGTCACCGCACAAGTGTTGACAACGTAGATATCCGCGTACTCCAAGTTGCGCGTCACTTGATATCCCAAGTTTTCCAAGCCGTGGATAATCGATCCGCTTTCCACGTCGTTGACCTTACAGCCCAGCGTGATCACCGCCGCTTTCATTGCAATTCTCCAAGCGAAAACATAGCGACCGCCGTAAGCGCCACCGCCGCCGTTTCCGCACGCAAAATACGTTTACCCAAGCTGATATGCGCAAAGCCCTTTTGCTTTGCCATTTCCGCTTCTTCTTTAGAAAATCCGCCTTCACTGCCAACTACCATCGCCACACTGCCCTGTAAAGCGCGCAAATCCGCTTGGCTTTGCGTGGCAAACTCACAGGCAAACAGTTTGTTTTGGTATTCGTTTACGCTGTCAAGCGCACTTTCCAACGTGGAGAAATATTCAATTTTCGGCGCGACCGAACGCAAGCATTGCTTGGTGGCTTCGCGCGCTACTTTTTGCAAACGCTCCAGCTTGTTTTCGTTCATATACGCTGACGAAAATTGCGAAGAAAACACGCCGATGCGCTGCACGCCCAGCTCCACGGCTTTTTGCACGATAAATTCGTTTTTATCGGCGTTTTTCAAATACCCGAAAAGCAAACACGCCTGCGTAGCCGCTTCGCGTTCACCCACTTCACTGCGCACGACGTTGAGCATCATACGCTTTTTTTCCACCGCCGCCACCACCGCGGTGTATTCCTTTCCGCTGTTGTCCAGCAAAATAACTTCCGCGCCCACGGAAATACGGAGCACGTTTTTGGCGTGCTCGAACTCTTCGCCTTCCAAATACGTAATGTCCGCTATTTTATCTACAAAAAAACGTTTCAACGCGTATCTGCCCCCTTATTTTCTACGCAACACCAACGAAAACCATTCGCCTTTTCTTCTTTCAAACAGCACTTCCATCCCCACGCTTTCATACGCGGTTTTTACCATTTCCAAGCGGCTTTCAATGATACCGCTTAAAATGAGCACCCCGTCCTTTTTCAAATTTTTGGGGATAGACGGCGCAAGCAATTTCAGCACTTCGCCCGTAATGTTTGCAAACATAATATCGCCGCAAATTTCCGTGTCATCCAAAAGATTAGAGTGCGCCACTACGGCTTTCTCCGCAACGCCGTTGAGCTTGCAGTTATGCTCCGCACTTTCCACGGCAATCGGGTCGATATCCGTCAAATACGCTTTCGCCGCGCCAAGCTTTAACGCGGAAATCCCCAAAATACCGCTGCCGCACCCCACGTCGATACAAACGGAATCGGGCGTTAAAAATTGCTGTATCCACTCCACGCACATCGACGTCGTTTCGTGTTCGCCCGTGCCGAACGCCATGTTGGAATCCAACAACACCACGCGTTCGTCCTTTTCGGGCGCATAGTCAATCCACTCCGGCACGACGACGATTTTGCCAAGATGTATGGGACGGAAATGCTTTTTCCACACGTCAATCCAGTCGTCCCCGTCCACCGTGCGCTTGGTTTCTTCCAGCGTACCAAACGGCAAGCAACCGCCACTGCGTTCGCGCGCGTCGAAAATATCCTGCATAATGGCAGGCAACACGCGATCGGCTTCGTCCACCGCCACGTAGCATTTCACAAGCACGTCCGTTTGCTTGTTTTGCGTCAATTCATCGTCTATATAATCCCAAAACGTCGTGGTTTTGCTTGTTTGCAAAGCGATGATATCGGCGCGGTCGCATATCGTCACACCAAAATCGGTATAGCCCCACATTACGTCGGAAATAATCTCACTTGCTTCGCTGGTCGTATGTATCGTAAGTTCAATATACTGCATTTCATTACCTCACGCCTATATTATAGCACTTTACACGCTTTTTTGCAAAGAGTTTGCGTATTTTCTTATAATTTGACAAAAATTTTTTTCTTTGCTATTGACAAAAAGCAAAAAATATCGTATTATGATAAGGTAAAAGAAAAAAATAAGGAGGCGCACGTATGTATTGTAAAGAATGCGGACAAAAACTTGCTTTGCGTTTTTGCGAAAGCGAAGGGCTTATCCCCTATTGCGATCAATGTGCACAATACGTATTTCCACCCTTTTCCGTTGCAGTGTCGATGGTAGTCACCAACCGTGCGCAGGATAAGATTTTGCTGGCAAAACATGTAGAAGACGACGATTTTATCCTGTTTGCAGGGTACGTGAAAAAGGGCGAAAATGCCGAAAAGACCATTCCCCGTGAAATTAAGGAAGAGCTTGGCCTGCCCGTCGTGAAAACCAAATATATGTCGTCGCGTTATCACAACGAAAAGGAATTGCTTTTGTTGAATTTTATCGTCGTTGTGGAAGACGCGCCCATAAAATTGCAAAAGAGCGAACTCACGGAAGCACGTTGGTGTACGGCGGAAGAAGCGCTTGCGCTCATAAGAAAGGATTCCACTGCGGAATTTTTCCTGACGAACGCCGTAAGAGAATTGAAGAAAAAACTGTAAAGCAAACTCTACAAAAAATCCGCGCCAAAAGCGCGGATTTTTTATTGCCGTAACCTTGACAAAGCGAGAAAAATTTGCTACAATAAATATAATATACTTACGCAAGAAATTTTGGGAGGCAAGCATGCAGCAAAACGGGTTCGACAACAGAAAATATCTTTCCTTGCAATCGGAAAAAATTCAAGAACGCATTGCGCTTTTCGGAGACAAGCTGTACCTTGAATTTGGGGGAAAACTGTTTGACGACCACCACGCATCCCGTGTGCTTCCCGGATTTGAACCGGACAGTAAATTAAAAATGCTTTCTAAGCTGAAAGATATCGCGGAAATTTTGTTGGTAATCAGCGCCAACGATATCATTAAGAATAAGTACAGAAGCGATTTAGGTATCACTTACGACGCAGACGTACTGCGCCTTATCGACGTGTTTAAGCAACAGGGCTTTTACGTGGGCGGCGTAGTTATGACTATGTACCACACGCAACCTGCGGTGGACGGTTTTATCAAGCGCTTGACGGCGCTTGGCATTTCCGTGTATAAGCACTATGCCATTGAAGGATACCCTTCCGACGTGGAACGCATCGTGAGCGCGGACGGCTACGGTAAAAACGAATACGTGCCCACCACGCGTCGACTGGTCGTAGTGACCGCGCCCGGCCCAGGGAGTGGCAAAATGGCGACCTGCCTTTCGCAACTGTATCACGAAAATTTACGCGGCGTGAAAGCAGGATATGCAAAATTTGAAACGTTCCCCATTTGGAATTTACCGCTTGCGCACCCCGTCAATATCGCCTACGAAGCGGCAACCGCCGATTTGAACGATATGAATATGATAGACCCCTATCATTTGGACGCCTATCGCTCCCTTGCAGTCAATTATAACCGCGACGTGGAAATTTTTCCCGTTGTAAGCGCTATGCTTAGCCGTATTTTGGGCTATTCCCCCTATCAATCGCCAACGGATATGGGCGTAAATATGGTGGGATTTTGTATCACGGACGACGAAGTTTGTCAAAAAGCGGCACGTGATGAAATTATCCGCCGTTATTACGCCGCGCAATGCGACGCTTTCAAAGGCAGAGCCAGCAAGGAAACGGTTTCTAAACTGGAACTTTTGATGAGCAAATCGGGCACGGTTATCGAAAACAGAAAAACCGTTGCCGCCGCACTTACCAAAGCGCAGCAGACTGAAGAGCCGGCAGTGGCGATTGAGCTTGCCGACGGACGCGTAATTACGGGTAAAACAAGCGATTTGCTTGGCGCAAGCGCGGCAGCGCTTTTAAACGCGTTGAAAGTGCTTGGTAATATCGACGATACAATTCAGTTGATTTCCCCGACGATTATCGAGCCCATACAAAAACTCAAAGTCAACCACATGGGCGCAATCAATCCAAGATTGCATACCGACGAAGTGCTGATGGCGCTTTCCATTTGCGCCGTAACGGACGAAAAAGCCAAGCTCGCCGTGGAACAAATTGAAAAATTGAAAGGTTGTGAAATTCACTCTACCGTCATTTTATCGCACGTTGACGAAAAAACCTTTAAGTCCTTGGGCATGCACGTCACCTGCGAACCAAAACGCCAAACAAACACGTTATATCAAGGTTAAAAACTACACCGCCGCGCAACAGCGCGGCGGTATTTGTTTTTTATTCAGGAAGCTTCATATCCCCGTCTTTTATCCACTCTTTCTTGCGCATAAATTCGCTAATCAACAAATTGAGCAACGCAGGCAGGACAATCATAAGCAAGATAATGCCGACGATACCAAGCGCGCCGCTTGTAAAGTTAAACAAATCGAACACGCCGACAAGGCCGCTTGTACCCATACCGCCGCCCGACGCACCGCATTTGAGCTTAAACACGCACGTAGAAAGCGGACCAAGCACTGCCGAAGAAATGATCATCGGCAACATAATTACGGGCTTTTTCATTATATTCGGGATTTGAAGCATACTCGTCCCTATGCCTTGCGCAATCAAGCCGCTCACTTTATTTTCACGGTAGCTTGCCACAGCAAAGCCGACCATATGACAAGCACAACCCACGGTAGCCGCGCCGCCTGCAAGTAGCATCGCTTGATAGCCCGTTGCACCTGCACCGCCGTTTAAAACGGGGCTTGCCACCGCTACCCAAATCGCCGCAGACGACGTGGGCATTGTCAAAAGCACACCCATTACCACGGCAATCACTATCCCCATCACAAAGGGGGTAATATCGGTGGCTACGGCAATCAACGCGCCAAGCTGGTTGACCAGCCAAATAAAGGGGAAGGACACGAACACGCCGCCAAAAGCAAGCAGAAGCGTGCCGAGCGGCACAAGCAAAATATCCAGCTTGGTTTTGCCAACGTACGCGCCGACGATTTCCACGACAAGCATAGTGACCACGTACGCGCCGATGGGATTACCCGGTAAACCCAGCGTCAACGCCGTAAGGGGCGCACTGCCCACCATCAATTTATCGGCAAACGCGCCTACCATACCGGCTACTGCCGCCGAAAATACCAACAGCTTGTTTTTACCAAGCGCGTGCGCTATACCCACTCCGATGCCTGCGCCCATAAGCGTTTTTGCGATGTTCGCTATGTACAAAAGCGTGTTGCCGATATAATTATTTCCTATCCAACCTGCAATTTGCGATAAAATCGTACCGGCAATCAAGGTTACGAACAAACCTTGCGCCATACCCGAAAACGCCGTAATGAAATAGCGTTTGGGCAATGCTTTCAAATACGCAAGCGCACGCGTTTTGAGCGTTTGCTTTTCTTGCACAGCTTCTTTCATTTGTTTTTTCTCCTTTCGTAAGTGTAATTGTATTATACGCTTATTTTTTTCAAAACGCAAATAAATTGTGTATATAGATAAAAAATTGCCCTTTTCGTTGCTTGTTCACAAAAAAATCCGTCCGTTTGCAACAAAACGGACGGACTTTTGTGAATGGTTTTTATCTTTTTTCAAAACTGTCACAACAGGTGCAGGACGCTGCGTCGTGCGAACACGTATTCCCAACGTGAATTTTACGGAGCGTACAATAATCACCCGAACGGTTGTATTTACATTCCGTTACGCAACAACCGATACAAGTGTTCACTTCTTGTTTGTTTTCGTTCATCATCATAAAAAACCTCCTTTTTTGGTAACAACAGTATGCGTAAATTTTCAAAAGATTATTGACATTTTCAAAAATTTACTGTACAATAGTATCGAAAGAAAAAATACGCGACGAAAATCGCGATAAAGGAAGGTTTTATATGAAAGTTTTATTGACCGCTGACGTGAAAGGTACGGGTAAAAAAGGCGACGTTGTGGAAGTTGCCGACGGGTTTGGCAGAAATTTCCTTTTGAAAAAGGGGTTGGCGTGCGTAGCGAACACGGCTAACGTGCACCAAGCAGAACAAAAGAAAGCCGCCCAAGATTTCCACAAGGCGGAAGAAGTGAAAGCCATCAAGGCGCTTGCCGCGTCCATCGAAGGTAAACAAGTGCAAGTGAAAATTAAAACGGGCGAAAACGGAAAAACGTTCGGCAGCGTAACGGCGGCGCACGTATCCGCGGCACTTGCGGCTATGGGCTTTGACATCGACAAAAAGAAAATTAAAATGGACGCTGTGAAAACGGTGGGATTTTTCGACGCAGAAATTCGTTTTATGGAAAACGTAACGGCAAAAATTAAAGTGGAAGTTGTGGGGTTATAATATAATATGGAAGAAGCTCCTATCCCTACTTCTGAAAATCAACGGCAATTACCGCCTAAAATCACCAAGGAAAATTTCCACAGCGAAGATAAAATGGAGCGTGTTTTGTTGCAGGTGAAAACTGTTTTATGTTTGCTGTTTTCTTCCCTGCTCGTGTCCGTTTCTTCGTACGCGCTGATTGCGCCTAACAACTTCACAACGGGCGGGGTAAGCGGTTTGGCTGTACTTTTGAACATTGCAACGGGCGACGTAATCAAGCAAAGCTGGATCGTCCTTGGCGTGAACACACCTTTGATCATCTTATCCTTTTTCTACGTAAAAAGACGCTTTGCCGTGATTACCACTTTGCATATTTTGTTACAAACGCTTTGGTTGGTGCTCTTAGAACAAATATTCCCCGATTTTAAAATTGCTTTTGAAACGGGCGGCGAACGCATTTTCGCGGCTTTGTCGGGCGGTATTTGTATCGGTGCGGCAATTGCTTTGGCGTTCAAAATCGGCGGAAGCACGGGCGGTACGGATATTATTGCTTTGATGATACAAAAAAAGATTGCCGCTTCATCGATTGCTTGGATGATTTTCTTTTTGAACTGTATGGTTATCGGGGCGTCTTTCTTCGTGTTTTACGATGCAAGCGCGGCGCTGGCTGTCAACATTTTGCCCATTATGCTTGCCATTTTTGAAGCGTACATCGAAAGCAAAATCAACGATTCGCTGACCAACGGCTTTCAATCGGCAATCGAATTTAGAATTATCACGACCAAACCCGAAGAGCTGTCCTATGCCATCATGCACGAGCTTGGCCGCGGCGTGACCGCCCTGCCGGCAAAAGGTATGTACACACAGGAAGATAAAACAATGCTGGTTTGCGTAATCGGACGGCGGCAAATTGCCGCACTTCGACGGATCATGAAACACGTCGATTCCGATTCGTTTGCGGTGATGTCGGGCGTTTCCCAAGTGGTCGGTTTGGGCTTTTACGTAAGCGAATTTTAAAAATCGCGCAAGCCCTTATAAATAAAGAAGTTGCGACGTTTTACTTGCTTTTTAAGCCGAAAATAGTTTGCAGGATAAAAAAATCAAGAAAAAATGGCGGAAATCCTTTATTTTTCAAGGTTTTTCGACATTTTTTTTCGTAGAAGTATTGACAAACGCATATTTATAGGATATAATAGAATTACTTAAAGGTTTTCGCAGACCTTTGAGAAATTAAAACAAAGGGGATTTAACTCTTATGAACAAAGGCGAATTGATTAAAGCAATGGCAGAAAAAGCAGGTTTCACGAACAAAGATGCAGCAGCGGCTTACGAAGCATTCGTAGCAGTTGTTACCGACGCATTGAAAGCAGGCGACAAAGTTCAACTTGTTGGCTTTGGTACGTTTGAAGTGAAAAACGTAGCGGCTAAAACGGGTATTAACCCTCAAACGAAAGAAAAAGTTGCTATCCCTGCATGCAAGAAACCCGTTATGAAGTTCGGTAAAGCTTACAAAGATCTTCTTAACTAATCACACCAAGTTCAAAGTAAAAAACCCGATGCAATCGCATCGGGTTTTTTCTTTGTTATCGCTTATTCAAAATAGTTTATCTTCATGGCGCGTTTTACGTCCGCAAGCGTTTTTGCGGCAACCGCCCTTGCCTTTTCACTGCCTTCTTTGAGCATTTCCCAAACGGCAGGGATTATAAATTATTTTGTTTTTCTTCTTCGCTTGTACTATTAGTTATATAGTCTTTTTCGTCTTTCCTTTTATAAGTAACCCATTTACCCGACAAGAATTTCGCCAGTGTACAGCTTCCCGCAAATAGTAACGTAGCTAATAAGGGCGACTGATTTACTCCAGGAATCGTCATTGCAAAACCACAAACTATAATACAAACACTCCATATCAATATTTTCATTTTTTACCTCCACAAATATCATTAAATTTAGATGAGACAATATAATTATTTTCTCGAGAAATCATATCAATAAATTCTACAATTTTTTTACCTTTTAAAACATCGTATTTCTTCTTTTTATTGATATAAATCTCTGCCTCAATCAAACTTTCATCATCAACAAAATCAATCCAATCCATAATGTAATCACCTATCAAATGCAGCAATCGAAAACCTACTGTATTTTCTATTATCTTACCATTCATAGCGACTTGTCCTTTGGGAAAATTATCTGGCAAAACCAAAAAAGCTACAATTTCCGAATCTTGTTCTTTTCGAATATTTTTACCAATGTAAATAGAGAATTTTAATTTTTTCAAACCGTCCCCCTTATTTTATAGAAATAAATTTTCTATTTTTTAACATTATACAGTATTATTTTTACTTTGTCAAGGATTTTTAGTATTTTTTTTAGTAATATTGTTAATAGGAGGTTCTAAATGAAATTAAAAATAAAAGAGTTTCGAGAAGAAATGCAATTAACTCAAAAAGAATTAGCTGAGAAAATAAACAATGAACAAAGAAACATAAGCAATTGGGAAAACGGCGCAAGTGAACCCGATTGTGAAACCATATTAAAACTTTCTGAAGTTTTTGATATTACTATCGACGAATTATTCGGGAAAAACATATCAACCGTCAACCGTTCCCCTGCAAGCGGTGTTGAATACACAATTCTAAAATTCATTCGGCAATTAAACGAAACCCAAAAATTTTCGTTGATGCAATTTTTGCGTGAATTTATTAACGAATAATTTCTATTGCAAACATAAAAAACCCGACGCAATCGCGTCGGGCTTTTTCTTTATCTTTTCTTATTCAAAATAGTTAATCTTCATTGCGCGTTTTACGTCCGCAAGCGTTTTTGCGGCAACCGCCCTTGCCTTTTCACTGCCTTCTTTGAGCATTTCCCAAACGGCAGGGATATCTTTTGCAAACGCTTCTCTTCTTTCTCTAATGGGCGCAAGCGTTTCTTGCATCACTTCGTTGAGCAAGCGTTTGACCTTCATATCGCCAAGTCCGCCGCGTTCGTAATGCGCTTTCATTTCTTCAAGGCACGCGTAATCAGGACAATATTTTTCAAAATGTTCTTTCGTGGAGAACGCGTCTAAATAAATGAACGTGGGGTTATTTTTCGTGTCGCCGGGATCAGTCACCTTGATATGGTTGGGATCGGTGTACATACCCATAACCTTGCGTTTAATTTCGTCCGCGCTATCCGACAGATAAATGCAGTTGCCAAGCGATTTACTCATCTTCGCCATACCGTCCGTACCGGGCAAACGCAGGCAAGAACGATTTTCAGGCAATACCGCTTGCGGTTCGACAAGCGTTTCGCCGTACAAGCCGTTAAAACTCCGCACAATTTCGCGCGCTTGTTCCAGCATAGGAAGCTGGTCTTCGCCAACGGGCACGGTCGTTGCTTTGAACGCCGTAATATCCGCCGTTTGCGAAACGGGGTACGTCAAAAAGCCCATAGGGAGCGAGTGCTCAAAATTCTTTTGCTTAATTTCCGCTTTTACCGTGGGGTTGCGTTCTAAACGGGCAAGCGTTACCAAGTTCATATAATAAAAGGTAAGCTCCGTCAGCTGTTCGATATGCGACTGCACGAAAATCGTCGATTTTTGGGGGTCTAAACCGCACGCCAAATAATCCAGCGCCACTTCCGTGATATTTGCACGCACTTTATCGGGATTGTCGAAATTGTCGGTGAGCGCTTGCGCGTCCGCAATCATTACGTAAATTTCGTCAAAATTGCCGCTGTTTTGCAATTCCACGCGGCGTTTGAGCGAACCTACGTAATGCCCGATATGCAATTTTCCCGTAGGACGGTCGCCCGTTAAAATAATTTTACTCATAATTTCTCCTTGTTTTCCGCATACTTATGGTATGAAACGTATTATTATCGCCGTATCGGCAATTTGTTTTATTTGTGCACTTGCCATCGCTATCCTTGGCGCGCGCGAAGGGCTTGCCCGCGCACGCAACCGCATGCGCACATTGCCCACGTATTATCAACAGCGTTATTATAAAATCGCGCCGTAGGTGTTGCGATACGCGTACATGGCGTCAAGGTGCTCCTTGCCGTCGATAACGCCCTTTTCAATCGCCGCGATAATGTCGTCCATCGTTACGACGGAATACACGTCCACGCCAAATTGCTTTTTCGCTTCCGCCACTGCCGAAAGTTCGCTGTCCAGCGCCTTTTCGCGTCTGTCCACGGAAATAATCATACCCACGATGTCAACGGCAGCCGCCGCTTGCAGTTTGGGTAAAATTTCTCTAAGCGCTTTGCCCGACGTCATAACGTCTTCGATGATAACAACTTTTTCGCCATCCACAAGCTGTTTACCAACGAACAAACCGCCTTCGCCGTGGTCCTTCACTTCCTTTCTGTCAAAGCAATAATTGACTTCTTCGCCGTAGTTGTTTGCAAGCGCAATTGCCGTAGCTACGGAAAGGGGAATTCCCTTATACGCAGGGCCGACGAGCGTTTCCGGTTGCAAGCCGTTTTCACGGATACAAGCCGCGTAGTATTCGCCAAGCTTGGCAAGCTGTTTGCCTGTTTTATAGTTACCCGTATTGATGAAATACGGGGCTTTTCTGCCGCTTTTTAAGGTGAATTCACCAAATCTCAAAACACCGTTGGAAACCATAAAACGGATAAATTCTTCCTTGTACGTATATACCATGTCCTTATTCACTCCTTATTTTGCATTTAACTGTAACGTTCCCGTCAACTCTTTTACGTTTTGTACGCCGTGCTTGTCGCACCATTCGTTTAAGCCCTTGATAATCTTCGGCATAGCGTAGGGATCGGTGAAATTCGCCGTGCCCACTTGCACTGCCGTTGCGCCTGCCATTAAAAATTCAATAGCGTCTTCCGCGCAAGTGATACCGCCCATACCGATCACGGGGATTTGTACCGCCTGCGACGCTTCGTACACCATTCTCACGGCAATCGGCTTAACGCCTGCGCCCGACACACCGCCCGTGTTGTTGGCGATAATGGGTTTTCTCTTTTCGATATCGATTGCCATACCCGTTAAGGTATTGATAAGCGAAATGCAATCCGCGCCGCCGTTTTCCGCCGCTTGTGCGTTAACCGCGATACTTTCGACGTTGGGCGAAAGCTTGACGATAAGCGGCGTGATTTTGAGTGCGCTTTTGGAAATGCGCGTCACTTCTTCCACCGATTGCGGTTTGATACCGAACGCCATACCGCCGCTTTTTACGTTGGGGCAGGAAATGTTGAGCTCCACCATATCCACAAGCCCATCCAAGCGCGCGCAAATGTTTTTATAATCGTCCAGCGTTTTACCTGCTACGTTGGCAATCACCACCGTACCCGTCGATTTGAGCCACTCCAAATCGTGTTCGATAAAATGCTCCACACCAGGGTTTTGAAGTCCTACTGCGTTGAGAATAACCCCACGGCTTTCCGCAATACGGGGAACGGGGTTGCCGAGGCGAGGCTCTAAGGTCAAGCCCTTGGTCGAAACACCGCCGATTTGCCCGATGTCGTAGAGTTCGTTAAACTCTCTGCCAAAGCCGTACGTACCGCTAGCCGCGATAACGGGATTTTTAAATGGAACACCGCAAAGATTTACTGATAAATTCGCCATAATCTTTTTCCTTACTATATTTTTATTAAGAATTTTTCTCTGTCTGCAAACGTAATTCCATTAAACGGTTATGTACGTCCTCTACGTCCGCAACGTTGTTATCGGCAATTTCTCTACCGTCTAACAACAAAATAATTTTCCCCCATTTATA
>JAZSHX010000024.1:0-8284 GCA_045533485.1 Candidatus Scatosoma sp. | reverse complement strand
AAACGCCACCCGTATTATTGGCGATGATCGGTCTTCTTCTTTCAATATCGATTGCCATACCCGTCAACGTGTTGATGAGGGAAACGCAATCCGCTCCCCCGTTTTCCGCCGCCTTGGCGTTGATAGCAATGCTCTCTACGTTGGGGGAAAGCTTGACGATTAACGGAGTCTTTTTCAAAGCCCCCTTCGCCGCTTTCGTAACCGCCTCTACCGAGTCGGGCTTGATACCGAACGCCATACCGCCGCTCTTGACGTTGGGGCAGGAAATGTTGAGCTCAATCATATCCACCTTGCCGTCTAATTTGGCGCAAATGGCGTAATAATCGTCCAGCGTTTTGCCTGCCACGTTGGCAATCACGCAAGTGCCCGTATCTTTGAGCCATTGTAAATCCTTTTCAATAAAATGCTCCACGCCGGGGTTTTGCAAGCCCACTGCGTTCAAGATAACGCCGCGGCTTTCCGCGATACGCGGCACGGGATTGCCTGCGCGAAGCTCCATGGTTAAGCCCTTGGTGGAAATACCGCCAAGCTGCCCGATATCGTAAAGCTCGTTAAATTCTCTGCCGAAGCCAAACGTGCCACTCGCCGCGATTACGGGGTTTTTTAATTGTACGCCGCAAAGCTGAATAGATAAATCTGCCATACCTTTATTCCTTTTGTTTTTCCGTTGCTTTGATGATGCGGAATACGTTTTCCGCCGTTTGCATATATAAATTTTCCGCGTTCGCAAGCGCCGTTTGTAAATCCATAGGCTTGTTCACGATGGAAAACGCCGCCAGCAAACCCTTGGCGTATAATTGTTCTATCCCTTCGCCGATACTGCCGGCAATCGCCACAACGGGCACGCCCTTTTCGTTCGCGTGGCGTAAAATTCCGTCAATCACCTTGCCGTTTGCCGATTGATAATCGATGCGTCCTTCGCCGGTAATCACCAAATCCGCACCGATAAGCGCACTGTCAAAATCGCAAAGCGTAAGCACCGTTTCAATACCCGATTGAATTTTTGCGCCTAAAAACGCATACAACGCCGCGCCCAAACCGCCGGCCGCACCGCCACCGCTTACGTTCATTTCTTTTCCAAGGTATGCCTTTGCTACGCTTGCAAAATTTTGCATCCCCTGCTCTAAACAATCCAACTCTTCCCGCGTTGCGCCCTTTTGCTTGCCGTAGGTATACGTTGCGCCCTTTTCCCCAAGTAAGGGGTTGGATACGTCGCAAAGCAAAGTAAATTGCACGTCGCTTATATCCACGGCGTTAGACGCGTCGATACTGCTAATTTTGCTTAAATTTTCACCCGTGCCGTCTAACTCGTTACCGTTTTCATCTAAAAAACGATACCCCAGCGCCGAAAGCGCGCCCGTGCCGCCGTCGTTGGTCGCACTGCCGCCAAGCGTTACGTAAATACATTTATATCCGCTTTGCAAGGCGTGCAAAATTAACTCGCCCGTGCCGTAAGTTGTGGTCGCTTTCGCGCTGCGTTCACTTTCGGCAAGTAACGGCAAACCCGACGCTTCGCTCATACAAATAACCGCCGCGCCGTCAATCGTTACGTATCGGGATAAAATGGGCTTTTTAAGCGGATTTTGCACTTCCGCTTGCACAATTTTGCCGTTTTTATTTGCAATCATTGCTTCCAAAGTGCCTTCGCCGCCGTCGGCAATCGCAAACGGCACGCAAGCACAATTAGGAAAATGCGCTTTTGCGCACGCTGTTAACAATGCGTTGATTTGACTGCAGCTTAAACTGCCCTTAAACGAATCGGATGCGAAAATTACTTTTTTCATTATTTTCCTTTTGAGTTATAAAATCACTTCGTCTGCGTTAAACACGGGGCCGTCCTTGCAAACGCGCGCCCTTGCGCCGTTGGTCTTTTCGCATACGCACACTACGCACGCGCCGATGCCGCAACCCATACGCTCTTCCAAAGAAACAAAGCACAGTAAGCCGTGTTTTTCGGTGACCGCTTTGAGCGCACGGAGCATCGGGATAGGTCCGCAAGCCAGCACTACGTCGGGGCGGTTGCCTGCCGATAAATCCTTTTCAAACGCCTGCACGGCGTTCATTTTTTCGCCGTAGCTGCCATCGTCCGTCACTGCCACAAATGTATGTGCCTTGGCAAAATCTTCCACGCCGCAAACGGCGTTTTTGTTACGGTAGCCGATATAAGCGGAAATTTGCTTGCTATCCCCGTATTGCTGCAATACGGAAATAAGCGGAAACGTACCTACGCCACCGCCGACAAGCGCCACTTTTTGTTCGCTTTCTTCCACGAAAAAGCCGTTACCAAGCGGCATAAGTACGTTTGTTTGCGTACCTGCCCCCATGCTTTTGAGAATTTGCGTGCCTTCGCCCTTTACCTGATAGCAAAACGTGACCGTATTGCCCTGCGTTTTACAAATGGCGATGGGACGGCGCAATAAATGTGTACCGCCCACGGCAATATTGCCAAACTGACCGCAACGCGCCTTGGCAGGTTCGCCCAAATCAAAGGTGACTGCATACACGTTTTCGGCAATTTGCTGATTGCTAATAATTGTTGCGTTATAATCCTTCATATCGTTTATTTACCCATTTTTCCAAGCACGCCGGATAAATCCTTTTGCATAGCAACGGTTGCCGCGCGCGCAGCGTCGTAATACGTGCCGCCAAGCTTTTTATACGCGCACAAAATACCGCGCGAATTGTTGACTACGCCGCCCAAGCCGTTTTTATCAAAGCAGCTTTTGAGCATTTCCGCGTTGCCGCCTTGCGCACCGTAGCCGGGGATTAAAAAGAAGGTGTGGGGAAGTACTTGACGCAAACGCGCCGCTTCCGTGGGATGCGTTGCGCCTACCACTGCGCCTACCGCCGAATAGCCGTATTTACCGATGGTGCTTTCGCCCCATTTTTCCACCAAACCACCTACGTATTCGTACATGGGTACGCCGTTTTCCAGAACTACGTTTTGGATTTCCGCTCCCGACGGGTTGGACGTTTTTACAAGCACGTAAATGCCCTTATCGTGTTTTTGGCACTCATCCACGAACGGTGCGATGCCGTCCGTACCCAAATAGCCGTTGACCGTTACGTAGTCGGCAGGAAACGCTTTGAGCGACAAATCGTTGACCTGCGTTTCGCCCAAGAAGGTTTTTGCATAGCAAGCCGCCGTAGAGCCGATGTCGTTGCGTTTTGCGTCCGCAATCACTACCAAATCCTTTTCCGCGGCGTATTTGAGCGTTTCTTCATACGCCTTCATACCTGCCGTGCCGTACATTTCGTAATACGCGATTTGCACCTTTACGGACGGTACGATATCGTAAAGCGTATCAATCAGTTTTTTGTTGAAATCAAACACGCGTTCCGCAACGCCGTCAAAGGTGGTTACACCCGCTTTCATATCGTCGGGCAGGTAATCAAACAGTGTGTCCAAGCCCACGCAGGTGGGATTTTGCATCTCTACAATTTTTTCTATCAATTTATCGGTAATCATTTTTCTTTTCTCTTTACGCTTGATATTTCACTTCGCCGTCCACGATGGTGCATTGCACTTCGCCGTAGAGCTTATAACCGCCGAACGGGCTGTTTTTGCCTTTACTTACAAAGTTTTCGGGTTGCACCGTCCATTGTTTGTCGATATCCACCACCGTCAAATCGGCAACGCCGCCTTCTTGAATACAACCGCCGTCCAGACCCAAAATACGCGCAGGGGCAGCGGACATTTTTTCCGCGATTTGCGACAAGGTCAACACGCCCGTTTTATACAGGTACGTGATAGCAAACCCAAGCGAAGTTTCTATGCCGCTAATGCCAAACGCCGCAAGGTTATATTCCACGTTTTTGTCGTTGATATGGTGCGGCGCGTGGTCGGTGACGATACAATCCAGCGTGCCGTCCTGCAAGCCCTGCAAAATGGCTTGCTTGTCCATTTCTTCACGGATAGGGGGATTGACCTTGGTGTTGGTGTCGAACGATTGAATAATGTCGTCGGTGACCGCGTAATAATGCGGACACGTTTCCGCCGTCACTTTCACGCCTGCCCTTTTCGCGTCGCGGATTAAGCGTACGCCGCTGTGCGTGGATACGTGACAAATATGCACGGGCACGCCTAAGCTTTCCGCAAGCGCCAAATCCCTTGCAATACAAATATCTTCCGCCGCTCTGGGAATTCCCTTTAAGCCGGCTATCGTGGAGCTTAACCCTTCGTTGACTACGCCGCCGTCGACAAGCTCTTTGTCTTCGCAGTGGCAAAGGCATTTGATATCAAAGCCGCTGGCGTATTCCATAGCAAGGCGCATAAGTCGGGAGCTTTTCACAGCTACGCCGTCGTCGGAGATTGCGACCGCGCCCGCACGTTTCATTTCACCGATGTCGGCAAGCTGTTCGCCCTTCGAACCTTTCGTGATAGCGCCGATGGGATGCACTTTGCACGCGCCCACTTCGTTAGCGCGGTGTTTAATATAGCTTACCACCACTTTATTGTCGGTGATGGGGTTGGTGTTGGGCATACAGCAAATTTGCGTAAAGCCGCCCTTGACCGCCGCTTTCGTGCCGCTTTCGATATCTTCCTTGTATTCATAGCCGGGATCGCGCAAATGCACGTGCATATCGATAAGCCCAGGGAAAATATGTTTGCCCGTTGCGTCTATTACTTGTTCGCCCGTTTTCGCGCAAATACCGTCGGCAATTTTTACGATTTTGCCGTCCGCAATTTGCACGTCGGCTTTTACCACTTTATCTTGCAACACTACGCTGCCGTTTTTGATAATCATATTTTTTCTCCTTACTTGCAATACTCTCTGTAATCGTTGAGAAGCTTCAAAAGTGCCATACGCACGGCAATTCCCGAAAATACCTGTTCTTCAATGCGGCTCTTTTCGTGGTCAATCACTTTACCCGTCAATTCCACGCCGCGGTTCACAGGGCCGGGGTGCATAACGATCGCGTTGGGGTTGGCATATTTAAGCGCCTTAGCTTCGATACCGTAAAACGCCGCGTATTCGTTCAGTGACGGGAAGTTGCCTGCCTGCTGGCGTTCCAGTTGTATGCGCAAGCCCATCACGACGTCCGCGCCGTCCAACGCTTCTTCCTTGCTCTTGCAAAGCTTTGCGCCCAACTTGTCTATATCCTTGGGGATAAGCGTTTGCGGTGCGAACATACGCACTTCCGCACCCATCGTTTTCAAGCCGAACAAGTTGGATTTTGCCACGCGTGAGTGTTTAATATCGCCCACAATCGCCACTTTCAAGCCCTTGAGCGTGCCGAAAGTTTCCTGCATCGTCAACATATCCAAAAGCGCTTGCGTGGGGTGTTCGTTCATACCGTCGCCTGCGTTGAGTACGCTTGCCTTGACGACCTTTGCAAGCAAATACGGCGCGCCGCCCATAGGATGGCGCATAATCAAGAAATCGTTGAGCTGCGCGTCCAGCGTTTTGCCCGTATCTACCAGCGTTTCGCCCTTTGCCACCGACGAAGAGCCAGCGGCGATGTTGATTACCGTCGCGCCCAAATATTTCGCGGCAAGTTCAAAGCTTGTTCTTGTTCGGGTAGAGTTTTCATAAAACAAAATGGTAGCGGTTTTGCCTTTCAAATGGGATAAATTTTTCTCCCCGTTTTTCAAGTGCTGCTTCATCACCGCCGCCGTTTCCAAAATTTCGGAAAGCTCTTCTTCCGTCGTATCGATTAACCCGATTACATCTTTCCTTTTGAGCATGCAAATCTCCTTTCGTAAAAAAACGCCTTGGCGAAAAACGCCAAGACGCAGTTGTTTTTGGTGCTCCGATATCGGCGTTTTCGCTTTATCGAACTATATTATAGCACTTTTTTTTGTAATTGTAAAGGATAAAACCATAGGTTTTAACAATCCAAGAAAAATATTTTGCAGTATTTGCGCGGTTACGATAACGAAATCCCCATTTCGTCAAGCTTTTTAAGAATTTTTTCTTGCGCCGCCTGCGGATTATCCACCCCGAGTACGCACCGCTCAAACGGACAAATTCCGTCCCCTTTACGATTGATAATCGACGGCACTTTTTCGCCGTATTCCGCATAAATGCCATTATCCAAAAGCACTTGCAAAGCAGGCTCGCTAATCACCTGCGCGTACACCGATTTTACTTTTAGTAAAGCGTATAAAAACGCCGTGGCTTTGCCCACTACCTTATCCGCAGCGGCATAGCCTTGAAATTGCGCGCCCGATTGCAGCCATTTCACCAACGGTTTCACACCGCGCTCTATGGAAATTTGCCTATCTTCGTCTTTGCAAAGCACGCAAGTGCAATCCCCTGCCGCTAAACGCGTTTTGGCTGTTTGTAAGTCTTTCATTTTTGTAACCGCTCCGCAAACGCCGACATCATTTTACTTATTTTAATATTTTGCGGGCAAACCTTTTCGCAGGCGTGGCAAGCTACGCAAGCGGACGGTTTTTTATTATCGGCAAGCTTTTCTATGCTTTTTGCGGCAACCGCACCGCCCGAATAGGTATCTTCGTTATACAAACGAATGAGCGAGGGAATATTCAATTCCATAGGGCAATAGGAAGTGCAATATCTGCAACCCGTACAAGGCACCGTTTGTTCTTTGAGCTGTGCCGCCATATCCAAAAGCGCTTGTTTTTCCCTATCGTTTAACGGCTCGTCCGTTTGGAAAGTAGCGATATTGTCTTGCAATTGCTGCATATTCGACATACCCGACAAGGTAACCGTTACGCCGTCTACCGATTGCACGAAACGGAACGCCCATTCCACTACGCTTGCCTTTGCGCGCATGGCTTTTAATTTTTCTTGATTTTCCTTGGAAACCTGCGCCAACACACCGCCGCGCACCGGTTCCATTACCCAAATGGGCAAACGGTAGCTTTGCAAAAGCTCCGCCTGCGCTTTTGCGTTTTGTAAATCCCAGTCCAGCCAGTTCAACTGAATTTGTCCAAATTCCAAATCGCTTGCATACGCCTGCAAAAAGCGTTGCAAATTGTCAAGCGACGCGTGCGTAGAAAAGCCCAAATGCCCGATACGGCCTTTGCGCTTTTGCTCTAAAAAGTACGCCACTACGCCGTATTCTTTGTTTAAATACGCTTCGATATTGCTATCCGTCAAGCAGTGCAAAAGATAAAAATCAAAATACTCCACTTGGCATTTTTGCAGTTGCTTTTCAAAAATTTCTTCCGCTTTCGTGAAATTTTGCAAATCGTAGCCGGGGAATTTGTCCGCCAAATAAAAGCTGTTTCTATCGTGCGTTTTCAACGCTTCGCCCAACACAATTTCCGATTGTCCACCGTGGTAGCCGAACGCCGTATCGAAATAGTTCACGCCTTGGTCAAGCGCATACGCCACCATCTCTTTCACCGCGTCCTTGTCAATGGCGTTGTAATCGCCGTCAAGCGTAGGAAAACGCATACAGCCCATACCCAGCGCCGAAAGTTTTTTATCTTGAAACTGTCTATAAATCATCGTTTTTCCCTTTTGTATTCTTAGTAAATTTTCACCAAACTAAACCCTACTTTATCACACGCGGTCAAATGGTATTCCACGCCGTTTTTCTCCGTCCTAAGCGGGAAATACGCCGCGCCGTGGATATGCCCAAACACCGCTTTTTCCACGCCGTTTTGTTCGAAAATTTGCGTAAACAACGTTTCAGGCGTTTTTACGCTAAACGGGGGATAATGCACGAGCGCGATTTTTTTATCGCCGTCTTGATACAGCTTATTCGCATAATCGAACGCCAAACGAAACCGCTCCGCTTCGCGCAAGTATAGCTTTTGGTCCTGTTCGGTAAAATCAGGCGAACCGGGGCAAGTCCAACCGCGCGAACCGATAAAGATAAACTCCCCGATTTTCACCGCGTCCGTTTGCAAAAAGATAAAATTTTCATCGGGCGCGCTATCGCGCAGACGCGTAATGCCGTTCCACCAGTAATCGTGATTACCGCGGATAAACACTTTTTTACCCGGCAAAGACGCAAGCTGTTTCAAATCTTCCAGCGCATCTTCCAGCTTCATTGCCCAGCTGATATCGCCGCAAATAAGCACGATATCGTCGGGTTTTACTTTGGCAAGCCAGTCTAATTTAATTTTCTCAAAATGCCCTTCCCAGCCCGTGCCGAAGATATTCATCGGCTTGTCCGAGGTAAAGGAAAGGTGCAAATCGCTGATTGCATAAATATTCATAGCTTTATTATAGCAGTTTTTCCTATAAATTGCAAGGCTTTGGGAAATCTTTTCCATAGAAAAAACGGCGGTTTGCGTGTTTTCCATTAAGGATAATACGCAGCGATATAAATCCCTTGTGGGATTTGCGATATATTGCTATGC
>JAZSHX010000014.1:0-1628 GCA_045533485.1 Candidatus Scatosoma sp. | reverse complement strand
CGACCGTGCTATGGTTATCGTAGCGTTATCGAAGTCGATATCCGACCATTCCAGTCCGCACAGTTCGCCACGGCGCATTCCCGTTAGAAGAAGGGTGAGCATAGCCGTTTTATATCGAATGTCTGGAAACTCGTCCGCCGTTTTGTAGAACTTTTTAGCGTCTTCGTCATCCATATAGTCAATATCGCGTGGCGGTCGCTTGGGGAAGGTTATGTAGTCGGCGCTAGCGTAGTTGTCGGCTATCAGTCGTTGCTTTTTCGCCGTAGCAAGAACCGCTCGTATCGTGCGCTTAATTTTGCTTATCGTTTCGTAGGCATACTTTTGCGTCGTATGCGTGACATTGAATAAGTTTTCCGTTTTCTCGCCAAGCGTTTCGGCTAACCGTTTTGCGTACTCGTAACTAATTTGCTTACCTGCCAGCGCGTTGGATAGGGAGCAACTACTGAAATTCTTTTCGTATCGCAATTTCATATAGCCGATGCCTGTTTGGTTCATTCGCACCCGAAGAGCAGGCTTTGCCGTGACAACCGTGACAGTCTTTTCCATACGGTCAAGTTTGTCGTAGTATTGCTGTATGATATTCGGTGTAAGTTCTTTTAGTTTATATCCGCCGATATGCTTGTTGGTCAGTTCTATGGCGCTTTCACAGTTGACGAAGTAACTTGCCGCGACTTCGTTTTTTCGCCGTTTTAGCCACCATAGCGCGTATTCCGAGAAAGTGGTTTCAGCCGATTGTGTTGGCTCGCCTGATGCCGTTTCTAGGGCTTTAATCGCGTTCTCGTATTCGCTTGCAAATATCACGACTTCTCGTTCCATTTGCTTGGGTGTAAGTCCTACGGGCGGTTTCCATGTGGTGGAGTGAACTTTAATTTCTCCGCTACCTTTGTCCTTGATTTTGACCTGTATTCGGTAGGTCATACCGCTTTTACTAGGTCGTTTGCTTATACTTGCCATTTAATTACCTCCTACGGTGTTTTCATTAAGGGGACATAGCAATCCCCTTAACAAAAGGAAACCGTAAAAATTTAGAAAAGTCTAGCGATTTAGCCTTGCGAACCGCTAAAATATTTGAATAAATCGTCTAAATCCACGAGAAGTTTCTTTCCCGTGAAGACACACCGTATTTTACCGCTTTTGCAAAGGGTTCTGATACAGTTAGGGGTTACCGCCGTCATAGGGTCGATTGCCTTAATTTCGGCGATGGTTTCGGTTATCGTTCTCATTCTAGGTATCGTCATCTAATGCTCCTTAATACTCATAAATTTTTCTCCTTTTCTTTGAATCTTTGTTTCTTTGTATCTTCGTTGCGTCGTTGCATTGTTGCGTCGTTCTTTGTATCTTCGTATCTTTGAAATCTTTGAATTTTTGAATAAATTTTGATTTCGTTTGAATTAAAATCAAAAATCAAAACCGAGCAAAGTGGCGTATTTTTAGTGTTTTTCAATGGTTTTGCTATAAAAATCACCGTTTTCGCCACTTCAAACGAATTTTGAAAAGCAATTTTGATTTTGCGCTTTGATTTTTGATTACGCGAAAATTTACGTGTGACTGGGGGCCCGCTTATAGGTCGATTCGCGTAGAGATTTGACCTCCCCCTGGGGGTGCACGCACGCATAATCAGCAAAAGC
>JAZSHX010000008.1:0-36036 GCA_045533485.1 Candidatus Scatosoma sp. | reverse complement strand
CCTGCATATCTCAAATGCAGATGAAATACTTTCTCGGCAAATCCGTTTTCGGTATATCCTTTATTAAAAGAAATCCTATCTTCGCTTTGCGACATACAAATATATCCGTTGTTTTCAAGCAAAGCTTTATAATCAAGCAGGTTGCTTTCCTTTGGAACTTCTACAAGAATATCAATAATCGGTTTTGCCCATATAGCAGGGATTGCCGTACTTCCTATATGGCTTATTTTCTCGACCTGCGGAAGAATGTTTTTCAATAGTCTTTCTTCTTCCAAATACCATTCTTTCCAGTCTTCTTGATGTTTCGTTAAAATGATAGGAAACAACTGCCACAGTTCCTCCAAACTCATTTCTGATAATTTCTTGCCCATAATACACTCCGTCAAATTGGAATTTGTTTTATTGTTTTCTGCTTGCAATAATATATGCGTTATCAGTTTCAATTACATTTACAACCAACATTGCGGTTTTACCGATAATCGATTTTATATTATCAAGAGTATCGGGATAAATCTTTACTTTACGATTTCCCATATCAATATATTCGCTTTGATTCTTGTCTATGGACAAGCAAAAAATGCCGTCATTGTTTAACAAGCTATCTATCTTATCAATAACATAGGCTTTATTCTTGAAATGCATCATCGTTAGAGAAGAATAAATAACATCAAATTTTTCTTTAAATTCATGAGAAATAAAATCCCCGTTAATATAACTAATATTTGAGTACGATTTTAAGTTTTCTTTTGCTCTTTGAATCATTTTAGGTGATATATCGATTCCCGTTAATCGTTTACAATAAGGGGCAACCTTGACAGCTATTCGACCTGTTCCCAATCCTATTTCTAAAATTTCTTTATTTTCATCTAATTGTAAAGCATCTATAAATACCTGACCATCCCACTTATTCATATAATCTTTTAATTCAGGCGAATCATAAAAAGGATCGTTATTTTCATCAATCAACAAATCATAATGAGCAATTACATCCATTTCTGCCTCCTATTTTACTTCTCCATACCACACGAATAGCATTGTTTGGATAACAATTCTTCGTTTTTGATACTGCTGTATAATCTAAATCCGCCTGCAAAGTTGTACGCGTCAAAGCCGTTTTGGGCTAAAATTCGCGTTGCCAAGTAACTGCGCAATCCGCTTTGGCACATAACGTAAATCTTTTTCGTTTTGTCAAGCTCGTCTAAACGCTCTCTTAAATCGTCAAGCGGAATATTGATAAATCCGTCCGCGCGACCGCGCATATATTCAAACAGCGTGCGAGTATCCAGCAAAACCACGTCATTCCTTTCTCGCAAAGCAGGAATATCCTCAAAATAGAACTGCTTCACAACGCCGTTTTTGATGTTTTCCGCAACGAATCCCGCCATATTTACAGGGTCTTTCGCGGAAGAATACGGCGGAGCGTATGCAAGGTCCAAATCTTTCAATTCATCCGCTTTCATACCTGCCCGAATGGCGGTTGCAATCACGTCAATGCGTTTATCTACGCCGTCGTAGCCGACGATTTGCGCGCCCAAAATCTTATAAGTTCCCTTTTCAAAAAGGAGCTTCAAGGTCATTGCCGTTGCATTCGGATAATATCCTGCGTGTGAGTTCTGCGTTAAAATCACCTTTTCGTATTCTATACCGCTTGCTTTGGCTTGCTGTTCGTTAATTCCAGTAGTTGCCACCGTCATATCGAACAGTTTAATCACGGACGAGGCCTGCGATCCTTTATATTCGCTGTTCAATCCGCAAATATTATCCGCAACGATACGCCCCTGCTTGTTGGCTGGACCTGCAAGTGAAATCACCGAATCTTGCTCGGTTACAAAATGCTTGACCTGCACCGCATCCCCCACCGCATAAATATCGGGAACGGAAGTTTCCATTTTTGCGTTTACCTTGATTGCACCTTTCACGCCAAGCTCTAAACCTGCTTGTTTTGCAAGCGTATTTTCGGGTGTAACCCCGACGGAAAGCACTACCATGTCCGCGTTGAGTTTGTTTCCGTCCGCAAATCCAAGCGAAACTTGACCGTCTGTAAAACTCATTTTGCTTGTGTTCGTGTTCAGCAAAATTTGTACGCCGTAACGACGGAAATTTGCGTGAATAAAGGACGCAATATCGCAGTCAACCGTCGGCAAAAGATGATTAGAGCGTTGCACGATAGCCGTCTTTATGCCAAGATGCGTAAGGTTTTCCGCCATTTCAAGCCCGATAAAGCCACCGCCTATCACGACGGCTGTTTTGGGCTGTCTTTGCTCGATAAACGCGCGGATTTTGAGCGTGTCTTCTACTGTGCGGAGCGTGAATACTCTTTCGTTTTCGGCGTAAAAATCGGGCGAAACAGGCTTTGCGCCAGGCGATAAAATCAGCTTATCGTAGGTTTCCGTGAAGCTCGTTCCCATCTTCAAATCGGTTACGGAAACGGTTTTGTTTTGCACGTCGATATCCGTTACTTCGTGATGCACTTTTGCAACGATTTGGAAACGGCGGTAAAAGCTTTCGGGCGTTTGCAAAGTCAAATCCTGCTCGTCTTCAATCACACCGCCGATATAGTACGGCAAACCGCAGTTTGCGTACGAAATAAAGCCCGAACGCTCGAAAATGATAATTTCCGCGTTCTCGTCTAATCTTCTTATTTTTGCCGCCGCAGTTGCACCGCCTGCAACGCCGCCCACGATTAGGATTTTCATAGAAAAATCCCCCTTTTAAGATATTATAGCACATCTCCTTAAAGATTTCAACCGTTTCCCTTTTCTTTGTTTACTGCATATCAAAATTTGAGGGGTGACTATCACAGCCACCCCTTTATCAATGTTTTTATTATTTTGCAACTTTTTATTTCTAATTAATCCTTTTTTATAAACCTACATTTGGGATAATTAGAACACCCCCAGAACTCGCCATACTTTCCGTTTCGTAAAACCAACTTACCGCCACATCTTGGACAGATACCGTGTTCAACATTCCATTGTTGCGCCCTTATATTTTCAACGTGTTCTTTTGTTGATATTTCTGTTTTGCTCGCTAACAACAAGCTGTATGCCGTCTCCATTTGCCTAACCGTTAAAACAGAGACACCCGAAGACAACGTTCTTTTAAGCTCCGACAGAGGAATAACGTTATTGGCATCAATATGATACGTATTGTTTTGAACGAACACAACCAACGAATGAATAGGCAAATTCCCTACAATTCTTTTTACGTTATAAACGTGTGTCGCATTTTGCTTAAGGGGATTATACAATTTATTCTTTACATTGCCGTACGCTAAAACCTGTGTCCATTCACGTTGATTTTCAGAACCATATATTTCGCCTGAGTAATTTTTAGTCTCAATGACAAATACACCCCTTGGATTTATAACAATATGGTCAATCTGCGTAGTATTCCCATTATTTGAAACAATCAAGTCATTAATAACATATTGTTCATTTTCTATTGTTTCTCCGATTATGCATTTAACCCTATTCTCGCCACGCTTACCGCGAGTTTCTGGTCTTTTTAAATATACGGCAAGAATTATGATTAAAATAATCGGGATTATTATAAGAAAAGGCATTATTCTCTCCTCAAACTTCTCTATATTCTTACTAATTATAGCATATATACATTAAAAAAGTAAAGATTTTTTTTCTGCACCCTATTAAATGTTTTTTCCAAACTTCCCTTTTCTTTGTTTACTGCGTAGCAAAATTTGAGGGGGTGACCGCAACGGTCACCCCTTGCTTTTTATTTAATATCAAAACTCAATAACAACGGGAGCGTTCACAAAAGAACTGATGGTTGCCGTTGCGTTTTTCATATAAAATACCTGCGTATTGCCGTCGTTTTCGTCGTACATACGGCGAAGATTAGGATATGCATCAAGCATAGATTTTCTCGCTTCAACACGGTCGTCTTCAACGAGTTCGCAGGCAATACGAATCCACGCACCGTCTTTAAACGCACAAAGTTCCGCCTTAGGATTTACCGCAAGCTGACGGCTCGTAGATTTTACTTTGCCCGTTTGTATGTAGAGTTTACCTTCAAACTCATTCACCGTTCCGAACGGACGAACTCTCGGCTGGTCCCCTTCAACCGTTGCCAAATAATATATCTCTGCATTTTTAAGAAACTCATAAACTCTTTTCATAGTTTTTCTCCTTATCAAACTTTATCGTTAAATCTATTATATCATAATCCCATAGATATTTCAACCGTTCAAAGCTATAAGGGCTGACATCTTGTCAGCCCTTATAGCTTTTTTATTTCCGCTTTTATTTTAAGTGAATATTATACGCCGCTGTATGCGGAGAAACCGCCGTCGATGGGAAGCACTACGCCCGTGATAAAGCCAGCCGCTTTATCGTTGAGCAGGAACAAAAGTCCGCCTTCTAATTCTTCACTTTCCCCAAATCGTCCCATCGGCGTCGCCGCCAAAATTTTGCCTGTTCTTGCCGTTGGCGTGCCGTCGGGATTAAACAAGAGCGCGGCGTTTTGCTTGGTAGAGAAAAAGCCGGGCGCGATAGCGTTTACGCGAATGCCCACCTTGGAAAAATGCACTGCAAGCCATTGCGTAAAGTTGGAAATTGCCGCCTTTGCACCGCTGTACGCAGGTATCTTCGTAAGGGGCGTGTACGCGTTCATCGAAGAAATATTCAAAATACTGCAACCGTTTTTACCCACCATTTGGCGCGCAAATGCTTGCGTGGGAATGAGTGTGCCAAGGAAGTTCAAATTAAACACGAAACCGACGCCGCCTGCGTCCAAATCAAAGAAAGATTTGGTATCCGCGTCGATATCGCCCATTTCAAAATATTCCTTATCCGTCGTCGCTTTGGGGTTGTTACCGCCTGCGCCGTTTACCAAAATATCGCATTTACCAAGGTCTTTTTCCACTTGGTCGGCAACGGCATAGCAAATGTCTTTATCCAGTACGTTGCAAGCGTATGCTTTGGCTACGCCGCCTTCCGCCGCGATTTCATCGGCAAATTGTTTTGCCGCCGCTTCGTTCAAGTCAAGCAAAGCAACCTTTGCGCCTGCGCGCGCCAACACTTTGGCAAAATAGCTGCAAAGCACGCCGCCTGCGCCTGTAACCACTGCAACCTTACCCGTCAAATCGGTGTTTAATACGTTTTGTTTCATATCGTTTACTCCTTATTTTTCCGCTTTCAATTTATCGAGCATATCCCAAACGCCAAGCATATACATAATGCCAAGCGCGCGATCGTACAGCCCGTATCCGGGGCGTACCGTTCCTGCCTTTTCACCCCAAAGGTGCCTACCATGGTCGGGACGAATGTATCCGTCAAAACCACAATCGTGGTACGCTTTCAAGATATTTAAGATACCCGTATCGCCGTCGCAATCACGGTGGCTGGCTTCGGAGAAATCGCCGTTTTCAAAATGCTTGACGTTGCGAATATGCGCGAACGCAATTCTATCACAATGCTTTCTAACGATTGCCGCCACGTCGTTATCGGGGTTCGCGTTTAAGCTGCCCGAACAAAGCGTAAGGCAGTTATATTCATCATCGACCATCTTCAAAAATCTGTCGATACTGGGTTCGTCCACCAAAAGACGGGGAAGCCCGAAAATATCCCAAGGCGGATCGTCCATATGGATTGCCATTTTGATGTCGCACTCACGGCAGGTAGGCATAATCGCTTCCAAGAAATATTTAAGATTTGCCCAAAGCTTTTCCTTGTCTACGTCGGCGTATGCTTTGAACAGTTCGTCCAGCTTCGCCATTCGTTCGGGTTCCCACCCAGGGAACGACATATTGTATTTTTCCGTAAAATCCAAGATATACTTCGCCATCGCGTTGTAATCGTCTTGAATCATATTCTTTTCGTAGAAAAGCGCGGTTGAACCGTCGCCGACTTCGTGGAAAAGATTACTTCTTGTCCAGTCGAAAATGGGCATAAAGTTGTAACAAATGACTTTGACGCCGAATTTAGATAAGTTGCGTATCGTTTGCTTGTAATTTTCGATATACTGATCGCGCGTAGGCAAGCCGATTTTGATATCGTCGTGCACGTTTACCGATTCCACCACGTCGATATTAAAGCCGTATTGATCGCACTGCTTTTTTACCTTTTCAATTTCGTGTTCTTGCCAAACTTCGCCGGGCATTTTATCGTGCAACGCCCAAACGATACCCTTTACACCGGGGATTTGTTTGATATCCTGTAAAGTGATTCTATCGTTCCCTTCCCCGTACCAACGAAAGGTCATTTGCATACTGTTTTCTCCTTATTTTCTCAAATTTTTAGGTTTTTTAATACGGTTGAGCTGTTTGTTCATCTTCAACAGCTCTTCTTTCGTAAAGCTAATATTTGCCATACCCATCATACTTGTCAAGCGCAGCACGGTAAAGCTGCCCATCATTTGCATCAAGCCGTCGCCCGATTTCAAATCCACTTCAAAGCCGCCCTTCTTTTCGCCGTCCGTTGCCTTTTTATTCGCGTTCATTTTCTTTTTCAGCTTTAAGCCCACTTTGACAAACCAAAGCTTGCCGCGAAGCGTCGACATAATATCTTTCAATTTATCGTTGAGCGAAAATCTGTTTTCGGGCGCGTCGATATCAAACCAGTTCAAAATTGCGCCTTGTTCTTTCAAGCGATAGTCTTCGTTGAATACTTCTACCTTACGGATTTTTCCACTGTCGGTAAGTTCGCCTGCCTTTGCCACGATTTCGCTTTCACCCACGTTAGGCACGTCAAAATAGAAGAAATGATCAGGCGCGGATTTTTTACCGATGCTTTCGCCGTTCACGAAAAGCTCCACTTCCGGTTGGTTGGAATATACCGTAACCTTCGTCACATCTTCCACTCTATCCACGTAGCGTTTACCGCACAGGTGCACGAACGGTTCGTTGGAAAGCCAAGCTTTATAGGCATAGAACGCGTCCTTTTTATACGTTCTGTCAAAGGTAACCAAGCCCTTGTGGTTTTGCCCGTTTTCACCGCCTTCCGCACGCGCGTCCGCACCGAAGTCAAACATATTCCAAACGTGCGTTGCCCATAAATATGGACGGGAGAACAGCTGTTTGATAAGCTCTTCGTGGTAATATGCTTGATATTCTTCCGTGTAATCGCCCTGCACGGGGTTGGACGTGTGCCAGTTGAGCGCTTCGCAGCCGTATTCACTGCAACCGATGGGAATATCAGGGTGCATAGCGTGGAATTTATCAAACCAAGGACCATTCATATCCGTTTCGCCGCCGTACCAGCCGAAATAATGATTATACGAAACAACGTCGGGGATTTGCAGGTACGGGTCGTCCATTTTGCACATAGATACCGCCGCAATCGTCGTCAAGCGCGTCTTGTCCATTTCGTGCGCCAAATCGTTCAAAATGCGATGGTTTTCCAGCAAGTCTTCGTCCGAACCTGCAATGGAAATTTCGTTGGAAAGCCCCCATACCACTATGGACGGGTGGTTGTAATTTTGCGCGATGAGCTCTTTCATTTGCGACACGGTGTTTTCTCTACCGCCAGGCATATGTCTGGAAATATAGGGAATTTCCGCCCAAACAACCATACCGCGTTCGTCACACAAATCGTAGAAATATTGATCGTGTTGATAATGTGCCAAACGAATGGTCGTTGCGCCCACTTCACAAATCAAATCCATATCTTCTTTATGGTGCTCTTTGGTGAGCGCGTTGCCTATGCCCCATCTGTCTTGGTGACGGGATACGCCGCGCAAGGGATATTCTTCGCCATTCAAGATAAAGCCCTTGTCGGGGTCGATTTTGAAGGTACGGCAGCCAAAACGGCTACACACTTCGTCAATCTTTTTACCGCCGCGCATAAGCGTCGCTTCGCCGCAATACAAATACGGGTCTTTTCTGCCGTGCCAAAGGTGTACGTTTTCAATGGTGAGCGTTGCTTGCGTTTGGTCGGTTTCCGTGGTTGCGATTACGTTTTCGTCCTTGTCGTAAACGGTGAACACGATTTTATCGCCCGCCTGCATATCCGTGACAAACGCTTGCATTTCTACATTTGCGTTGTTGCCGTCTACCGTGGGCGTAATCATAATACCGGGCGCGCCGTAATAATCCAAATCAAAATGCGTTTGGGGCACACCGATCAGGTTAACGTCGCGATACAAACCGCCGTAGAAGGTGAAATCCGCCATTTGGGGGTACACCGTTTCATTCGCGGCGTTGTCCACGACGATGGCAATTTGCGTTTCGTCCTGAATTTCGTGAGTAATATCTACGCGCCAAGTGGAATAGCCGCCGTCGTGATGCGCCAGCGTTTTATCCCCCACGTATACGTCCGCGGAAGAGTTCGCACCGCGAATTTCCAAATACACCTTTTCGCCTTTCGGCATATCCGCTTTCGCAACCGTTTTTACGTATACGCAAGAGCCGCGGAAATAATCGTTGCCGCCGTCCTGTCCGTCAATCGCGTTCCATGAATGGGGCAAATTGACCTGCTCACCGCCGTCGGTAGGCGCAGGGAATTGCGCATTCTTAAAAAACGCCCAGTCCTTGTTTATATTGATAATTTTTCTCATTTTTTCCTCCTTGCAAAACTGCATTTTGCTTCAAGATATATTATACACAATTCTCCTTTTTCTGTCAAGGGTTTGTCCTTTTTTTTTATTTCCATATTTTTTACAGCAAAGACAAAAAATGTGAAAAAATAACTTTTTTTGTTAAAATATATAACCATTTTTTTTCAAATCGATAAAATAAATTGACTTCATTCGTAGAATACTGTATAATAATGTATGGCTTATAAAAAGCCTTAAACAGTTGGAAATTGAATACTTATTTGGGAGGAATTTATGGAAACCGTACAACAAAAACGTCCTTTCGGCAGACAGGACAAACTTTCCTATGCGGCAGGCGACTTGGGCTGTAACATGAGCTTTGCCCTGAAGAGCACGATTATGGCTATCTTCTGGACGCAGTTTATGGCGCTTGGTGAAACCTTATACGCGACCTTGTTATTAGTCGTACAAGTTTGGGACGCCATCAACGACCCCCTGCTTGGTTCACTGTTCGACGCGGACAAGAGAAACTACAAGCACGGTAAATTCAAGACGTATATTTTTATCGGCGCTTTGGGTTTATTATTCTCGGGAATTTTCTTCTTCTTGCCTATCCCGAAGGCACCGAAAGTGATGCGTTGCATTATGTTCGTGCTTGGCTACGTGCTTTGGGACGCGTTCTACACCGTGGCAAACGTACCCTACGGCTCTATGATGTCGGTAATCACGCAAGACGGCTCCGAACGTTCACAGCTTTCCACGTGGCGTTCTATCGGTTCGATGATCGGGAACGTTATCCCTATGGTTTTGTTGCCGATCCTTTGCTACGACGCAAGCAACAATTTGCGCGGTGAAATCGTATTCTTCGTAGCGCTTATTATGGGCGTAATCGGCTTGGCTTGCTTTATTTATATGTTAAAAACCACTACCATCCGTGTGGAAGAAAGCACCGTTACCATCAGTGAAAAAACGGAAAAATTCAATATTTTCCAAGCGATGTGGAATTTCCTTAAAAATCCCCCCGCTATCGGCGCTACTCTTGCCGCTATGGCAATGTTCATCGGTATGCAAGGCTCGGTAACGGCAACGACCGTGTTGTTCCAAGCGTATTTCGGCAATGCAAAAATTTCCGGCGTGATTATGCTCATTAGCTACCTGCCTATGTTCTTCTTTATGCCGTTCATCAAAAAAATCGTAGACAGATGGGGTAAAAAGGAAGCTTGCGCAGTCGGCTCTGCGGTGAGCGTTGTGGGCGCTTTGCTTTTGTTCCTGCCCTTGGGTAACGGTATGCCCGGCTTGGTTGGCTACATTGTCGGTCAAGTATTCTTCGGGTTTGGGCTTGGTTTCTATACCTGCGTAAGCTGGGCGCTTATGGCGGACGCAATCGATTATAATGAGTGGAAAACAGGCAAAAAGGAAGAAGGTACGGTGTATTCCTTGCACTCTTTCTTTAGAAAGCTTGCTCAAGGGCTTGGCCCGTCGCTCGTAATCATTATCATGGGCGTGCTTGGCTACGACGGTTCTCTTGGTGCAAACCAACCCTTCCCCGTTGCGGAAAATATGAAATGGTTGGTTGCGTCGCTGTATACGTTTAGTGCCGTAGTTATGTTTGTTTCCATCGCGTTTATTTATAACCTTAATAAGAAAACCGTTGCGAAGATGACGGAAGAATTGAGTGCGCGAAGAAAAGCAAACGTTGAAGAAACGGCAGCACTTAACGACGAAGAACAAACGCTCGGCGAAGATATCGCGGAAGCAGAAGAAGTGATTGAAGACGACGAAGAATAATCTTCCTATAAAGCATAACAGCTCCGAAACAAATCGGAGCTGTTTTTTGTTGTTTATTTTTAACGGCTGGCATGCGGCAATTCTATCGTTTGCCCTGCCGGAACAAGCACGTCCGTGCCAAACCAACAAAGGTAAACGTCCAAACCGCTGGGGTTATATACGTATTTTTCGTTTGCCGAATACACCAGATTATCAAAGGCTTTTACATAGTTATACACTTCGATGTTCGTAGCGTTCCAAATTTCTTCGTGGCCGCTCATTTTCTTTGCAAAAGCTTCCATTTCATCGTAAGAATCTTCTTCACGGAATTGATAGCTATGTCCCCAAACGTAGAACAATCGGGGGTTGCGTTTCACGTAATGCAAATCCTTGGGGATTTCGCTTAAAAACGTATCGGCAAGCTCCATCAATTTCTTGTTTCTGTAATGGCAGGTAGCCGGCATTCTCAACCAGTCTTTGGGGATATCGAATTTGAGCGTGCTTTCTACCGTGCGCGCGTATTTGATACCGCAAAGGCGCAACACTTCCACTGCTTCGTCGCTGAACGAACCGTTAGCGTACGCCATACCGTTGATAATCGTACCAAAGGCGTTTTCCAGCTTGATTCTATCGTTCAAAACGTCTTGTATCATGGTCGTAGTGGGCATTTCCGCAAGGGACAAGTGATGTACGCCGTGTACGGCAACTTCCATACCCGAATCCTTGAAAAGCTCTACAAGCTGTGATTTGGAAAGACGGCATCTGCCGATGTGGTTGGGTTTAGGTTCTTCCACGTCGAATGCGCAGGAATTTAAGTTAAACGTGCCTTTCAAGCCGTATTGCTTGAATAAGTTGACAAGCCAAACGTCTTCCACCATACCGTCGTCAAAGCTGAACGTGAGCGCGCGCAGCCTAAACCCTGGGAAACGTAAAAAAGAATAATTTTTAGGCATAATTGTTCGTTCTCCTATGGATATAATATTGCGGTGCGGAATTTTCCGCACCGCCCTTTTATTTTTACTATGGTTTAGTCGCCCATAACTACGATTTTAAGGCCTTGCATACTGATGTTCATTTCCATTGCTTCGTTAATATCTTTCAAAGCGTATTTATGCGTAAGCAATTCTTCCACGGGCAAGCCGTCCTTTTGCGCTTCTTTGAGCATATCGCAAGCTTGAATCCAGTCCTTTGCTTGGTACGTCCAAGAACCGATAACCTTGATTTCCTTGTTGCAAATGTCTTGGTGGGGGTTATACGTGGTGTCGCCGTTGTCTACGAAGAAGCCAAGTTCGCACATAGAACCGCCGCGGCGAACGTATTTCCAAATGGTGCTTGCCGCTTTAGGCGAACCTGTGCATTGGAACGCCATTTCTGCGCCCGTACCCGTGATTTCCATTACTTTTGCTTGTGCGTTTTCCGTCATAAAGTTGACCGTGTACGCCGCGCCCAGCTTTTTCGCCATTGCCAAGCGTTTTTCGTCGCCGTCCACTGCGATGATGTTTCTAACGCCCATCGTTCTAACTGCCGTCAAAAGAAGCAAGCCGATAGGGCCGCAGCCTTGTACAAGCACGTACGAACCTTGTTTGAAATTGAAAATTTGTTTTGCTTGTTCTACTGCGTGGATAATAACCGCCGCCGGTTCGATGAGCGTACGAAGGTCTACGTCCATATCGCTTACGTTGAAGATAACGCCGCCTGCGTTTACCTTGATATATTGACCAAACCAGCCGTTGAAATTCTTATAAGCCGCTTCGCCGGGCATAAGGCCGAAAATTTCGCCTGCAGGGCAAAGGTGTACGTGTTCAGGATCAAATTTGCAGGTATCGCATTCGCCGCAGGGTTTCAAACCGGTTACGATTTTGTCGCCTACGTTTAAGGGTTTGCCATAGAAATCCTTGGTTACGTTTTTACCAAGCTTGACAACCGTACCCGTGCCTTCGTGACCAAGCTGTACGGGGATATAGCCGAACGGATCGCCCTTATATTCGTGCACGTCCGTGCCGCAGATACCCGTTTGCTCTACCTTTACAAGCACTTCGTCGTCGCCGATTTCGGGAACGGGAAGTTCATAAATTTCAATTTGCTTTTTGCCTGTTAATACCGCTACTTTTGCCTTTTCGGGAATTGTAAAGTTTGCCATCATTTTTCTCCTAAAATTTTATTTATTCACGGCTCTGCCGTGCATTTACCGTTTCATTGTAACATAGCTTTTACGCTTTGTCAATAGCCCTTTTAAAAAAAAATTGCTGTTCTTTCCTTTATTTTACGCCGATGGCTTTGAGTGTTTCCGTCGTCGTGACCTGTTTGTCTGTAAAACGCAATTCATCCAAGGAAAACGGCATACAAGCGCCGCCGTTTAAGCGAATTAAGCTTTGATTGACAAGCAAGCGTTCTTGAGCGTTTTTTAACGATGATCGCATACCTGCCTGCTTGATTTCGTCCGTTTTTTCTAAAATATTCGCAATACAGCCATAGGTATTGACAAGCTTTGCCGCCGTCTTTTGCCCTATGCCTGCAAGCCCTTTGACGTTGTCCGCCGTGTCGCCGACAAGGCATTTATAATCGGCATATAACGACGGCGCAACGCCGATTTTTTGTAAAACGTACTCTTCATCGCAAATTTGCGTTTTATCGCCCCGATAACGCAGTACGCATACGTTTTTTGTAATCAACTGAAAAAAGTCTCTATCAAAGGAAGAGATAATTACCTGCATTTGTTTGCCGTATTCGATTGCATAGGACGCAATTACGTCGTCCGTTTCGCAAACAGTGGTTTCCGTGTGACGGATTTGTAAATAATCCAGCGCGCGGTAGATATCGGGCAGTTGCGAAAAGGGTGTTTCTTCTTCCGCCATTTGCGAATAATCGGGGCGGTTCGCCTTGTAATTTTCGTCCATATCCTTGCGTTCGTTGTGGTGCTCGCCATCGAACAGCACAGCTACATGCGTGGGCTTCGTTAAGCGGATAATTTTCAAAAGCGCGCCCACAAAGCCAAGCGTGCCGTGGATAGGCTTTCCGTCCTTATTAAAAATTCTCGACGGCATACCGTAAAACATTTGAAACAAAAGATTACTGCCGTCGATTAAAAGTAAGGTATCCATATATTATTTTCTCGTTTGCTTGGCGATCGTTTTCTTCCAACAGCTGTGGCACATCGCCACGTAGGAATCGTTGCCGCCGATGAGTATTTGTCCGCCCTTTACCACCACTTCGCCCTGCCAGTTCAAGCGCGCGTTGACAATGGCTTTTTTGCCGCACGTGCAAATGGTTTTGATTTCTTGTATGGAATCCGCCGTTTCAAACAAGCGGCGGCTGCCTTCAAACAGTTGCGTGCGGAAATCGGTGCGTAAACCGTAGCAAAGCACGGGTACGTTTAATTCGTCCACGATTTGGCGCAATTCGTCGATTTGGTGCGCCAAGAAAAATTGACATTCGTCGGCAATAATTACGTTGCAATCGGTGTGATTTTGGTATTCTTCCCATAAATTTTTTTCGGGCGTGATAATTTCCGCTTGCGATTGCAGCCCGATACGCGAACGCACTACGTCCGCGCCGTCGCGCACGTCGATGGACGGCTTTATCAGCCATACTTTCATCCCCCGTTCTTCGTAATTAAACTTGGTAATGAGTGCGTTTGCCGTTTTGGAAGAGCCCATTGCTCCGTACTTGAAATATAATTTTGCCACGATTTTTTCTTCCTTTGTATCGCTATACAATGATTATATCATATTTCGACAGGTTTTGCAATACCCCTGTGCAATTTTTAGTGCGCATTTTTGAAAAAAAATTAACCGCTTGGTCGTGTTTTCCAAGCGGTTATCTATCATTTAGTTTAATTGCTCGATGGTTTTAACTTGCCGTGTTTTTCGGCTGTCTTCCGCGGCGTACACGCAAAGGTGACCGTAGACGGAATCGTTGATATCCGTGATGGAAATGGAGCTTCTATCGCCGTTCAAATAGCGCACGTAGTCGTGCATAATGGCGTAGTCGCCGCCGCCGTGGCCAGCGCCTTTCAACTGTTCCTTTACGTCCACTTCCTTAACCACGGTATCGTGGAAAGCGCCATCGTGTACACGCTTACGAATAATGAATTTTTGGTCGTTCATCGTGCCGAAAATTTCGCCTTTATCTCCAACGATATGTATATGTCTGCTACCCATTGCCGCGCCGCCCGTGAGCATAAGCGTACAAATACTGCCGTTGGCAAAATGCACGGTTACCGATTGTCTGTCCACTAAATTTTTCTTAAATTTATACACGCAACGGCCGTAATCGCAAGAAGCCAAATGCTGTAATTTTTCTTCGTAGGTAATTTCCGCAAGGGGCTTGGGGACTTCTCTGTACGTTTGGAAAGCAAACCAGTCTTCGTCTACCTGCGTGCGCTTTGCATCATACACGCACGTTTGATTGTGGGGGCAATCCGCGCAAAATTCCGTTGCGCCTTTGGGGGCGTTTTCTTCCGTGTATAAATTGCGCGAAGCAAAGCTGAACACGTACATGGGTGCGCTGTTATTGTTTAACCAGCACATTAAATCGGTATCGTGACAGCATTTTTGTAAGAGCAAGGACGAACCGCATTCATCTTCGTCCGCCCATTTTCCGCGCACGAAAGAGCTTGCAAAATGTATAGGATTGACGTGTTCGTGCATCTCCATCGTTTGCACCGTCCCCACTGCACCGTTAAGTATCGCTTGCTTGATGGCATTGTAAAAGGGAGTATATCTAAGCACGTGGCAAACAAGCACGGAAACGCCTTTTCTATTTGCCATATCGCGAAGGTCCAAAAGCTGCTTTGCATTGTTGACGACGGGCTTTTCCAAAAGCTGGTGATAGCCCGCTTGAATAAGTGCTTTCGCCGTTTCGTAATGCGCGCTGTCCATCGTTGCGTTAATGACCGTGTCGCAGTCGA
Organism: Candidatus Scatosoma sp.; assembly: GCA_045533485.1. Classification (GTDB taxonomy): domain Bacteria; phylum Bacillota; class Clostridia; order Christensenellales; family Borkfalkiaceae; genus Scatosoma. The sequence continues at coordinate 20,867 of JAZSHX010000008.1, read as the reverse complement.
TTTTCGCCGCTAAAAAATCGTCAAGCGAAGTAAAACGACGGTTTTTCGGCACGCCGAACGCATCGCCCGTTACGTGTAAGGGTACGGGGTTGACGTCAATCACCGCCACTACTTCCGCTTCTTCGGGATGCTGCAAAGCGTATTTCGCATAACAATTTCCCCTATCGCCACAACCAAGCACCGCCATTTTGATTTTTTTCATAGTTTTCTCCTTTTTCGCATTGTTGCTTTTGCATATTATAACACATTTTCTTTCGTTCGTCTATATACGAAATTGTCTTATTATTTGATTAAATAGTCTTTTTTTTATTGTGAAAACATTGACAAATGTGCTATTTTATGATATTTTAGTGTTAGGAGCACAGATATGGAAACGAAAAACGCTTTTGAGCTGATGTCCAGCCAAAATAGAACAATTTATAAGGACAAGTTTAACAAATCGGTAGACACACAAGATTTTTCTTCCGTGTATTTGGAACGAGTGGGACATATGGTGGCTATCCCCACGCAGTTTTACACGAATTTGAGCGCGCGCGACAACGTATGCCTGCAATACGTGATTAAGGGGAAAGGAGATTATTTTGTCAACGATAAGCTGTATCGCTTGCAGCCGCATACGCTTTGGCTTATCCCCAAGGACGCCTATTATTATTACATACCCGATAAAGAAGACCCGTATGAGTATTTTTGGATACATTGCAACGGGGCAGGTATGCGATCATTATTGGAACGCATAGGAATTTCCGAACAAAATCCCGTGATTTATAACCTGCAAAGCGGGGATGTTTCCACTGCCTTTCACGAATTGTTTGCGCTTTGTAAAAGCGAACAGACGCAGCCGTGTTTGTTGCTTTCCAAGCTGTACGCTTTGTTTCATACGCTCATGGACACGCCTTATGAAAAAGCTACGGCGGTGAAAAACCATACCAGCCCTGCCATCGACGATGCGATTGCGTATATGAAAGCGCATTTCAGTCAAGATATTTATTTGGACGATTTGGCAAAGACCGCAAATTTAGAAAAGGTGTATTTCACCAAACGCTTCAAAAAGCAAACGGGGGTTTCCCCTATGCAGTTCTTGATACAGTTTCGCATCGCACACGCCTGCCGTTTATTGCATACCGACCTATCCTTACAGGAAATTGCTTCGCAGTGCGGTTTTCAAGATTTTACCAACTTTTTACAACGCTTCAAGAGCGTACTTGGCATAACGCCTACGCAATACAAAAAACGAATTTCCTTTTAATGAAAAAACCCGTTTGGATGGTAACTTCCAAACGGGGCTTTTGTTTATTCAATACTCAACGTCATAAGCTCTTGCATACTGGTGATGCCTTTAAGCACCAAGCTCTTGCAAGAGTTCCAAAGCGTGACCATACCGTTTTCCTTGGCGATTTCACGCAATTTCTCCAAATTCTTTTCCTGCACGATGGCGTTGCGCATATTTTCATTGATATACATAAGCTCGTGCACGGCGATTCTGCCTTTGTAACCCGTATGATTGCAAAATTGACAGCCCTGCGGCTTGTAGATGCTTATCGGTTCGTCAAAACCCAAAAGCTCGGCTTCCTTTTGCGTGGTTCTCAATTTCTTTTTGCAAGCCGGACACAAGCGCTTGACCAAACGCTGTGCGATTGCACCGACAAGGGAATCGGCAATCAAATAATCGTCCACGCCCATATCTTCCAAACGGATGATACTGCCCGGCGCGTCGTTGGTGTGCAAAGTGCTAAACACCAAGTGCCCTGTAATCGCGGCGCGAACGGCAATTTCCGCCGTTTCTTCGTCACGCATTTCCCCGACCATAATTACGTCGGGGTCTTGCCGCAAAATGGAACGGAGCGCCACGGCAAACGTCATATTCGCTTTGGTGTTCACCTGCGTTTGGTTGATACCCGTCATTACGTATTCGACAGGGTCTTCAACCGTGACGATATTGACGTGCGGTTTATTGATTTCCTTTAAAAAGGCATACAGCGTCGTCGACTTACCGCAACCCGTCGGGCCGGTCAAAAGGATAATCCCGTGGGGGCGCGACAGCATCTTGTCCAAAAGCGCGTTTTCTTGGTCGGTAAAGCCCAAATCTTCGCGCGTGAAGCGGAAAGAAGTTCTGTCCAGCACACGGATAACGAACTTTTCGCCAAACATCGTGGGCAAAGAAGAGATACGGAAATCGTATTCGCTGCCGCCGATGACCATATTGATACGCCCGTCCTGCGGTACACGGCGTTCGGCTATATCCATACCTGCCATAATCTTGATACGCGCGCAAATCGCGGAATATGCCGCAACGGGAAATTCCGCACGCTCTTGCAGGTCGCCGTCTATTCTATAACGCACTTTCACCGTCTTTTCAAACGGCTCGATATGGATATCGCTGGCTCTATACGGAATGGCTTCCTTGATAATGGAATCCACCAAACGAACGGACGGGTTGTTGACAACATCGCCTTCCAAAACCGCTTCGCCGTTTTTATCCTTTTCGGAAAACAAGTCCGCGTCGCCCGCATCGTTCAAATCGTCCAACGCTTCCGACGTAGAAATTACCGCGGCAATCGAATCGATATATCTATCGATTTGTATGGGCGGCACTAACACGTAATCGATGGGACAAATAAACTTGGTGGCTATCGCGGAAATTGCCGTACAATCCAAGGGATTGCCCACCGCAAGCAACAAAGTGCCTTCTTCGTTGATACTAACGGGAATCATTTTGTTGCGCTTCATAAACTCAAAAGAGAATAAATCAAAAAGCGATTTGTCGATTTGCAGCATATCGATTTCGACGTGTGGCATACAGTAAAATTCGCCCAAAACAGGGAGTTCCTGCGTGGCGTTGACGTATTCTTTCGCCAACATATACTCACGCACGGACACGTTCAAGCGTTCGCAATCCTGCAAAATTTTATCCTGCTGTTTCTTTTTGATAATCTTTTTGTAGGTATAAAATTGTAAGAGCTCTTTATTGATATTCATTGTGAAAATCCTTATTTTTAATGCGGTTTTCCATAAAAACCGCTATCAAAAGCTTGTTTTTTAGGGTTTTTACTTTTATCCCAAGGTATTCATAATGGAAAGCATCGGCGAATATACTGCCAAGAACAGCGAACCGATCACGACGCCGATTACCATCAGCATAATCGGTTGCAGCTTCGCCGTCAAACCGTTGAGCGACGATTCTACGCATTGATCGAAATAAGAACAAGAACGGTTCAAAACTTCGTCAATCGCCGCGGTTTTTTCGCCTACGGCTACCATTTGCACCAGCAAATCGGGGAAAAACTTGAATTTTTGCAGCGCCGTTGTCAGCGGTACGCCCTGCCGAATATCCTTGGCAACGTAGCGGAAGCGTTTTTCCAAATACCGATTGCCTAAAATCATACCGACGGTATCCAAGGCGGTGGCTAAGCCCATACCGCTGGAAAGGAGCAGGGAAAATGCGCGCGCAAAACGGGCAGTGACAAGATCCACTTGAATTTTCCCGATAATCGGCGCGTGAATTTTCAAAACGTCGCCCATATACCTGCCTGCATTACTGCGCGCAAACAGGAAAATGAGAAAACCAAGCAAAATCGCAATGATAAGCACCCAGCGCCAGTTGAGCGTAAGCCACGCCGACGCGTCGTATACGAACTTCGTAAAGCCCGTCACTTCCACTTCCATTTTTTGCATGGTGTCGCGGAAGGTGGGCACGACGAAGGTCAGCATCAAAATAACGATACCAAAGGTCAAACCCAGCAGCATCAAGGGATATGCCATAGCCGCTTTTACTTTGCGTTTAATCGCCGCGTCCGATTCGTAATAATCAGCAAGCGACACGAACACGGAGCTGAGTTTACCGCTGGCTTCCCCGATATATACCATGCTTCTAAAGAAGTTGGGGAACACTTTGCGATGCTTTTCAATGGCTACGGACAGCATATCGCCGCCTTTCACGTCGTCGTAAATGGCTTGCAAAATGGATTTGAAATATGAAGAATATTTTTGCTTTTTCAAATTTTCCAGCGTGGCAAGCACGGGAATACCCGACGTGAGCATAATCGCAAACTGCCGACAAAACATCGTCAGCTCTCGCATCGGCACTTTGCCCGTACCCAGCGTGAAAAAGGCGGACGGAGATCCTTCCTTGCTCACGGACGCGGAAACGACGTACAAATTGCGCTTTGCCAGCTCTGCGGCAAGCTCTTTCGTGTTGGCGGCAATGTATTTGCCCTTTACCTGTTGTTTTTGCGAATTGACCGCTACGTATTTATAAACCGGCACAGTTTCGCCTCCTTAAAAACCTAATAAGTGTAAATATGCTTGTATAATTTGCGCGCCAAACGACAGCGCCACGAAAAACCCGGCGCACAAGAAGGGTGCAAACGGGTATTCTCCTGCATTATTTTGCCCGTCTTGTTCGCTGTTCGTATCGGTATTTTCGCAGGTATTTTGCGTTTCATCGCATACCTGCCCCCCGTCTACGCTTTCTTCAACGTCCATTTCTTGATTTCTTCTTGAAAGGATAACGAGCACGACGCTCGCGCTTACGGACGCTATCAATACGGCAAGCAACAAGCGTTGCCAGCCAAGCAATAAACCAACCGCCGCAGACAACTTGATATCGCCGCCGCCAAGCGCGTCCTTTTTCAAGCCGTAATAGAAAAGTGCGTGCATACCGTAGAAAAAGGCAAAGCCGATTGCGCCGCCTATCAAATGCGACAGCCAACCGTAATACGGATCGAAAAACACCGCCACAACGCCAAGCGCGGCAAGGATAATGACAAACCTGTCAAAAACGAGCATATGCTCTAAATCAATAAACGCTACGCAGATGAGCACGGACGAACAAAGCGCGTGCACCACGGCAAAGGCAATGCTCAAATCCCAAAACATCCAAACGGAAACAAGCCAAGCCAAGCAGTTGGCAATTTCCACGACCGTGTAACGGAAGGGGATTTTTTGCTTACAGCTTCTGCACTTGCCCCCTAACATAATATAGGACAAAACGGGGATATTGTCATACCAACGAAGCTTGTATTTGCATTTGGGACAATGGGAGTCCGGCTTGTCTAAACGCATACCTGCCGGCACTCTGTATATCACTACGTTGAGAAAACTGCCCACGCACAGCCCTACAAGCCCAGCCAAAATATACGCTACGATTTTGTAAAATTCGTCCATATTATACCCTTAAAATTTCGCCGACGACGATAAATATTTTGCATACAAGCCGCCGAAAAGCTCCAAATGGTTTGCCAAGTCCGCATCGTTGTCCGCCCCGTCAAAACGGATAAAGGGCAAGCCCGTTTCCGTTTCTTCTTCCGCCAACTTTTCAAATACGTGGTCAAACGCTTGCGGCAGGTTGACAAGCACGCACTTGGGAGCGTTGGGCGCGGTGAGCAGCGCGTTGTTTTGTATCAAGGACAGCGCCCACTTGACGAAAATGCGGAAATTTTCTTGCACTACGCCGTTTGCATCGGTGGGCGTGGGGCGCAACATAAATTGCGGCAGCTTGCGCGGTTGCTTTTTGCCAAGCACTTTGAGTTCTTTTTGCGCGGTTTGCTCGCTTTTTTGCGTTTTTTCGTCGCCGTAAAAATCGTCACTGTCGTCTTGCAATTTACGGATTTGCTGTTGCGCCAAATCACTTGTTTCCGCCAAAATGGACAGCTTTTTGGATTTTGCGCGTTCCTTGGCATTGACAACGACAAGCTCCGCATAGCGATGGTCGAAGAGCATATCTTCCTGCTTGCATTTCTTTGCGGATAAAAACTCTAACCCGAACGGCAACGTGAAAAAGCCCACTGCCTTGCCGCCCGACACGAAAATAAAGCGCGAATACACGTCTTTAATATCCAAAAATACGTACGTTTCCGCTTTGTATTTAGGCGCAAGCACGCCGACTGCCACCGCTGTCGCCGCAGACGCGTACGTGACGGTTTCGGCAAGCAAGCGTTGCTCGGAGCAAGCCGCCGACACGTTTTCTAAAATTTTACGCTGCATCGCCGCTACGTTATACGTGCAAAATTGACGGTTTTTGTCCGCCAAAACAGCCAACACCTTGAGCTCGGCGCGGTTCGCGTAAATCTCCGAAAGTTTGACGTTAACGGCGCTTTGCAGGTGCTTGGGGTTGCGCATATTCGGCAAACGCAGGCAATCGAGCGCGACCGTTTCGTCGGGCAGGACGACTACGGCTTTTTGCACGTCTTCAAAGGGCGCTTCTTCCACGAACGCGGCAAGCGCATCTTTCAATTTTGCAAAAAAGTCTTCGTCTAAGCCCTTTGCTTTGTAATTTTTGACACGGTGGGAAATGGACGCGCGGTCGTCGCCAAGCATCGTGTAATAATGCAATACTTGACGGCGCATATCTACCGCCACTACCACCGAATTGTTGATTACTTGTGCCATATTTTCGTTCCTTATTTGTTGTTAGGGATTATAATCGGAGTATTGCCATCTTACAACCTTTCCGTTTTCGTCCTTTTCGATATATAAAACTACGGTCGTGCCGTTTTTTGTCAATCTTAATGTGTAGGGATTTGGAGTTTCTTCTTCCAAATCACTATATCCGTTCAATATTTCTTCCGTAAGCGTGCCTGCGACGAAATATTCGCCGATTTGGTCGAGTGTCAAGCGGTTTTGGAAGATTTTATCGTTGGCGCGCGTTATTGTGAACGAATACATCACCAACGACGTGAGCAAAATGCCCATAAACGCAATCACCGTCATAAACATTACGGCAGTGGCTAAAATTGCGCCGCGCTTATTCCTTAGAATACGTTTCATGAGAGCGCCACCCCCCGAACGTAAGTTGCTTTGGCAATTTCTTTTTCGCCGTCTTTGACCGTGACGGTAAGCTCTGCGCCGACAATGTTAATATCCGCCGTGTAACCGCCGGCTAACGATGCAATTATAGAATTTTCCGTAGCTGATATAATTTCGTCGAATTGTTGTCTGCTTTCCGCAGTGCGATATACGGTGACTACGTCAGCCACGAAATTTTGCGCTTTTGCGTTATAGAGCGCGCGTTGCGTGGCGTTGTTGGCGGACGAAATCAAGGTGAGCGACGTTGCCGAAACGATTAAGATAAGCGCAAGCGCCACTACCGTTTCCACAAGCGTGAAGCCGCGTTTGTTTTTCAAGAGTTTGCGTTTCATGGCGTACCCCCTTCGATTACAAACGTTGCACCGCAATGCGAAGCTAAAATAAACGAAACTTCGTCTTTTAATTGCTCGTTGGTAAAGGTGAATTTAAGATAATTGCCGTTTATCGTATAATCGCAGTCATACAAATTTGATTGCGTATCGATTATATTTGCTATTAGAGCTTCAACGGAAATTTCTGCACCTGCGCCGTCAAGTTCTGCGCATTGAGTTTGTAACGCAAGCTTGCAATCGGACACAGCAGAAAGGAAATCCGTGCGCAGGCGATTGCGCTTTACTTGCCCCGACACAAGCGCGGAGAAAGACGCAATCATCGTTAAAACAATGGCGGAAACAGCCAAAACGACCGTCAGTTCGACAATGGTGAACCCACGGCGTTTATGACGCGTTTTTTGCGTGTTTTTGGTCGTTTTCGTTTGTTTCATGGTTGGTTGTTGGTTGTGGGGTGTTTATCGTTGAGTTTGAAAAGAGATTCTATCGTATGCTTTGCATACTCCAGAATGACATTAGAGCTGTCACTCTGGAAGGAGTGAAACGACTGATAGAGTCTCTTGTTTTTTTTTGAGACCCTATCGCTTACGCTCCAGGGTGACAGAATGTGGGGGGCGTTCCGCTCCAGAATGACATAAGGATTGTCATCCTGGAAGGAGTGAAACGACTGATAGAGTCTCTTGTCTTTTTTTGAGACCCTATCGCTTACGCTCCAGGGTGACAGAATGTGGGGGGCGTTCCGCTCCAGAATGACATAAGGATTGTCATCCTGGAATGTAGCCGTTAGGCGAAATGATAGGATCTCCATTTGTCAAATCATTCCATTCAGGGTTAATCGCAGAAATTAGCTGTTCCTTTTTTCTACGCAATAAATTTTTTATTTGTTTTTCCCTTGCAATCGCACTCTTTACATCTGTCGTTGTTTCGTAATATACTAACAAATTCAAGTTATAACGTTTTGAAAAACCATCAATCAATTTATTTTTATGTTCATACATACGCCTTGTCAGGTCGTTTGTTACCCCTGTGTATAACACGGTTTTTGCTTTGTTTGTTAGTATATATACGTAATACATTTTTGTTTTCTCGTTTTTTTGGGGGATTCTATCGCTTCGCTCCAGAATGACAGGACGTAGGGGGCGTTCCGCTCCAGGGTGACATTAGAGCTGTCACTCTGGAAGGAGTGAAACGACTGATAGAGTCTCTTGTCTTTTTTTGAGACCCTATCGCTTACGCTCCAGGGTGACAGAATGTGGGGGGCGTTCCGCTCCAGGGTGACAGAATGTGGGGGTGTTGCGCTCCAGGGTGACAACGATAAAACCATAAAGCACCCTGCACTCGCCCAAGGAGTGCAGAGTGCCCTGCATTTTTCTTTATTGCGCCATTTTATTGCGGTCGTTTATTGCGCCATTTTATCGCGCTTTTTTTAACGCTTTTTAGTTTGCGCTTTTTGGTAGCTTTTTAGTTTTATGCTTATTCCACTACGTATGCTACGTAAACTTTGTAAGCTTCTTCTGCTTCCGTCAATTCATAATCTTCCACTAATTGAACGGGAACATAGTAAGTACCAGCGGTAAGCGTAGACAAATCCGTCAAATCCGTTTTAACCGTGTCGGGAAGATTGCCTTCTTTTGCATCGCTGATTTTGTTATCATCTACTTCAAACCAGAAATTATCCGTTACAACGTATGCGTCAACGCCTGAAACGTTAGGGAACATACCTTCTTCCGTGGTAGCGGAAACTGCACGAGCAATGTTGTTTGCTTCTTGCATAGCTGCGGATTCTTTTGCTTTTCTAACAATGCCCGAGAAGGTGGGAATCATAACAGCGGACAAAATTGCGATTACTGCGATTACGATAACGAGTTCCACGATGGTGAAACCGCGTTTTTTGTTTTGCGTTTTCATACTTTTTCTCCTTATAATAGGCGTCGCCTGTGACTTGCCATACAGAAAGCACAGGCGACTTACTTTTATTTATTTTTGTCTAAAATGGAAACTTATTCGATTTGACCTTGAACCACATATTTCGTGTTTACTGTGCTAGCATTATAAGGTTTTTCTTCGGAACCAGAAATTGCAATCCAACCATAGTTAGCAACTGTAGCACAGTATTTTTCAGGATTAGCAACTTGGATATCGTCGTCATCAACAACATCCATATCCGTACCATATACTTCACCATCGATGGTAATGTAGGTTACTCTGGAATCCTTTACAAGTTCAACGGTAATGCCATCGTCGAAACGAGAAATTGCATCAGTAACAGTAACAGTAGCCGCCGTGGTCGCACCATAAGCAATACCAACCACCCTACCAGCGAAGCCAGCCACAACTTTTACGGTTACGTCTTCTGCGTTACTATCGGAAGAAATGGTAAGTTTCGTGGTCGTCGTTCTTTGGTTTACTTGACCAACGTATGCACCAACTTTCATCAAACCGAAAACAGTAACATTTTTAAGGTCTACATTTGAAACAGTAACAGTAGCGTCTTCTACCGTACCAGCCAATGCGCCTACCAAAGTCGTCGTTGCGGAACCGAACGCACAGTTTTCAAGTACAAGACCACGGAACGTAACGTTTGCATATTGTACGCCACCAATAAGACCATTGCAGTAGTTTCTACCAACACCAGCGCTGTTTTCGGCACCGTCTCTAATAGCGCCCATATTAACAACGCCATACATCGTAGTTTGACCACCCACTTGCGAAGGTTCAATGGTAAGCGTAGCAGGATTATCCTTATTTGCACCTTTCACGGTTTCAATGGAAGCAGAAGCACCCATGAAATACATTTCTGCAGGCAATTGAATCTTAGTAACTTTTTCCACTTTCGATTTGCCGTCGTTGATTGCGTTTACAAGTGCGATATATTCTTCTGCGTTGTCAACGGTTGCGGTTGCTTTGTCTTCGCTAAGCGTAACGTCGGTAAGCTTTGCTTCACGAATTTCACCGGAAAGGGAAATCCAAGCTGCTTTGTTCGTATTTTCAACTTGGTCAGCAGGATACGTTACATTGTAGTTTTCATCCGTGTAGACAACTTTGTTGATTGCGCTATCCCAGAAGAAGAACGTATCGTTTTGCATAGGTTTGTAGTCTTCCGTATCGATGCCGTTTTCTGCCAATACATCCCACAATTCGAAAACGTTAGTGGGTTCCACTGCGCCGTCAGCCGCCAAGATGGTGTTCATGTTGCGAACAGCCGTTTCGTCAGCGGATTGTCTGCTCTTTTTCACGATGCCCGCGAACGTGGGAATCAAAACTGCCGATAAGATTGCGATAACCGCGATTACGATAACAAGTTCAACAATCGTAAAGCCGCGTTTTTTGTTATGCATTTTCATAATTTTTATTTTCTCCTTAAAAATTTTTTAGTTGATTGTGTGTAACCGAATTAGAGCCAGAAAATAAGCATCAATGCCACGGATACAACAAGTACGCCGCCGATAATGCTCCAAGCCACAACGGGTTTCACGGGGTCAGTCCAGGGAATTGCTTTGATTTTGCCCCAAACGTTTTTGAAAAAGTTCTTCGTGCCGTTCCATGCTTTTTTGAAGAAATTTTCCTTGCCTTCTTCTACTACTACATTTTCGTTTTTAGACATAGTTGTCCTCCTAAAAGTATTTATACTTTTCGGGGCTTTTGCACCCCGTTTCGTATCACGGTTGTTTGCTGTGCTTTTTTCACTGCGTTTGGCTTTGCCGTTTGTTTTTTGGCTTTGCCGTTTGCGCTTGTCTTTTGCGCTTGCATACGTTATTCATTATATGCGCGTAATTATGAAAAAATCACAACTTATACTATGTATTGTAGCACTATCGATGGGCTTTGTCAAGGGTTTTTTGAAAATTTTTTGTTTTTTTGTTGATTTATAAGGGGTTACGGCGTTTTGTCATAGGTTTTTGTGATTTTTTTTGGGGAAAGAGATTCTATCGTATGCTTCGCATACTCCAGAATGACATTAGAGCTGTCACTCTGGAAGGAGTGAAACGACTGATAGAGTCTATTACGAGATTCTATCGCTTACGCTCCAGGGTGACAGGACGCCCGTGAATTGCAAGGCATCGTATTGCAATCCCCCCCTTAATCCCCCCTTTGCACAAGGGGGGCGGTTTGGTGGAGTTCGCCCCTTTGCACAAGGGGGGCTTTGTTTGGCTCCCTTGTGTAAAGAGAGCCAAGGGGCATAAAAAATCCCCACGGGAGCGGTGACGCTTCCGTGGGGGGAAAATCAATTTTTTACAGTTTATACCAAATCGCCAAGAAGATTAAGCTTACCACAAAGAAGAACAAGCCTGTGAAGAGTAAGCTGTGGTCGCCCTTTTTGCGTTCGCCCGTTTTGCGTTCGCGGTACTGCGCGTACGTTTCGTGCGGTTTATGCGAAAACGGGATAAGCGCACGGAACGCCCTGCCTAACGCATAGCCGATGCCTAAAAACGCGCCTTCGCCACTGACATATAACAAGCCCGAAAACAACATCATTAGCGCCCCTGCACTGAAAAATGCGTCGTGCAAAAGCTGCATATTTTCTTTCGCCGTTTCCATGAAAAAGCCTTTCAAGGCAAACACCGCCAAAACGATGCCTGCGCCTACGGCGAAACATACTAAATAACGTATGAGCGTTGCTTTCTTTTCTTGTTCCACTGCTTGCTTCCTTTTGATATTTGCTTATTTCAACAACGATTTGTATTTCGCTTCTTCTTCGTCGTTGCAATACACGAAATGCCCGGGCGCGATTTCACGCATGGACGGGGGATTTGTCGAATAGTCGTGGTCCGCAATCGGGTTGTACGTTACGCGCGTACGTTGCTTTTCGTACTGCGGATCGGGCAAGGGGATTGCCGACAACAACGATTTCGTGTACGGGTGCATCGGGTGTTTGAAGAGTTCTTCCGACGAAGCAAGTTCGACCATTTTGCCGAAATACATAACGCCGATTCTATCGGAGAAGTATTTGACAACGGACAAGTCGTGCGCGATGAACAAAATCGTCAAGCCCAAGCGTTCGCGCAAGTCGTTCAAAAGGTTGATTACCTGCGCTTGGATAGACACGTCGAGCGCCGAAATGGGTTCGTCGGCAATGATCATTTCCGGTTGCATAATGATGGCGCGCGCGATACCGATACGTTGGCGTTGGCCGCCCGAAAATTCGTGGGGGTAGCGGTTGGCGTGTTCGCGTACCAGACCTACCGTTTCCAAAATTTCGTACACCTTTTCGTTGATATAGTCTTTATCCGTGATACCGTTGATAATCAGGCCTTCCGCAATGATTTCGCGAACCGTCATACGGGGGTCTAACGACGCGATGGGGTCTTGGAAAATCATTTGGATTTGCGTGATGAGTTTGCTTTTCTTGGCTACGCGGCAACGGTTTGCGTATTCCTTTTTCAACGCTTTCGTCGCTTCTTCGTCGCCTTCCGCTTTGGCAAACTTTTCCGCATATTCGTCTTCCAGCTTTTTCAACAACGAATCCGCGTGCATTTTGTTCACGTTTTTGTTGTCAAAGTTGGCTTCGCGGATAAGATTGCGGTTGTTTTCTACCGTTTCTTTAAGCTCTACTTTAATTTGTGCAATTTTCTCGGCAATATCCGCTTGTTTGCTTGCGTCTTCCTTTAATTGCGCTTTCAATTCCTTGATTTGCGCGGCTGCATTTTTGCGTGCGGCAGTGATCGCATCCTTGTATGAACGCGTACCTGCCCCCACTCTTTGCCCCTTAAAGTAGACGTTGCCCGACGTGATGTCGTAGAGCTTGATAATCGAACGGCCGGTCGTCGTTTTGCCGCAACCGGATTCGCCTACAAGCCCGAAAACTTCGCCTTTGTGCACTTCGAAATTGACGTTATCCACCGCTTTTAAGTCTCTATGCCCCATGCGGAAATACTGGCAAAGATTTTCAACTTTTAATAAAACTTCGTTGTTAGTCATTGTCCTTGCCTCCTCTTTCGTGCATGCGTTTGATGCGTTCCGTAATAATCTTGGGAACTTCTACTTTTTCTGCGTTGGGATGCAAAAGCCACGTTGCCGCATAGTGCGTCGGCGTGATTTCAAACATCGGGGGTTGCATTTCAAAGTCGATTTCCATTGCGTATTTGTTACGGTCGGCAAAGGCATCGCCTACGGGCGGATAGATCATGTTGGGCGGCGTACCCGGGATTGCGTCCAGCTTTTCGTTCGTGTCCAAGTCGGGCATGGACGAAAGCAACGCCCACGTGTACGGGTGACGGGGATCGTAGAATACGTCTTCCGCCGTGCCGTATTCGACAATTTTACCTGCGTACATAACGGCAATTCTGTCCGCCATGTTTGCAACTACGCCCAAGTCGTGCGTGATGAAAATAATCGAAAGGTTACGTTCCGCTTTGAGTTTGTTGATAAGTTCCAAAATTTGCGCTTGAATGGTTACGTCGAGCGCCGTCGTGGGTTCGTCGCAAATCAAAATGTCGGGGTTTGCCGAAAGCGCGATTGCGATTACGATACGTTGACGCATACCGCCCGAAAATTCAAACGGGTATTGTTGATAACGGATACGCGGTTCGGGAATACCTACTTCTTCCATGATTTTGATTGCGCGTTCTTTCGCAATACGCTTGGTAAGCTTGAATACGACCTGCGACGCCTTTTCTTTCAAGTAGTCGACAAGTTTTACACAGCTTTCTTCCGCGTCTACGTTCCCCGCGTTTTCGATATCTGCTTTGAATTTCGCGATTACGCGGTCTAAAACGGACACAATCGATTTGATTTGCGTTTCCGGTTCGATGATGAACTTGGGAACGACTTTCCAGTCTACCGTTTTGCCTTTGGCAATCAACGCATCGCGTTTCGCCGTTTGACGCGCAAAACGTGCTTCTTCCTTGGGATTGTTCTTTATATAGAAGAAGTATTTGTCTACTTCGCGGTTGAGCGCGCCTGCGAACGTGTAAGCAACGCTGTCCTTGATAACGTCAAGTTCGTTGATGGACGCGGTCACTGCTTTGGCTACTGCCTTGCTCATTTCCGCTGCTTGCGCTGCCGTGAAATCGCCTGCCGCAAAGAACGCTTTTGCTTCGTTCAAGCTTGCAAGCGCTTGCTTTTTGTTTTCAAGCGATTGCGTTTGCGCGTATTGCACTGCCAAACGTTCCAGCTTCAAAAATGCGTGCATATAATCTTCCATAAGGAACCTATACGCTTTTTCGTTGGCTTCCTGTGCAGGCAACGTGCTTAAATCCGCTTCGGGGTGCTTATACACGTAATAGCCGATTCTAAAGAAGTTATATGCAGGGCGTTCTACAAGCGTAGCGAGCGTTGCGCGCATTTGTTTACACAAATCCAACGTTTGTTGCTCTGCGGAGATGTTTTGCGCTCTTCTAAGCACGATTTTCTTTGCTTTGTCGAGCAAGGAAACCTTCGCTTGTTCGGTCTTAATAGCTTCATACAGGCGTACCATGTACGCGTCTAATTCGTCAAAGCAGCCCGAAGCGAAGTATTTTTCTTGTACGTTTTTGAGCTTTTTATTCATCGACTTCAACACGTCGATAACGTCGATTTTTTGACGTTTTTCCATCATAAACAGGAAATCGTCGATGATGGAGATGAGTTCTTGCGCGTTATTTTTCGCAACGTTGTACGCGTTTTCAAGCTCAATCGCTTTGATATTGAATTTGTCGAACGTTTTGATATATTCGCCTACTTTTTGCAAAAGTTCGGCGGTTTCTTGCGCGTCCGCCGTGCCGTTTTCCAGCTTGGCGTTGAGCGCCGCTACCATCGTGTTTGCCAAAACGGTAAGCTTTTTATTGAACGCTACGCGGCCTTCCTTACGGTTTGCCTTGTTTTTCAAAAGCATCGCTTCCGTGATTTGGTGGCCTATGCGCATAATCGGGTCAAGCGAAGAAAGCGGATCTTGGAAAATCATCGCGATTTTGTCGCCGCGAAGCTTGTGCATTTCTTCTTCGGGAATACGCACTAAATCTTGTCCGTCGTACAAAATTTCGCCGTGTTCCACGATTGCGTTTGCCGCGGAAATACCGATAATCGCTTTGGACGTTACCGATTTACCAGAGCCCGATTCGCCTACGATTGCCAGCGTTTCGCCCTTGTAAAGGTCAAAGGAAATGTCGCGCACTGCTTGCACTTTGCCTGCTTGCGTACGGAAAGAGATAACCAAATTTTTAACTTCTAATTTCTTTTCCATATCTTAATCCTCCGCACCACGCAAGGACGGGTTGAACGCGTCGCGCAAACCGTTACCGAACAGGTTGAAGCTGAGCATCAACAAACAAATGAAGAGCGCAGGGAACAACATCATATACGGATAACTGGTCAAATATTTTTGCGCGCTGGAAAGCATGTTACCCACACTGGTCATACTACCCGTTTGCAAGTTGATAATACCCAAATAGCTCAAGGAAGATTCAGAGAAAATCATACCGGGGATCGCCAAAACCGAGCCGGTGACAATCGTACCGAGCGAGTTGGGGAAAATGTGCTTAAACATAATACGTCTATCGCTTGCGCCAAGCGTTCTTGCCGCCAAAACGTATTCTTGGTTTTTGAAGCGGTAGAACTGCATACGCACACGCGACGCCATACCTATCCACCCCGTTAGGAAGAACGCGATGAACAAAATCAATAGCTGGCTTGTACCGCCCATGTGCATTTTCAAAAGGGAAATTACGATCATGAAAGGCACTGCCGATAAAATATCGGAGAAGCGTTCCATAAACAAGTCGAGCTTGCCGCCGTAGTAACCTTCGATTGCGCCGTAGATAGCGCCGACGAACATATTTACCGCAGAAACGGTGATTGCCAAAATGAAAGACAAGCGCGCACCCGAACCCAAGCAGGTAAGAATATCTTTACCGTTTTGCGTCGTACCGAACAGGAAAACCGGTTCTTTAATACCGTCTTTATAAATTTCTTGGTGCAAATACTTGTAGTATTCGTAATAATCTACACGTACTTCGTATTGATCGCCTTGCTTTTTCACAGCGTAATCGTATTGCTTGGTATCGCCTTCGATATACATCGTGCTGGTGTATGCGTCCGTACCCGTAGCTTCAATATAGTTGGGCGTGTATTGAATTTTACCGTTTGCATCTAAAACGATTTGCTTGTTGGTATCGCGCACAACTTCGGGAACAGCCATCTTTTTACGCTTATTTACCGTACCGTCGGCGTTGATTGCATACCCTTCCGTCAATTTATACCAAACGTTGTCGTTGTTGGCAAATTGCGAAGAATATTTTTGATAAACGGCTTCCTTTTTATTTACCGCAGGATAAATAATTTGCACACCGATTTCTTCTTGGTATGCTTGCAACGCTTGGAACTCAGCCAACGTCAGCTTTTGAAGCGTACAACCAACCAAGCTGTAGGAATCCAAACGGTAGGTATAATAATTACCCGTCGTTGTGGCTTCCACGTCGTAATCATTGTTCTTTACAACAAGCTTACCCGTTTCTTCCCCGATTGCATAATGTTGCAAGAAGGTCGTTTCGTTGAGCGTTTTCTTGGAACAGCCGTCCCAGAAATCCAAGCCCATACTTACGCAAAGCTTGTTTTTGGGATAATTATACTTAAAGTTATCATCTTCATAAGCAACCGTATACGGGCTTATCATCGGCACGATGATTGCAAACAAAAGCAACAATACGATGATGCCGAATGCAAACACCGAACCCTTGTTTTTACGGAAACGAAGCCACGCGTCCTTAAAATAGCCAACCGGCTTGGTATCCAGCTTTTTATCGTGCAAATTGTCACGGTTTTTCGCCGGAGCGAATTTCTCTTTGGGGATATTCATCATTTCAATGTTTTCCATATTATTTCGCCCCCATTCTTATTCTCGGGTCAATGAACCCGTAGCTGATATCGATAACGATGCCCGCGGCAAGACCAACCAAGGTATAGAAGCCGGAGAGCAGCATAAAGAAGTCGTAGTCAAGTGAATTGATAGAGTTAAGATACAATCTGCCAACACCCGGAATGGAGAAAATTTGCTCCAAGATAAGCGAACCGGACAAAACGGAAATAAATTCACCGATAATCATCGGGAAAATAGGCACCATAGCGTTTCTAAGCGCATGGCGGAAGATAGATTGTTTCTTTGTCAACCCTTTCGTGCGGGCAAGCAACAAATATTCGCCTGTCAACACTTCGGTAAGTTCGGCACGCGTGAAACGGCAATAGCCGGCGATAGAACCGAACGACATAGCAAGCACCGCGGGAAGCATAGATTTGAACATGTCCCACGTGAAATAATCATACCCCGATTTCATCGTCAAGGGCAACAAATCCAGCTTGAAGCAAATCACGTATTGCAACAAGAACGCCGTAACGTACGAAGGCACGGAGATAAGCACCATTACAAGTGTCGAAATGGTGTGGTCTTGCCATTTATTTTTGCGGAGCGCCGCATAGATACCCAAGCCCAAGCCCAAAGGAACGGCAAATAAGCTGGAATATACGTTGATAAGCACCGTGGGCGGAAGCTGGCTTACGAAAACGTCCCAAACGGGTTGATTTCTAAATTCCGGCATATTTACGCCGATACCGAAGTCACCGTGCAAAACAATACGTTTCAGGTAATTGATCAACTGCACGAAAATGGGATCGTAATACCCACGCGCTTCCAACTGCGCTTTCAAAATAGCTGCGTCCTTACCCATTTGCACGTCGATAACGATGGGCAACATTTTGATAAGGATGAAGCACATAACCATAATGATACAGAAGGTCATAAGCATAAGACCGATTCTCTTCATTATATATTTGAACATATACATAGTAAAAAAAACTCCTACAAAGGGCGGAAACCCGCCGATTTCAAAGACTGTATAAACCGCAATATAGTGGGGAAAGGTCATTTCCCCACTATAATCGGCTTAAGTTACAAGATATTTACGCTTATCAAAGCGCCACGAATCTTACTTGTAGTTCAATTCGCCGTTTACTGCGTTTGCAGCCACGTATTCTGCCCATGCCGCGTCGTCATAGTTGTACGTCATATATTGAATACCGCCGTAACCGCAGAACGTGTTGTATTCGTACGTGATATAGTCGGTCTTGAAGCTCATAAGGGAAGCGCCGAAGCTGTACGTTACGGGAACCGTGTAGTATTTGTTGAGAATTGCTTCTTCCAAGCATGCAATCAATTCAACACGGTATTCGTCGTTCAACGCGCCTGCTTGCCACGTCGTGTTAAGAAGCGTCCACCATTCCATCAAGCTGTGTTCAGCCGTGTAAACGTCCGTTGCCACGTTGGTAACTTCGCCGTCAGCGTTAACGCCTTTTACAGAGTAGGTTGCCATTTCAGCACTCGTATTCCACGTTGCGGAGTACATATAGTCAGGATCAAGGTAAGCCATCAAAAGGTAGCCGGGATCCCAAGCTGCGCCCGTCCAACCGCCTTGGCAGATGTCGTATGCGCCGTCACGGAAGTCGTCAGCCCACTTCGTACCAAACGATGCGTCGAATTCAAGTTCAAACTTACCTTCAAGCTTGGTGCCTTTCATAAGTTCGGTCCATTGATTCTTCAAGTTTTCATAATATCTGCGCGTGATTTCGTTGTCCACGGACGCACCGTAGGTCAATACAACTTTATCCGTCGTCTTCAAATCGCTAGCAGCAACCGCTTTATCGTAAGCGCTGTTTACAAGTGCTTTTGCAGCCGTAAGGTCATAACCGGTGATGGAGTCAACTGCTTTGTCAAGGTCGTTGCCGTGGTCAGCAGGATTTACACCGTAAACGTTGCAAAGTACTTTCTTTGCTGCGTCGGATTCGCGGTAAGCTTTACCGTTAGCTACGTCATAATAGTGCATAGAGTTGAACAAACCGAAGCCAGCCAAGGACGACGTCGTCGTTGCCTTTGCATACGCGTCACGGTTCAAACCAAGCGACAATGCTTTTCTGAAATCGTCTTGCAACAAGATGGTCTTGTTCACGCCTGCGCTTTCTCTACCCTTCAAACCAGCCGCGGAAACTTGCAATTGCAAGGAACCAACGTAATCGTCGGGCGTGTAGTATGCTCTGTCGGAGTTCTTGTAATCGGTTGCGATGGATACGTCGATACCGATACCGTTGATTTCACCTTTCTTGAATTTCAAGAATGCGGTGTTGTATTCGGAGATGGTTTCGCAAACGATATGCGTCGTTTGATATTGACCAGCATATTTGTCCATATTCCAACCGTACCAGTTGGGGTTCTTTTCCATCTTATAAACCTTACCAGCTTGGAATTCGGTAAGCATATAAGGGCCCCAGCTTGCCGTCGTAGCCAAGGACGAATGATAGTTAGACGTCCAAAGCGTGGAACCTTCTACGGGCGCTTGCTTGCAAGCTTCATACAAATCTTTCTTAACCAAAGGCAAGGAAGCCATGTTGTACGCTGCTTTGTAGGAAAGAGAACCGTCTTCTTTCAAAAGCATAAGGGGTTGTTCAAGTTCCAAAACGATGGTCGTATCGTTGGGAGCATAGAAACCTACTTCGCTCCATGCCACCGTAGGCCACGTGTAATCATACGTGAAGAAATGCAATTCTTCGTTGGGATCCGTTTGCCACATACCGATAACTGCATCCCACGCTGCTTTGAGCGTTGCGTTTGCTTCGATTTCCGCAAACGTTTTGCCTTGAAGTGCCATAACTGCATCGGGGGTCGTTGCAGCGCCAAGACCGCATACTAACCAAGCCCAACCGGTACCTTCACCAGCTTGTTCAAAATAGCTGGAATAGTTTTTGTTTGCCCAAGCGCCAAAATACGTATTGTTGCCAAGGATGTCGAATTTTACACCGTCTGCTTTTGCGGTTGCCCAGTCGGTATATTTCGTGTGTGCGCCTCTTGCTTCCACGCTGCCTTGTTTTACGTATGCTTCTGCATTCTTGATAATCGTCGAACCAGCATAGAAGCTGTCTGCACGATAGTTCATAAACAAGGGGTTGAGTTGTTCTTGCATCGTATAAAGGAAATCGCCTGCTTTGATAGCCGTACCGTCGTTCCATTTACCGTCTTCGCGGATGGTGATTTGCCAAGCCATACCGGAACCTGCTTCATATGCGGTGCCTTCAGCGTCCTTGTATTGTTCGGAAACGTCTTTCAAACCCGTTGCGAAGGAATATTCCACTTCGAAGTCGCCGGGTACGATTTCGCCGTTTGCGTCGAATTTGAAGTCAAATTCAAACAAAGGGCTGTTCAAGTAGGACATGATTTGCGTATCGTTGTTGTCTTGATACGTAAGTTCATTCCAGTTCGAGGGAGACACGGACGTATACGTGTTGTACGTGTACGTTTTAGCAGGTTCTTGCTTTTTCTTTCTGCAACCAACCATGCTAACCGACATTGCAGCACACATAGCTAATGCTAACGTGGCTTTCAATTTTTTGTTCATGAGTTACCTCCAAAAATAATTATTTGTTCTTTTTCTATGTGTGAAATTGCCTTTAACGAACCCAAAAACAATTACATACCTTTGTAAAAATCTTTTATTTGGCGCAATACGTTGCGCCAAATAGGGGCATGCCCCTGTTTATTTTATAATAGTTATAATTATTATAACACAATGCAAACAAATTTTGCAACTTATTTTTACAAAAAAATGAAATATTTTTAATTTTTTAATCGAAAAAATCGATTGTACGTTATACTTTTTTATACAACAAACGAAAATACGAATACTTGGCGGATTTGTTATGCGATTTTGTGATTTTTTGGGGAAAAAGAGATTCTATCACTGCACTGCGTTGCGCTCCAGAATGACAGGACGGGGGGGG
>JAZSHX010000036.1:0-27305 GCA_045533485.1 Candidatus Scatosoma sp. | reverse complement strand
GTTTGCTGTTGAGCACTATTTTCAGTTGTGTGTATCGGTGGATGTCCGATGTATTTTACGAAATTGCTGTAAAACGTGGAATAATAAAGTCGGAGGCCAAGCGGTCTTAGGAAGACAAGCAAGTTGTTCAACTCCTTGGCTCACAGAACGACATGGCTACGATCCGACTTGTTTGCTGTTGAGCACTATTTTCAGTTGTGTGTATCGGTGGATGTCCGATGTATTTTACGAAATTGCTGTAAAACGTGGAATAATAATCATACCCAAGCTGCCGGGCAACCTTTGCGGGGGTAATGCCTTTTGCTAAAAGTTCTTCGGCTACACGCACTTTATGCAGAGAAATGTAGTGGTGCAAAGTGATACCAACTTCTTGCTTAAATTGATGCAAGATATGCGAAACGGAAAGAAACGTTGCGTCTGCGATCATCTGTGCGGTGATAGGTTTGTCCATGTTATTCTTGATAAAATCAATACAACGCTGGGATACGGACAAAGTTTTGGGGTTGGCGTCGGGGATACTACTAACCAAAGTGGTACTGATAGAGTGTAAGGTTTTTACTATATTGCAAATCTTTTGGACGATTGTCAGTTCTTTATATACGTTTTTAGCGCAGGTATATTTTTTGAAATCAAGAATTTGTTTGGCAAGACCGCTTTCCGCCGCTTTATCGCTGGGGATGGTATAGCGGTGTAATTTTGCGTTGCTAAAAACGGAGGAAAAATTCAAAGTGGAGAGCGGCGGTAAAATTTCAGGCGGAAACTCCAAAGCGATACGTTCGTATTCTATGTTTCTATCTACCAAGGTGTAATGGAGTGTATTCGCTGGAACAAGCACAACTTCGCCCTCATTAACGATATACGTTTCGTCTTCAATCATGTAATGAACGGAACCTTTTATAAGCAAGAAGATTTCGTGTTCATTGTGGATTTGTGTTACGGTACGCACGCGTGCTGAAATAGTATTGTCATAATTTGTGGTGGAATGACAATAATAAATATTTCCCAATCTGAAATTTGTGTGTTTCTTCGTAATATCCATGCATTTATTATATTTTAGATTGTGCAGTTTGTCAATATTTATCCGTCAACAGTGCATAAGATAATAGAATTTTTGCATTTTTCAATATTGAAATAAAACACTGTATATGGTATAATACATATGCTTAGGTAAGTGATAAATTTCAGGATTTTTTTGACGTAATATTGCTTACCATCCCTCCTTTGAGGGGATGCGCCTGTTTCACTCATGCGTGTGGCTGTATTGTTCAGTCGGGTGGAACAGGCAAGTCCCTGTTTACAGGGAGGATAAGCTATAACAAAAAAATAAATAAAATAAAGGAGTAAAATATGAAACGAATCACGAAATATCTTTTAGCTGCTTTGATTGGGACGATAAGTTTTGGTATCGTCGCTTGTACGCCAAAAGAAGAAGGACCCGGCCCGCAGTTTTTGAAAGGGTCGCTGGAAAGGGTGAAATATACGAACACGATTGCGTTAGATGCTTACATCAAGTACGTAACGGACAGTGAGTATAAAATCGAAATTAAAGGTCCTAATGGATATTTGGTAGACGTAACCAAGAAAAAAGCTTGGACGCCTAATGAACCGGGGGAATATACGATTGTTTATACGGTATACGATGGCGAATATGAAGGCGTTAGCGAATTTCCTTTGACCATTTTCGTGCCTAATATTATGTGGGAATATACAATTTGTAATGATTTCTACAACGTAGGTGACGTGATTGTTTTTGAAGAATTTTTCGATAAAATGAATATCGCCGTAGAATCGTATTATCCGTGGAAAATGGTAATGGATAACGTTACGGTTAATGGCGTTACAACGGAATTTACTCCTGACCAAACTTCTTATACGATTGTTTCGTTTGGGGAGCACACGTTTGCGTATCACGTGGAAACGGAAGATGGACAAACACGTCACGTAACGCAAGACGTCGGCGTTCGTTATATTGATGAAGAAACGAAAGCGTTTATGGAAGCCAACAATATGGTGGAATATAATGCCATTACAGTTGCGGAAGGCGGTGTGACGTTAAATGCAGGGGAATACGGTGGGGGAAAAACTAGCGGTGCGCCCAGATGGAGCCAACAACAGGAACAAGCGTATTTGGCATATATGGGCGATTACAGCTTCGGTGATTTTGTCGCGTTCGATTTCACGGGCAATAATATGCCTGCAATCGGCTTCTTTGAAAACGAACCGGAAAATACGATGTACACTACGGACTTAAAATACGACGAACAATATAAGGGTATTGTTGTGGCAAACGGCTTTACACAAAATGACGGCGCCGTATTTAGCAAGTGGACGGGAAGCGTATGTAATCGTTTGGATATATATGGACCGCAAAAAATATCCAACCCTGACAGCGATACGGAAGGTTGGTTTAGAGACGGCGGTATCAAAGGCAAGATGGTGGGCATGACCGAACAAGCGAACAATCCCGACACTAAATTTAGCATGGTTATGGGTTTTGTAGATGGTTCTTCGACGCATCTCACGCTTGGTTTCTATCTTTCTGACCGTGATACGGGCGAAGTATATTTCAGCGGTACGTATACGTTCAATTTTGCTGAAAATTCCTTTATCATGCCGATGGATAGCGAATATTATAAAGGTAACATCGTTGCATACGGACATTACGGTAAACGTTTGGTGTTGGATAAGATTTATCCTGTCATTCACGCAGACAGTTTGGACGAAGCGGTAAATGCTATCTTCACGACTTCTAAATTCAAAAATACGGCACAGGCAAAGGTACTTAGAAATCAAACGTTGAACGTTGCCGATTATATCGTGACGGAGCCCGGCTATACGTATAGCTTGAAGCTTGCTGATGACAAAGGGAACGTTACGGACGTGACGGGAGATACCTTTACGCTCAGCGAACTTGGGCAATATACGTTGATTTACAAGGATGGTAAAAACAGCGTGGCTGCGTTGAATCTTACCGCTTGTAAAAAATATGAAATTTCTACAATTGAAGAATTTTTAGCTTTGCCTACGGAAGACCCTTATATTTACGGTCAATTGCAAAACGACCTTGACTTTACGGGTATCGTATTAAACAAAACGGAAGGTTATAATACCATCGGTCTTGTTGACGGTGTGGCAAAAACGTTTAGTGGTGTTTTGGATGGTAACGGATATGCTATTAAAAATCTTACCATTGCACCTAACGCGTCAACCGGTAACGCGGCGTGTGTGATTTATGCGGCGTCGGGTACCATTATGAATTTGTCAGTGAAATTTAATTTGATAGATCTTACGGTCGGCTCGGCACGAAATGGTGGCTTCCTTGCGGCGTTGTATGCAGGTGGGCACGTGAATAACTGCTATTTCGATTTGACAACCACGCATTATGCGGATAACAACCGCCCTGTAGCACCGCTTGCAAGTATGGTAAGCATGTCCTCTGGTTCTGCGATAATTGAAAATTGCGTAGGCGTATTGCGTGAAGTGGCAAATGCTCGCGACGGCGGTTATGCTGCGGCTTTAGTCGGTCGTATAAATACTCCTGGGGTTGGTAAGTTGATTATGAAGAACTGTTATGCAGTGGAAATCAATCCCAAGGACGGCGGCACAGCGCAATATTATGTTGATACGAGAGACGATTGGTTTACGCCTGTTGTCGATGAGAATAACAGCGCATATACAACATTGGTAGATATGTTTGGTGACGCGAAAACCGGTATGACAGTTGCTAACGGTTGGAACAGTTACTGGTCGGTGGATGCTACTAACGGTTTGTTGAAATTTAATAATACGGTTATTTATAATGCAAAGAGCCCGAAACTTGACGTTACATCGGCGAGCTTGTTCTTTGCTACGGGTACGAATACCAATAACTTTGCAGGCACTGTACAATTAAATATGTTGAATACGAAAAATACTGCTACGTTTGAATCTTCGGATACGTCGGTAGCTACGGTAGATGCAAACGGCTTGGTAACGGCGAAGAAGGGCGGTACGGCAATCATCACGGCAACGGTGGACGGGGTTGAATCCACGTGTACGATTAAGGTATACAACTATTATGAAATTGCGTCCGTAGAAGAGTTTAAGACGAAATTAATGGCGGCGACCGATGTTACGCTGACTGAAAACGATTATTACGCACTGGTGGCAAATCTTGATTTCACGGGCATTACCTTGAATAAAACGGAAGGTTATAAAACGATTGCAGGCGGTACGACTTTCTATGGAATACTTGATGGTAACGGTCATTCGATTTCTAATCTTACAGTGACGAATTACAATAGTAGCGGTTATGCGTGTTTATTCTATTTGATGGGCGGTACGATTAAAAACTTGGCTGTTGAAATGACCTTGGATGTATCTGGACAATATTATACGAGAAACGGTGGTCTTAATGGGCAACTTCGTCCCGGTGCATATATCAGCAACTGCTATGTGGAAATTACGACACCTTACGACACGGATAACAACTGGCCTGTAAGTCCTTACGGTTCTTGTAACGTAAACGGCGGCACGATTACTCTTGAAAACTGCGTTGGCGTTATGAATGATATTGCTAACAAAGACGCCGCTGACGGTTATGCAACGGGTTTAGTAGGGCGTTACCACGGCAACGTTCAGCTTGTACTTAAAAATTGCTATGCAATTGAAATTAATCCTAGCTGGAACTATGGTGATGTAGAAGCTGAATATTATGCAGATCAAGTAGGTACGGGCGATTGGCAAAATGTTACGAACGTAACGAATACGTATGCATACGATACGCTTGCTAAGCTGTTCGCAGCGGCCAAGACGGGTATGACGGCTGAAAACGGCTGGAACAGCTTCTGGTCTGTTGACGCGGCGAATAATACCTTGAAGTTTGGCGACTTGGTGATTTATCAAGGCTAATGAAGTTTTAATAAAACAGGTAGACCGAAAATAAAACTTCGGTCTACCAAAAAATAAAATAGGAGATTAAGAAAATGAAAATAAAAAAATTGATTTCTTGCGTCTTGGCTGCTTGTACGTTGTTTTCGGTTACCGCTTGTAATGGTAAAAATAATTCCTCATCAAGCGTAGACGAAGCGGAAATGCTTGCAAAAGCTCCCGATTACAGTGCGTATACGCATAAATTTGAGTCATATTGTTATTCTGGTCCCAACGATGGTCATTGGAACTGGGACGATTCTGAATATTATATTGGTAAAGATTTGCGTACGGTGGAAAACTATCAAATTTATAAAGACGCCGGTATGACCATTTATTTGCCGCAAACGGACGCGCGTATGGGCGTTAGCGGTAACTATCTCGGTACAACGAAGGTTTCCGAATGGAATCCACAGGTTTGGGAAAACCGTGAGAAAGAATGGGAATCTACCAAGGTATTTTGGGATAGAGCGTATGAAGCGGGGCTTGAAAAAATTATTATGACGGACGTGCAGTTCCAAAGCTGGTCTAGGGTGGAACACGGTATGCTGCTTAAACCCGCAGACGTTGTAATCCCTGAAGGGGAAGAATCGCCTTATACGTTCCAAAGTGAAGAAGAATTTGATGAAGTTATTGCAAAACTGTTAGAGCCGTATATTGACCATCCTGCGTTCTATGGCGTTATGCTCAAAGACGAACCCAGTTATGCATGCGTAGAAGCTTATGGGCAGACGTATAGAGCAATTAAGCGTGCGGCGAAAAACTATTACAATTTTGATATTTTCGTGCAACACAACTTGTTCCCGATGCGTTGTAATTTGACCGCAGGCGTATATTCTATGCTGCCTCTTTTAGAATGGTTTGACGATGAAGAAGACACGGTATCTAAGGAAGATTTTTATACCATGGTAGGCGGCGGTCAGCCGAACCAAGAAGTAATTAGCCCGAAAGAAGAGGTGCAAAAAATTCTTGAAGCGGAAGTGCAAGCAAACGGTGGCGACGTAATTAAAGTCGGTGCGATGAAGTTTGAGAAATATTTGGAAGGATTTGCACTTTCTATGGGAAGTGATTACCTTCAATATGATGATTATCCTTTGAGAGGTACGGAAGAAGAACCTGAAGTTTTGGATTCGTATCTTCTTGGGTTGCAAATTGCGGCAGGTGTTTGCAAGAAACTGGACATTGACTTGCAATTTGTTACGCAAAGTTATGCTTCCACAACGAAACGTTTGTTGACGGAAGACGATTGCCGTTGGATGAATAATATGTTGCTTGCATTTGGTGTAAGTCAAATCAATTATTATACGTATATTGCCAAAAAAGATAATTCTGCTTCTGATGAATACTATAATAATTACGGCTCCTTTATAACGAGACAGGGCGACAAAACAGATATTTATTATTACTATCAAAAAATTAATCAAGAAAATAACAAATTTGCGCCTGTAAAGCTGAACTTTAAGTATCAAGGCAGCCGTGTATACAATGTAATACCCGCTAACTTCAAGGGGGCGTATTATTCTGAACAATGGATGTTTAATAATGAATATCAGTTTGCGGAATTGAAAGGTTTTTCGCTTGATAAAGAAACGGCGCTTGTAACGGAATCGTACGATAAAGAAAACAACCGTTATATGTACTGTGTGCAAAACATCGTGGATTCGGCACATAAAGGTAGTTATGCATATCAAACAATGGAATTGACGTTTGACGCGGCGAAATATAAATACGCAGCGGTTTATAGAAATGGCGAACGCACGTTGGTTCCTCTTGACAACGGTAAATTGATTATTGAAAATGCAGCAGGTCAAGCCGCATTCGTTATCCCTTATTAAAAAATTTTTAGCCGAGGATTGTAAATGATATATTGTTAAAAATAGCTATTTACAATTCTTGGCTATTGATTTATAAAATTGAGCACGGAGAGAATAAACATGAGTGAAATGGAGAAAAAAGCGCCTGATTATAGCGCGTATAAATATCAAATGGATGCCTATTGCTATTCTGGTCCCAACAGTGGGCGTTGGATTCGTGACGGCGAAACGTTTGACGAAGGAAAAGACCTTAGAACGGTGGAACATTATAAAGACTATAAAGACGCCGGTATGACCATTTATTTCCCGCAAACGGACGCGCGTATTAAACATTTCCATGGCGGTAACGTTAAACCTGCCGACTACGGCGACGATTATTACGAAAAACGCCAAGCGTTATGGGAAGAAGTCAAGGTTTTTTGGGATAGAGCCTACGAAGCAGGTTTGAAAAAAATTATCATGATGGAAGGGCAAATTCAACAATGGTCTCGTGTAAAACACGGGATGCTCATTAAACCTGCCGACGTTGTAATTCCCGATGGGGAGGAATCCCCTTATACCTTCCAAAGCGAAGCAGAAATCGATGAAGTAATTGTAAAGGTTTTGAAACCGTACATCGACCATCCCGGATTTTACGGCGTTATGGTTGCCGATGAACCGGGCTATGCGATGGTGGAAGCGTACGGGCAAACGTGCAGGGCGGTAAAACGTGTTGCGAAAAACGTATTCAAACGTGATATTTTCGTTCAACATAATTTAATTCCTATGCGCAGTGATATTACGGCGGGCGTATACAGTATGATGCCGCTTTTGGAATGGTTTGAAGATAAGCCGTTTAGCATTTCTCCGAAAGACTTTTATACCTTAGTCGGTGGGGAAGCACCCAACCAAGAAGTCATTTCTCCTGCGGAAAAGGTAAAACAAATTCTCGAGGCAGAGCTTGCGGCGTACGGAGGCGATAAAGGCAAGGTTGCGGCAATGAAGTATGGGCGGTACATAGAAGGCTTTGTCCGTGCTATGGATAGCGATTACGTGCAATATGACGACTATCCTTTGGGGACGTTGGAAAGAGGTAACGCCAAGGAAAATGGTCCGATCGTTTTATATTCGTATATGAATACGTTACAAGCGGCGGCAGGGGCAGCAAAGCGTTTAGATATTGATTTGCAAGTAGTGTCTCAAAGCTTTGCGTCGGAAATGAAGGGTGGTAGATGCGTCCGTAAGTTAAGTGAAGCGGATTGCCGTTGGATTAACAATATGTTGCTTGCATTCGGCGTAAGTCAAATCAACTATTACACGTATATTGCCAAGAGTGAAAACTCTGCTTGGGATTTATATTATACCGACGACGGTTCCTTCATTACAAGAACGGGCGAAAAGACGGATATTTACTATTATTATCAAAAAATCAGTCAAGAAAACAACAAGTTTGCACCTGTAAAGCTTAACTTTAAGTATCAAGGCAGCCGTGTGTACGGAAAAGTGAACGTAGGCGAAAAGGCGGAATTCTTTGGGGATTATTGCTGTGAAACGTGGATAGATAACAGTTATAACTTCGTAAAGCTTAAAGATATTACCGTTGATAAGGAAGTGGTGCTTGTGACGGAATCGTACGATAAGGAAAACGATAGATATATGTACTGCGTACAAAATATCGTAGATCCAGCGCGTGAAGATGCTCCTATGGTGCAAACGGCGGTATTGACGTTTGACAGCGCGAAATATCAATACGCAGCAATTTATAGAAACGGCGAACGCACGTTACAAGCTCTTGAAAACGGCGAATTGATCATTCAAAACGTGGCAGGTGAAGCTGCTTTTGTAATTCCTTATTAAGTAAAAAATAATGGAGACAGACAGTCATGAAAGTATTTGACGGACATTTACATACATTTCGCTTTAAGGTTCCCGTAAGAGAATCAATCGGCTTATTTAAGCGTCAATTTGAACGTTTTAATGTGGAGAAAATGACATTTTTGTCGTTGCCTTGCGACGCAGTTCCCGGTCGCGTAGAATGGGATAAGACGGACTTGCTTGACAATATCCGTGTGATGTATTTCAAATCGGTATTTTCGCCCAACGGTTATGCGTATGCGGGGTTGGAATACAAGCATTTAGACGTCAAGGACAAGGCAGCGGTTGCGGACGATTTATTGCGCCAAGTGCAAGAATATAAAAAAGTTGGCTTTGACGGCATGAAAATGTATGAAGGGCATCCTAATCATAGAAAGCTGTTGGGTTATCCTTTATATGATGAAGTATTTGATAAATACTTTGATTATTGTGAAAAAGAAGGATTTCCTATCATTATGCACCTTGCAAATCCTGCGTATATGTGGGATGAAAGCAAGGTGGACGATTATTGGAAAGCGCGCGGTTGTTTCTTTGACGAAACGTATTTGCCGTTTGATGAATTCCACAATGAAGTATTGAAGCGTTTGGAGAAAAATCCCAAGCTTAACTTTACGCTTGCGCACTGGGGGTCTTTGACGTACAACAAAGATAAAGCAGAAAAGTTTATGTCCTTTGAAAACACCAAGCTTGACGTATGCCCGGGCGGTGAAAACTTCTTTGAAATGTACAAAGACGAACAATACTGGATTTCGTTTATAGAAAAATACGCGGATAGAATTACCTATGGCACGGACAGCTATAACTTTGAATACGACAAAGAAGAAAGCTGGGTACGCGCAACGGGCAATCGACCTAACTTTGTGCGCAATTTCTTCTTGACGGATGGCGAGTTTGATTATCTTGGTACGAAATACAAAGGCATCGGCTTAAAGAAAGAGCTTTGCCAAAAGATTTTCTTTGATAATTTATACAATATGCTTGGCGAACCGAATACAATCGATTTTGATTATTTCATCAATAAGTGCGAAAAGCTTTTACAGCAAGTAAATCCCGAAAGCTTGGATAGATACAACCTTTGGTGTATGAAAAACGATTTTGAAAGCATGAAAGGCGGAGTGTTTGTATATGATAAAGAATTTTAAGGAAAAGCAGGGCGTTGTCTACAATCCGTATATCGGTTTTACAAGCTTTAACCATTTTCGCGGTGAAAAGCTGTATTCCGATTGCATTACGAACGTAACGACAGGACTTGCAACCTGCGAAACGGAGAATTACGAATGCTATCCCGTGCCCGCTGGCGTAGAAGAAAAGGGCAGGGAGCAGGGCTATTATCCCGATACCACGGTTGCGTACATTCGTATTTTATGGAAAGAGTTTGAGCCCAAACGCGGCGAATATAATTATGCCATTGTAGAAGATATTTTAGCAAGGGCAAAGGCGAAAGGGCAAACGGTCATGTTCCGTTTAATGCCGCATAGTACTTGCGCGCGTGATGACGTACCTGAATGGTTAAAGGAAATGATGCCTTGTCCTGAGCGCCCCGACGGAATGCGTGTAAAGGATTCTCCTACGGACCCGAGATATTTGAAATTGTTTGGTCAAGCAATCGAAAAAATCGGCGAAAGATTTGATAAAGATAAAACGTTGGATTGCGTAGACGTATCGCTTGGCGGTGCTTGGGGAGAAGGGCATCAAGGATTCCCCGAAGAAGACGAAAAGGCGCTTATGGATATTTACGTGCGCGTTTTCCCGAATACGAAATTGCTTGGACAATGCAGCAACACAAGTATGCTCAATTATCTATATGAAAAACGCCCGATCGGTTGGCGTTCGGACGGTACGGGCAACCCTAAGCATACGCATATTTGGTTTCCGTCCTACTATCCCGAAGTTAAAAATGAACACTGGAAAACGGCGCCCATATCCTTTGAAAGCTATTGGTGGATATCCGAATGGTATCGTCAGGGCTGGGATATAGACGAAATTATCGAATTTACGCTTTCACATCATATCAGTACGTTCAATACCAAATCGTTTCCTATTCAATTTGAATGGAAAGAAAAAATCGAATACTGGTTGACCAAAATGGGCTATCGTTTCGTTTTGCAAGAGCTGCAATATCCTGAAAAGGTGAAAGCAGGCGAAAAGGTTACGCTTACGTTAAAAGTAGAAAACAAGGGCGTAGCGCCTATTTATAACGCATTGCCGTTGACGCTGCGTTTGAAAGGCGAAAAAAAGACGTTTGAATTGCAAACGGATATTGATATTAGAAAATGGTTGCCTGGTCAGCACGTGGAAGAAATTAACGTAGATGTTCCCAGTAATTTGCCAAGTGGCGGATATCAGTTGCAAATGCGTATTGGCGGTGGTAATTTGCCGTGGGTACAATTAGCTAGCGACACGCAAATGGACGGCGAATATGCCGTTTTGGTAGATATCAATCTTTGATATAGTGATTGAATTATACTATAAGAATAGTTTGAAATATAGATGGAAAAGGAGAAAAAATCCATGAAAAAAATTAGAGTTGGTGTATTAGGCGCATATCGCGGAACGGGTATGATCAATTATTGCAAGGAAGCAGGTAATGCGGAAGTAGTTGCCATCTGCGATAAATGGAAAGAAGGCTTAGAAAAGCAAAAAGAACAAAACGTTGGCTTGGATATTACCTATTACGATAATTTTGACGATTTCATCAAGCACGATATGGACGCAGTGGTACTTGCAAACTATGCACATCAACACGCCCCTTTTGCTATTCGCGCAATGAAAGAAGGCAAGCACGTATTTTCGGAAGTATTGCCAGTACAAACCTTGAAGGAAGCGGTAGAGCTTGTAGAAGCGGTGGAAGCAACGGGGAAAATCTATGCGTACGGTGAAAATTATTGCTATATGCAAGGCCCTTATGAAATGAGACGCTTATACAAAGAAGGGAAAATCGGGGAATTGGAGTACGCAGACGCCGAATATGCGCACAACACGGAAAAAATTTGGCCTAGCATTACGTATGGGGATAAAAACCATTGGCGCAACAAAATGTACGCAACGTTTTATTGCACCCATTCGTTGGGTCCCATTATCCACATAACGGGTTTACGTCCAGTGTCTGTAATCGGTTTTGAATCGGCGAACAATGAAAGAGGCTTGCGCGTAGGCAGAGGCGGTGGTTGCTGGGGCGTTGAGATGGTGACGCTGGAAAACGGCGGCGTTGTAAAAAGCTTACACGGCTCTTTGTATAAAAACTCCTATTGGTATTCCATAAATGGTACCCATGGGCGCATGGAAACGGCAAGACAAGATGCAGCACAAGGCTCATTTTCCCGTATTTATGTCAACGCGGACGAATATTCCGGCGAATATGCAGGTAGACCGATAGAAACGTATATGCCGCAAGATAGAGACGAAGAAATTAAGAGAGTGTCTTATTTTGGTCACGGCGGCTCCGATTATTGGTCGATGTATCATTTTGTTGAAAAAATACTTGGCAACGAAGAAGCGGATATCATTGACGTATACGAAGCTTTGGATATGGGGCTTTGCGGTATGATGGCATATCGTTCGATTTTGAACGGCAATATTCCTATGGAAGTTCCCAACATGCGTGATAAAGCCGTGCGTGAAAAATACAGAAACGACGTAGCGTGTACGGACCCTGAAGTTGCAGGCGATCAATTGATTCCGTATTTTTCGAAAGGCAATCCCGACATTCCCGATGAATTGTACGAAGAAATGAGAGAAAAATGGCTGGAAGACTTCAAATCGGATTCGGGTTATACGAGCAGAGCATTCACACAAAGCAGTAAAAAATCAACGGGTAAATTAATCTAAGGCAGGTATAGATTATGAAAAAAATTAAAGTAGGCGTATTGGGCGGTTATCGCGGAACAGGCATGATCAATTATTGTAAAATCGCTTCGAATGCAGAAGTGGTTGCCATTTGCGATAAGAGCCAAGAAGTATTAGATATACAAAAAGAGAACCTGAAAGGGCTTGATATTACTTATTACGATAATTTTGAAGATTTTATTAAGCATGATATGGACGCGGTGGTGCTTGCAAATTACGCGAACGAACACGCGCCTTTTGCTATTCGTGCGATGAAAGCAGGCAAACACGTCTTTTCGGAAGTGTTGCCCTGTCAAACGATGAAAGAAGCGGTAGAGCTGATTGAAGCAGTAGAAAAGTCAGGTTTGGTGTATGCATATGGTGAAAATTATTGCTACATGAAAGCGCCGTACGAAATGCGCCGTTTGTATAAGGAAGGTAAAATCGGTGAATTTGAATATGGGGAATGCGAGTATGTTCACAACTGTGAACCTATTTGGCCGAGTATTACGTACGGGGAAAGAGACCATTGGCGCAACAATATGTATGCTACGTTCTATTGCACACACTCCATCGGTCCCATTATCCATATTACGGGGCTTCGTCCTGTTTCCGTGGTTGGGTTTGAAGGGACCAAAAACGAACGCAGTTTGCGTGTAGGCCACAAGTCGGGACAATTCGGCATTGAAATGATCACGCTTGAAAACGGCGGTATCATCAAGAGCATTCACGGCGACCTTTATAAGAACTCCGTTTGGTATTCGGTGTATGGCGATAAGGGCAGGATGGAGAGTGCCAGAGAAGACGCGGAAAACGGAGGTCACGGCAGAATTTATATCAATGCCGATAAATATTCGGGCGAATACGGCGGATATAAGATAGAAACGTATATTCCTGAAAATAAAGACGAAAACAGTGCCGGTTTTGGTCACGGCGGCTCTGATTTTTGGTCGATGTACAATTTCATTAGAAAAATTCAAGGCTATCAGGATGCGGATACGATCGACGTATACGAGGCGTTGGATATGTTCTTGCCCGGTATGTTTGCCTATCGTTCTATTTTGAACGGAAACGTGCCGATGCAAATTCCTAATCTTCGCGACAAAGCGGAAAGAGAAAAATGGAGAAACGATACGGCTTGCACGGACGCTAAATTGGCAGGGGATCAGCTTTTGCCCGTATTTTCACGTGGGACTCCCAATATTCCGGATGAAGTGTACGAGCGTATGTATAAGCTTTGGAGAGACGATATCGAAAATAAGGAAGACGGTTATAGCAGCAGGGCGTTCACACAAAGCAGCAAAAAATCAACGGGTAAATTAATCTAATGGGATATTTATACATAACGATAGCGGTAGTGCTGTTTAGCATACAGTTTTTGTTCACGAAAAAATACCAACAAGCGGCAGGCGACAGCGTAAAATCGGCGTTTTTATCCAACGCCGTAGCGCCTGTCGGCTTTGTCATTATCTTTTTCTTCTTAGATGGGATGAAAATAGAAGCAACGCCGTTTGCGCTTATTTTAGCGTTTATCAGTGCCTTGGTTTGTAATTTTTGCACCTATTATTCGATTAAAGCGTTAGCGCTGGGCAGTTTGACAAATTATTCGCTTTGGCTGATGAGCGGCGGTATGCTTTTGCCTGTGCTTTATGGCGGAATATTTGAAAACGACGCGTTTGGTATTGCAAAAATTATCGGTATATTGATGGTTTGCGCGGCAGTAATCGTGAAAATGGACTTCAAAGAAAAAACCGACTGGAAAACGTGGCTTTGTTTTATTGCCTTGTTCATTTTGAACGGTTTGGTCGGCGTGATTTCGTCTATCTATCAAAGCCAACAAATCACCTTTGAAAAAGTATCTTCTACGCAGTTTTCTATCCTTTCGGGATTGATGCGAATTGCCGTAGGCGGTGTTGTATTTGCCTTTTTGACAATAAAAAATAAAGAGGACAAAGAAGGAAAAACTTTACAAGACTATGTAAAAGCAACGCCTTGGGCAGCAATACAAGGTGTGTGCAACGGTGTTGCCAACTTGCTGTTGCTGTTTGCGTTATTGACGATAGAACCGTCCTTGCAATATCCTATGGTGACGGGTGGGTGTATTTTCTTGTCGGCTATCATCGGATTGTTTTTCAAGGAAAAGCTGTCAAAACGCGCTTGGATAGCGGTTGGCTTGGCAATGCTGGGAACGATCGTTATGGTGCTGTAAGTTAATATATGTTCGAAAATTCTTCTAAGAAAACGTCGATAGGAATTTTGCTTGCAATATTGGCGGCTGCTTTATATTCGGTAAATTCGCCTTTTTCAAAAGTCTTGCTTGATTATATGCCAGCAACACTTATGGCAGGGTTTCTTTATATAGGCGCTGGACTTGGTATGGGATTAATCGCACTTCTTCGTAGAACAAAGAAAACAGACAAAAAAGAAGTTAGATTGACAAAAGCAGAATTACCGTTTGTGATCGCGATGATATTGCTTGATATTGCCGCACCGATTTTTCTTTTACTCGGGTTAAAATCTACCACGGCGGCAAACGCTTCGTTGTTAAATAATTTTGAAATTGTGGCAACGGCAATTATCGCCCTTATCGTATTTAAAGAAAAGATTAGTGCGCGTCTTTGGATGGGGATAGTATTTGTTATATTATCTTGCGCGTTGTTGTCTTTTGAAGATATTTCAAGCTTGCAATTTTCATACGGTTCGCTATTCGTTCTTCTTGCTTGTATTTGTTGGGGATTTGAGAATAACTGTACGAAAAAAATATCGTCAAAAGATCCACTGCAAATTGTTTTATTAAAAGGCTTTTTTTCAGGTATTGGTTCTGTCGTAATCGGTTTGTGTATCGGAGAACGAATCACTGTTCTTTGGAGTGTATTTGCGGTTCTTGGAGTAGGTTTTATTGCGTATGGATTAAGCATCTTTTTCTACGTATATGCACAAAGATTACTCGGTGCGGCAAGAACAAGTGCTTACTATGCGATTGCGCCGTTCATCGGTACGCTTTTATCACTTGCAATCTTTCGAGAATTGCCGCATTATACCTACTTTATATCTCTCGGCTTAATGGCTGTTGGCGCGTGGTTATGTTCAAAAGATGAGCCTATTTTCAAGCGAAAGAAAGCTGAGCGCTTGTAATGGTTGGTTTGACAATGCTTGGCATAACGGTTATAATATTGTAAAAATTTGGTAAAATGGTTGGTGATAATTATGATGAATAGACAGTTTTTATTATTTCCTGATTTTAAGGATAAGGCGGTTACGCTTAGTTATGATGACGGCGTAAGGCAGGATAAACGTTTAATTGCGGTTATGCAAAAAAACGGTTTAAGAGGCACGTTTAATATCAACAGCGGACTTTTCAATGCAAATCTTGACCATGAAACCAAGGGGCGCATGACAAAGGAGGAGGCGTTGCAATTATATACGTCTACCAATCAAGAAGTTGCTGTGCACGGTCACAAGCATTGGTCGCTTGCGAAAATAGACGAAGCGATGGCGGCTTACGACGTTATCGTGGACCGCAAGGAATTGGAACAACTGTTTGGAAAAGTCGTAAAAGGCATGGCATATGCAAACGGTAGCTGCAACGATAAGGTTGTGGAAGTATTGAAAAAATGCGGTATTTCTTATGCGCGTACGGTGACGTCTACGGAAAAATTCGATCTTCCAACCGACTGGTTGCAATGGGACGCTACGTGCCATCATAACAATCCCCATCTTATGGAAATAGCCAAACAATTTTTGGAAGGGGAAAAGAGTCGCCATTTTTGGTTTAACGGCGCAAGATTGTTCTATCTTTGGGGACACAGTTATGAGTTTGACAATAACGATAACTGGCCCGTTATTGAAGAGTTTGCTGCATATATCGGCAACAGAGAAAACGTTTGGTATGCAACAAACGGAGAGATTTATCAATACGTGCAAGCGTATGACAGGTTAGAATTTGCTGTTGATGGATCGAAAGTCTATAATCCAAGCGCGTTGGATGTTTTTATAGATTGTAGAGATAGAAAGTATGTTATTCCTGCCGGGAAAACGGTGGATATTACTATGGGATAATAGCAAGGATACTGTTATAGGTTTCTATTGCTTGGGTTAATTATAGTAGAGAATGTCGAATTCTTGTTACAATAAAAGCAACAACGAGAGAGGAGAGTGGAAATGAAAAAATTTGAGATCATCGATTTTCATACACATCCTTTTATAAATGACGGATATAATATTTGTCAGCATATCCCGCATTGTAATATGTCTTTTGAAAACACAGTTAAAATGATGCGCGAGTTTGGGGTTTCCAAAATTTGCGGCTCAGTGATAGCTGGAAAGCAAATCCCCCAAAACACATACCGCAACGAGTGGGAGAAAATAAGCGATTGGAATGCGCAGGCTTTGGAATTGAAAGCAATCTACGGCGATTTTTATGAGCCTGGTTTTCACGTGCATCCCAATTACGTGGACGAATCGTTGGCGGAAATCGATAAAATGGCGGCTGCCGGCGTGAAATTGATGGGTGAGTTAGTGCCGTATATGTGTGGGGAGTATGATTATACATCGCAAAATATGCGTACGATTGTCAAGCATGCAACGCAAAAGGGCATGATTGTAAGTATACATACGAGCAATAACGACACTATGGACGCTTTTGTGAAAGCGAATCTTGACGCCACGATTGTAGCGGCGCACCCAGGTGAGCGAGATTCCGTTATGCGCCATGTCGAACGAATGCGGTGGAGCGAGAACTATTATTTGGATATTTCGGGAACGGGAGTTTTCCGTTACGGCATGCTACGGTATTTGTTGGACGAGGTGGGGGCGGAGAGAATTTTATACGGCACGGATTTTCCTACCTGTAATCCGTCGGTGTTTATAGGTGCCGTATTGCTGGATGAGTTGATTTCCGACGAGGAAAGAGAATGGATTTTGGCAAAGAATGCGAAAAGATTGTTAGGACTTTGAGAAATAATAATTATTAGAAATAATTAAAAAGGACTGTCATGAAAGAATATTTTTTAAAAAAAGCGGATGAAAATTTGCCGATTCAAATGAATACGGTAAAAGCCACGGACAACACTGTCGAAATGTATGATGATGAAACGAAACATATGGGCATTGGTTTCCGTGCTGTGGGAAAAATCAAGGAAGAGTTGGAAACAGGAGATAAATTTATTCTTGATTTTGGCGATCATTGTGTGGGTAAGCTTTCATTTAATTTGCAAAGAGTACAAAGATATTTGGACGCCCCCGTTAAACTTCGATTGAAATTTGGAGAAGTGCCGTATGAAATAGCAAGAGATTTCTCCACATTCCATGGTCGTCTTTGTGGCAGTTGGCTACAAGAAGAAATTCTTTACATTGATTATGAAGGTCTTGTAGAAATGCCGAGACGTTATGCGTTTCGTTTTATTGAAGTGGAAGTTTTGGCAACAGCAAGAAAAATTAAACTTTCTAATTTCAAGGTAACGATTACCACTTGTGCGGATGAAACGAAAATGCAACCGTTGCCGCAAGGAACGGATCCGCTGCTTGTGAAAATCGATAAGGTTGCCGCAAGAACACTTGCGGATTGTATGCAAGAAGTGTACGAAGACGGACCTAAACGCGATAGACGGCTTTGGTCAGGTGATTTAAGGGTACAAGCATTAACTGATTCGGTTTTATTTAAGAATAAAGAACTTGCAAAACGCTGTATGTATCTTTTTGCCGCTTGTCAAAAGGACGGACAGTATTTGCCCGGTTGCCTGTATTATAAACCAGAGTTTTTCTATGATGAAGGTATGGGGATCTCTGATTATGCGTTTCTTTATGCCGTTACGCTTTGCGATTATTATGAGAATTATGAGGATAAGGAAACTGCGTTAGATTTATATTCGATTGCCGCAAAACAAATAGATCTTGCTATGTCTATCCACGATGAAAACGGTATCATTACGTTTCTTGACGGTTGGGTGGCCTTTATTGACTGGGCGCAGGACCTTAAAAAGAGAACTTCGGTTCAAGGGGTATATCTTTACGCGCTTGAAAAAATGGAAAAGCTGGCGAGAAGTTTAGGGAAAATAGATGATGCCGATAGATACAGTAAGCATCTTGCAATTACACGTAAAAATGCATATCAAAAGCTTTTCTGCAAAGAAAAGAACGCATTTATCAACGAATACGATGAAAATCAATATTCCGTCCAAGCGCAAGTTTGGATGATTCTTGGCGGCGTTGTAGTGGGCGAAGAGGCAAAGTCCGTCCTGAAACAAAGCTTTGAAAAAGCAACGGTAATTCCCGGAACGCCGTATATGCACCATTATGTGATGGAAGCGTTTATTAAGCTTGGCATGATAGATGAAGCGATGTCATACATGAAATCATATTGGGGGGAAATGGTGGAACTTGGTGCAGATACATTTTGGGAACTGCACGTTCCCGGAAAACCCATGCTTACGCATATGAATGATCCCTTGTTAAATTCTTGGTGTCATGCTTGGAGTTGTTCTCCGTCATATTTCATTAGAAAATATTTCATTGCAAAAGGATAAATTTTATGAAAATAAAAATTTTAGGTTCAGGCGGAGGAGAAGGATTTCCTGCAACGTTTTGCAGCTGTGAACACTGTGAAATGGCGAGAAAAGTAAAAGGGAAAAGCTTACGATCTCTTTCGCAAACGCTTATCAATGACGACTTATTGATAGATTTTCCCTTTGATACGGATTCTCATATCGTTAAATACGGTTTGAATTTGGGGAAAATCCCAAACATTTTAATTACGCATGCACATCACGATCATTATGTACCTATCACGGTCAATATGAGAGGGGCTCCTTACGCACATAATCTTAAATACGAAAAGATATGTTTTTACGGTCCGGCTAATTTAGAGCATATATATGATGCGGTTGTTTCTCCTTACGGCATGGAGAGTCAAAGAAGGGAAAACGTGCAATTTTTTATCATGGAAGCGAAGAATACGTATAATGTAGGCAATTATAAAGTGACGCCTATAAAAGCTATGCATGCTCCATATCTTGAAAGCTTGAATTATATTATTGAAGAAAATGAAAAATCGGTTCTTTACCTTCTTGACAGCGGCTATCCAACGGAAGAAACGTTTGCTTATTTGAAGAGTCGAAATCGGGTTTTTGATTGTGTTATTATGGACGGAACGATGGGGGGTGCGTTGCCGAAAACGCACCGTTACCATATGAGTTTTCAAGAGAATAAAACGTTAAAAGAAGAACTCTTATCCCACGGGATCGCAGATGAGAATACGCGTTTTATTGTGACACATATAACGCATAATCACGCGGAAACGCATGAGAAAGTGGAGGAAATATTCCAAGGAACGGGAATTGCTGTCGCTTATGACGGCTACGAAGTAGTGTTCTAAAACGGAATTGTTTGTTTGAAAGGGTGTAAAATATGCAAAATAAGAGTTATTGGATATGGCATTTTGGCGACTATGAATTTTATCATTTGATGAATGTTCATTTAAAGCGTGAGGAGCAAGGTTATCATCGTCCGCCTTTTTGGAAAATATCCACGCCTTACGTATCTGTTAGGTTTAGAAAAATCATCGACGGTAACGGCGGGTATCTTATTTGTCATATCAACGGCGAAGGTCATGTCGCTATAGACGGTGTGCGCCATCGCGCTGGTATACGCATAGAACTTACTCCCGGAAACCATAGAGTAGAAGTGCTTGTTTCCAATGGAGGAGGACTTCCTGCGCTTTTTGTTGAAAGCAACGTTTGCCCAAGCGATAAAAGTTGGACGGCAAATCACTTTGCCGGGGATTTTTCACCCGTTGGCTATAACGCGCATTTTTGCAGTGTAGATCAAAATCCCGAAGTATTTCCTTTTGCCTATAAAAACGTATTACCTGTATCAAAAGAAGTGGATAAAAACGGTGTCCTTTACGATTTTGGAACGGAGTTGTTTGGTTATTTGAATATAACCGGCGTTTGCAAAAACGAGGAGTTGGGCGTTTTTTACGGGGAGAGTCGAGAAGAAGCGCTTGACACGGCGTACAGCTATCTTTTGGATAAAGTACAAGGTAGCGAGATTTACCGTTTACGTCAAAGAGCATTTAGGTTTGTTTATCTTACAGGAGCAACAAAAACGGCTTGCGTTTCGGCAGACTATGAGTATCTTCCGCTGGAAATCAAAGGTGATTTTAACTGTGATAACGACCTTTTTAATGAAATATATAAGAAAGCTTCCTATACGTTCCATTTGAATTGTAGGGAAGGGTATCTTGACGGAATAAAAAGAGATAGATGGGTTTGGTCGGGTGACGCTTATCAAAGTGCAAAAATCAACCGTTATTTGTTTGCTGACAAAGAAATTGATCAAAGAACGCTCATAGGGCTTATTGGTAAGCTTCCGATTGAACAACATATTAACACAATCATGGATTATAGCTTACTTTGGATTATTATGCTCCATGAACATTATATAACCTACGGTGACAAAGAATTTCTATCTCGCATATATCCTATGGCAAATGAGTTGCTTAAGTTTTGCGAAACTCGTTTGAATGAAGACGGTTTTATCGAAGGCGCGCCGGACGACTGGACGTTTATCGATTGGTCGCCGATTGATAAATGCGGTGCAGTGTGTGCTGAGCAAATGCTGCTTGCGGCATCTTACAAGGCGATGGCGTACTTGGAAAAGGAACTTGCGCTTGGGGATTCTGTTACGTTGCTTCAAAAATGTAATGCGCTTATAGATAGGATAAATCAATATTATTGGAACGAAGAAAAAGGCGCTTATATTGATAGCTATCAATCAGGCGGTAATCACGTCACTCGTCATGCGAATATTTTTGCGGTTATGTATGATATTGCAACTGAAGTACAGGCAAAAAGTATTCTTGAAAACGTTTTGAAAAATGAACAAATAACAAAAATAACCACCCCTTATTTTGAGGGCTATGAACTTGATTGTTTGGCAAAACTTGGAGAATGGGAGACGGTTGAAGCGATGCTGCAATCTTATTGGGGTGGTATGATAGAACTTGGCGCAACTACCATTTGGGAAGAATATCATCCTGAAAAGAACGGAATAGAGCATTACGCGATGTACGGCGGCAAATACGAAAAGTCACTTTGCCATGCGTGGG
Organism: Candidatus Scatosoma sp.; assembly: GCA_045533485.1. Lineage (GTDB taxonomy): Bacteria > Bacillota > Clostridia > Christensenellales > Borkfalkiaceae > Scatosoma. The sequence continues at coordinate 5,798 of JAZSHX010000036.1, read as the reverse complement.
GAGCAGGACCGATTTATCTTTTTGGGCGGTATTACCTTGGGGTGTTCGCAACGTCCTGCGGTTATGATACCTTTACCGTTAAACCTCAGCTTGGAGGGTTAAACGAAATTAACGGCAGCGTTCCTGTAAATGGTGGTATTGTTACGGTTAAACTCAACAAGGAACGACTTTTTGTAATATCTACTAAACGCGGCGGCACGCTTATTTGGGCTGGGCAATCGTACCCGCTGGTTGAAAACAAGCCGATTGTCATTGAAATTTAAGAAAGAACACAATGTATTAGTAAAATGAAGCGCGTCATAGAGAATCGAAGAGGTTTCATGTAATGAGAAATTTTTTTCAATATTTACAAGTAGAAAACGCAAAGCTTTTTACAGCGGTTTGCTTGCCTGAAGAAAAAGGCAACTTTCCTACGGTCATTTTTCGTTCGCCTTATGTGGATTATGCAGAAGAATTAGCGGAAAATGAAATCGTTGTGCGTATGGTTGAAGCCCATAAATCGTTTATTAAAAACGGATATGCGGTTGTTTATCAACACTGTCGCGGTCGCGGTAAAAGCAACGGGGATTACGTGCCGTATATTTATGAACGCGAAGACGGGCTTGCTTTGCAACAATGGGTACGCGAACAACCTTTTTACAACGGCGAAATTTATTTGTGCGGTACTAGTTATACTTCGTCCGTACATTTTGTAACAGCGCCGTTTGCGGACGATATAAAAGGCGCGGTGTTCAACGTGCAAGACTGCGAACGGTATAATTGTAATTATCGTAACGGCTTTTATAAAATGGGCTTGCACGGCGGTTGGTATGTCAATATGTACAAAAAGAAGAGCATTCCCGCCAAAAATTATGCAACCGAAACGTATAACATGTTGCCACTTTCCGACTTCTCCAAAATAGTATTTGGGGAACGTGCGGAAGATTTTGATGAGATATTACGCCATCCAAACAAAAACGATGAGTTTTGGCAAACAAGATACGGAGGCGGTGAGGCACATGATGCTATCAAGCACGCCAATATACCTATTTTATTGACCACGGGATTTTATGACCTTTATACGGGCGGTGTGTTCGATATGTGGAATGGGTTGGATGAGCAAACGAAAGCAAAGTCCGCACTTATCATTCACCCTTACGATCACGGCTGCAATCCAAATAGTCAACCTATTCAGTTTGAAAATGCAACCCTTTTTGAAAAGTTTGGTGATTATCAAGCGAAATGGCTGAACGCCATTCGTAACAATGAAAAATCGTTTGTGGAGCAAGGCAAAATCACTTATTATAAAGTATTCGGCGGCGAATGGCAAACGGACAATTTTAAGCAACCCACGAAGGGAAAGACGTTTGTGCTTGGAACAGGCGAAAAAACGTACGTATATAATCCGTATGCACCAGCAACATTTAAGGGAGGTCTGTCGGCGAATTTTGGCGGAAACGCTTGGCAAGACGAGCCGAATTCTAGATATGATATTGTCAGCGTATATACGCCTGTATTTGAGGAAGATACCTTTATAAAAGGCAAGATGAAAGCAAAACTTTGCGTGAAATCTGACTGTGAAGATACTTGTTTTTACGTGCGCATAAGTCTTGTCAAAGAAGAAGGATACTATGGTTTGCGTGACGATATCAACCAAATTTCAAATTTCTGCATTAATTATAAACAGAACGAAGAAATAGAAATGGATTTTTCTTTTGATGAACACGCTTTCGTGGTGAAAAAGGGTGAAAAATTACGGATAGACATATCATCTTCAGCGTTTCCGTTTTATGTTCGACACACAAATAACAAGGGATTGTTCAGCGCGCAAAACACAGTAAAAATCGCAAAAAACACAATTGTGTTGGATAAATCGTATTTAACTGTTTTTGTTGAGACAGACTAAGTTTTTTTCCTTTGAACGATATTTCATTTTATACAACCGCAAAGTGAAAACTCTACGTAAATCATTTGAAAAAGTAAATAATATAAGGGGAAAACCATTTTGGTTTTCCCCTTATATATAATAATGTAGGAACATGCAATAAATAAACAAACTGGCGAGAAATAGGCGAATAATCGCTACAACCCTTTATTTATAAGGGGGTCAAAAGTGCCATTTTTGGTTCAAATCCCTTTCTCTGCGCCACAAAAAAAGGATAGGTGTTTGCCTATCCATTTTTTATTTTATATTGTTTCAACGCTAATCAAGCTGGAATTTCCGCTTTGACCGTCGGGCGGACCGCCCGTAACGACAATCGCGTCGCCTTTCTTTGCTAAACCGCTCTTTAATGCCGTTTGTTTTGCGAAATAGAACAAAATATCAATCGAAGAATATTCTTCCGCAAGTGCAGGGAGTACGCCCCAGCTAAGTGCCAACTTTCTATACGCGTACAAATCGGTAGTCAAGCCGATGATATTGATATTCGGGCGGAAACGGGAAACCATACGCGCGGTAGCACCCGTACGAGTGCAAACAACGATGGCTTTCGCGTTCAAATCCTTGGCAAGCGTGGCTGCGGAGTGCGAAAGTGCTTCCGACGAATTTTTTATGGAAAATTTGTCAATGTTTTGGATATATTCCACGTGATTTTCCGCGCGTTCTACGATTTTTGCCATGGCGGCAACCGATTCGACAGGGAATTTACCTGCCGCTGTTTCCCCCGAAAGCATAACCGCCGAAGTGCCGTCGTATACGGCGTTTGCAACGTCGGAAATTTCCGCACGTGTAGGTCGGGGATTGTAAATCATCGATTCCAGCATTTCCGTTGCCGTAATGACGCGTTTGCCGTGTATGCGGCATTGATTGATGATATATTTTTGAATATCGGGCAATTCTTCAAAGGGGATTTCTACGCCCAAATCACCGCGCGCTACCATAATGCCGTTACAAACGGGGATAATTTCAAGCAAATTATTCACGCCTGCGCGGTTTTCGATTTTAGCAATCACGTCGATATGCGCGCCGCCGTTTTCCGCTAAAAAGTTTTTCACGTCCAGCACGTCTTGCGCTTTGGAAACAAAGGAAAGGGCGATAAAGTCGACGTCTTGCTCAATGCCGAACAAAATATCCCTTTTATCCGCTTCGGAAAGAAAGGTGGTCGTGAGCTGCTTATCGGGGAAAAACATAGATTTTTTATCGGAAATCACGCCGCCGATTTCCACCACGCATTTGACGTCCGTTTGCGTTACGCTATTTACCTTAAAAACGACAAGTCCGTTGTTCAAAAGGATTTTATCGCCTGCAACAAGATTGTCGCAAATTTCCTTAAAAGAAACGCTTACACACGTAGCGTCGCCGATAACGCCGCGCGTCGTAAAGGTAAAGCTATCGCCTTCTTTTAACGTAACGCTGCCGTTTTCAAAAGTGCCGATACGAAATTCAGGGCCCTTCGTGTCCAACAAAATGGGCAGGGGTATGTTCTTTTCTTGACGAACCTGTTTGATGATTTCAATGGTTTTGCGGTGCGTTTCGTGCGTGCCGTGCGAAAAGTTTAAGCGCACAACGTCGCAGCCTGCTTGCGTTAAAGCAGTAATCGTTTGCCTATTATTGCTTGCAGGACCGATAGTCGCAATAATTTTTGTTTTTTTCATAATAAAACTCCAAGTAAAATTTGCCGTTTAGTAAAAAAGCAAAAAAATCAAATCTATTTTACTATTTTTTTTAAAAAAAAGCAAGAGAATAGGTGCAATTTTTCAAAGAAAGTGGTATAATACAATAGATTTGAGATGGTTATACGGTCGCGGGGCTACTTGATAGCCATGAGGAAAGTCCGAGCAGCACAGGACAGGGTGCCTGATAACGTCAGGTGAAGGTGACTTTAAGGATAGTGCAACAGAAATAAACCGCAGGGCGCAAGCCCTGTAAGGATGGAAAGGCGAGGTAAGAGCTCACCGATACTGCGGTAACGTAGTATGCCATGTAAACCCCACCCGCTGCAAGATTGGGTATCCATCAATAGGGCTGTCCGTCCGATGGAATACCGTGAACATCGCTTGAACTTATCGGTGACGATAAGTCTAGATAAATGACCGTACACGACAGAACTCGGCTTACAGACCACTCTCAAATCCCTTTATAAGCGCATCGGGCAATACGCCCGATTTTTTTATGTGAAAAATATTGAATAGTACAAACTATGAAAAACATACGATAAACAAATGCATCATATAAGGAGCGCGTATGTTTTTAGAATTTATTTGGACGATACTTGGTAAAATTGTATTTTTTACGGGCACGCTTGGCAACAAAAACGCATTTCCTAAACCGTTATCAAAAGAAGACGAAGAACGTTATCTTGCGCTTGCAATGCAGGGCGATAAGACGGCAAAGGATACGCTTGTAAAACACAATATGCGTTTGGTTGCGCATATTGTAAAAAAATACACGGGCGTTGCGGAAACGGACGATTTGATTTCGGTAGGCAGCATCGGGCTCATTAAAGCGATCAATACCTATTCGCCTACGCATGGCACGTCGCTTGCGACATATACGGCTAGATGTATCGAAAACGAAATTTTGATGCTTATTCGTGCAAATAAAAAGCATAAAAACACGCTTTCACTTTCCGAACCCGTAGGCACGGATAAGGACGGAAACGAACTCACCCTAATGGATTTGCTGTTTGAAAAGGAAGATTGCGTGTTTGAAAGCGTGGAACGCTCTATTCAAAGAGAAAAACTCTTAAAACAAATTAAGCGCATTTTAAGCGAAAGGGAATATACGATTTTATGTTTGCGTTACGCCTTAAAAGGGGGAATACCCTTGCCGCAAAGAGAAGTGGCGACGGTGATGAAAATTTCCCGTTCCTACATATCGCGCATTGAAAAACAAGCGATTGAAAAATTGCGTCAAAAATTGCACGCGGAAGATTTTTTGGAGTAACTTTTTTATAATTTTTTCCAAAAAAGCACGGAAAAATGCTGTCGTATGGTTGAAATTTCTTCAAATATATGCTATAATTAGCTTGTCGAACTATGTTCGGTTATTTTCGCGCGGTAAAACCAAAAAAAGCCGATTTTGTAAGACGATTTAATTTAGGAAAAAATATTTGGAGGAATTTCACAATGACAATATCACAAGATGTTGCGCAAATGTTCTGTGTTGCGAAAGGCGCAGGCGTTGCACGTCACGAAAACGCTGCTATTCCCGAAGAAGGCAAGTGGATTCATGCAAAAGAAATTAAAGACATCAGCGGTTTCACGCACGGTATCGGCTGGTGCGCACCCCAACAAGGCGCTTGTAAGCTCAGCTTGAACATCAAGCAAGGCATCATTCAAGAAGCGCTTGTGGAAACGATCGGTTGTTCCGGTATGACGCACTCTGCGGCAATGGCTGCGGAAATTTTGCCCGGTAAAACGCCTTTGGAAGCGTTGAACACCGACCTTGTTTGCGACGCAATCAATACGGCTATGAGAGAATTGTTCTTGCAAATCGTATACGGTCGTTCGCAATCGGCTTTCTCCGACGACGGTCTTGCTATCGGCGCTGGCTTGGAAGACTTGGGTAAGGGCCACCGTTCGCAAGTGGGTACGATGTATTCCACGTTGCAAAAGGGCGTTAGATACCTTGAAATGGCAGAGGGTTACGTAACTCGTATCGGTCTTGATGAAGATGGCGAAGTTATCGGTTACGAATTCATCCGTCTTGGTCAAATGCTTGAACAAATCACTGTTAAGGGCGTTGATCCTGCAGAAGCACTTAAGAAGTGCACTGGCACTTATGGCCGTTTTGCAGACGCAGTTAACAAGATTAATCCAAGAATTCAATAGTGGAGGTGCGTTATGAGTATTAGATTTGAAGGTTTTGATAGAAGAAT
>JAZSHX010000009.1:0-87348 GCA_045533485.1 Candidatus Scatosoma sp. | reverse complement strand
CAAACGGGTGCGGCTTTTGTGTTGGGCACTTAAGCGTTATGTTTTGAATTAACCATAAACAACTTCAATTGCGGTGATTCTTGCCTGACCATTGTCGGCGGTGCCTGTATTACCAACGCTAAACTCGATGGAATTAGCATTGACCATTATAACTTTATCGGACTCAACGTTTTCGCCGTTTAACGTAAGGCAACCAGTATTATTAGGTGTATAAGTAATTTGTACAGAAATAATCGTTTTGCCTTCTGCTGCTTTAATAACAATGGAAGGGGAACCTTTTTGATACATTCTCCAGTTTGTACCGTTGGTATAATATTTGCCGGTGTTGGAATCAGTCCCGGTGGCAGTAACGGTAATGTCATTGTTCATGGTAAGACTGCTATATTTCGTAGCGTCCGTCCAGCCGTTGTTGCTTGCATAGGTTGCGATAGATACCGCAACGGTTTGAGTTTGTACCCCTTCAGGTGATTGACACCATTTGCAAGCACCGTTTTCATAGATGTGGTCGACGGGAGCCGAACCCACTTGCGCAGTACCGCAAATCACACAAAGAGCAGCGGATTTACAAGTTGCGTCGGTAAAGGACGTGCAGGTGTGTGTACCAATCGCTTCAAACGTAGAACCTTCTCCGATTTGATTTACGCTATTATATTCGGCGATAACACCTGTTACTTTGATAATAGTACCAACCGTAACGTTACCTTTCATGCGGTAAGCGTTGATGGTACCGCTTTCATCAGCAATGTCAACGGAAATGTTGTCGTGTTCGCTATTATAAGCATACGTAATTTTAACAACAGTACCCGTAACAGTAACCGTTGCGCCAACGTCAGCATTAAGAGCTTCAGCAACTGTAAGCGTAGGAAGTTCTGCAGGGTTAACCATCACTTCAAACGCGAAGTCTTTGGAGAAGCTGCCGCAGGTAACCGTAGCGGTAAGCGTAACTTTCACTGCTGCGCCCGTAGGAAGCGTATACGTAACGGTGCCGCCGTTTACAGCTGCGATTGCACTGTTGTTGGAAACCCAAGCAATCGTAACGCCGCCTTCAGCCGTCGTGGGAAGCGTAACTGCGCCAGCTGCCGTAACGTCATCAAGTTCAAGGCCGCGTGCAGCGATCACTGCTTTTGCATAATCGGGAATAGCGTCGGGCGTGGTGCAGGAGATAACAACAGCATCAGGAAGCTGAGGGCTGCCTTTATACGTTGCAATCTTACCTTGAAGCTTAACGAAGTCACCAACTTGAGGTGCATCTGCCATTGCATCGTATCTCTTGCCGTTTTCTTTGCCGCCTTGGTCATAGGTGCCGTAAACGTAGAAGGTATTGCCTTCCTCGTCTGCGATATACAAATTACCATAAGTTGTATTTATAACGTCAACAACCGTACCGGTCAAATAGTATTCTTTCTTCGTTGAATCTGTAGCGCCTAACGTGGAAGCAATTTCATTTGCTTGTGCGTAGGTGATTTCTTCGGGAACAGCAAATACGGTTACAACAACGTCCAAGGTATCCGTAACGGTGCCGCAGGTGATGGTAGCCGTAAGCGTAACGCTAGCTTCTTCGTCGGGTGCAGCAATCTTCAAAACGTTGTTTTCGATGGTTGCCGTACCTTCTTTCACTGCCCAAGAAATGGTTACGTCAGCAAACGTACCGGGAGCGGTAACAAGCGTGTGTTCTACAGCGCCGTTGAACGTCAAGCTGGATTCCAAAGCAGCTTTTTCTCTTTCTACTTTCATTTCAGGCGAAAGTTCGTTCTTGTTTACCAACGTTACAAGGTTAGCAAGGCAGGTATCTTCTTTGCTTGCGTTGTCAATCGTGGACGCGCTGAACGTCTTGAACGTGGAATAGGTACCAAGGTACAACGTTTTCGTTTCGGTTTGATCCGTTATGGGGGAGTCACCGTTCTTGTTTTCCGATGCGGGACGGCAAGGAACAGTCGTCGTGATCGTGCCAAGTTCTGCATCCCATACGAAGGAAGAAACAGGAGTTTCGCGGAATACAACGTTGAACGTCCAGTAGCTGTTCTTGCTGTTCCATGCTTCTTCAACGCCTAAGTATTGTTTACCATTTGCATCGGTGAAGGTAAGGTTGAAATTCGTCGTGCTGCCTTCTACGTATTCTACGGTAAGGTCAGCAGCTTCCGTGTAATCGTCGCTGCTTGCCAAATAGAAGCTGCTCATCTTACCCGTGAAGTATGCGTCGTATTTTTCAGTGGATTGATACATGTAAAGCTTGTACGTAACGCCTTCTACAGGTGCTGCAGTGATTGCAAGAGGAACCATTTGCGAAGGAGCTTTAACCGTACGGTTCAACGTAAACGTAGCCGTCGAGTTGTCGGGTGCGGTAAGCGTAGCCGTCAACGTGTAGGGTACGTCTTCTTCAAGTTGAAGAGAGTTTACTTGTACGGATACTTTGCCTTCGTTTTCTACGATCGCTACTACGCCTTCAACGTTGCAAGCAACCGTCCAAGCGATGGTGTACGTTTGACCTTTGAAAACAAGGGAAGTGTCCAAATCGTAACCCGTGGATACTTCTTTGTCTTTGGTCAAGTACTTGTCTTGCAAAAATCCTTTTGCGCCTTCCACGTCGTACGTGGTCGTTACTTGGGAAGACGACGAGTTTTTGCCAAACAGGTTGGAAATCTTGTCACAGCTTGCAAGGGTGAAAACGCTTGCAAGGGCAAGAATGCCGGCAATGAGTTTCTTTTTCATGTGTTTCTGTTCTCCTTATATATAATTTTTTTTAGAGCCAAATTAATAAATAGTGATATGCGACAATGCGAACACTTTCACTTGGTATTCGCCGTCGTATTGATCGATGATGCCTTTCACATCAATGGTTTTGCCTACGAATTCGCTTTCCAAAACGTTCGTGCCGTCTGCATGCTTCAAAACAACCGTGCGTACGGTGATTTCGTTGCCTTGCGCGTCTTCACAGGTGATGGAAATTGCGCCTGCATTGTTACCCGTCTTGGTCGTGTAAACGTCCGTTACACGCAAACCTTTCAAGGAAATCGCCGAAGAAAGGGCAAGTTCGCCGTAATCGAAGGTTTTGTTTTCAAGCTTGGGTTCGCCGTCGTCGCCAACCGTTTCCACTTCCAACGTGATTGTGCCCAAAAGCGTGGACACCGCCGTTTCGCGATAGGTCACCGTTTGTTTGCCTAAAACGTGTACGTTTTCGGGGTTGGTCGTGTCCATAAGATCGAAGGACAAGCTGGAAACTTGATAACCATAATTTTCGTTGTCCGTCAGGTTGCCTACGATACGCAAGCGGTTGCCCACCTGCATCGCGTCGTGCAACGCGCCGTTATACCCGAAGAAAATGGTCATGCCGTATACCATGTTCGTCGCTTCGTGGAAATCTTCTACGTAAACCGTCCAACCGTCTCTCCAAGCAACCGTTGCGTTGAACGCTACGCGTTTGCCAACGTATTTATCGATGTTGGTGCGAAGCTCGTAAAGGTCAAGCTCTACCGCCGTGCCGTAGTAGAAATCAGGGTCTTTTTCTTGCGAATATACGCACATTTTGTGCGCGGTTGCCACGTTGATGGCTTGCGCGCAAACGGTGCCGTAGCGGAGCGAAGACGCCTTAGAACCCAACGCCAAGCCTTCTTGCAAAAGCTCAATGTTTAAGTTTCTGTACGTGTCCGCACCCTGCGGCTTGTACCATACCCACACAAGGTGGCGTTCCGCCGTAGAGTCTAATTCCCACTCGCTCTTGTCCGTTTCGATAACGATGGAAGCCGCGTTTTGCAATTTGGATTTGGTGAAATCGCTTGCCTTTTTGCCCCAAGGTTCAATCGTACCCGTCGATTCGGGGGTGTTCACTGCCAAATATCTGGCTTTCAACACGCCGTCGTCATCGCAGTGGGGTATCGTTTTGGGAACGTAGAAGTGCGTCGTGTCACCGTCGATGAACATTTTGACCGTTACTTCTTGCGTTTGCGTTTCCGCGTCGAAATCAAGCGTTACTTTTGCCGCAAAGTCTTCTTTTGCAGGTAACTGCGCGGAAGAACTGCTTGACGAATTGCCGCCCGGCACGCACCCGACCAAACAGCCGAGTGCGATGCAGATAAGCAATAATAAAGATAAAAATCTTTTTTTCATAAGAATACCTTTATAAGTTAGTGTTTTTAAGCGTGGCTAAAAAATCAATAGCCGTAGTCGTATTTCAACGTGTCGATGGATTTCTTGAATTCCGCTTTGATGAAATCTGCAACCGATTGACCAGCCGCGGGGTCGTTTACGAAGCAAGCTTGCAAAAGCGCGCCTACTGCGTCACGTGCTGCCGACGAACCGTTGAACGCGGGGGAGATATAATAATAATCCTTTTGCGCAAGCGTTTGTTTAACTACCGTTGCTTGCAATTTTGCATTGCCGTCTGCCGCGTCAAGGAACGCTTTATAAACTGCGTTTTCTTGTACGGATTTAAGAACGGGCGTATAACCGTTGGTCATGGAGAATTCTGCTTGGAATTCTACCGTCGTCGTCAAGTATTTTGCAAACAACCAAGCCGCCGCCATTTCTTGTGCGTTGGATTTTTTGAACATGCAAAGGGAAGGACCTTGTTGAATTACCTTCTTGTTGTTTGCGTCTGCTTGAGGAATCATTGCTACGCCAACTTCAAACGGGTACGTCGTCGTACCGTCGTCGTTGGTCACTGCGTCGGGGCATTGATAGGATGCGCCTGCCGACGAACCGATACACATATAGCATTTTTGCTTAGGCGAACCGTCTGCTTTCGTGCCCGTTTCCGTGAACAAACCGGACGTGTAGCTGCCGTAAATTTCTTCCGTCGTTACGTAGCCGGCTTTGTACCATTCTCTAAATTCTTCTACGAATGCGTAGTTTGCATCGGTGTCGAATACGAACTTGTCGCCGTCAATCGTCGTGTAGCCCGATTTGAGCTGTTCGGTCATCGTGATGAACCAGTTTGCTTCACTGTCGTAACCAAGGGGAATGCAGGAAGGTTCAAGCTGTTTGATTTGCGCGCAAAGCGCTTCCATTTCGTCCCAAGTGGTGGGGAGCGTCAAGTTGTGTTCCGTGAAGAACGTTTTGTTGTAATACAAAACTTCCGTCGACTTCGTCATAGGCAACGTGTACATTTTGCCGTCGCCGAACGATTTACCTTCATTATAATATACGTCGATGAAATCTGCAACTTGCGCGTCCGACAAGCCCATCGTTTCGTGCGCGATATAATCGTCCATAGGCATAACCGCTTGCGCTTTGTTGTAAAGTGCAACGTGGTCGGGGTAGCAGTACGCCAAGCTGGGCGCGTTGCCTGCCGTAAGTTCGGTTGCGATTTGGTCGCGGAGTGCAGGGTAGTCGCCTGCCGATTGATGTTCAATCGTGATGTTGGGGTACAATTCGTTGAATTTGGGGATATACTTATCCAAAACCGCTTTCAAGTTTGCGCCCATTGTGTGGTAGAACGTTACCGTTACGGCGCCACCGTTGTATGCTTCTACGCTGCCGGTCGTGCTGTTCTTGGGTTGGCATGCCGCAAACGAGAATACGTTCACTGCCGCCAAAGCGCCTGCTACAATGCTTACAATTTTTTTGTTTTTCATAGCAATTTTCCTTTCCTTTTTTTATTTTTCGGCTCTGTCACAGCATTTGCTTGCTGTTTCATCGCCTTTAATTTTTTTCTAATTTTAATACTGCAATACTATTAGCCCTTGATACCGCTTCTGGATACGCCTTTCATGATGTATTTTCTAAGGAAAATAAACACCAAGAACAAGGGGGCGGAAACGGTTGCAACCGCTGCCATTTGTACGGGGATGTCGGGCTTGCCGCCTTCGTCTACGAACGAAAGCTGACGTAAACCGTTGGTGATTAAGCGGTGCGCTTCGTCGTTGGCTACAAGCTTAGGCCATACGTAGGTGTTCCATGAACCCATCATCTTCAAAATGGTAATGGAGATGAGCGTGGGAAGCGCTAAGGGTATCATAACGCGCCACAAATATTTCAAGTCGGACGTGCCGTCTACCTTTGCCGCTAAATACAATTCGTTGGGAATTTGCATAAAGTTTTGTTTTAAAAGGTAGATATAGAACACGCTGACAAGGAAGGGCACGATCAATACCGTGTACGTGTGCATCCAACCGAACGTGTTTACCGTTTGGTAGTTGGTGATGGTGAAAAGTTCCCCGGGAATCATCATCGTTGCCAGCAAGAACGCGAACAACGTGTTTTTGCCCTTGAATTCAAGACGGGCAAACGCAAATGCCGAAAGCACCGTGATGATAAGGGATAAGCCCGTCGATACCAAACCAACGTAAACCGTGTTCAAGAACAATCGTTTCAAGCTTGCCACTTCAAACGCCTTCGCGTAGTTGCCCCAAACGAACGTTTTCGGCCAAAGCGTGGGCGGATTGAGTTCGTATTCTCTCATATTCTTTACGGACGAGATCAACATCCAGTAGAAGGGGAACAATACGATAAACGCCATAAAGCCCAAGAACGCGTACAAGCCGACTTGTACCAAAACCTTCACTACGCGTTGCTTTTGGTTGACCTTTTCCATATCCCGTTCTTGCATAGTGGTCATGGTGGCAGGTTGGTCGGTTTCAGGGGTTTCTTCTATGGTTTCTTCAACGATTTCCATGGTTTCTTCGATGGCTTCTTCCACGGAAATTTTTTCTTTCATATCTTCCATAATTTACCCCCTTTTAATAATGCGTTTTCTTTTTGCTGACGTACAGGTTGATCATGGTTACCACGAAAATGATGGCAAACAAAACCAACGCCGCCGCGCTTGCGATGCCGTATTGCGTGTTGGCAATCGCGTCGTAAACGTACCCAACCATCGTGTTCAGGCTGCCCTTTGCACCGGGAGCGCCCATACCGTCGCCGAAAATACCGACGATGCTGGAATATTCCTTAAAGCCGCCGATGAAGCCCGTGATAACGACGTAGGCAAGCATAGGGGAAAGAAGGGGAACGGTAATTCTCGTGAACACTCTCCAGCGGGGCGTGCCGTCGATTTTCGCCGCTTCGTAATATTGCTTGTTTACGCTTTGCAAACCGCCGAGCAAAATCAAAATTTTGAACGGGAGTGCATTCCACACGATATATATCGTCATAACGATGATGTTGGAAGCGTATGACGAGCCTTCGTTTACCCAGTTGATGGGTTCTACGCCGAACAAGCCCAAAATGGTGTTCATAATACCGATAGTGGAGTGTTCCGTTGCTTGACCGCTGACCAAGCCCGACATACTGAACATTGCCGCGAATACCATACCGATTGCAATCGAGTTGGTAACGTAGGGCAAGAAGAAAATCGTTTGTAAAAATCTCTTCAAAGGTTTAATGGCGTTTAAGCATACTGCGATTAAAAGCGCCAACATCGTGGAGATGGGAACGGTCAATATGCAAAGGAGCATCGTGTTTTTTAAACACGTTAAAAATCTGGGTGCGTTGACTACGCGTTCAAAGTTGCCAAAACCCACTTCAAAAACGTAATCGGGGTTCATGGCAAGCAAGCTGTCGTAGCCTTCAAGCATGGAAACGCGGAGCGTATTGATAATCGGCCAAACGGTGAAAATCAACAGCAACACGCAGGCAGGAAACAAATACACCCAACCCTTCCATTGATTAAATTTCCATTTTTTGCCGACGGTGTCCTTGAAAAAGCCTTGGTACACCTTGTCGACGAAAAACGTTCTCATTGCTTCAAGAACTTTTGCCATAGTTACACCTCAAAATAGATACGGTCTTCCGTTTCTTTATTAAAGAGGAATACTTTATGCGGTTTCAAAGCGTATTGAATTACGCCTGCGGATACGTCAATCTTATTATCGGCGTCGATGATGGAGCGGATAACGGGGTTGACGGATTTTTCGTGATAGGATACGACGCTCACGTCGCGGCCCATAACTTCCACGTTGGAAAGGTCGCAAACAAGGGGACCGTTATCGTCCAAAAGGAAGCCTTCGGGACGGATAGCCACGGTAACGTCTTGGTCCGCAACGCCTTTCACGGACAACACTGCCGCGTCGCCGATATAAAGCGTTTCGTTTTCCACTCTGCCTTCCAACACGTTGATAGGGGGAGTACCCAAGAATTTGGCAACGAAAAGATTTGTGGGATCATCGTAAATGTCTTGCGGTTTACCCACTTGTTGCACAACGCCAAGCTTCATAACGACGATTACGTCGGAAATACTCATGGCTTCTTCTTGGTCGTGCGTAACGAATACCGTCGTAATGCCCGTTTCTTTTTGAATACGTCTAATTTCTTCACGGGTTTGCAAGCGCAAGCGTGCGTCCAAGTTAGAAAGCGGTTCGTCAAGCAAAAGCACTCTGGGCATTTTTACAAGTGCGCGTGCGATAGCAACACGTTGCTGTTGACCGCCCGAAAGTTCGTTGGGTTTTCTGTCCATCAAGTTATCGATTTGGACAAGCGCCGCCGCTTGATGCGCGCGTTCCAGCATTTCCTGCTTGGTCATTTTGTCTGCGCCGCGCAAATTTTGAAGCGGGAACAAAATGTTTTGCTTTACCGTCATATGCGGATACAACGCATAGTTTTGGAATACCAAACCGATGCCCCTGTTTTCAGGCGATAAATCGGTAACGTCTTCGTCACCGAAGAAAATTTTGCCCGAAGTGGGTTGTTGCAAACCGCTGATCATGTACAGCGTGGTACTTTTACCGCACCCGGAAGGGCCGAGCAAGCCCACAAGCTTGCCGTCGGGAATGGTAAACGTGAAGTTGTTAACCGCAACGACTTCTTCGCCCGATTTTTTATTACGGCTAGGAAAGATTTTGGTTAAATTTTGTAATTCGACTTTCATAAGACCTCCCTTACAAATCTTATTTTTTCTTTAATTTTTCAATCGTATATTTTTGCTCTGTTTAATAGAGCTTATTTGCTTCTCTTTCAGTAGCGGCGCGCGCTTGTTCTTCCTTGAAAGCAATCAGCTGTTCTTCCGTGTCGAAAATCATTTGGCTTGCAAAATCGACCACTACGGTGTCCGCGACTAAATCGTGAATAGCGGAGTTGGTTTGCGTTGCAATCATAACGCCAAGCTGTAAAACGCCCAAAAGGCACAAGGTGATTAGCCCGATACTGCCCAAAACGTTGAAATAAATCATCGTTAAAATGAGCAGCGGAAACATGGTTTCAATCACGAACTTCCCAAAGAGCGTACGGATAAGCAAAACGGGCGCGGTGATTTTTACGCAGTTGGTACGCATCAGCGCCGAACCGAATATTTTTTTGCCCAAGGTTTGTCCGTTGCCAAAAAATAAAGGAACTGTGAAACTTAACAGCATATGCGCAATCAATAGTCCGCCGCCGAGAATAACCAAACTCAAATAAAACTGTCTGCGCGTAATTCTTTGCACGTTTTCGTTTTTTGCGTAAGCCGTGAGCGCGTTGGTGATTTTCGTTTGTTCTTCTTCGGGGAGCTTGTCGAAATCTTCTTGCGTAATTTCTGCGTATTTCTCAATCCCTTCGTCTTGAAATGCTTGTAAATAATGTTGTGTCAGTTGGTTGGAATATTTGTCGTAGGCCACGATTTCGGAAATACCCGACGCCGCGCCGATAGAAAGAATGGCGAGAAGGATGATATCGAACATCCACGCCGAAATTCGTTTCCATAAATTTGCTTTTTGCAAGCTCACCGACATACCAAACCCCTTATCTTTTTTAAACAACTGTCGTTTTTAGTTTGTTAAATTTGTCCGCTCTTTTATACGCGCATTTGACATATATTATAAGAGCACAACACTATGATAGCACAATTTTCGACAAAAAGCAATGCTTTTTTTACAAAAAAAAGAAAAAAGGTTGCAATTTTGAAAATGTTTTTTGGGTTTAGCGGTTTTCATTGCGCGGATAAGGGGAAGTATAGGAAAAAATATCCCAAACGCGCAAAAAAATCTTTTTTCCCCCTTGACAGTGTGTGAAAAATTAGGTATAATATAGGTTGGAAAACAATAAATACCCGTATAAGGAGAGAAAATATGGCAGATATACAAAAAATTTTATCCGCTTGCGATCACACGCTTTTAGGACAAACGGCAACATGGGCGCAAATTCAAAAAATTTGCGATGAAGGAATGCGTTATAAAACGGCGTCCGTTTGTATTCCCCCCAGCTACGTGGCGCAGGCAAAAGCGTACGTAAAGGACGCGTTGAAAATTTGCACCGTAATCGGTTTTCCTAACGGCTACAACACGACGGCGGTAAAAGTTTTTGAAACGAAAGACGCGATTGCAAGCGGCGCGGACGAAATCGATATGGTGATCAATATCGGTGCGTTAAAGGACGGACGCGATATCCAGGTATGCGATGAAATTAAACAAATCAAGGCGGCGTGCGGCGATAAAATCTTGAAAGTTATCATCGAAACGTGCCTTTTGACGCAGGAAGAAAAGGTGCGTATGTGCAAAATCGTAACGGACGCAGGCGCGGATTATATCAAAACGTCGACAGGCTTTTCCACGGCAGGCGCTACGCTTGACGACGTGAAGCTGATGCGTGCAAACGTAGGCGAAAACGTACTTGTCAAGGCGGCTGGCGGTATTTCCGGCATTGAAGACGCGCAAAACTTTTTGGATAACGGCGCGGCGCGCTTGGGGACAAGCCGCGTAGTGAAAGCCGTGCAAGGCGTGGAAGGGAAAGGATATTAATTAAGTAAAAGTGAAAAGGTAAGGAAAAATTTAGAGAAGAAAGGAGAATGAAATTATGGCAGTACCTACCCCCCATATAGCGGCAAAGGAAGGCGATTTTGCAAAGACCGTGCTTATGCCCGGCGACCCTTTGCGTGCGAAATTTATTGCGGAAACGTATCTTGAAAATGCAGTGCTCGTCAACAACGTGCGCGGCGTACAAGGGTATACGGGTTATTATAAAGGCAAACGCGTGTCCGTTATGGCGTCCGGTATGGGACAGCCGTCTATCGGTATTTATTCGTATGAGCTGTATCATTTTTACGGTGTGGAAACGATTATCCGCGTGGGTTCTTGCGGTTCGTTTTCGCCCGATTTACACGTGCGCGATATTATCGTAGCGATGGGCGCGTGCACCAACGGTAACTACGCTTTGCAGTACAATTTGCCCGGGACGTTTTGCCCGATTGCCGATTTTGAAATGGTGCGTCGCGCGGCGGAACAATGCGAAAAAATGGGCTTGAAATATAAAGTGGGCAACATTTTGTCGTCGGATATGTTCTACGACGATGCAAATTCGGGTATGCAATGGGCGAAAATGGGCGTTTTAGGCGTGGAAATGGAGTCCGCGGCGTTGTATTGCAACGCGGCACGCGCAGGCAAGAAAGCGCTTTGCATTTGCACCGTCAGCGATTCGTTTATCTACCCCGAAGAAAACACGACGGCGGAAGAAAGACAGGTATCGTTCACGAAAATGATGGAAGTGGCGCTTACCATCGCCGACTAAACAATAAACAAGGAGAACGCTATGGCAAAACGTGCGTTTTTAATCGTATTAGACAGCGTGGGTATCGGTGCGATGCCCGACGCGGCAAACTGGGGCGACGAAGGGAGCAATACCCTTGCCGCTATCAGCAAGCACGAAGCATTTTCTTGCCCGAATTTGACGGAGTTCGGGCTGTTTAACGTTGACGGTGTGCGGGGCAAAAAGGCGCGTTCACCGCGTACCTGCTATGCCCGTATGCAAGAAAGCTCCAACGGGAAAGATACGACAATCGGGCACTGGGAAATTGCAGGGATTTATTCAAAAAAACCTTTGCCTACCTATCCCAACGGCTTCCCCCAAGACGTAATCGCCGCCTTTGAAAAGGCGACGGGGCGCGGCGTGCTTTGCAACCGTCCGTATTCGGGAACGGAAGTGATTAAGGATTTCGGCGAAGAACACTTAAAAACGGGGAAATTGATCGTGTACACGTCGGCGGACAGCGTATTTCAAATTGCCGCGCACGAAGACCTTGTGCCCGTGGAAGAACTGTATAGATATTGCCACATCGCGCGTGAGCTTTTGCAAGGCGAACACGGTGTTGGGCGCATTATTGCCCGTCCTTTCAACGGCGAATATCCCTTTAAGCGCACTTCGCGCCGCCACGATTATTCGCTTGTACCGCCTTCGACGACTATGCTGGACGTGTTAAAGGACAAGGGCTACGACGTTATTTCTGTGGGAAAAATTTACGATATTTTTGCGGGAAAGGGCCTGACGGAAAGCCACCCCACCAGCGGTAACGAAGACGGTATGGATAGAGCCATGCAAATGGTTGCGCGTGATTTTAACGGCTTGTGCTTTATCAATTTGGTGGATTTCGATATGGTGTATGGTCACCGCAACGACGTGGAAGGATATGCGCGTGCTTTGAGCGCGTTTGATAAGCGTTTGACGGATTTCGTAGCGCAAATGCGTGACGACGATTTGTTGATTATCACCGCCGATCACGGCTGTGATCCGGCTACGCCGTCGACCGATCATTCCAGAGAATATACGCCTATGCTTGCGTATGGCAAAAAGTTAAAGCAAGGCGTCAATTTGGGCACGA
Source organism: Candidatus Scatosoma sp. (assembly GCA_045533485.1). Taxonomy (GTDB): domain Bacteria; phylum Bacillota; class Clostridia; order Christensenellales; family Borkfalkiaceae; genus Scatosoma. The sequence goes on along the minus strand of JAZSHX010000009.1, from coordinate 74,852 downwards.
GAAGCAGTTTTGCTGATATCGGGGCGACCATTTTACAGTGGTTTGATTTGCCGACGGACGAAATTTACGGAAACGGATTTTTGAAGGAGATTATAAGATGAGCGATTTGCAGCTTTTGCAATACGCGATGCAGGCAAGGGGGAAATCCTATTCGCCGTATTCGGGTTTCCGCGTCGGTGCGGCGTTGCTTGGGAAAAGCGGAAAGGTGTATCTTGGTTGCAACGTGGAAAACGCGGCGTATTCGGTAACCAACTGTGCGGAAAGAACGGCGCTTTTTAAGGCGGTCAGCGAAGGGGAATTAGAGTTTACGGCGATCGCTATCGTCGGCGGAAAGGGTGAAAATATCCAGCCGCTTTGCGCGCCTTGCGGCGTTTGCCGTCAAGCGTTGGCGGAATTTTGCGACGGAAATTTGCGCGTAATTTTGGGCACGGAAGAAAATTTGCAGGTGTATACGCTTGCGCAATTATTGCCATTTTCTTTTGGTAAAGACAGTTTGGAATAAACGGCGCAATTTTATATTCGTCGCATACCTGTATGGGGTGTTTTGCAAAAATAAGGAGAAAATTCCTATGAGAATGTATGATATTATCCAAAAAAAGCGAGACGGCGGTGCGCTTACGGAGCAGGAAATTCGCTGGTTTATCGACGGGTATGTAAAAGGAGAAATTCCCGATTATCAAGCGGCGGCGCTTTGTATGGCGATTTACTTTCAAGGCATGAACTTGGAAGAAACGACGGCGCTTACCTTTGCTGTGCGCGATTCGGGCGAAACGCTCGATTTATCTGAAATCGACGGCTTGCGCGTGGATAAGCACTCAACGGGCGGTGTGGGCGATAAAACCAGCTTGGTGGTTGCGCCTATCGTGGCAAGCTTGGGGGTTAAGGTTGCGAAAATGAGCGGTCGTGGGCTTGGACATACGGGCGGCACGATTGATAAGTTGGAAGCAATTCCCGGTTTTTGTACCGATTTACCGATGGATACATTTAAGAAAATTGTCAACGAAGTGGGGATCGCGATTGTAGGGCAAAACGCAGAACTTGCGCCTGCGGATAAATTGTTGTATGCGCTCCGTGACGTAACGGCGACCGTTTCCAGCTTGCCCTTGATTGTATCCAGCATTATGGGGAAAAAGTTGGCGGCGGATGACGACTGTATCGTTTTAGACGTGAAAACGGGCAGCGGTTCGTTTATGAAAACGGCGGAAAAAAGCCGTGAGCTTGCCCAGTGGATGGTGGAAATCGGCAAACGCGCAGGCAAGCGTATGCGCGCGTTGATTACCGATATGGATAGACCGCTTGGGTTTGCTATCGGCAACGGCTTGGAAGTGGTGGAAGCCATTCAAACGCTGTCGGGCAACGGCCCTGCCGATTTGACGGAGCTTTGTGTGGCGCTGTCTGCGCATATTTTACAGCTTGCGGAAAAAGGCAGCTACGAGCAATGCGAAAAGCAGGCAAGACAAGCGATTGCAAACGGCGGTGCGCTCAAAATGCTTGCCGATATGGTGCAAGCGCAAGGCGGTGATACATCGTATATTCTCAACCCTGATAAATTCCCGAAAGCGCCGTTTGTAAAAGACGTATGCGCGCAGGAAAGCGGCTACGTGGTGAGTGTAGATACCGAAGGGTACGGCGTTGCAAGCTTGTTGCTTGGCGCAGGCAGAAACACGAAGGATGATGTAATCGACCCCACGGCAGGTATTTATCTTCGTGCGAAAACGGGCGATTTTGTGCAAAAGGGCGAAGTGCTTGCCACGCTGTATACTAGCAAGCAGGAAACGTTTGCTACGGCGGAAAAACGCTTGCTTGCAAGTACGCGTATAGGAAAAACCGCGCCCCCAGAACAACCTTTGATTTTGGACGTAGTGGAATAACTAAAGCATAAAAAAGGACGGTTTTGCGCCGTCCTTATTTTGTTGCAAGATATTGTATGTTTTTTTGCAAAATATAGTATTGACATACAAATCCTAACGCGGTATAATAGGAACAAGAAAAACTAGGAGAAAAAAAATGCGTATAGTGTTTCTTTCGTCTACAAGCGTTTGCTTGGAAATGGAAAACACGTTGCCGTATTACGCTTCGACGGCGTTTGAAGTGGCGGTAAACGGGGAAAATATCGGGGAGAAAACGGAGAACGTTTTTTCGCTTTTTAACTTAAAACCCGATACCATGTACGAAGTGAAGGCAGGGAAAGAGTGCGTTTGCTTTCGCACGAAAGCGGAAACCTGTATGATAAACGTTAGCAAAAACGGCGCAAAGGGCGATGGAAAAACGGACGATACGATGGCGATACAAACGTGTATTTTTGCTTGTCCCGACGGGGGTAGAGTGTACGTGCCGGCAGGGAAGTACGTCGTTGCACCGTTGTTTATGCGCGACAATATCACTTTGGAGCTTGCCAAGGGCGCAACGCTGTTGGGAATATGCGACAAAAAGCGGTATTTGCAATATCCTGCTTTAATAAAGGACGAAGCGGATAAGGAAATCCCGATTATGATTTGGGAAGGCAATCTGCTTTCTTCTCGCGGTGCGTTTATCAACGCGTATCGTGCAAACAATTTCCAAATTATCGGCGAAGGCGTGATTGACGCAAATTCGCAAAAATCGGGCTGGTGGAAAAAGAAAGTAATTCGTGACGGGAAGCGTAAAGGCGCAGGTCGGCCGCGCTTGTTTTTCTTCAACGATTGTAAAAACATTGCATTACACGGCATACACGGCTGCAATTCGCCGTCTTGGAGCGTACACCCTTTCTTTTGTGAAAATTTAGGATTTTACAATATTAAAATCACAGCGCCTGCCGATTCCCATAACACGGACGGGATTGATCCTGAATGTTGTAAGAACATAGAAATTATCGGCTGTGAAATTTCCACGGGAGACGATTGCATTGCGTTAAAGGCAGGAAAAATGCACGTGGGGATGTATTATCAAACGCCGACGGAAAACACGGTGATCCGCAACTGTTTGATGCGCGACGGGCACGGCGCAATCGTGCTAGGCAGTGAAATGAGCGGCGGTATCCGTGATTTGACGGTGTCGCAGTGTTTATTCCAAGGCACGGACAGGGGATTGCGCATCAAAACGCGCCGCGGTCGCGGTAAATACGCCGTCATTGACGGCGTAGAATTTGACAATATCCGCATGGAAAACGTCAAAGCGCCACTGGTTATCAATATGTATTACAACTGCGATCCCGACGGAAACACGGAATACGTTTGGTCAAGGGAAAAATGGCCTGTGGATGACGGTACGCCGTATTTTGGCGCGTTTACCTTCAAAAATATGGTTTGCGTGGACGCAGAGTACGCCGCAGGATATTTTGACGGGCTTGTGGAAATGCCGATTGAAAGCGTAACGATAGAAAACGTGTCGGTGTCCTTTAAGGAAGAAGCACAGGAAGGGCGGCCTGCTATGCAAACGGTTTGGAAAACGTATTGTAAAGCAGGTTGGTATTTCGATAACGTGAAAAACGTCAATTTACATAACGCGCGTTTGCAGGGCGTTGTCGGGGAAGAAATTATACAAAATCATTGTCAAAACGTAACGGTAACGGACGACGAAACAAAGGAAGGAGCGTAAAAGCGTGGATAGACAAATCAAAGTGGTGCTGGTTGGCGCAGGGAATAGAGCGAATATTTACGGTTCGGTTGCGTTGGTTGCGCCTGAAAAAATGCAAGTGGTGGGTATAGTAGATCCCGATCCCGTGCGCAGAGAGCTTATGCGCGCGCGGTTCAACGTAGACGAAAGCAACTGTTTTGAAAACGTGGAAGCGTTCGTGGCGCGTGAAAAATTTGCCGACGCCGTTATTAACGGAACGATGGATCACTTACACGTACCTACGTCTATTCCCGTGTTGGAAAAAGGGTATGACTTACTTTTGGAAAAACCCTATGCCGTCAACGAAGCGGAAATGCGGCGGCTGGTTGACGTGGCGGTGCGTAACCGCAATAAGGTAGTGATCGGGCACGTGCTTCGATACACGGATTTTTACCAAGCGATTAAAGAGCACGTTTTGCAAGATGACGTGGGGGATATTATCTCCATTGAAATGTGCGAACACGTGAGTTATCATCATATTGCCGTTGCGTACGTACGTGGGAAATGGCGTTCGGAAAAGCTGTGCTTTGCACCGATGATTTTGGCTAAGTGTTGTCACGATATTGACATTATGCTTTGGATGATGCAACCGCAGCTTCCCGTGGCTGTGGCAAGCTTTGGTGACGATATGCAATTTGGCAAACATAACAAACCGCAGGGGGCAGGTACGCGTTGTATGGCGGATTGCCCGTACGTAGACACTTGTATTTTTTCTGCGAAAAACAATTATTTACCGCCGAAACGTTGGAAACAGTACGTGTGGAAATGCTTGGAAAAGGAAGGCGAAGTGACGGAAGAACGTATGCGGCAATCGCTGGAAACGGATAATCCTTACGGCACTTGCGTTTGGAATTTTGATCGAGATGGAAACGTGGATCATCAATCGATTATTTACCGCTTCGATAACGGTGCAACCGCTACGTTTAATATGGTTGGCGGTGCGGCGAAAGCGGAACGCAATATCCATATCGTCGGCACGAAAGGGGAAATCAAAGGCACGTTTGAAGATTCCCGTTACGTTTTAAGAAAAGCTGTGCCGACGTCGCCGAATATGTATGAAGAACAGGAATTTCTTGTTGGGGATAAAGGCGATAAGGTGGGCGCAACGGGCGGTCATGGCGGCGGTGATAAAAAGCTTGTGTACGATTTTTTGGAATATTTAAACAGGAATATTTGCTCTGTTTCGTGCGCGACGCTGGGCGATTCTACCCGTAGTCACTGTGCCGTATTTAAGGCAATAGAAGCGCAAAAAACAGGAAAAGTAGTTCGCTTTTAAGGAGATGTTATGCAAAACGTCGAAGAAAGAAGGCGGTATTTACAAGATTTTTTGCGTGCGTTTGCGTATCCGCAAGAAGCGATAACTGCTTTGTTGGAAACGTATGATACGGTTTGCGCAGGACAAGAAGAGCGTGAAATATTTTTCCGTTTGGTCGGGGTATACGAAGAAAATATGCTGTGCGATTTTGCGTTGCTGGCGCAGGAAATAGAAGTATTATCGCGAAAGCTTTGCGTGAATGTATTTGCCTTGCAGGCTGTGTTTTATATGCTGTTGACGCAAAAATTAAAGGCGTATTATTTAGAAAATGGCGTAGAGCAGGACGTTTGGGAAGCGACGGCAGGGGATTTGAAAATTAAATGTCTGGAATGTAAACAAGTGAAAGGCATTTGGGGGATTTTTGCTATCCGTTGGTTTTTTAACCTGTTCCGCATGAACGTGTTCCGTTTGGGTAGGTTGGAGTTTTGCTTGCGCTCTTTTGGGGCGGAATATGAAAAAGACGGGCTGGTGTTGCACGCCGATACTTTGGTGATAGACACGCATATTCCAAGCGGTGAACCGCTTGTATATGGCGAAGTGTTGCAATCCTACGGTCAAGCGATTTCGTTTTTTAAGCAATACCGTGGAGTGGAAGCGCCTGCTTTTTGGTGTAAAAGCTGGTTGTTATCGCCCGTTAATAAGGTGGCTTTAAGCGAGAAATCTAATATCCGCAAATTTGCCGATGATTTCGACGTATATGAGTGCTTGGAATATCCCGACTATACGGAAATTTTCCTGCGCGTGTTCAATAAAGAGTATGTAGACGGTTATCCTTTGGATGCGTTGCCTTGTGATACGGCGATACAAAAATTTTACGTGAAATGGATGAAGCAGAGAAAAATAACGTCCGCAGGCAAAGGCGTTTTGGATTGTAAAAAGGTGTTGAAGAAATTACAAACAAAGGCGTAAAAAAAGTTCGCAAGCACTTGCTTGCGAACGATTTTTTTTGTTAAATGCAAGGGGCATGTATGCGATTAACGCATCATTTGCTCTTTTTTAATGCTTTTTTCAAGGCAGGATATACAGCTTTTGCGATACGGTACATACCCAAATCGTTGGGATGAATACAATCGACTGTGCACAAATCTCTGCCGCCTAAACCGCTTTTGCCGTAAATAGTTTTACCGTCGACAAACCAAACGTTTTTGTCGCCGTTTTTCCTTGCGCGCTTGTAGGTTTCTTGGATAACGGCACGGCGTTCTTCTCCGCCGCGTAAATATTCGATATTTGCGTTGGAGACGAAGATAATGGGCATTTTCGGGTGCGCTTTTCTAACCGTTTCATAGAAAGGATAATGCGTTTGTCTTAAATATTCCGCGTCGGGCGCGTTATAATCGTAATCCATCACAAGCACGGACATATTTTCAAGCCCTGCGATATAATCGGCAATCGTTTGCTCGCCCTTTCCGCTACCGGAAAAACCAAGGTTGATGAAATCGGTGTTCAGCCAACGCGAAAGCATATATTCGTAATCGTTACCCGAATGCGCCGCGCATCCGCCCTGCGTGATGGAGCTGCCGTAAAATACCACGTTTTTGGGGTACTGATAAGCAGGCGCAACTTGTAAGGAACTGCCTTCTTTAAGACCTATGTATAACTTTTTAATGCCGTTATATAAGGGCATAGTAAGACACACTTCTTCTAAGCATTGCGTAGGTAAACCGCAAACGCCTTCAAAGGCATATAAACCGTCTACGACGTTTTGGGGCAGTACGCTTGCAGGTGCGATAACGCCGCGGTATACGTCGTTTGCATAAACCCCAAAACCGTGCGTACCTACAAAGTTGCAATTTCTATGCGGATTGCTTGCATACGAAACGCACTTGATGGCTACGTAAGGGGAGTTGGTCATAAAACGCACTCTGCCGCCCGTGGTCATGTGGCAAAGCCCGTATACCCCGGGGTTGACTTCCTTGGCAACGTCCTTGGGCATACGCGTGAAAAACCCCATTTCGTTTTCCGCTTGCGGCTGTTGATAATATACGCCGTGTACAGAGAACGGTTGCTCTAAAACGTCGTACCAAACGACGTCCTTTTGGGGGATAGGCGCAGCTTGAAAATTTTTGTCGATTTCTTCAATATTAAACATAACAATAACGCTCCTATTGTCTTTTGTTTTTTAATTCAACGCATACCTGCCTGCTTGTTATGCAAAAAACGGCGGTATAACAAGGGTGGCGATAACGATAACGCCAAGTGCAATTCTGTACCAGCCAAACACCTTAAAATCGTGCTTTTTAACGAAATTCATTAAAAATTTAATGGCAAGCAAGGAAACGGCGAATGCAACGAAACAACCGATAGCGAGATAGCCGATTTCCACGCCCGACATACTTGCGCCGTCTAAAAAGAATTTCAAAAGCTTAATGGCGCTTGCTCCTGCCATAACGGGAATTGCTAAAAAGAACGTAAACTGCGCGCCTGCAGGGCGGTCGACGCCGATAAGGAGTGCGCCCAAAATGGTTGCGCCCGAACGCGACGTTCCGGGGATAAGCGAAAGCACTTGAAACGCGCCGATGATCAGCGCATGTTTATACGAAATACCGTCGGTGGAAGCGATAGGGAGCGTTTTGTTTTTATAGGTGTTTTCCACCAAGATAAACGCTACGCCGTAGATAATTAAGGTCAAGGCGATAACAAGCGGTGTGTGTAAATGCGCTTCCAAAAAGTCGTCGAACAATACGCCGATAACGCCTGCCGGCACACACGCGACCAGCACCTTGCCCCATAAATTCAAAATGCCTTTATCGGTGACGATTTTGTGCATTTCCCCGTTTGCTTCGGTGGATGCCGTTTGCTTTTTCCACGGAAAAAGTTGCTGAAAAAACAGCACGACGACGGCTAAAATTGCGCCAAGCTGAATGACGACGAAAAATAATTCCTTAAACGCGTCGCTTGCTTTAAGCGTAAAAGCGGGCACTGCGTCAAAAAGCAACATATGCCCTGTGCTGGATATAGGCAACCATTCGGTAATACCTTCAATCATACCAAGCAAAATAACTTTGATAATTTCCCAAAATTGCATTTTCCGCTCCTTTTGCGTTGAATAACGCTATATTATTATACGGACGCACACACGAAAAAATTATAACATAGGTATCTTGGAAAGTCAATGGAAAACCTTTAAAAAAGTTGAAAAAGTGAAAAAATGGAAATTTTAACAAAAAAACGCTAAAAAGAATACAAAAAATGCATTTTTTGTGTGAAAGTTGTGTGAAAATTATTGCAAGTGAAAAAAAATTGTGTTATACTATCTACGAACGGATGAAAATCGCGCGGGTTCTTCGCGCTCGGTTGTGTAGGTTTGGCTCGGTTGCGAGTCGCGGTTTTGTCGGTGGCAAAACTTTAAGGAGGAAAAGATGATGCAAGGGACTGTTAAGTGGTTCAATGCGGAAAAAGGGTATGGCTTTATCGCCAACGATGAAGGCGGCGATGATATTTTCGTACATTTCTCCGCGATTATCGCAGAAGGGTACAGACGTCTCAAAGAAGGTCAAAAAGTGACTTTTGAAACGGAAGCTGATCCGAAGAACCCTGAAAAACTGCGCGCGGTGAACGTGCAGGCGCTTTAATAGGTTTGTTTTTTTGAAAGCGTAATGCGATAAGCAAGAGAATAACCGTCCTGTTTGCAGGGCGGTGTTTTCTTTTTTTGCGCAAAGCAAAGGGGGCAGGTATGCGGTCAAACGCAGAAATTGTCTTTTGAAGAGAAAAATTGAGAAAAATTTCCTAAAAAGAGATAAAAATAAAAATGCAAAAAATCCCACTTTCATCACGCGCGCGCCTTGACAAATCGCGCGCGTTGTTGTATAATCATACTATACGTGAGAGAACGTAGTGGGAGAATAGGAATATGGAAAATAAAAACAAGGCGCAAGCGGTGGCGGCGTTTACGGAGATTTTCGGCGAAAAACCGCAGGATATTTTTTCCGCCGCAGGGCGTATCAACGTAATCGGCGAACACGTGGATTATTGCGGCGGTAAGGTATTTCCAGCCGCGCTCAATCTTCGCTGTTATATCTACGCCAAAAAGACGAACGCAAGCGTGATACGCATGGCGTTTCGCGGCATTGACGGCGTTGTTGAACTAAAGCTTGACAATCTAAACAATTACCGTGATTTGAAAATCGGTAACTACCAAGCAGGCGTGGCGTACTTTATGCAACAGGCAGGCGTGGAGCTTGTCGGGTGCGATTTGTATTACGATTGCACGGTTCCCTTTGGTAGCGGCTTGTCGTCGTCTGCCGCGATTGAAGTGGCAACGGCGGTGGCGCTTTACGAATATGCAGACGTCGCTTACGACAAGGTGCAGGTGGCGTTGCTTGCGCAACGCGCGGAAAACAAATACGCAGGCGTAAATTGCGGCATTATGGACCAGTTTGCTTCGGCGATGGGGAAAAAAGATCATGCCGTGTTGCTCAACTGCGCAACGCTTGCGTATGAATACGTGCCTTTAAAGCTTGGCGCATACTGTTTGGTGGTGGCAAACTGCAACAAGCCGCACAATTTGGTGGAAAGCAAATACAATGAACGCCGCGGCGAAGTGGAACAAGCGTTGCAAATCATTCGCACGGTGAAACCTATCGATTGCTTGGCGCAGTTGTCGGCAGAAGAGTTTGATAAGGTTAAGCACTTGCTTTCGCCTATCGTGCGTAATCGCGCGGAACACGTAGTGATGGAATGCGATCGCGTGCAAAAAGCGGTGCGCGCTTTGACGGCAGGCGATTTGGTTGCGCTTGGACAGCTGCTCAATCAAAGCCATTTCAGCTTGCGTGATTTGTATGAAGTGACGGGTAAGGAGCTGGATACGCTTTCGGGCTTGGCACGCGCGCAAGACGGTTGCTTGGGTTCGCGTATGATCGGCGCAGGCTTTGGCGGTTGTACCATTTCTATCGTGGAAAAATCTGCGGTGGAGCAATTTATTGCCAACGTTTCCGCGGAATACGAAAAACAAATCGGGTACAAGGCAAGCTTTTACGAAACGTCGATTGAAGACGGTATCTTGATTGAAAGGGTATAAAGCCAAGGTTACAAAGGGGAGAAATATGAAATACATATTGGCATTAGATCAAGGCACGACGTCGTCGCGTGTGGCGCTTGTAGACGAAAATGGGCGTATTCAGCATATACTTTCGCGTGAGTTTCCGCAAATATACCCCAAAGAAGGTTGGGTGGAACACGACCCGATGGATATTTGGTCTAGCCAGTACGGCGTGATGATGGAAGTCGTGGCAAAGAGCGGCGTTGCCGTGCAGGATATCGCGGCGATAGGTATTACCAACCAACGGGAAACGACGGTCGTTTGGGATAAAAATACGGGTAAGCCCGTTTACAACGCGATCGTTTGGCAATGTCGGCGGACGGCGGAGCAAATCAGCGCGCTTGTCAAAGACGGCTACGGCGAAACTATCCGTGCAAAGACGGGGTTGATTCCCGATTCGTATTTTTCCGCAAGCAAGATTGCGTGGATTTTGGATAACGTAGACGGCGCAAGAGAGAAAGCGGAACGCGGCGATTTGTTGTTCGGTACGGTGGATACGTGGCTGATTTGGAAATTGACGGACGGCAAAGTGCACGCAACGGACGTGACGAACGCTTCGCGTACGATGCTTTTTAATATCGATACCTTGCAGTGGGACGACGAGCTTTTGCAGTTGTTCCGTGTGCCGAAGAGCATGCTTCCCAAGGTATGCTTTTCGGGAGAAACGTTTGGATATGCCAACGTCAGCGGCGCGCAAGTGCCGATTGCGGGTGTGGCAGGCGATCAGCAAGCCGCGCTGTTTGGGCAGGGTTGCTACGAAGTGGGCGAAGCGAAAAACACCTATGGCACGGGTTGTTTCTTGCTGATGCACGCGGGCGAAAAACGCCCCGTAAGCGAAAACGGACTGTTGGTTACGATGGCGGCGATGCGTAAAGGGGATAAGCCCAAATACGCTTTGGAAGGCAGTGTGTTCGTTGGTGGCGCGATTATTCAATGGCTGCGTGATGAACTGAGATTTTTCGCGGAAAGCCGTGACGCGGAATACTATGCGCAAAAGGTGGAAGACACGGGCGGCGTGTATATCGTGCCTGCGTTTACGGGTATCGGCGCGCCGTACTGGGATATGTATGCGCGCGGCAGTATTTTCGGCATTACGCGCGGTACGAAGCGTGAGCATATTATTCGCGCGGCGCAGGAAAGTATCGCCTATCAATCGGCGGATTTGGTAGGGGCGATGGAGCGTGACACCGGCGTGAAACTTAAAAGCTTGAAAGTGGACGGCGGCGCGTCGCGCGATGCGTTTTTGATGCAGTTTCAAGCGGATATTTTACAAACGAAATTGACCAAGCCCGACACGCACGAAACGACGGCGCTGGGCGTGGCAATGCTTGCCGGTTTGACGGTGGGCGTTTGGGGAACGGAAGAACAAGTGCAAGCGCTGCAAACGGTGCAAAAGACGTATTTGCCGAATATGGACAGTGCCGTGCGCGAAGAAAAATTGAAAAAATGGCACAAGGCAGTGGAAAGAAGCTTGGGCTGGGAATTGCCTTAAAATTCATAAAAAATCGACCGTATAAAAACGGTCGAAAAAATATTCGATACATACCTGTATAGGGGCTTTTGTTAAAAATACGCTTTGGCAAGCTGTAACAAACGCTTTTTGGTGTTATCCGCAGGGAAACAAACGGCGTGCGATAAAAGCCGTTCTAAAACGGTGGAAATTTTTGCAGGCGGACAGTTTGCGTCAAGCAAGTGTTGACCGTTTACTGCAAGTTGTTTTAAGCAAAGGGGCGCGTGTTCTTCCTGTAATTTTACAAGTAGCATTTGCCAACGTATGCACGTAGGCGCAGGCGAAAGATCGTCCTTGCAGGCGGAGAAATCTGCTTGCTTTAAAAGCATTAAATCCTGCAAAAGTGGATAATGCGCTACGAAAAAACGGCGCAATTTATTCTCTTTCGTTTGGCAGTTGAAATCATACATATGCAAAGCGACCAGCGCGCTTGTGTGCGCTATCGTTTGCTTGGGGGCTTTCAAGCGCTGTAAAATTTGCGCGGTAAGCAAAGCGCCTTCTTCGGGGTGGGCAAAGCAATTGCCGTCGCGGTTTGCGCAAAGCGGTTTGCCAACGTCGTGCAAAAGCGCGGCAAGGCGCACGCTGGGTTGTGCGTAACGCACGGCGCGTAAGGAATGCTCCAACACGTCGTAGCTGTGGAAATCGGCGCGTTGCGTAAGGTTTCTACCCTTGGTAAGCTCGGGTAAAATATAATCCAAAACGCTCGTTTGGGAAAGCAGGGTAAGCCCTGCGTATTGTCCGTAAGGCATGCCGTACTTTTCATCGGCGCGTAAAATGGCGATAAGCTCCGTATAAATGCGTTCGGGGGTAATATCGCAAATAAGCTGAGCGTTTTCTTTTGCTCCCTGCAAGCATTCTTCGTCGGGGGTAAACCCAAGCGAAGCCGCTTGACGGGCAAGCCGCATCAGCCTCAAACCGTCTTCGGAAAACACTTTTTTTGCAGGCGCAACGGTGGTTAAACGCTTTTCCTTAATAGCAGGAATACCACCCAACGGATCAATATACGATTGCGCTTTAATATCGTAATACACGGCGTTCGCGGTGAAATCCCTTCGGCGCGCGTCCAACATGATATCGCTTGTAAAATGCGTTTCAATCGGTACATGGGTGCCACGAACATATTTGTCCGAACGGAAGGAAGAATATTCAAGCTCCACGCCTTGTTCGTCTTTAAGCTTGACCGTGCCCGTGTTTTTGAAGATGGAACGGACTGTAAAACCGCACTGCAAGGCAAGGGAAGCAAACGCTTCGGCGTCTAACGGCGCGCAAATATCCAAATCCAAAACGCCGTTCTTTGGCGTAAGATTTGCTAAAAAATCGCGCACGCTACCGCCGACTACGTATAACGCAGTCGGGCAAATATCCGCTAAGCGGAGTAAGCTTTTTGGAAGTAATGCGCGCATAATCGACACCTGAAAAGTAAAATATTACTTTACAAGTATAACAAATATTTCACAAAAATGCAATACAAGAGAAAGCGTTACGAAAAAATTTCGGTAAGAAATATTTTTTCGCAGGGCGAAATTACCAAGGAAAAAGGCGGTGCTGTTATGGAATTTTACCATCTTATATCGAATCCTGCGGCAGGAAAGGATAAAGCGAAAAAGAGCTTGGAGCGCGTAAAACAAGTGTTTATTGACGCAGGAAAGCAGGTGGAAACGCACGTGTCGGCTTGTCAGGGCGACGCAACAAGAATTGCACGGGGGCTGACGGAAAACGGCGCGGTGAACATTATCGCGCACGGCGGCGACGGCACTTTGCACGAAGTATTGAACGGCTTGCACGATCCGTCTAAATGCAATTTGGGTTTAATCCCTGCCGGGACGGGCAACGATTTTGCGGAAAAGCTGGGTATTCCCACCGACGTGGAAAAGGCGGCACAGCTGATTTTGCAAACGCAAGCACAGCCCATTGATTTTTTACAGGTGGATAACGTGCGCTGTATGAACGTGGGCGGTATCGGTATGGACGTGGACGTTTTGGAACGCTGCAAAACGGGACGCTTTAAGGGAAAAATCAAATATGTGATGAGCTTGATTAAAAGCTTGTTTGCGTTTAAGGGCTGTAAAGTGCGCGTGGAAAGCGAAGGCGTAACGGAAGAACGCGACGTGCTTTTGGCGGCGTTTTGTAACGGTTCGTATTTCGGCGGCGGCATTAAAATTTGTCCGCCTGCGGACGTTGCGGACGGCAAGCTCAACGCAATGCTGATTGATTGTATCGGCGGCAAATGGAAGATAATCAAGGCGTTTATAACGCTGATGAAAGGCAAAGTGATGGAATATCCCGATAAGCTGTATTTCCTTTGCGATAAACTGCAAATTTTGCCGCAAAAACCGTGCGCGGCACAGTTGGACGGGGAAATTTATAAGGACTTAAACCTTTGCGTTTCGGTGAAACAAGGATTGAAATTTTATCGGTAAAAAATAAAAGGAAAGGGGCAGGTATGCGTTGAAATGCAAGCAACGCGGAAAAAAAAAGCTATGATGACGTCGACGTATAAGAAAATTTTAGACCGTATGCCGCAAGGCGTATTCGTGTTTGATAATAAGCTGCGTGTGCAATTTACCAACGCGGCCTTTCGGCGTTCGTTCGGCGTAGAAATAAAAGGGAAAAGCGCGTTAAACGTTGCGGTTGGCTGTAAGGAAGATAACCCCTGCGGAAAAAACCAAGCGTGCGCGTATTGCGCATTTTACCGCGCTATGCAAGCGGCGGTAAAGGACGTCGCGGAAAAGACGGAAACGTTTAACACCACGGTCAAACGCGCGGATAGAACGGATACCATTTCCGTGCGTATTCGCGTGACGCCGATTGACGAAAAGGGCAAATGGTTTTTAGGCCTGACGGAGGCAAGCTATCAATCGGAAATGGAACGGGAAATGCTCTCCGCGCAAAAAATGCAACAACGCTTGTTGCCGGCAGGGAAAAGCATGGGCGGTTTGCCGTATGCGTATATGTATATACCTTGCTTGGGCGTGGGCGGCGATTTGCCCGACGTGTATTCTATCGGTGACAGCATTTACGGCGTACTTGCGGACGTGTCGGGTAAGGGCTTGTCGGCAGGTATGCTTTCGGCATTTGTCAAGGCAGGGCTAGATAGAAAAGAACCTGATTTAGCCAAGGCGCTGTCAAGATTAAACGTGAAATTTAACGAATTACACCAAGACGAACGCTCGTATATTACCGTTGCGGCGGTGGGGATCGACAAAAAGCAAAAGACGATACGCTACGTATCCGCAGGGCATAACGCGCCTATTTTGTTGAAAAATGCGGACGGTATCAACGAAATCGAATTTCCTGCACCCCCCATTTCCAACTGGATGCCCGATTACGCGTATGCGGAACGCAGTTTGCCCTTTGAAACGGGCGATTTGCTGGTGCTTATTACGGACGGTGTAACGGAGTGCACCAACGCCAAAGGCGAACAGTTTGGTATTATGCGCACGGAAAGCATTTTGCACCAAAGCCGCAGCGCGGAAGACTTTATCGGTAAATTGAAAACGGCGCTCAGCGTATTTTGCGGCGGTAAGTTTAGCGACGATGTAACGGCGATTGCGTTTGATTTGTGATTGTATAAGAAAATATATCCGCAACGCGCGGAAATAAGGAGTATAAAAAAATATGAACAACGAAAAATTATACGTAGGGATTGACCTTGGCGGTACGTTTATCAAGGGCGGTATCGTAGATAAAGCAGGTAATATTTTGGTGATGGATAAAACGCCCACGGAAAGCGAAAAGGGCGCGGACGGCGTTGCTGCAAATATCGCCAAATTGACGGCGGCGCTGATGGAAAAGCAAGGCGTTACCGCAAGCGACGTTGCGGGTATCGGTATGGGCGTGCCCGGAATGATTGACAGCAAGGCAGGCAACGTTATTTATTCCAACAACTTAAACTGGAAGGATTTTCGCATTTGCGAAAAAGTACAGGCGTTGACGGGCTTGGCGGTGAAAATTGCCAACGACGCGAACGTAGCCGCGCTTGGCGAAGTGAAATTCGGCGGCGCGAAAAACTTGGATAACGTGATTATGATTACGCTTGGTACGGGCGTAGGCAGCGGTATCGTGGCGGAAGGAAAGCTTTTGGAAGGCAACAAATCGGCAGGCGCAGAGCTTGGACATTCGGTTATCGTGGCAGACGGCGAACGCTGTACGTGCGGCAGACGCGGTTGCTTGGAAGCGTACGCATCGGCTACGGCGCTTATCCGTGACACCAAGGCGATAATGGAATTGTATCCCGGCAGCAAAATGTGGGAAGTGGGTTCGTTGGATAACGTAGACGGCAAAACGGCGTTTGCGTATAAGGACGTGGACGTGTACGCAAAGCAAGTGGTGGATAATTATATCAAATATTTGGCGATGGGGCTTACCAACTTTGCAAACATTTTCCGTCCCGAAGCCATTTTGCTTGGCGGCGGCGTGTGCGCGGAAGGCGAGAATTTGGTGAAACCCTTGCAAGCGCTTTTGGATAGAGATATCTTCGCAGGAAAAATGGGGCCGCAAGTGCCTATCGTAACGGCACAGCTTGGCAATAAAGCAGGGCTTTTGGGTGCGGCGGCACTCTTGATGGATTGATTGTAAGTACGTATACACGTCGCCAAACGGTGTGTTTGGCGACGTGTAAAAACTTTTTTAAGAAAATGTCAGTTTTCAATGAAAACCGCATAAAAACAGTTGACAAAACCGCAAAAACAATTTATACTATATAAGCACTTTGATGAAAAGCGCATAAATTGCATACGCATCCATAGCTCAATTGGATAGAGCGACGAGTTGCCCGTAAAGAAAAGCATTGATAATGCTTTTTAGGGACGAGAAGAGTGAGCGCATGTGTCGGCGCGAACGGTGACCGAGCACAATGCAAACCGTACATTGTGCGAGAACGGTCTACGGTAGACCGACGAAATAAAAACTAAATATACGCATCCATAGCTCAATTGGATAGAGCGTCGGTCTACGGAACCGAAGGCTAGGGGTTCGAGTCCCTTTGGTTGCACCAAAACGGGCATTTTTTGACGAAAAAACGTTGAAAAACGCTCGTTTTTTCATGTTTTCTTCGTCATAGCATACGACTTTTTGGGGAATTTTTGGGGAATTTTACCATTGGTTTAGCTTTGTACCTTCTTCAAGAAGGTAAGTATCCGATAAATCCCGGTATGCGTTGGTTAGCGCGCCCGCGCTGTGGCCCACGTAGGCGTCACGCGCAGGAACGGCAACGCCCAGCTCATCGCACCGGGTATAGAAGGTGGTGCGCAAATCGTAAAGCTTATGATTTGGCAAAATTCTCTTTACGCGCCGATATAACGATTCGACGGTTTTGAGCTTAGGCAGTCCGTCCGTAATAAACGGTTTAAGCCGGTCAATGATAGGAATTTTTTTGTATTCGATTTTTCCGTTCTTTCGTTTAGAATTTCGCGCCACAATAAACGGGCCTTCGATTTTAGCTGTTTCAAGTTCGTTTGGCCGCAGTCCGCAGTAAAGCACCAGCGCCGCGGCTGCTTTGAATTTTGGTTCGCTTAAACCGTCAAGCAAAATTTGTTCTTCATCCCTGGAAAGCGCCGTACCGTTTTTTCTATCATGATGCACCGGCGGAACGATAAGCAACGGGTTCTGCTGGATGATGTTGTGCCGGATGGCGCCTTTAAAAATGATAGACATCATGGAATACACTTCATTTGCGGTTTTGCTTTTACCTTGTTGTTTGATGGCGTCAACAAGCTGTTTGCAATCGAAGGGCGTAATATTTTTAAGCTTTGTTTCGCCAAAATGCGGTTGCAGGTGCCGTTTGTAACGCTGCATATCCTGGTAATACGTCATTGGCGTAATACGCTCTTTCCTAAATTCTTCAAAGTAGTACATGGCGAAAGAGTGGAACGTATCCGGGAAGCTTGCGTTGTTTTGTTTAACGGTAGGTTTTGCCTTGCGCAGTTTACGCAGCATGTTTGCTTTTGCCAGTTGGATGGTCTTTCCGCAGGCGGAAATGTTGTAACCGTCCTTGCGAAAGCGCAGCTCGTAAGTATATCCGTTCCCGGAAGGTATTTTACGCGCGTGGCAACGGTTTTTGTTGACAATAAAAATTTTTTGTAAAGTGATAGACATTTGTTCAATCTCCTGTTCAGTAAAATAAACAAAGCCCTGTTCTATATCCGACGTTTCCCCAACGTCGGTTTTTTTTGTTTTTTCACCCCCTGGGAATAAAATAACCTTCGGTTCGTCGTCTTCGACAAAACGAAGGTTGGGTTTAAGGTCGCGTTTTGCGTCTACGTATCCTTGGATACGGTGGCACAAATCATGCATTTGGTTAAAAAGTTCTTCTAAGTACTTGTCCATGGTACAATCTCCTATGTGTTTGATAGGAAAATTGTACCTTAAAATGGCCCGTTTTCAACAAAAGAAACGTTACGGTAATTTATTGAGTATAAATTCCGTAAGAAAGTTTTTGTGTACTTAATCTAACAGTTTTACTGTGCCATTGCTTACTGTAAATGCGCAACTTTCCATATTCCAAATTTGTGAAAATGAAAAGTCTGATAAATTTATTTGAATGCGGTATTCTTGACCTTCTTTAACGTTTCCGATGGTCTTCTGTTGTATTTTAATGGTTTCTCCAGCTTTGTTAAGATATTCAATTGTTATTTCTAAATTATCAATATCTTTGTAAGGACGAATAATTAAATTGATTGATACAGGAAAACTGTATTCAGCGTCAATGTAAATGTCAGAGTTTTTTGCATTTCTCGAAAATATTTTGTTTTCAGATTTTTGTGAACTTTGCGTAGAATTGTTTTTGCTTGAGTTGTTTTCTTTTATTTGTTGTATGCAAAATATTGCACAAAAAGCAATAAGAATTATTATAATTGTAACAATGAAAAAAGTAGCTATTCCACTTGATTGCGTTTGTTCGATAGTTTCATTTTTGAAAGGTTGATCCGTTGGTGTACTTATTGCTTGTTTTGAGCCACAATATTGACAAAATGTGGAGTCGTTATCAATTTGCTTTCCGCATTTTTTACAAAACATAATGTTATCCTTTTGAATATTAGTGACAGTTTTTTTTGGTTGGGGTAGTTTTATTTCGCCGTTTTCTGTACGTTTAGATTTTTTGTGTAAAAGTTCATATATAAAAACACCGGCTAATAATGTGATGCCAAAGATAAAAAGCAGTGTAGATATGAAAGAAACTGGGTCATCAAAACAGTTTGCAAGTCGTGTTCTTATTGTTGCTAATAGTGTATGTAGCATTGTAAAGTTGGTAGGCTCCTTAAGCGTTTTTATTTTTGTTGCCGCGTCGTTGAGCGACGTATTCAACGTATTCTAAAATTTGTGCACGTTCGCCACGTTGCAACGTTCGAAATTCGTTTAACAGTTTTTCTTCTTCCTGCGTTAACGTAGGGGGAGTTTTTTTTATACTAACTGCGCCAAAATCGTCGGATCTTCCAGTTAGATAATCTGTTGTGCATTCGAAGTAGTTTGCAAGTGCAATTATTGAACTTGTTGTTGGCTCGTTTTCTTGGTTTTCCCATCTACCGACATTTCGTTGGCTTGTGCCTATAGCTTTTGCTACTTCGGCTTGCGTAAGTCCTTTTTCTTCTCTAAGTTCTTTTAATCTCATATTACACCTCAAAAAATATTTTAGACTTTTTTGTCTCAAAATGCTTGACAAAGACAAAAGTGACTGTTATAATTATAACAAATAAGACAAATATGTCTAAAAACAATAAAAGGAGAAATGTTATGGCAAAAGGTAAGTATTCTGCGGGGCAAAAAAGAGCTTATTATTCGGGACAAGGTTATAGAGCCGGTTATGAAAAAAAAGAGATCCCTTTTAAGAACCCGAAGAATAAGCAATCGTTTAGAGAAGGTTTTGCTTCTGTAAAAGTTGTTGTCGATGGATATCCTTCGCTTAAGAAGGGGAAATGATAACGAAAAATAAGTTCACGGCAGGATTTAACCCGTGACGATTGAAGGGGGCGCTGAGAAAATCAATAGTGAGGTTTACCAAACCGCAACAGGAATGATTTAATGAGATTTTTCTCTGCCCCCTGCAAGAAAGAAGTAAATGCAATTTGACAGTTTAAGCCACATAAAAAAGACACAATTGGGTCGGGCTACACGGAACAACTACGCGTATTGAGCCCCTGCCGGGTGCAGGACAAGCAAGATAAAAGGTAGCCGTTAGACTGCCGGCGGAATGTAGGCAATCGACAAAAGTCTTTCTGTCAAATATGTTGCAGTAGTTTAAGTAGATAAAACGGTATTCGATGGTGGGGGCAGCACCCATCCTGCGGCAAAAATAAAATTTATAGGAGAAGTTGATTTATGGAAGGCAAAGTAATTTTTAAGCAAGGACAAGTGGCGAAAGCGGCGGAGCTGATGGACGATTTAGATTTATCGTACGTTATTCGTGATGCAGTGATAAACGACCCGTTGCATTTTCCGCGCAGGTTTTATCCAAATTTTTGTGATAATCCTGCAATCAGTGCGAAAATCGAAGAGCTGCAACGCGAGTACGGTATTTTGATTTACTACGTAACGCATGAGATTACGTCGTTTGGGGAATGCTATTCGTTTTTATACGTATCGAAGTACCCGGAAGATTGGCCGGTGCAAACGGTAAGGAAGACGAAGGAAGGGCATTATTTTGTCCAGGCTTACGTTTGGAACGTAAGCAACGAAAAGTGTTCTGAATTTGGTGGTGTGATGCTAATCAAGCATTACGGCATGTTGCGCCGTATTGGATAAGGTGGAAATATGGGCGTTATAATGAACAGCGCGAATTATACTTTGCCGTATAATGGCATGTCCAGGCAGTTAAATACCATCGGACCTTATAAGATTTATTCGTTAAAACGAGACGGTAAAAGCTTTTATTTTGTTATGTTAAAAAGCAAGGTTTTGTGTTGTGTAAATAAATATGCGGATGCGGTTGCATACGCAAAGGAGCGTTATGGCAAAACAAGGTAAGCAATACAGCGCAGCTGAAAAGAAAGCGTTTTATATTGGCGTAGGTGCCAGCATCGGTTTTGGCCGGACTAAGGAAATAAAGAAGGTAACAAGCAAAATGACGGCTGCGGAGAGAAAATCGTTTTATAACGGTTTCGATGCGCAGTTGGATAAACGTCGGCAATAACGCCGATATATGCCCTTATCGAGTATAGGCGGTGTAACTCCGCCAAAGGGCAATCAACTTTTCCAAGCTGTTCCCTACTTGGATGGTGGGGAACAGTGAAAAGGTTGGAAAAAAGGTCCTATGCGGCAGGACTTTTATATAAACGGGGATATAACTTTTATGCATTTTCTCTATATCCCCGGAACATGTTCCCGATGGATCTAAACGACGGTTGACGGTGGTTCAATTCCACTGGGGAACGATTCATCCCTTGTAAAGGCGCGCTCTGAAGTGGGTGCGCCGCACACAGGGGGAAATACATTTACAGGGGTAAAGAAATGGAATTAACAGTGTTATTGCAGGTATTAGTGGTTATGGTTTGTATTTGTCTTGCGTTATGTTTTTTAACGATATTAGCGATAGCCGGGATTATCCAAGGCGGTTTGTTGTTGGACAGGGAAATGCGTATTCCAAAGGAATGGGAAAAAGCGGACCGAGAATTGAAAGAACGGATAAAACATCAGTATGATTAACTGGTGAAAAAATATAGGAGAAAAGTTGAATTATGGAAGAGTTGTTAGAAGTGCAGCGTGGGGAATTTATGCCTGCGCATTGGTTTCAGGACCCTACGAGCGGTTACGTAATGCGTTGTAACAAGGATATTGCGTCGCAAGCGTTTGACCGTTTTAACGTATTACGGTCGACGGTAAATGCGTTGCAGGAAGACGTAAAACAACGTTGTATCACGTTTGGATGGATTTTGAAAGAAATCCAAGAAACAGGCCTATACACGTACATATGCAAGAAGACGGACAGTTACAATCATAATGTGGCGCAAGGGTACACGTCGTTTTATAAGTTCGTGCAAGACGTGTTCGGGGTTAAGAAAAAAACGGCGCAGCGTATGGTTAAGGTCGCAGAAAATTTTTGTGTGTATGAGCAAATAGATGAAGAACGCGGCGACGTACACGTGAACGTGCTGTATGCCGGGTATAGCTATCGTCAGTTGACGGAAATGCTGTCAGTGGCGGAAGAGTACCGTCAGCGTATTACGCCGCAAATCAGTACGCGCAACATAGCGCGCTTAGGCCAGCTTTATAAAAAACATACGCCGAAAGCCGGTACGACGGTTGAAAACGATTTAATCGTATGGAAACAAATGCACGATGAAGAAAAAGAACGTGCAAATGAGAAGAAAAATCGGTTAAATTTTGTGCCGGTAAAGACGGGGACCGCGCGGTCCCCATCGGAAAATGACTCTGATCAGTCGGATTTTGACATTGATCAAGACGAATTTGACGGCGAAGACGAGCGTGACGTTGTGACCTGTGAAGGGAACAGTTACACCTTCGAAGCGATAAAGGACGGTATGCTGCGGCAAATCGAGCTGTTGAAAGACAATGCGCCGAAAGAAAAGCAGGAGCAGTGGGAGCATTTTTGTGACGTAGTGAAAGGCGTGTTGGATTTTGATGATCCAAGGGCCTGCGTATCGCGTGAAGAATATACAACGCTGCAAATGGAGCTTGTTGGATACAAATTCGGGCGTTTAACGTCCCCATCGGGCGAACCGGCCGGCGGAAAGCTGACGTTGAAGAACGAAGCGGAGCGCAAGAAGTGGCTGGAAAATTACCGTTCTTGGGGCGTTTGGATAAGCGTTCCGGACGTCGACAAGACGTTTTATAGATATAATTTTGAGAACGGTGCGGCGCTTATCGTGGAAGAATGTGCGGAATGGCGTCAAAATTATTGTGAGAAAGGTTCGCCGTGGCGTGCTTTTCGATTGCTGCGTTATGCGATTATTGACGAAGAGCGTACAAGCTACGACAGCGCAGCCCAGGGCGGTGTAAGCGGAATTATCAAATGGCTTACAAATCATGCAAAAGAGCTTTAAGAGCGTGTGTTATCTCCTATAAGTATTTTTTTTACAACGGTATAGTGGGCGCCGTAAGTCCCACCCCAGAACATTTGAAAAGATGTTATAAAAATTTTAAGTAAGTCCTACTGGGCCGTCGTGCAAGTAGGCAAAGGAGTTTAATGAAGAAGGCGATTTTTTTAGGTGTTATGAAATTGCACAGCAACAAGAAGAACCAAGACTACCGTAAGGTTGATTTCTTCGTGCCGCCCTTTAAGGATGCGGCAGGTTTTCAACGTGGCGGCGTGATGTCCTACTTTACGGAGCTGGACAGCACGGTAGGCAGTGATTTGAGAGTGGGGACGATTGTGGAACCGCAAATCGAATACGATGCAATGGCGCGCAGAGAAGCTTTGACGGGCTTTAAGGTCGTAAAAGCAACGCCGTACACCCCTGCAGATTTCGAATAAGGGGGTACGATATTAAGGCATAAAAGGCGGCTTACGTGGGGATGGGACACCCTGCGTAAGCCGAACCCTTGATATTTATACAATCTTCTCGTCCCAAAAAAAACTTGAAACAAAAAAACGCAGTCCCGGTGTGATATGAAAAAGAAAGTTGAATTGCCTGTAAAGGAAGAAAATTCAATAACTTACGAAGACTTTTTAGACGTGTCGCGCCGGGTTCATTATAATCAGTTCATCAGTGAGTTTTATGAACGTATGGCACAAACGGATGCAGCGATAGCAAAGTTTACTCCTGAAGGTGAAGTGTATGATTTTGAGAAGAATGAATTTGTATATAAATCAGCATATCATTGGGATGAAGCAGATGAGAATTTGATGCGTATAGCAAAGCGTGTTAAACGGTGTTCGCAGGCGTGGACGTTTGATTTTTATGAAAAAGCAAAGGTTCGCAATTTGGTTCGGGTAGATAGGTGCGGCGATAGGTTTTGTTTGAACTGTCAATCTTTGAAAGCAAAACAGCGTCAAGCGCAGTATAGTCCGGTTATGGATGCGATTGTAAAGGATTATGATTTATATCATACAGTGTTGACGGTTCCTAACGTAGATGCATCGCGGTTGTCGGATACGATAAATTTAATGTTTTATAAATTCGGCGATAGGTTGATACGGTATTTTAACGGTGACAAGAAAATACGTAACGTCAATTTTGCAAAGTACGGTTACGTTGGCGGTGTACGCGCCTTGGAAATAACGGTATCCAAGCGTAATGGTAGTTATCATCCGCATTTGCATTGCATTTTGGTATTAAAAAAAGGGCTGAATATGCCGGCGATTTATTGGAATAGGCATAGTCACGACAGATACGGCCATCGGCCGGAACGGTTGTTTACGGAACTGGAAGTGCTATTGCAGCGCGTTTGGTGTTTATCCATTTTAGGCGTAGAAGTTACGAAAGAAAATATAGAAAAAATCGGTGAAAAGACAGGGTATCCCGACGGCTTTTCCTGCACGGCGGATTTAACAAACGGTGACTATCACGAAATTTTCAAGTATGCGATTAAGGGTTCATTCAAAAATGAAACGCTGATGAGTTACGAAGCGTTTAAGACAATGTACGACGCATTGAAAGACAAAAGGGTATATCAGTGTTACGGTGTTTTATCCCGGTATGATTTTAACGACGTGGACGAAAGCTTTGGCCTTAACAGTAAGGATGAAGCATTTGAGCTGTTTGTGGCGTGGCTGATGTCGGAAGAGCAACCGCAGCGTGTAGACGAACTGTTGTCAAGCATTTTATTAAACAGCTCCAAGGAAAAGTATAAATACGTATCGAAGGCAACGTTTACACGGCATTTTAAGGCGTTGTCGGAAGAAGAAAAGAAAGACGTTTTGGAAAAGTTGGCAGATGAAATATGCAAGGTAGGAGAAGCGTATGAACAGATGCAACTTTGATTACGGCTGATGAGTGCCTAAACGGCGTGAAAAATACACTTAATAGAAAGGTGAAGTATGAAAAAAACAATTAAAATTCTATTGACGGCGTTTGCGGTTTGCTCCACGTTGGCGTTGGCGGCAATCGTTGGCGGCTGTGCGTATACCGATGATTATGAACAGAAAATCAATCAGCTGACTTGCACGCACGAATGGAACGACGGCGAAGTGACGAAAACGGCGACGTGTACGGAAATGGGCGAGCTGGAAAAGGTATGTACACTTTGCGATTACGTGAAAACGGTAACGCTCCCTGCGCTTGGCCACCAGCTGGAAGTGTTGGCATTGGTACAATCTACGTGCTTGCAGGAAGGACTTTCCAGCGGCATTAAGTGCAGCGTTTGCGATACGGTGCTTGTGGCGCAGGAGACGTTGCCTTTGGCCGAACATACCGTTGTGATAGATAAAGGATATGCTGCAACGTGTGCAGAAGACGGTTTGACCGATAGTCAATACTGCTTAATATGCGCCGAAGTATTTGTAGAAGCTACGGTTATTCCCGGCGGCCACGTTGTAGCGCCCTTTGATATCCCCGGCACGTGCACGAGCATCGGCTGGACAGGCGGCAGTCATTGCGACCGTTGCGGTGAAGTTTATGAAGACCCGGACATTACCCCTATCACGCATAACTACGACGGCGTTACCTGTACGGTATGCGGTGCATACGATGCGAAGAACGTCAGCACAAAGGCGATGAGCGCCGTAGCATTTGATAGTAGCGAAAAAATCGCAGGCGGTTTTTACCGTATTTATTATAATGTGACTGCTGAATATCATTGTTGGTATGGCGTAGGCGTTTCTTCAATGGACGGATGGCGTTTGCATGGCGATGATTATTATGGTGTGTATTTGTGTTACACCGATTATTGTGGTTCGGATGAACAAATGCATATACCTTTAGCGGACGTTTATGACGAACTTGGGCCTATTGTAACCGTATGCGCCAGTGGGTACGTGTTAGACGATGTCGGTACCATTGAAACGATGTTCATGGATATTTATATTGCGCCGGCTGTAAATATTGTTGTCGGGGACCTTGCGATATGGATAGACGGAGAAACAAAGTTTGAGAATATTCAGTGCGGTATTAAGCGACTTGTATTCATTACGGCAGACTTTACCGATGAAGAATTAGGCGATAACGGCGTTTACTTCCCCAGTGAAGATAACAGCGGCTGGGAAGATAACGTAATAGAAGACAATTTAATTTTCAATTAAGGAGAAAAAATATGAAAAGAAACGTAAAGAAACTTTTGATTGGATTGGCGCTTTGCGCAACGTCCGTGTTTACGGTTGTAGCAAGCGGTTGCGGTGTCACGAATAAACTTCGCGACAAAATCGACCAAGTGACGTGCGAGCACGTTTGGGACAAGGGTACGGAAACGAAGAAAGCAACGTGTACGGAAGCAGGTGAATTGACAAAGACGTGTACGTTGTGCGAGCTGGAAGAAAAAACGTTTTTGGAAAAGATTGCGCACGTGGAAGTAAAGGTTCCTGCGGTAGCGCCGACGTGTACGCTTCCCGGCTTAACGGAAGGTAAAAAATGCGCAGTATGCGGCGAAGTGTTTGTGGCGCAGGAAGAAGTGAAAGCGCTTGGCCATAATGCTGTAACGGACGAAGCTGTGGCGCCGACGTGTACGGAAACGGGTTTAACGGAAGGTTCACATTGCAGTCGTTGCAGTATAGTGTTTGTGGCGCAGGAAACGGTGCCTGCAACCGGGCATACGATGCAGGAAATGGAAGCATACGCGGCGACGTGTGAAACGACCGGATATACTGGCGGTACGAAGTGTAAAAATTGCGATGAAACGGAAGACGGCGAAATTATTGCCGTGCTGGGGCACGATTTTACGGAATGGAACGTAACCGCGGCGACGTGTACGCAGGACGGTGTGCAAACGCGTAATTGTACGCGTGAAGGTTGCGCCAAAGAAGAAAGCGAAGTGTTGCCTGCATTGGGCCATAGCTTCGAAGGCGGCGTATGTGCAACGTGCGGTGCGTTAGAAGTAACGTATACGTTATATGGTCAATATTTTTTGATGCGCTATAATTTTGCTGAAAATTGTTATTACCCTATGTTAATTGGTGACGCAGTTGAAGAAAACGTTGTTTTCAAGTGGAACGATACCGTTTATTACAGCATGAAGTATTATCAAGATGAAGAAAGTCGTTGGTTGTTGGCGTTCGGTCAAGCTGACGGTTCTTCTACGATCGTTTATAAAAGTTTTATGTCAGATCCCGGAACTGGTCCGTTTGGATATAACGGAAAAGAGTTTTATTGGGGTGGGATTCGTGGACATGTTGAATTCACGAACGACCAAATTGTATCGGAAGATTTTTATGCATGGTTCAGAATGAACTCTTGCGTTTTTGGGGCAAATGTTTCAAGCTCATGGCAATTTAATGAAACGCTTGTTATGCCGGAAGAACCGTTTATGGAAGAAATTGCTTTTACCGTTGAGAACGTAAGCTTTTATCGTATTTACAGCACGGAAGAAGGTATTTTTGCTGTAACGGAAGATACAACCGTAGGTGTGAACGGATATTTGAATATTTATTCTGCGGCAAACGGTTGGGTAAAGGATACGTATAGGATTATCAATTTCATTGACGGACAAAGAATTTCCGACCGTTTTGAAGATTGGTTTATGGCGAATGCCGCTGTAACTACGGGGTTTGTATTTACTTTAGATGGCTCATATTTTGTAGCTGAAGAAGGTATGACTTGGCGTGAATGGGTTGAAAGTGATTACAATACAAGTTATTGGGTTGTAGATGGCAACTATATTACGGATGGGGATGAAATAGCTGTTAGTGAAAAAGACGCTGGGTATGTTAATTCTGGTTCAGTAATTAATCCTTTTACTGTTTATACGATTTCGTGGTATTACGATTAAAAAGCAAAATAAACAGGCCCTGTTCTAAACGGGCAGGGCTTGATAAGAAAAGGTAGGTTTTTATGTTAAAACGTGTTTTACATAAATATTTTCATATAATATGCGCGGTGTTCGTTACCCTGTCGTTTGTATTCCAAGCGGCGGTTGTTCCCGTTTTAGCGGAAACCAACGAACAAACGGTGCGTGATTATCGAAAGACAAGCATATTGCAGGATTTATCGGACGTAAACGTTGCGCTTTATCCTAAAAATGTTTTAGGTAAGCCGAAAGTGATACTTATGCAGGAATATTGTTATTCGGAAAAGGCGTTTTTCAGTGAATACTATGCGGTGGTTGTTTACGTATACAATCCAACGGAAACGGAGCTGAACGTGGAAGCGCGCAATACGGTAAATATGGCTCTGACGTATGACGCGGCAGGTAAGCCGGCGTCT
This sequence comes from Candidatus Scatosoma sp., assembly GCA_045533485.1. Lineage (GTDB taxonomy): Bacteria > Bacillota > Clostridia > Christensenellales > Borkfalkiaceae > Scatosoma. The sequence goes on along the minus strand of JAZSHX010000009.1, from coordinate 47,148 downwards.
TGGCATAAAGTTGATTTAACGTATTTGGATAAGACGGAGAATAACCGTTTTTATAAATTCGAAGTATCGAATTGGGAAACGTTGTTGCCGGTAGCAAAGAGTTATGCTGAGCTGCACGAAGGGAAACGTCGTTATGATTTTGCCGACATTGAATTTGTATCCAAAGACGGCAAAAGCGTGACAAGTACCGGGATTAGTAGAACGTATTATTTTAGTGGATATGCGGCAGGTTGCGGTGAAAGCGATAAAAGCACATTAAAATGTGAAACGCAAGGCGCGGAAACAATCCAGTTGGAAGTTAAGCATACGAATTATCGTACAATGGCTTTTTCGGATAACGTTTGCGATGAGTTGAATTCGGTGTATTTTTCCGTCCCCGATAGATATTTTGAAGATTACGGCAATTTGCAAAAGATAAAAGCGGAATGGTACGAATATAAAACGGATCCTATCTTCGTTACGTCGGATGCGGATGCATACGACGCGTTATATGACTATATTGGCGAAGATATTGGTCAAAAAGCAAGTGATTTATCGTGGAGCGTTATATGGCATGAATATCCCGACGTTTCTTTGTATGAGTTTGCGTACATATACAATTATAAAATGCTTTCAGGTGGCGGTGTAAAGGCGCAAAATACTGTTTCGTGTATAGATTGGCTGTTTGAGCGTGAAAACGTAAAAACGCGTGACGATTACGCTTTAACAGCGGAAGAAGTTGAAAAATATATGTCTTGGTATACAAGCACCTTTGGCGGCGTGAAATATCAAGGATATAGCGCGGAATTGTTTAGTGATAGCGTGGATGCGGAACGTACTCGCGGTTATAACGTGCATGAAATTGATGCAGGCGATAAGCAAAGTCTCACTTTTTATGACGAAACGCAAACTGCATGGAATAAATTTTGGCGTGGGCAAAATTACGTTGAAGGCGCTGAATTTTCTCCTATTCTTACTTTTACGTTGCAGGATTTAGCAACGTTGGAAAGTATGGATGCTGAAACGTTTTCTAAGACGTATTATGTAAATGCAAAGGATGCAGGAAGCATACGTGCGTATTGCATAGACGAGTTAAAAAAAGGCAATCGCCCTGTAATTTTCCGTTTTGCTTTAACGGATTATTATGCGTCTACTGCGTATTTTGATAAAAATGGTCTTTTCATGACGGCACAAGACGGTTACGTTGCGCAGGAAACAGTATTCTTGGATTTTGATATTATATCGTTGACTTTCCGTAGTGAGCTGGGCGAAGATACGGTTATCGGTGTATGTGCAGAACCGATTGATATAATCAATGGTACAGATCCCCCTGACGATTTAACATCGTTTAAGGAGTGGTTTAAGGACGTATTGAAAAATACCACGTCTTTAATCATAACGTTGATTGTGCTTGTAGCGGTTGTGTGTCTTATAGCGGTATTGTTGCCGGTGGTTTTACCGCTTCTTCGAAGTGGGCTGTCGCTTGTTGTACGGTTGCTTAAAAAAGCACTAAACGGTATATGGACTTTAATTAAGCTACCGTTTAAGCTGATAGGCAAGCTGTTCAAGCGAAGCAAATAAAAGAACGTGTGCCGTTCGGTGATGACCGAGCGGCACAAAAAGAATAAAATAAATCTGTCCGGTTGGACGGTGAAGGGTAACGTATGAGCAAACAAAAGAAAAATAAAAAATGTGAAGAATATCCGCATTTCAGACATTATAAACCTGCAAATCATCCTGCATTGATTGTAGGAAGTGATGGTGTAGAAGATTATAAATTTCGTAAAGTGACGCATTCGGAGCGTGAAGGTCGGCATTTGAACGAAAAGATTGAGCCAAATCCAAATCCCAAAGACAAGAAACCGATGTATATCGGTAAGCGCGTAAGGAAGGATAAGAAAACGCGTTTTTCGAAATGGAAGTATCCGTGGAAGCTCCGTAAAAAGTAAAAAAGCAAGGATAAATCCTTGCTTAAAAGTTGCGACACACGGGTATTGCAAATGCTCACCATTATTTTGCTCAAAGGAGCTCACGCATTTTTTATACAAGTATTATAAGCGATAAGAAGAGAAAAGTCAAGGTTTTTTGCTATGAAATATGAAAAAATGAACGTTGTTAAAAAGAAGAAAATGCCGTTTAAGTACGTGCTGTGCGTTTTGTTGGGCGCATTGCTGTTGTATGTGTGCGGTTATTTTATCTTTATTGGGGTAAATTTTCAAAAATGAGAAAGGCGTTGAAATCGATTGGAAAATATATTCGTGACAATCACTTGTTTTGGGTTTGCACGTTGATTACCTTGGGCTTGTTAGCTCTGGGCTTTTTCCGTTTTCCAAACGCCATCGGGCGTTTGGTGGAGAGCTGCTGGGATTTTTGTACGGCGTTTGTTGACGTGTTATGTGATACGTTTGGTATATCGAACACGTTGCTTTATACCGGGAACGAAATGCCGGATTATACGTTTTTGAATATCAAGGAATGGGTGTTGGGCTTATTTGAGCAACCGTCAACGCCTACCGTTCCCGTTCCCCCGGTGGAGCCAACGCCCCCGGCAACACCGTCTGTTCCTTCGGCGCCTTCGATTCCGTCGGCGCCCATCCCGACGGATTGGGAGCAGTTTAAGATAAACTGGAATTTGTATTGGCAGGCCTTTGCAAGTAAAAAGAACTTGCTTTTATACGGATATTATACGCTGTATTATTTGGCGAATTTTTTGCGTATTGCATTATGGGCGTTTTTGTTTGCTTTGTTGGTTTGCTGGTTTTTTAAGAAATACTATTTTACCGGGGAGCGAAAGAGCGAAACAGACGAAGAAAAGCAAAACGTAATGCGGCCGATTAAGGAAAGTAAAACGTTGCGCTGGTGGCATAGGTTTTATTTTAACACGCTTTTTCGTATCGGTACGTGGTTTATGAATTTATATTATTTCATAAAAGAGCATAAGGATTTTTGGCAGTTTTGGTTGTTGCTTGCGCTGTTATACTTTAACGTTTTAACGATAGCGATTGAGTTTTTAGCGTATATTGTTTATTTTACGAATTATTTGTCTTTCGGGACGTTATATACGCAAGTGTACAAGCTGTGTTTAGACTTAAAACCGGTTGTGACGTTTGTGCCGATTGTCGGATGGGTTGCGCTGTTGCTCGTCGGTTTGGATAAATGGGCGAAGAATATCGGTTATGAGCGCCTGAAGCATAACGAACGCAAAAACCGTGGCTTTATCAATGAACTGGGTATTGTTACGTACATATATGCAGAAATGGGCGAAGGGAAAACGACGATGCTTACCAGCGTGGCCCTTTCCAACGAAGTGCAGCTTCGTGACGATGCGCTGGAAGTGATTTTGGAATGCGACAGTTGTTTTCCTGATTTTCCTTGGGTAACGTTAGAACGCGTTTTGAAAAAAGCGTATGCGGAACACGTCGTATATGATAAGTGGAGCTGTATTCGATTTATCCGTGGCCTGCGCGATGCGTTTTTGAAAGAGCCGTGTAAAGAAAATGTATTCGGGTACAAAATCGACCGTTACCCGATAACGTTCGATAACAAAAAATACGTTGAAGATATTTGGGAAACAATCCAAGATTATGCGTTAGCGTATACGATATACACAACACAAAGCGCGTTGATCGTATCGAATTACAGCATACGCGTAGACAGTCTTATGGTCGATTTGGGGCATTTTCCGGTGTGGAATTGCGATTTCTTCAAGCGTGATAGCCGTCTTATCGACAGTTTTTCGCGCCACTCAAAAATACTCGATTACGATATGGTGCGTTTGGGCAATCAAATGATTAAAAACAATCCCAACCGCTATGCGTTTGGTTGGGGTGTTTGGGTGTATACGGAGCTGGATAAGGAAGCGAAGAATACGCAAGAACAGCAGGAAATGAAGTTTAACGACGAAGAGTGTAACCAAAAGAACGATTTGATGCACGTGCTGTTCAAAATGTCGCGCCATGCGTGTATGATACGGCATAGGAACTTTGTACGGATCCTTGCGGATATGCAGCGTGTGGAAAATATTACGGCGAATTTACGACAAATTGGGCAAGTGGCTTTGATTTCGGATAAGGACGATAAGAAAGTCGTTCTGCCGTGGTTTTCGGCGTATAAGTTGTTTTCGCCGCCTTTGTTATCTTTGAAATCAAGAATAGATAATATTTACGTTAATAACCGTGTGGCACGTTCGGATAAACGTTTGCTGACGAATGCGCTGGAAAAGACGCGTGCAACGTTAGGGAATTGGGATGTTCGCACGGTAGGCGTGTATGGTTCAAGAGTGCTGCATATCGAATTGCAGGCAGGAAGAATGGACGGAAAAGTGCGTGAGCGAAAGTATTATATTCAAGATAAGAAAGATTACGCCAAGCGTAACGGCTCCGACTGTATGGCCGGCACGTTTGAAAGCCGCGGCGAATTGAATACTATCGGGTTGGATGATATGGCCGAATACGCGGATTATATTGCAACGCAAGACGAATTGCTGTCGCAAAACAGCTATACGCAAAAGGAATTGAAAAAATATGAAGGCGGTGCTTTAATGGAAAGAAAGGTAGATATAAAAGTAGTTGATAAATTGTTGTCGTCGACGGTGGAAGGACTGATGGCGATGCAGAACGGTAAGATAACCGTTAGCGAAGAAACAAAGTCTGCGGCGCAGGTGCTTATAAAGGAACTGTGCGCGACCGTCGTAGACTGGTCGGAAGAAAAAGAAAACGCCGAACAATCGGCGTAAAGGAAGGTTTATTATGCGATTAGTAAAAATCAAGAATAAGTATCTATTTAAGAGTGATAATCCTAACGGTACGCATACATATGCTGCGTATTATGATAGAAAAAATAAGCGGTATAATGCCGTTCAGCTTACGCATTTATACGTAAAAGATGAAAAACGTTTTAAGCAGGTTAAACGCGGTAATATTATGGTTACCAAGTTTAAGGAATTTGACGTGCCAAGCGGTGTTCGTAATCAATATTATTCAAAGAACGTCAAAGGTGGAAAAATTGATTTGAAAGATAAAAATGTAATTTACGTTGCTAAAAATCATTTAAGTAAAAAACAGTCGGATAAAATTAAACTATTTGCAAATAAAAAACATAGTTAAAAAAGAATCCTGTGGGTAATCATTACCGCCCCACAGGAAAAGAAAATTTGTTTTTACTTTAAGCTTGGTATTATTATATGCGATAATTTAGAAAAAGTCAATACTTTTCACGGAAAAACTTGCAAATTGCAGGTTTTTTTCTTTTAATCGTTTATCAGGTGATGAACCATTTATGCAGTATATAATAAAATAGTTGACAGTAAATTGGATAAGGGTAGGTATATTTACCTATGTGTGAAGAAGAGAAAAATATAAAAACCGAGTAAAAAAAGAACGACGACAGTTGCGCAACAGGCGGTATAGCCGTGCGCAACGTCGCGTCTTTTTTCGGTTTTTATTTTGTGAACAGAGCATTGTTTTGTTTTGGGGAAAAGTTGGGGAATAATTGCTCAATGCCTTTATTTATAAGGGGTTGAGCGTTGCATGGTAAGGTTCGAGTCCCTTTGGTTGCACCACCAAAAAGCACCCATTTGCGGGTGCTTTTTTGGTGTGAAAATAAGGGAAAGACGAAGAACCCCTCGGTTCGCGCGAGCCGGCATATGCGGCGAAGCTCTGCCAACTTGTTTGGCAGATACCAAGGTGATATTATTTTATTTTTATAAAACGCAGAAAAATGAAAAAAATGCTATTGACAGGGTGCATCTTATATGGTATAATTGCCATAATATACTTATAAAAATCGCACTGTTTGTTGTAAAATACGCAAGACTTGTATAACAGCGTAGTGGTATAATATACATAATTTATGGAGGGTTTATAATATGTCCGTTACCATCTTAAAAAATGTGAAAGATACGCACTTTGACGGTTGTGATTTCGTCTTGCAACTGCCCGAAAATAGAAAGGGTACAAACGTTAAAATTTTGCAAATAACTGATATGCAAATTATTGATGCGGCACAGCGCCGCCGCCCTGATAGAATTCGTCCTGATGAAATTGCGGCGTGGGATAGCGATAAATTTGACACAATGTGTGGCAATCATATCAGATCCTTGGTGACGCAAGTCCGTCCTGATTTGATTTTACTGACGGGGGATATTGTATACGGTTCGTTCGACGACGCGGGGACAACTTTCAAATATATATGCGATTTGATGGATTCGTTCAAAACGCCGTGGGCGCCCGTTTTTGGCAATCACGACAATGAATCCACGAAAGGCGTTGCTTGGCAATGTGAACAGTTTGAAAACTGCAAATATTGCTTGTTTAAGCGTGGCAACGTGACGGGGAACAGTAATTACACGGTAGGTGTTGCCATCGGCGATACCTTAATCCGTGTGATACATATGTTGGATTCCAACGGCTGTTGCAGCTGCGATGATCCTTCGGTTACGAAAATAGAAGGTATTTATCCCGACCAGCTGGAACTGGTTGCAAGCAATACGGCGCGTATTCGTGTGGCGCAAAAAAGGGAAGTGCCTGCCTTTGTCGCATTCCATATTCCCGTGGATTGCTTTAAGGAAGTGGAAATTGCCAAGGGTTACCGCAAAGGGAACGATGATAATTACATAATCGGTGTTGACGTGCCGGCAAAGGATAACGATTTTGGTTATTGCTACGAAACGTATAGAACGATTAAGACGGAGAATTTTTACGATTTCTTAAAAGCGCAAAATATCAACGGCGTATTTGTAGGGCACATTCATAAGACGTGCTATTGCATTTCGTATAAAGATATCGCGTGGACGTTTGGGTTGAAAACGGGGCAATATGATTATCACATGCCTTATCAACTGGGCGGAACGCTAATTACGCTTACGGGCGAAGATTTTTACGTGAACGCCATTCAGTCGTTGTTGCCTAGCGGACCGATGCCTACGACGGGTATCCTTAGATCTCTTTTTGCAAAATACGAAAATTGATTTTGATACTTCTATATATATAAGTACAATCAAAAAGCACCCATTTGCGGGTGCTTTTCCTTTTTAAAACAACTTACTGAAAAAAAATTTCAAGAAATTTCCAAAAAAATTTCAAAAAACACTTGACAGCGTAACAATGTTATGCTATACTCTTATCGTAACAATGTTACGGAAGATAAACAAAAAGGAGGAAAAAAGGTGGATAAAGAACTTATTTCCAAAAAGGAACTTTTAGAAACGTATGAAATATCCTACGGTGCGCTGTATCGGTGGAAGCGCATGGGGCTAATTCCCGAAGAGTGGTTTATTAAAAAGGCGACGGTGACGGGGCAAGAAACGTTTTTTCCGCGTAAATTGATATGTAAGCGTATGGAACTTATTAAAAAACAAAAGGACGACGTTTCTTTGGACGAGCTGTCCAAACAGCTTTCTTCGCAGTCAAAAAAGGACGCAACGATGGTGATTGATACGGTTTTTGGGCAAAAAACGTTTTATTTAAGCGATATTAAAAGCGTTACCATTGACAATGGCGACGGGGTAATTAAGGACGTAACCAAACAAATTACAGGAGGTAACAAATGAGTATGGATATGCGTATATCAGGCGCGGGAAATATTCCGTCGGGTAATTATGAAAAAGTGTCGATTAGCGGAAGCGGACGGCTTGGCGAACAGGTGCGTTGCGTTGCTTTTTCCGTGAGCGGTGCTAGTAAAGGCGAAACTATTGAGTGCGCGGAACGTTTTAAGGTATCGGGCGGCGCGAAGTTTTTAGGGGATATCAAGGCAAAAACAGTGCGCGTTTCAGGCTCGCTGTCTTGCGGTGGCGAATTAGTTGCTACGGAAGAAATTGCGTGCTTTGGCAGTGTGCAGTGCGAAAAGACTATAAAATGTGAAAAGTTGACCGTTTCGGGTTCTTTGAGCGCTATGGGCGACGTGGAGGCGGAAAGTGTGGAAACGTCGGGAACGTTCAACTGTACAGGGCTTTTGAATGCGGAAAAAATAAAAATTACAGCGGATAGGGCAATGCAAATCGGTAGCATTGGCGGTAGTAAAATCAGTATTGGCAGAAAGCGTTTTTCCTTGTTCCTTAAGCGCGGCGTTACCGTGGAAAATGCCATCGAAGGGGATGAAATTACGCTGGAATACGTTACTTGTCCGTGCGTAACAGGTCGTATCGTCAATATAGGCAAGGGCTGTAAAATCGGACACGTGCAGTTTAGTGAAAAAATGGAAACGTCGCCTAAGGCAAAAGTGAAAACGCGTGAAAAAATATAACCGCAGGTCTATTGCCGGCAAAAAACAATCGCTAAAAATTTTTCCAAAAGGTATTGATTTTTCATCAAGATTGTTATATAATAATAAAAAGCATAAAAACAACTTTTCGTGTTTCTGTATCAAATACGAAAAAGTTGTTTTTTGTATCATAAGGAGCAAATATGAAAAGAAAATATCGGCTTTCTACGGCACTGGATATCGACGACGTGTTGATGGAGTGTACAACCTACGCCATCAAGCTTGCCAACGAAAAATATAAGTTTGATCCGCCGCTTTCCGTGTACGAAAGAAAACAATGGGGTAAGCAGGGGGATCGTTCGGACGTGATTTTTGAATTTTTCAAAGATCCCGATTTTTATCGCAATCAACCCGTGATGCAAGGCGCGAAAGAGTTTGTCAAAAAGCTGTCGACAATGACGGAATTGTTTATATCGACTGCGATTCCCCCCGAATATATGGGAATTCGCGCGCAAAGGATTTTAGACGAATTTCCCGAAATTCCTGCCGACCATATTTATATGGGCGCGCGCAAGGATAAAATCAGCGTGGATATTTTATTTGACGACGGCGCGCATAACGTGCTGCGCTCTAACGCGCAATATCCCATTTTACTGCGTTCGCCTTGGAATCAAACGGCAACGGGCGTGCTTGCTGTCAACACCTACGATGAGTTTTTGAAGATGGTGGAAGTGATTGCCGACAGTTACAGCGTGCGTGAACGCCCTGACATTTTGAAAGAGCCAAGCATCGTTGTTTTGGTTGGACCGTCGGGCAGCGGTAAAACGAAAATCGCCGCGCAGGTGTTAAAGCGCACGACGGGTTTTGAAAAGCTGGTCAGCTACACGACCAACGACCCCACGGCAGTGGAGCAGAACGACTGGTATAACTACGTATCTACCGACGAATTTATCCAAATGCGCGAAAGCGGAGAGATGTTTCAATCGACGATGTACGCAGGACAATGGTACGGCTCGTGCAAGCCCGATATTCAAGAGATTTTAAGCCGCGGCAAGCACGTGTTGACGGCGATGGATATTTGCGGCGCGATGTCCTTAAAAACGCATTTCAAGAACGTGCTCACCGTGTATATTAAGCGTGATAAACGCGCGCTTTTGGGTTCGCTTTTGAAGAAAAATTCGTCCATTGAAGACAAGGTCAACCGAATTATTGCCGTAGAATCCGAACCGCAAACAGCGCAAATTTGCGATTATATCGTGGAGTTTAACACCTACGACGAAGCAGTGGAACAAATTTGTGAAATTTTGCAGAAACAGTAAAAGGGCATAGGCAGGTATGAGATTATGCCGCTTACAAACGAAAAAGTGGCGTTTCTCTATGCTGTTTGATAAGTTTATCAAAGGCAATTTATAATTGTAAGAAACTATGTGGTAAACATGAGTGAAAAAGTTATGTTATCAAAAAATATTTTACAGTATTTAGAACAATCGAACCAAGAAACGATTGCCTTGATAGAAGCGCTTTGTCGCATACCTGCCCCCAGCGGACAGGAAGAAAAGCGCGCAGAGTTTTGTAAAAATTGGCTGGAACAGCAAGGCGCAAAGGGTGTATATATTGACAGTGCGAAAAACGTAGTGTATCCCGTCGGGTGTGAACAGGCAACAGATATTACGCTCTTTTGCGCGCACACGGACACCGTGTTTCCCGACACCGAGCCGATGCCGTTTACTAAAGACGAAACGTATATGTATTCCCCTGGCGTGGGTGACGATACCGCCTGTCTTGCCGTTTTAATGATGATTGCCAAATACGTGGCACAAAACAATTTGCAACCCAAACACGGTGTTTTGTTTGTGGCAAATTCCTGCGAAGAAGGGCTTGGCAATTTGAAAGGCATCAAGCAAATTATGCAAGACTACGCAGGCCGTATCACGCGCGTATATACCTTTGATGAAACTTACGACGAACTTGTTACCAAATGCGTGGGCTCACACCGTTACGAGCTTACTTTGCAAACGGAAGGCGGGCATTCGTTCAACAATTTTGGTAATCGCAACGCCATAATAGCGGCGGCACAACTTATACAGCGTTTGAGTGCGTGCGATATCCCCCAAAACGGGCAAGGAAAAACAACCTTCAACGTAGGCACGATTGCGGGCGGCACGTCCGTCAACACCATTGCGCAAAACGCTACGTTTACCTATGAATACCGTTCGGACAGTCGAGAAGATTTACAAAAAATGCAACAGTTTTTCCAAACGACGGTTGAACAAGCGCAAAAGGAAAATATTGCCCAAATAACAGTTACCATGTTGGGCGAACGCCCTTGCGGTGGCCAAGTAGACGAGAAAGTGTTACAAGAAATGATAGACGAAGCAGTAGCCATTTCACAAAAACACTCGAGTATTCCTTGCGCTTGCGTATCGGGCTCTACCGATTGTAATATCCCGATGTCGCTGGGTGTGCCTGCTATTTGCGTGGGTAGTTATTTAGGCAATGGCGCACATACACGTGAAGAAAAAGTGCGTATAGATAGCATTCCCGTCGGCTTGAAAATCGCCGCAGAATTGATACTTTCATATTTTGCATAAAGGAGCAGGGTATGTGTAATATTGCAGGGTACGTAGGTACGAAACGCGCCGCACCTATTTTGATAGAAATGATTAAACGCGAAGAAGGGTTAGACGGCGGTTTTTATACGGGAATTGCCACTGTGCACGAAGAGAAAATTTATTATGCCAAGTTAACGGGGGATACGGATAAGCTTATGGCGTTGACGAATGCGGCGTCTTTGCCGGGTACAATCGGTATTATCCACAGCCGCACGCAATCGGGCGGCGGTGACGCTTGGGCGCACCCGTTTGTCAACGATAAAAACGGCAAACCGACCATCGCGTACGTAGCCAACGGATTTGCAGGTGTTTTCAAGGATAGAAACGACGAATATACCCGTTTAACACAGCGGTTGTTGGATAGTGGGTATACGATGCATTCGCGTGTGGTGCTTGACAATCCGCGTTATCAAATTTTAGCGGACGGTTCGGCAGTGCATATGAGTGACGCGATGTGTCAACTGATTGCGCGTAATTTGGATAACGGCGAACAAGAATCGCAAGCGATGGCAAATGCGTTTTGTGAAATGCCCAGCGAAATTGTCGGTTTATTGCTGTCGCTGGCTATGCCCAACGCGATTACCTATGCGCGTATCAATATGCCGATGTTTGTTGGATTTTGCAGCCACGGCGCGTATGTTGCCAGTACGCCCACGGCGTTTTTAGATGACTTCACGGGCGAAGTGTAACCGTTGCCGGCTTGTTCTTCGGGATACGTTACGCGTGACAGCGTGCAAAGCGTGCCGTTTATAAACGCGCCGCACTCCGTTGCGAAAATCACGCCGCAAATGAAAGAGACGGCGTATCAAGCGGTGTGCGCGCATTTGCAACAAGCAGAATATCCGTTTTCGAAATTGAGAACGACGGCGATAGCTCCCTTATTCGCAGGAGAAGCGTGTGCGCCGGCTGCGTTGCTTACCTATCAAATTGTTTACAATTTACAAAAAGAAGGGCGCTTGAAAATACGCACGATACGCGTGCCCGATGATTTCGGCGGCACAGCACCGAGATTTTTACTTTTGTTGTAAACTTTATAATACGTATCCCCGCGTTTTCACGCGGGGATACGTATTTTTGTAGGGGAAGAGTGCTTTAATTTTCGCGTTCGGGGTTTTGCGATTGCTTGTTTTGGAACGCTTGCTGCGAAATAAATTCTTTGGGCGAAACTCCGGTATTTTTTTTGAAAATGTTGGAAAAATACAACGGATCGGAAAATCCGGATAATAAAGCTACGTTTTTTACCGAGCTTATACCAAGCTCAAAAAGGGAAATTGCGTATTTGAAGCGGACGGAGCGCAAATATTCGCTGTAATTTGTTTGCGTATTCTTTTTGAAGTAATGCGAAAGATATTTTGCGCTATACCCGATGGCTTTGGCAACAAGCGCGATGGAAAGTTCGGTGTTTTGAAAATTGTCTTCGGTAAATTCGATTATTTTTTGTATAATTTCGTTTTGGCTGGCGCACTTTGCGGATAATCGTGAAAAGACGTAAAGCAAAACGCTTTCCGCGATAATGTCTAAATTTTCCGGTTGCGCAGTCAACAAACAATCCTTGCAAAAGGGAATACAGCTATTGAAATTATCTTTCACGCGCGTATTTGGCGCGATGGCAAATCGGTGCAATAAACTGTTTCCCCTTGCGCCGCTAAAATCTATGTAAAAATACCGCACGTTCTCTCCGCTTTGCAGTGTAAACGTTTCGCCCTTGAAGCAAAAAAGCAGTGTGCCTGCAACAAAGGAACAAGGCGTGCGATTGCATAAAAATACGCCTTCGCCCTGTTCAATGACAATCAAACGGTTGGTTGTAAGCTGTACGTTTTGGCGCATCGTTTCTTCGTCTGTTTCTAAAACAAAGCAGGAGATGGTAAGGTCGTTGGAAACGTCAGGCAAGGGGAATTTGCAAATGTTATTTTTCATAAAATCCGATCCTATCTTTTTTATAAATATAGTATAACAAAACAATCGTAAAAAAGCAAGCGAAGCAAGTGTTGTCTAACTTTTTTATATATTTTTATGGAATAAATCTATTGATAGTGAAAAAAGAATATGATATAATGATTTTGCTTGAAGGCAAAAATACTTTATGGTAAAAGTAAAACGAGGAGAAAAGTATGAAGACGATTAGAGTGGGTATATTTGGCGGCGGCAGGGGCGTGGACCTTGCTAGATATATGTTGCTTTGTGACGTGGAAATCGTTGCGCTTTGCGAAAATCACAAAGAACGTAGAGAAGAGGCGTTGAAGAAGCTGGATAAAAGCGTCGCTGTGTACGAAAATTTTGACGATTTTATCAACCATCCTATGGATGCTGTTGTAGTTGCGAATAATTTCCATGAACACGTACCGTACGTAATTAAGTGTTTTGAGAAAAATTTACACGTTTTTAGTGAGTGCCTTGGTAATGGTACCATGGGCGAAGGTGTAGAGCTTGTTCGTGCATTTGAAAAAAGCAAAAGTATTTATATGCTTGGGGAAAATTATCCGCACATGCTGTTTAACCGTGAAATGAAACGTGTGAAAGATAGCGGTAATTTGGGTAAAATTTTATACGCGGAAGGGGAATACAATCATCCCGGTAGTGCGTGGGATACGACGTTTGTTAAACGATATAAATTTTATCCCAAACACTGGCGGAATTATTTGCCTAGAACGTATTATATTACGCATTCGCTTGGCCCTATCATGTATATTACGGGCGCGACGCCGAAAAAAGTGAATGCGTTTGCAATGTATGCTCCGACACTCGATAACGTTCCTTCGGCGTCGTATAACGCGGATATGGCGGCGAATATCACTACGCTCAATGATGATGGGTCTGTGTTCCGTGTGACGGGCTGCGCGGCATTTGGCGGGCATCATAACTCCTATCGCGTATGCGGAACAAAGGGTCAAATAGAGAATTTGCGCGGTATGGGCTCGCAAGTGATGCTCCGTTATAACGAATGGGAAACTCCTGAAGGGGAAGAGAGTGAACAGTTATATACGCCGTCTTGGCATGATAAGGACGAAGCAATTATTGATACGTCACGCGGACACGGTGGCAGCGATTATTTTATGATGCGCATGTTTTTTGATTGCATAAGAGAAGGAAAACAACCGCCGCACCCGTTTGACATTTATTCGGCAACCGTGATGTCGTCCGTTGCCATTTTGGCGCACCGCTCCGTGTTGGAAGGCGGAAAGCCGTACGATATTCCCGATTTTAGAAAGGAAGAAGATAGAAAATTGTATGAAAACGATTATCTCACGCCTTTCTACGGTGCGGACGGAAGTGAACCGACCTTGCCTTGCTGTTCAAACCCCGATTATAAGCCGACGGAAGCGCAAATGCAATTATATCTTAAAGAGTTGGAAAAATAACGCCGCCTTTTTGGGATTGTAATTTGTAACGAAAAAGCACTCTGCATAACGCAGAGTGCTTTTGTTTGATAAGGTTATCAATGATTACTCACCTTTGAAGGGGAGAAGTGCAGCGATTCTTGCGCGCTTGATAGCGGTTGCAAGAAGTCTTTGGTGCGCTGCGCACGTGCCGCTCATTCTACGGGGCAAAATTTTACCGCCTTCCGTGATAAATTTCTTCAAACGGTTTACGTCTTTGTAATCAATTTGAGCGAGCTTTTCTTGGCAGAAAGCGCATACCTTTTTACGGGGCGCTTTTTTGAAAACCTTTTTAACAGGTGCTTTTTCTTCCATAATAGTACTCCTTAATTTTTTTTAATCCCTAACGATTAGAAGGGAATGTCCGAGTCGTCGTCCATAGCTTCAAGAACGGGTTTACGCTTTGCGCCGGTTGCTCTGGGAGCAGGTTCCATTTCGTCAAAGGAATCGCCAGCGGTCTTGGGCGTCAAAAATTCCACGTCTTGTACGATGATGTCCACCGCCGTGCGTTTTACGCCTTGGTTGTCTTCGTAGTTTCTCAGCTGAACGCTACCCACAACGGCAACTTTGTTGCCTTTCTTGGTGTAACGAGCGATTGTTTCCGCCATTGCTCTCCAAGCGGTGCAGTTAAAAAAGTCCGTTTGTCTTTCGCCGTCTTGTCCAGCGTAATTTCTGTTTACGGCAATAGCAAAATGGCATACGGGAACACCGGAAGCGGTTTCCGTAAGTTCGGGATCGCGCGTTAAGTTACCGATTAAAAATACTTTGTTCATACAGTTTCCCCTTAGATTAGTTGAGCTTCGTGATCAAACGTCTAACAACGTCTGCGTCAATACCAGCAATACGTTTAAGCTCTTCAACTACCTTTCCGTCTGCTTCGAACGTCATAAGAACGTAGTAAGCTTCGTTCTTAAAGTTGATGGGATAAGCGGTTTTTTTCGTACCCCACTTGTCCGAAGATGCTACGCTGCCGCCCATGTTCTTTACGATGTTTTCGAACTTGGCAACTTTTGCGTCTTTTGCTTCGTCAGACAATTCGTTGTTGAGCAAATAAAGCATTTCGTATTTAGCCATATTTTTTTACCTCCTGGTCTTATTCGGCGTGCTACGCGCACGCAAGGCACATATCATTATAGACTATTTTTAACGATTAGTCAATTATTTTTAAGCTATATTTATAAGAATTATCGCTTGTTTTGCGGAAAATACATAAAAAAGGAAAGCGCAGGGCTTTCCTTTTTATTCGTGTATTACGGGGTAGTGAATACGTTTAAGATTGCCGCCGTGTATTTGAGCAGCTGCTCAATTGTCAAATCACCAACGGTGTCTGTGTCGCTGCCGTCGCCGTCTAACATAGAAGGCGCGTAGCCGTCAATTTTAATTTCAACGTTTTCCAAGGTGGAAACACCGCCAACAACCTTAACTGTGGGAATTGTATCCATAAGCGGCTTATTCATCGTGGTGTTATCAAGCCCGGAAACCATGCCGTCCATTTCCAGTTCACGTACGGACGCGTCGTGGATATTGTGCATCATGTTGTTCATGATGCCGTCCAAATCGGTGAGCGTTGCGCTGTGGCTGATATAGTAATTGCCGTGTTCGTCTTTGGAACGCAAAATGTATTTCCAAGAACCCGTCAAGGCAAGGTCTAATTCTTCGCGCGTTTGCACGTTATCGTCGCTGTCTAAATCGATTTTCGTGCCGTCCATATAGCAAAGATAATAACCGCTCATAACGTTGCCGTCGTTGTCGATAAATTGATGTTGTTCGTTGATGCGGAAGCTGGTAATAACGGGATAGCCTTGCGCGTCCAACGTACCGTCCGTCACTCTGTAATAGAACGTGTCGCCGAATACGTCTTCGATCGTCATATTGTTTACGGCGGTGGGGATTTCCGTAATCGTTTTGTCTGCAACGTTTTTCAAAATACGGTTACCGCTTACGTCTACAAATTCTTGCAACTGCATTCTGTCGGTAACCTTTCCAACCAAGTCGCTGTCCTTCAACGTGCCGATGGTGGATTCTTGGTACATCAATTTTTCTTCGTCAAGCCATACGTAATACGTTTGCGCCGATTGCTTTTCCGTCCAAGTCACTTGCATAGGTTCTGCAGAAGACGGCGTAAGCGTATATGTTTTGCCTTTTAACGTATATTCCGTCTTTTCGGCGTTTGCCACCGCGTTTTCTATCAATTTACCCGTTTTGTCAAACACTTTGGTTTCGTATACGGCAACGGGGTCGGTCAAAGGCGTGCCTTCCAACGAAACGTTGTACAAATTCGCGCTTTGTTTTTCCGTCCACTTCACGTTGATGGGCGTTAAGGGGATATCGTCAACGGTAGCTTCTGTTAAGCGATATGTCACTTCGTTTAAGGTGTATTCCGTCGTGCCGTTTGCCACCGCGCCTTCGATCAATTCGCCGTAAGCGTTAAACACTTTATCGCCAAGCACGGCTACGCGCTGTTGCATAGGTTTGACTGCGTTGCCGTTTTCCGTGTCGATATAATAATGCACGTTCTTTCTGCCGTACAGCATATACATAATAACGTTGCTGGACGTATTCACGGGCAATACGGTGGAAAGCTTAATGCCGTTGATAATGTTTTGGTTATCCGCCTTGAATTGACCAAGCGTACGGGGATTGCCTTCGTTATCAAACGCGATTGCTTCCATAATTGCGTGCGATTTGCCGTCGCCTTTGGTGACGCCTAAAACGGTGGGAAGCGATACTCTGTCAATTACCGAAAGCATACTGCCTTCCATATCGCCGTATACCGTTTTCTTGTACTTGATAGGCTGGGGCGTTTCTTCGTTGGTGTACACCATATATTTTTCGTTTTCAAACTTGACAAGCTGAGTGCTTTCATCTGCAAACGTCAAAACGTAGTCCCCGTTTTCTTTCTGCTCAATGGCAGTGGTTGCCACTTCTTTCTTTTCATCGTCAAAGAATTTCGTACCGTCAAACGTGTAGAACATTTGTTGCATTTCCACAAGGTCTTGTTCTTCGTTGTATACGTAGCGGTGTTTAGGCCCGTACGCAATTTCACACATCATGGTGTCCGTTTGTTTGATATCCATAATGTTGTCGATAGGCGTAGCTTTCAAGCGCGTCATCAAATTTTCGCCAAGCAAACCGCCGATGGTGAGCTGCGCTTTGCCTTCCTTCATCTTCTTTTCGCCGTCAACCACGTCGTAATCCACGCCCTTTTCGCCGTACACAAGCGCGTCAATCAATTTATTGCCTGCAAAATTGTTGGCTTTCAAGAAATCGCCGGCAGGGGCGTTTTTGAGCTCCGCGCGCAAATAATCGGTGAAATAGGAAGTGTCTTCGCCCTTTACCGTGTTCGGCTTCAAAATTTTCTTTGCTTTCAGCGTTTCCGCGTCTAACGTAATGCCGAAATCTGCGAAAATACTGATAATGCCCGTTTTGCCGGTAATCAAGCTTTCCGCTTTGGGGCTGATTTTGCAAAGGTCGTCAAACGTACCCGTACCGTTTGTTACGTTAAGAATTACGCCGTAAGCGTCTTTTACAGCGTTTAATAACATTTTGTCTGCATAATCGTCCGTTAAGAATTCGGACAAGGGCACGTCAAAGCCGGAAATAGACGTTACAAAATCGGACGTTTGGCGTATCGTTTTCTTGGTTGCGAAATAATACGCAAGACCGCCCACGCCGCCAAGGCCGCCGCCGATACCGATGATAATGCCCAAAAACAGCGCAATGATTTTGCCAAGCCAACCGCCTTTTTTACGGACACGTCCTTTTGTGGAGCGTTCCTTTTTGGGGTTTTCCTGCTTGGGGGCACGGGTATCGTCTTCTATTTCGATTTTTTCTTCTTCAATATCCATATCTACGTCGTTTGTAGCCATAGTTATGTACTCCTTACTTTTAAGCATAGCTTAGTATTGTGACACTATTATACAGCATAAACGCAAAAAAATCAAGCGGTTATATAAAAAAATGGCGGCGTTTACGAAAAAAGCCACCAAATTTTTTTGCTAAAATTGTGTAATTTTTCCCATAAAGGGAAATTTTAGTATCGTATTGCCTTTTTTGCCGCCGTTGCGTTAATCCTTGAATACGGGGATAGACGCCAAGAAAATTACGTCGTCTCTTTCCGCCGCTTTGTCTTCTGCTAAAACGAACGCCTTTTTATATACAATGCCGCCCGCTTTTTCCACCAACGCTTCCAAACCTTTCAGCGACGCGCCCGTAGAAACTACGTCGTCGATGATGCCTACCTTTTTGCCCTTTAATAAATCGGCGTCGTGTTTGGATAAATAAAAGGTTTGCTCCGCGCCCGTCGTGATAGAAGATTGAATTTTTAATTCAATACCGTCTTGCATATACAATTTTTTCGATTTGCGCGCAACTGCGTAATAGCGTTGGCCAAGTTCGCGTGCGATGCAGTGGCAAAGCTGTAAGCCTTTGGATTCCGCGGTGAGAAGCACGTCGCAATCGGCAACGAGCGGTGCAAGATTTTTTGCGCAGTGTTCGGTGAGTGTGCTGTCGCCGTGTAAATTGAAAAATGCGATGGTGATACCGCCGGGCAATTTCAATAAAGGCAAGTCGGCTTGAAAACCTTTAATGTCAATCGTGTGATAATTCATACGTAATAACTCCTTATTTTTGCGGTGCGTATTTTTTACCGCATACATTAGCAGTATAGCATATTTTTTCATAAAAGTAAATCCCTTGCGCGTCCTTTTGCATATTTCTTAACGATTTTTTTTATAGGCGGCGGCGTTTTTTGCGCAACAAGGTTGACAAATTGCCGTATTTGTAGTACAATAAACGGGAAAAGTGCATACTTATTTCAAGGGGAAAGTTTACCGTGAACGAAATTACGTCCATCACACCGCAAATCAAAGACAAGCGCCGTTGTAATATTTATATCGATGGGCGTTTTTGTTGCGGTTTGACGTTGGAAGCCACGGTGAAAAACCGTTTGAAGGTTGGCGCGGTCGTTTCGCCGAATCAGCTTGCGGAAATACAGCTGGAAAGCGAAAAAAATACGGCGATGGACAAGGCGTTGCACTTCATTTCTGCTACGCGGAAAACGCAGGAACAGGTGCGCAAGTATTTGCAGGAAAAGGGGTATTTGTCTGCGGTGGTCGATTATGTGCTGGAAAAATTAAACGGCTACGATTTTTTGAACGATGCGGAATACGCCAAGGATTACGTGGGGCAAGCGGCGCATAAAAAGGGCGTACGGCTCATCAAAA
The DNA here is from genome assembly GCA_045533485.1 of Candidatus Scatosoma sp. Classification (GTDB taxonomy): domain Bacteria; phylum Bacillota; class Clostridia; order Christensenellales; family Borkfalkiaceae; genus Scatosoma. The sequence goes on along the minus strand of JAZSHX010000009.1, from coordinate 27,756 downwards.
TGCAGTTAAAAGCAAAAGGGCTTGCGCAAGACGATATCGACGGGGCGCTCACCGCCATACAGCCCAACGCGCAGGAAGACGCGGCAAAAAGCATTTTGCAAAAGTATATGCGAAACAAAACGGCGGACAGGGAAACGCTGGCAAAGGCGTTTAAGTATTTGCTTTCCAAAGGCTTTGAATACGACGTGGCGCGCGGTGCGCTGACGGCGTTTGGAGAAATAGACGAAGAATAAACAAAGGGGGCAGGTATGCGATGAACGAAGAAAATAAGAGATATATACGCGAACATTTTATGCAAATTTCTTCCACTAACGAATATATAAAAACGCGCAGAAGCGATAAGCAAAACCTGCTTGTCACGGCGGACGAACAAACGGGCGGCAAGGGTACGAAAGGCAGGAGCTTTTCTTCTAAAAAGGGCGGCGTCTATTTGAGTATGTTGACTTTTTATCAAGATTTTCCTGCCGCAAATGCGTTTGAAATTATGAAAAGCGCGGCAACGGCGGTGTGCGAAACGCTCGTGTTTTTTGGCTTACAGCCGAAAATAAAATGGCCCAACGACGTGTTCGTAGGCGGTAAAAAAATTTGCGGTATTTTGATTGAAAACAGCTTGTCGGGGAAAAACGTCGGTTCGTCTATCGTGGGCGTGGGCTTAAACGTGTGCAACGAATTGCCCGACGATTTGCAGGAAATTGCCACCACGATGCGCTTGCAAACGGGGAAAGAATTTTCCGTGGGTGAAGTGCGCGAAACGCTGATACACTTTTTACAAGCCGACCGTATCGGGGAACGTTACGAACAATATTTGGGCTGGCTGGGCGAAAAAGCGGAGCTAATTGTTGGGGAAGAGCGTTTCCCCGTCATCTTGCAATCGGTGGACGAAACGGGCGCGCTTTGGGTAGAAATGCAAGGACAGCACCGCAAATTTGCGGCGGCGGAAGTATCAATCCGCGTGGACGGCAAATAACGGGGTTTATACAAATGGAAGTGGTTTTAACAAATGAGCAAATGCGCGAAGCGGACGCGTACACGATATTGTCGCAAGGCGTTTCTTCGGTGGTGCTTATGAAAAATGCAGGTTTCGCGCTTGCGGAAACGGCGAAAGCGCTGGCAGGCGACGGTGATATTTTATGCCTTTGCGGCGCAGGGAATAACGGCGGCGACGGCTACGTATGCGCGAGTTTTTTGAAGAAGAGCGGCATAAACGTAGAGTGCGTTAGCGTGTATGCGCCGCGCTCTGCAGATTGCGTGCGCGCCCATCAAGCTTGGGAACAGGCAGGCGGTGTAACGCACGCGTTTTTTCCCGAAAATCGCGTTTTTGCATTGATAATCGATTGTATTTTCGGTACGGGGTTTCACGGCGCGTTTTCAAATTACGATCTTGTCGAAGCAGTGAAAAATAGCGGCGCGAATGTGTTGGCGTGCGATATTCCGTCTGGCGTAAACGGCAACAACGGCAAAGTGGAAGATTGCGCGCTGCAAGCGGACGTCACCTTGTGTTTAGGCGAACGCAAAACGGGTGTGTATTTGCAGGACGGCATCGATTACGCAGGGCAAGTGCTTTGCGCGGATATCGGCATTGTCTTGCCGAAAGATGAAAAAGAATACGCGCAAATGCTCACGCGCGACGGTATGGCGAAATTGTTGCCTAACCGCAAGCGTAATACGCACAAAGGAAGCTTTGGAAAAGCGGCGATTGTGGCAGGAAGCTTGCAGTATTCGGGTGCGGCACATTTGTCGCATGCGGCGCTGTTTGCGACGGCTTCTTGTTTGCGGACGGGGGTGGGATACACAACCCTGTACGTGCCGAAAAATCTGCTTTCCGCGTGTATGTTGAAGACTCCCGAAGCGTTGTTGAAAAGTATAAACGATGGGGACAGGTACGAGTTTAATGAAGAAAAATTGCAGGAATTGACGGCATACAGCGCCGTTGCGTTCGGTATGGGTATGGGGGTAAGCGAAGACGTGCAAAGGGGTGCGGCGTGGCTGATTTCTCATTATAAGGGCAAGCTTATTTTGGATGCAGACGCTATCAACGCGCTTGCGCAGCTTCCAAAAGCGCAGCTGGAACAACTTTTAACGCAAAAGAAATGCGATTTATTGTTTACGCCGCATATCAAAGAATTTTCCCGTTTGTCGGGGAGCAGTGTGGAAGAAATTTTACAAAAGGGCGTTTATGCCGCGCACCCGTTTGCAAAGCAATACCGCGCTTCGGTGCTTTTGAAAAACGCCGTAACGACAATTACGGATAAGAACGGCATATATTTACAAACGCGCGGCACTTCTGGACAGGCAAAAGGCGGCAGCGGCGACGTGCTTGCCGGCGTGATTACGGGGCTTGCGGCAAGCGGTTTATCGTGCGTGGATGCCGCATGTTTAGGTGCGTATATTTGCGGCGTTGCGGCGGAAAAGGCGGCGAAACATTTGAGTGCATACGCAATGTTGCCAAGCGACGTGATTGCACACCTGGGTGCGGCATTTTTGCATTTGCAAGGTCAAGAATAACCGAAAATACGGATAAAAACCGCGGTGAGAAGCAAGAAAAAAGCAAAAATAAGATAATAAAGCGAATAGGGTGTAAAAAGAGAAAGAGCAAGGATAAACAGCGCGCTGGTCATGAAACGGCGCGCGTTGTTTTTTGCTAAGCAAAGGCGCAAGCGTCGCTTGCGCTTGTCTACGGCAATTTCTTCGCCTAAATACGTTTGCGGCAAGGCGTCCTGCTTTTTCAAAAAAGTATACGCCCACGCGCCCGTTTGCGGCTTTATGCCTAAACGGTGGCAAAGTGCAAAGGCGTTTTCTTCCATTTGCAGGCAAACAAGCACCTTATTTTTATTGCTTGGAAAGCGTGCGATTTTTGCTACGTCGTCTGCGTTTATAGATGCAAAGCGCACCAAGAAAAAATACAATTCGTTGGCGGTTTCTATACGGTTTTTGCCCTGCTTTTGCGCATCCTGCATTTCGGGATTTTGTAAAAAGGCGTCGTAGAAAATATCACGTACTTTTTCTATGGAAAGCAAACAAAGGTGTAGATGTAATTTTTCCTGCAACGCCGTTTCCGAACGCCGTAAAAGGGAAGTTTTGCGCTTGCTTTGTAAATACGCGCCGATGGCGCAGGCACAAAGTACGCCGCACACGGCGCTCAAAATCAAGGCAGTGATAAGCGGCACGCCTACGTAGCGAAAAATACACAAGGTAAGCAAAAAAGCAGAAAAAAGCGTGAATAATACGTCGGAAATAAAAGCGGATTTGTTCATAATCGTTATTTTTGCCGTTTTTTATGTATTTTAGACTTGAAAAAAATCAAAATATATAGTATAATGTACAAAAGCGCTAAAAATGCGCGAGACGAAAGGAAGAGCAAATGAAGATAGGTATTTTCGGCGGATCGTTTGATCCCGTGCATAAGGAGCATATTCATTTGGCGCAAGCGGCGATTGCGGAGCTTGGGCTGGATAGGTTGTTGATTATGCCTGCCTATGCGCCGCCGCACAAGCCGTATAAGGCGTTGACGGATGATAACCACCGTTTGCAAATGTGCCGTTTGGCGTTTGCGGACGTGAAGAATGCGGAAGTTTGCGATTTTGAAATTGCACAAAAGGGGACAAGCTATACCTATCTAACCTGTCAACATTTTAAGGAGCAGTATCCGTCGGCACAGTTGTTTTGGCTGGTCGGCACGGATATGCTGCGCGATTTTCCCACTTGGAAACACCCCGAAAAAATTTTAGATACCGTCACGCTGGTCGTGTGCGCAAGAAACGAACAAAAGGACTGGCTGCAAGCGGAACAACAAGCGTTTTATAAGCGTTTCGGGCGGCAGTTTACCGTGCTTTCCTATCAGGGCAAGGATGTTTCTTCCACGAAAATCCGCGTACTTGCCGCCGCTGGGGAGAGCGTGGCGCACTTGGTCGGCGAAAGCGTGCAGGCGTATATACAAGCGCACGGCTTGTACGCGATAGAAAACGCAGTGCAAGCGTTGGCGCTGGAAAAACCGCAAAGAAGAGCGCACAGCTTGCGCGTAGCGGAAGTGGCGGCGAAAAAAGCAGGTCAGCTGCGTATGAACGAAAAACAGGCGATTGCCGCGGCACTTTTTCACGACTGCGGAAAAAACGTGGAAACGGAAAGCGCACTGTTACAGGGGTTTGTATTGCCAAGCGAATTTGGCGAAGTGCCTGCGCAGGTCGTGCATCAATTTACGGGCGCATACTTGGCGCAAACGCAGTTTGGCGTGGCGGACGAAGATATTTTGAACGCCGTGCGCTATCACACCAGCGGTCGGCCGCATATGTCGGCGCTTGAAAAACTCATTTTCCTTGCCGATATGGTGGAAGAAGAGCGCAGTTACGACGTGGTGGAAAGTATCCGCGAAGCGTTTTGGTCGGCGCAGGGTGATAAAGAGACGGCTTTGGACGCTTGTTTATTGCTGGCTTTGGAACAAACGGCAGTGTTTTTGCGTCGTATAGGGCAAACGGTGTATCCGTTGACCTTGGACGCTTTACAATATTATCAACAACTTACGAAAAAGGAGAAAATAGACAATGAGTGAAGTGAGCAGTAAACAACTTGCGCTTGCAATATGCAAGGCGCTGGCGGATAAACGCGGTAAAGATATCGTATCGCTGTACGTGCGCGAAAAGACGGATTTGTGCGATTATTTTATCATCGCAAGCGGTTCAAACGCACCGCAAATCCGCGCGATGGGCGAGAGAGTGGAAGAGCTTGTAGAACGGGAGTTTGCCATTGTGCCTACGCGTACCGAAGGCGTGCGCGACGGGCGTTGGGCGGTAATCGATTACGCGGACGTAATCGTGCATATTTTTAACGACGAAACGCGTCTTTTCTATCATTTGGAGCGCCTTTGGAACAGCGGTGAAAATTTGCAAAAATTCAACGAAGAAACGGGCGATTTTGAATAAGTGCGTTTGTAAAATAACCAACCGCCAAGCACGAATAGCGTGCTTGGCGGTTTTTTCACTTAAAACGTATTTGTTTGGGTTCGGTGTAGCTGGTTTTGCTCCTACGCTTGCGCTCCACGATATAATATACGGGCGCAGGCGTTTTTTGTTCCTGCTTTGGCGGTTCTTGTACGGTTTTTTGCTCTGTTTGTTCCTTTGATGGTTTGGCTTGATGCTCCGTTTGGTATTTCCAGCCGAATTTTACAAGCCGCGCAAGGTGTACCAAAGAAAAGCATAAAACGAAAAGCAAAGCGGCGCATACGATACCAAGCGTTGTTTGCGCAATAAGTAAGCGATAAAAAATAAGCGTATACATGCGTTCATTATAACAAAATATAAAGTGCGGAATTTGTAAAAAAACGACGAATAAAGCCGACGCTTGTCGAAACGTTTTTTGTAAAAGCATAGGGGCAGGTACGCGTTGAAGTGCCAAAAAGCATATTTTACGCGCTGAAAACATACGATAAGGGTATGAAAAATAAAGGTGTTTTTGTCGCTATGGCGACGGTGTTTACTTTTTTTTGCTTGGCAATCGGCTTGTGCGTGCGCGCGTTGACTTCGCCGCAAACGGTTTTTGGGGAAAGCTCCGCGCAAATTACAATCGTTTTGGACGCAGGGCACGGTGGAAAAGACGGCGGCGTGGTGGGAAAAAAGAGTAAAGTGAAAGAAAGTGATTTGAACCTGCTTTATACGCAACAGCTTGCTTATCAGCTGGAAGAAATGGGGTTTCAAACGGTGCTGACCAGAAAAACGCAGGCAGGGTTATACGGCTTGCCGTCCAAAGGGTTCAAAAAGCGCGATATGCAAAAGCGCAAGGAAATTATTGAAAAAAGCAACCCCGATTTGGTGATTTCCGTGCACCAAAATTTTTATCCCACAAGCGGTACAAGGGGCGCGCAGGTTTTTTACTTAAAAGACAACGCACAGGGCGCGGTGTTTGCCGACGCGTTGCAAGCGCCGCTCAATAAGGTGTACGAAAACCGCGGCGTGAAAGCAAGAGTAAGCAAAGCTGCCGATTATTTTATGCTGACCTGTTCGCCGAATCCTTCCGTTATCGTCGAATGCGGTTTTTTATCGAACGCGCAAGACGAAGCGCTGTTGCAGCAATCGGCCTTTCGACAGGAAATTGTTTTGGCGATTGCTACGGGGGTGGTGGCGTATCTTGCGCAAACTCTTTCATAAAATCCTTGTCAAAAGCGCGCAATCGCTTGTTTTTTCTTCGTAAGTGTGGTATAATAAAAGACGGTGCTACATTTATGTAGCAAGATAAGGAGAAAAAAATTGTGACGATTGCGCAGGCGAAACAAAAAAATCCCGTCGTTCTTGCTTTTTTAGGGGACGCGGTGTATACGCTTTGGGTTCGGCAAAAGCTGGTGGAAAAGGCGGATGCAAAGCCCACCGATTTGCAACGCGCGGCGTCGAAAATTGTTTCCGCACAAGGACAAAGTGCGTTTTTGGAAAAAGTGTTGCCGATGCTCACGGCGGACGAAGAAGAGATTTTTCGTCGCGGCAGAAATGCGAAAAAGCCGACGAAAAGCAAAAACGCAAGCGTGGCGGAGTACAGCCGTTCAACGGGCTTTGAAGCGGTGCTTGGTTTTTTGCATTTGACGGGGCAGACGGAGCGTATGGAGCAGTTGCTTGCGCAAATAGACGAAAGCGTTTTCACCGCGCAAGCCGTGCAAACGGCGTTTAAGCCTTGCGGAAGGTAATATAGTCAAAGGGAGCTACACAAGGAGAAAAATATGAAAACGGAAGGCAGAAACGCCGTTATTGAACTGTTAAAAACGGGAAAAAATATAGACAAGCTTTTGATTGAAAAGGGGGCGGACGGCTCGGCGAAAATGATTTTTGCGGAAGCAAGAAAACGCAATATTCGCGTGCAATTCGTCGATAAGCAAGTGCTGGATAAGGAAAGCGTTTCCCGTCGCCATCAAGGCGTGATTGCGTTTACGACCGAATACGAATATTTCGATTTGGACGATATTATGCAGGAAAAGAAAAGCGAAAAGGGCGGTTTTGTCGTGCTTTGCGACGGTATTGAAGACGTGCACAATTTGGGCAGCATTATCCGTGTGGCGGAGTGTGCTGGCGCGGACGGCGTGGTTATCCCCAAATCGGGCAGTGCGTCGGTCACGGAAAGCGTTATCCGCATTTCCGCAGGCGCGGCGGAGCATATGAAGGTGGCGAAAGTGCCCAACCTTGGACAAGCGATTGAAACGTTGCAAAAAAACGGCTACTGGGTGTATGCGTTAGAAGCAGGCGGCGAAGATATTTACGCGGAAGATTTCCAAGGCAACGTGGCGCTTGTCGTCGGCGGCGAAGACAGCGGCGTAAAGCGTTTGAATAAAGAAAAATGCGACAAAATTTTGTCTTTGCCCTTGCAGGGCAAGGTAAACTCTCTCAACGCGTCCGTTGCGCTTGGGATTGCGTCGTACGAAGTGTTGCGCAAACGCTTGTGAGTAAAGAAAGCAAAAACTGTTGAAAAGGGGGATGCGGTATGTCCAAAACACAAATAAATAACGACACGCGTTCCGACGAACAGTTGATTGCGTTGTTTAAGGACGGCGATCAAAAAATTGTAGAAGTGTTGTTTGCCAGATACGGCAATTTGGTGCGCAGCTTATCCCGTCGGTTTTTCCTTGTAGGGGGAGATACGGACGATTTGGCGCAGGAAGGTATGATGGGGCTTTATCAAGCGATATTAGAATTTGACGAAAGCAAAAAATGCAGCTTCAAAACGTTCGCGTATTTGTGCATACACAGGCGTATTTTGGACGCAGTGAAAAGCGCGTCGGCAAAGAAAAACGAGCCGTTGCTTAGCGTTGTAAGTACGCTTTCGCCAGATTTGCAGGCCGTCGCTCCCAGCCCCGAAGACTGGATGATTTTGAACGATGAAAAACGGGAGTTCAATCAAAAAATAAGCAAAATACTGTCCGATTTTGAGTTCAAAATTATCGTTATGTACACGGATGGATTAACGACTTTTGAAATAAGCGAAATGCTGGGGAAATCTACCAAGAGCATAGACAACGCCATTCAAAGAAGCAAAAAGAAATTGCAAATTTTGAGAAAATAAAAACGAAGGAGAAAGATATGGCATATTTGGCGCTTTATCGTGCATTCCGCCCCACGACCTTGAACGAAGTGGTGAGGCAGGAACATATCGTAACCGTATTGAAAAATCAAATCGCGACGGGCCGTGTGGGGCATGCGTATTTGTTTTGCGGACCGCGCGGTACGGGTAAGACGAGCATAGCGAAAATTTTTGCGGCGTCTATTAACTGTCAAGCACCGATAGACGGTTCGCCTTGCGGAAAGTGCGAAGCGTGCAAAGCGCTTGCCGATCCGTCTAACTTGGATATATCGGAAATCGACGCGGCGTCCAACAACGGTGTGGACGAAATGCGTGATTTGCGCGAAAAGGTGCAATATCCGCCCGTGGCAGGTAAATACAAGGTGTATATCATCGACGAAGTGCACATGCTTTCGACGGGGGCGTTCAACGCGCTTTTGAAAACGCTGGAAGAACCGCCCGCGCACGCCGTTTTTATTTTGGCAACGACGGAAGCAGCGAAAATTCCGGCGACCATTTTAAGCCGTTGTATGCGCTTTGATTTTAAGCTGATACCCCAAGCGGATTTGGAAGAAAGATTGCAATTTGTTTTGGACAGTATCGGGAAAACGTATGAAAAACAAGCGATTGCGGCAATTGCGCGCGCAGGCGCAGGTAGCGTCCGCGATATGCTCTCTATTGCCGACACCTGTGTTTCGTATGCAGGCGGAAAGCTTACCTACGATGACGTGACGTCCGTGCTTGGCAGTGCGGATTTTGCCGGTATTGCGGCGTTTGGCGAAGCGATGCTGACGGGGGATACGGGTAAGGCGTTTTCGTATGCGGAGCAGTTTTTGTCCGCGGGCAAGGGCGTAGGCACGCTTGTCAAGGACGTGATGAATTTTATCAACGCCTGCACGGTAGCGAAAACCTGCCGTGACGGGAAAAACATTTTGGCTTTACCCGACGCGTCGTACGCGCTTGTAGAGCGTTGTGCGCGCGCAGTAGATGGGCATACGCTTTTGCGCGCGGCGGAGATTTTTGCTACGGCCGAGCAAACGCTCAAATATACCGCGTCGCCGAGAATTGTGTTTGAAACAGCGGTGATGAAAGTAAGTATGCCGCAAACGGATTACGATGTGGAAGCATTGATTGCGCGTATTCAAGCGCTGGAAAAACGTTTAGACGAAGGGGATTTTTCTTCTCCGAAACTGCAAAAGGACGGGGGCAGGGGTGCGATGAATGCGCCCACGGACGCGCCTGCAAGCGCGCCTGCGGTTGCGCCTATGCAGGAACAAACGCTTGCAACGCCGCCGATTGCAGAAGAAGATGCGCCGCCGGAAATGGAAGCGCCCCCCGATGAAGCGGAAACGGGCGGCAACGTGTATTTCGATGCGGAAATGTTGCCGCAAAAGCCCGTGCAAAAGGAAGAAAGACCGTTGAAACCTGCGGTGAACGGCGATGCGAAAATGACCTTTGGTACGTTTATGCGCAGTTTGAGAAGAACGGGGAAAAACGGCGTACTGTTCACCATTTGTATGGATTTGGAAAGTGCATATGAAGACGGTGTGTTCGTTTTGTATACGACCAGCGACACCATTTACCGTTCTCTTACCAAGGAGCAACATTATACGCTCATTAAAGACGCATTTGCAGCAATCGGGATTGACGAAGACGGTTTTGCGGTGCGTATGAAAGGCAAGCCCACGGACGGCATTGCAAGGGATATCGAAAGCATTAAGCAAACGTTTTCGGGCGTTAAAATTGACGTAAAATAAAAGTGATTAAGGAGAAAATAAAATGGCAGGATTTAACAACAACAATATGCAAAGCTTGATGCGCCAAGCGCAAAAAATGCAAGAAGAAATGCAGAAAACGGCGGAGCTTTTGGACGACTGGGAAGTGGTAGGCACGGCGGCAAACGAAGCGGTTGTCGTGTATATGAACGCAAAGAAAATCATCAACGGTATTGAACTGGACGAAAGCATCGTGGATCCTACCGACGTAGAGATGTTGGAAGACTTGATTATGGCGGCGATCAACGACGGCTATTCCAAGGCAGACAAAGTATACGAAGAAAAGATGGGCAAATACGGAGATATGGGCTCGCTTGGCAGTATGCTGTAATATCGTAAAATTGCGAAAAAGGATAGACGATGGATATTTATATTGAGCCCATCGGTCGGCTTGTCAACGAATTTTCCAAGCTGCCCGGGGTAGGTAAAAAAACGGCGCAACGGTACGCCTATAAAATTATCGATATGAACGAAGCGGAAGCGCGCGCGTTTGCCGAAGCCATTTTAGGCGTCAAGCGTAAGGTGCGCTATTGTAAGGTGTGCGGCAATTTCACGGAAGAAGAAACGTGCGGCATTTGCCGTAACCGCGACAAGAGCGTGATTTGCGTTGTCAAAGAGCCTAAGGACGTGGCGGCGATTGAAAAACTGCGCGAATTTAAGGGGGTATACCACGTGTTACACGGCGTTATCGATCCGCTTTCGGGGGTAGGGCCAAACGATATCCGTATCAGGGAATTGCTTGCGCGCATACAGGAAAACGACGTGAAAGAAGTGATTGTGGCGACCAACCCCGACGTGTCGGGCGACGCTACGGCGATGTATATCGCGAAGCTTGTCAAGCCGTTGGACGTGACCGTTACGCGCCTTGCGCACGGTATTCCTATCGGTTCGGAAATTGAGTACACGGACGAAGTGACGCTTGCGCGCGCATTTGTGGAAAGAAACACGCTGTAAACACGCTGTGGGCGGTTAAAAAAAGATAAAAGGGATGAAAAATATGAAAATTTCAGTGCTTGGTTGTGGGCGTTGGGGCTCGTTTATCGCTTGGTATTTATGCAATCACGGACACGACGTATATTCGTGGGGACCGGAAGACGATTATTCCTATCAAGTGTTAAGGGATACTGGGAAAAACGAATACGTTACGTTGGATACGCGTATCCGGTTGACTTGTGATTTGCAAGAAGCGGTAGAGCATGCGGACGTGGCGATTATTTCCATTTCTTCGCAGGGCTTGCGCGGTTTTATCAAACGCATTTTGCAGTTCGACGTATCTAAGAAAAACTTTGTACTTTGTATGAAAGGGATTGAAGTAGATACGGGCTGTCGGTTGTCGGAAGTGCTTGTGCAAAGCGGCGTTTCGCCCGATAAAGTGGCGGTCTGGGTAGGGCCTGGGCATATTCAAGCATTTACACAGGGTATCCCCAACTGTATGGTGATCGATTCGGCGAACGAAACGCTCAAACATACGCTGGCGGACGCGTTCAAAAGTGAGCTTATCCGTTTTTATTATGGCAGTGATTTGATCGGTACGGAAATCGGCGCGGCGGCGAAAAACGTAATGGGGATTGTCGCAGGCGCGTTGGACGGCTGCGGTTACGCGTCGTTAAAGGGCTCCTTAATGTCGCGCGGCGCTTGGGAAGTGGCAAAGCTCATCGAAGCGATGGGCGGTAATAAGCTTTCCGCGTACGGCTTGGCGCATTTGGGCGATTACGAAGCGACGCTATTTAGTGAATTTTCTCATAACAGAAAGTACGGGGAAATGCTGGTGCAGGGCAAGAAATTTTCCAAGCTTGCCGAAGGCGTGCCTACGGCGGCGGCAATGAAAAAGCTTGGGGAAAAATACGGTGTGGAATTGCCTATTACCAACGCCGTGTATGAGCTTTGCTATGGGGAAGACGACGCTTGCTATCGCGAGCGGGCAGAAAAAATGTTGGCAAAACTGTTCTCCCGTGATACGAAAGCCGAATTTTATTCTTGATACCATTAAAAATATACGCCGCCTTGGCTTTTCGGTCAAGGCGGCTTTTTTTGCATAATTTCTTTGTTTTTTCGTCAAATTAGTAGTAACAGAAATAAGGAGCGGACAAATTATGCGCATAAAAATTTTTGACGGCGAAGGGAGAACAAGAGAAGAAAAAGAAAACTGTTTCCCTGCGCCCAACACGCAAAAAATGAGTAAAACAAGGGGACAGGTACGAGATGACGGGTAAAAATAGACAAAATTATAATAAAAACTACATTGCGTACGTGCACTCGTTTGATCCGCCTACGCAGCATTTTAAGAACTGTTTTCGCGCTTTTATGGTGGGTGGGCTGATTTGCTGTATCGGGCAGTTTATCCGCTATATGTTGGAAGGCGTATTTTTGCTTTCGGGCGATGAGCTTGCAGGCGCGACAAGCATCGTGCTTATCTTTTTAGGTACGCTTTTGACGGGGCTTGGCGTGTACGATAGAATCGGGCATCACGCAGGCGCAGGGTCTATCGTGCCGATCACGGGCTTTGCCAACAGCGTAGCGTCGCCTGCTATTGAGTTTAAAACGGAAGGTATGGTGTTTGGTATGGCGGCGAAAATGTTTGTAGTGGCAGGCCCGATTATCGTGTTCGGCGTGTTGGCTGGCACGATTGTGGGTTTTATCTATTTGTTGTTATAAGGAGCGGATATGCAAACGATATTCTTCAAAAATCAACCGAAAATTTTGGCAACGGGCACGATTGCAGGACCGAAAGAGTGCGCAGGGATTGTCGGCGCGTACGTGGATAAGACGTTGGTAGACGATCGCTTCGACGAAAGCAGTTATGAAAAGGCGGAGTGTAAGATGCTCTCTTACGCCATATCGCGCGCCATAGAAAATGCGAAAAAACAGGAAGCCGACGTGGATATGTTGATTGCAGGGGACTTGCTCAACCAAATTATTTCCGCTTCTTTTGCCGCGCGTGATTTTGATTTTCCCTTTTTGGGCGTGTACAGCGCGTGTTCGACGCTTGCCGAAAGCTTGGCGCTTGCCGCAACCTTTATCGACGCAGGGTATTATAGAAATATCGTGGCGGCAACGGGCAGTCACTTCTCTTCTGCGGAACGACAATACCGTTTTCCCTTAGAGCTGGGCAATACGCGTCCGCCGCAATCGCAGTGGACGGTGACGGGCGCAGGCGGCGTTTTTGTGTCGAACGAAGGGGGCAGGGTTGCGATCACTTCCGCAACGTTTGGCAAAGTGGTGGATTTTGGCATCACCGACGTGAACAATATGGGCGCGGCGATGGCGCCTGCGGCGGCGGATACGATACTCAACCATTTGCGGAATACGGGCAGGAAAGCCAGCGATTACGATTTGATTGTAACGGGGGATTTGGGTGCGCTGGGCAGCCGAATTTTGAAGGACTTGACGTGGGAAAAGGGTGTCGATATACAAAACAATCACGTTGATTGCGGAGAAATCGTGTATAACGTGCTGGAAGACGAATTTCAAGGTGGCAGTGGCGCAGGTTGCAGTGCCGTAGTGTTTGGTTCGTATTTATTCGACCAGTTAAAACGAAGAAAGCTTAACCGCATACTGCTTGCCACGACGGGGGCGCTTTTGTCTACGGTGTCCAGCGGACAAGGGGAAAGTATACCTTGTATATCGCACGCGGTTGCGTTGGAAACGGTCAAAGGAGAAGAAAACTGATGGAAATTTTAGAAATCTTATTCGGGTTTGTCAAGGCGTTTGCAGTGGGCGGATTTATTTGTCTTTTGGCGCAAATCGTCATCAATTTTACCGACCTTACGGCAGGTAAAATTTTGGTTATGTTTATGCTGTGCGGCGTGGTATTGCAGGGATTAGGGCTGTATCAATATGTCGTCGATTTTGCAGGCGCAGGCGCAACCGTGCCTATCAGCGGCTTTGGATATTTGCTTGCAAACGGCGCAATGCGCGGTGCGGAAAAGGGCTGGTTTGGCGCGTTTACGGGCGCGGCGGCATCGGCAAGCGCAGGTATTTCCGCGGCGGTCATTTTTTCCTATTTAATGTCGCTGTTTTTCAAATCCAAAACAAAGAAGAACTAATAAAAACGCGCTCCGCAAATTGTTGCGGAGCGCATACTTTATACGAAATGAAGCGTACTTATTCGTTTTGTTTTTGCTTTTTGTTTTGTAAATATTTACGAATACCGACAATGGCGAAATGTACGACCATGCCCACGGCAATGGCTTTTACAAGGTCGAAGATAACGGTCAGAGCAAAGGTCAAGCCCAGCACCAAGCTATCCCACCAAGGCGAAGTTTTAACAATTTTCACCGCCTTGCGCCACTCCGACATATTATACGCAACGATAAACAAAATTGCGGCGATAATCGGCATAGGTATCCACGCGGCTAACGGCATCAACAGCACCAAAACCAGCAACAATACAACGGCGTGCACCATACCCGATATCGGGGAACGGCCGCCGTTTCTTACGTTTGCCGCCGTTCTTGCAATCGCGCCCGTTGCAGGAATACCGCCGAAAAAGCTCACGCAGACGTTACCCAGCCCCAAAGCAATCAATTCCGTGTTGGAATTATGCTTATCGTCAATCATTTGATCGGAAACCACGCACGAAAGCAAGCTTTCAATGCCAGCCAAAAGCGCAATCGTGAACGCGTCGGGTAACAGCGTCAACACCTTTTCCCCCGTAATTTTCGGGAGCGTAAATTTTGGCAGCGCCGAAGAAACGTCGTATAACGAACCGATCGTGTTGACGGACAAACCGATAAGACCAACCAGCAACGCGCCGACAAGCACGGCAATCAAAGAACCGGGGATTTTTTTGGAAACCTTCGGCCAAGCAATCAAAATAGCCAACCCGACGACGCCTATCAATACCGCCCACCAGTTGATTGTGCCCAAATGCTTAAATACAAGCAACGCCTTATCCATCGTTTCAATGGCGGTTGTGCCTGCAGGGTAGGTCAAGCCCAAAAAATCCTTCCATTGCCCGATAAACAGCGTGACGGCAATCCCTGCCGTAAACCCGACCGTAATGGTATGCGGTATGTATTTGATAAGCGAACCCAAACGGCATACCCCAAATACAATCAAGATAAGCCCAGCCATTAAAGTGGCAAGCAATAACCCTTCAAAGCCGCTCTTGGCGATGATACCTGCTACAATGGTAGCAAACGCCGCTGTCGGGCCGGAAATGTTCACCTTGCTTCCCCCAAGCGCCGCCACGACAAACCCTGCGATAATCGCCGTATACAGCCCCATTTCAGGCGTAGCGCCCGATGCGATAGCCAGCGCGATAGACAAGGGCAGGGCGATAATGGCTACGATAACGCCGGCGATAACGTCGGCAATTGCTTGCTTGCCCGTGTATCCTTTGAGCGAAGAAAATAATTTTGGTTGAAACGTCGTCATAAGTGCGTTCTCCTTTTCAATACGCACTATTATACTCCAAACAACGCTTTTCGTCTACTAAATTTTGCGCCTTTGCGAAAAAAAATCAAAAAAAATTCAAGGGGATAAGTTGGCTCTGTTGCCGAACACGTCCGATTGTAAATACGCGTCGGGGATTTCGCCGACGATGATGGATTCGCCTACCAAAACGTCGGTGGTGACGGCAAAATTTTCCGTCCGCGACGGCATAACGATGCTGATATCGGCAATTACGCGCAGATAAATAGAGTGCTTGGTTTGGTTGATGCCTACGCTTTCAAAGGTAGACGAAAAACCGCACGAAACACTGCTGACGGGGATAATGCGGAAATGTATGCTTGGGCCAAGCCCTGCAAACGCTTCGATGCCCGTAAGCGCGCCCAAGGGAATAGGGATACCGTTCAAGCTTAAATTTTTTAGGTTGGCTTGCGATATAGAAGCGGTGTCGCGCGCAATTTTATTGATCTTCAAAGCGTTTGCGGCAAGCGCCGTGATATCGCCGTTTTGGTTGCGCTCAATGCTCACCAAATCTTCATATCGCATACCGTCGCTCAACGTATAATACACCGCGTCGTTGACGGCAATCGTCGTGCTGGCGCGCATCGTCGCTTCGCTTATAGAAATAAGTACGCGCGTGACGTTGCGTTGAAAATAGATAAAAAGCAACACGCAAAAAAGTAAAATAATGAGCAGTAAAAGCAGGAGTTTTTTTCGCTTTTTTTGAAAAATTTTCTTGCGTTTACGCGGTGCTCTTTCTTGCTTCGGTTGTCGATATACTGGCAAGTCGTATTCGTGGAACTTGCTCATTTTTCGTTTGCGTCCGTGGCAAGCAACGCCGTTAAAATGGTAGAGTTACCGCAAGGGAAATTTGCGTTTTCCAAAGCCGATTGCAGCTCCTTATCCAGCACGGTTTTTTCAATTTCCTTGGGCAGTGCTTGCAGGTTATCTTCACGCAAAACACGGCATAAGCCCTTTGCGCGGAAGTATTCCGCGTTTTGCACTTGGTCGCCGCGCGTTTGCTTATCCAACGGTATCAAAAGCGACGGTTTTTTGAGTGCCAAAATTTCAAACACCGTGCCTGCGCCTGCACGGGAAATAATCACGTCCGCCGCGGCGTACAAGCTACCCATGTCCGTGACGAATTCAAATTGTTGATAATTTTTCATATCCGTTTTCACGGCGTTGCCTTTGCCTACCGCGTGTAAAACGTAATATGCCTGCGTAAGCGTAGAAAGGTGCTCAAAAATCGCTTTGTTGATGGCTTGACTGCCGCTGCCGCCGCCAAAGATCAGCAATACCGTGGCGCAAAAGGGAATACCTAACCGTCTGCGCGCTTCCGCCTTGCTGGAAGAAAACACGCTTTGGCGGATAGGCGCGCCGCTGTGTTCGCCTTTACGCAGGCGCTTTGCCGTTTCGGGAAAGGACGTGTACACACGCTTACAAAATGGCGCGGACAAACGGTTGGCAAGCCCTAAGGATAAATCGCTTTCGTGCGCAAAGCAGGGGATTTTTAGCTGTTTTGCCGCGATAACGACGGGTAAGCCCACGTAACCGCCCTTGGAAAACACGGCGTTGGGCTGGTATTCCCTTAAAGCGTTTTTCGCTTGCTTGATAGATTGCAACAAGGCGGACGGAATTTTTAAGTTGCGCTTGAACGCCGAAAAACCGCCCCCGCGAATAAATTTGGGGCAGGCGATTTGAAAATAGGGCACGCTCCACGGCTCAATCAGCCGTTTTTCAATGCCATCCGTGCCGATATACGCCACTTCCGCGCTTTTTTTAGACAAAATCTCTTCCATAAGCGCCACGTTTGGCAGCACGTGTCCTGCGCTCCCACCGCCCGTAAACATAATTTTTTTCATCGCAATTTCCCCCTTACCGTTCTTTATATTATAGACGAAATTTTCGCGCCGTATGCCTTTTTTCGGTTATCAGTTATGAGTTATGATTGCCCAAGGCAAGTTATCGGTTATGGGTTGCTGTCGCAATGTTGTGGAAAGAAAATAAAAGCCCTTCCTTGGCAAAGGAAGGGCAAACGGTATTATTCAATTTTATCAAGCGTGGGCGTACAAAGCAATCAAATTGAGCACCACCTGCACGGCTTTTTCCATATCTTCCACAACGGCAAATTC
The DNA here is from genome assembly GCA_045533485.1 of Candidatus Scatosoma sp. GTDB lineage: Bacteria > Bacillota > Clostridia > Christensenellales > Borkfalkiaceae > Scatosoma. The sequence goes on along the minus strand of JAZSHX010000009.1, from coordinate 10,424 downwards.
GCGTACGGAATGCGCATTGTGACCGCCTGTGAACAGGTTGGGGCAAGGCAAGCCCATAAAGGACAGCGTGCAACCGTCCGTGCCGCCGCGTACGGGCGTTTCGTGCGTTTTCACGCCTGCCTGCTGATACGCTATGCGCGCGTTTTCAATCAAGTGGAAATGCTCTTTGATCACTTCACGGCAATTAAAGTACTGGTCGCGGATACGCACGCTTACGGCGTCCTGTCCGTACTTTTCCTGCAAAGCTTTGCAAATGCGCTCTACGTTCGCTTTGCGCGCGGTAAAGGTTTGCATATCGTGGTCGCGGATAATCAAGGCAATTTCACCGCTTTCCACTTGCGTTTTTACGTATTCCACGTGATAAAATCCTTGTCTGTCCGCCGTTTTTGCAGGAATTTCATCGGCAGGAAGCGCGGCTAAAAAGTCGCCTGCAATCAAAGAGCAGTTGACCATTTTGTTTTTTGCCGAGCCGGGGTGGATATTTTTGCCGACGAAGCGAACTACCGCTTCCGCCGCGTTAAAGGTTTCCCAGCCCAAATCGCCGGCGTTGCCGCCGTCCAAGGTATAGGCAAAATCACAGCCAAAGCCCTGCACGTCAAACAGCGACGCGCCTTCCCCGATTTCTTCGTCGGGCGTGAACGCAATGCCGATTTTTCCGTGCTTAATTTCGGGATGCGCTTGCAAATGCGCTACCGCCGCCATAATCGCGGCTATCCCAGCTTTATCGTCCGCGCCAAGCAAGGTGTTGCCGTCGGTCACGATTAGGTCTTTGCCTACGTAATCGTTCAAAAAGGGAAATTCGCTCACGCAAATTTGCTTGCCGTTTGCCAGCGTAATATCGCCGCCCGTATAGGTGAATAAATGCGGTTTTACGTTCGTGCCCGAACAAACGGGTTCGGTGTCTAAATGCGCGATAAACCCAAGCGCAGGCGCGTTTTCCACGTTGGCAGGGATATAGGCGTACACGTAGCAGTGTTTATCCACGTATGCGTTATCCACGCCAAGGGCGTGCAACTCTTCCACCAGCATGTTTGCAAGGTCGAATTGTTTGCTTGTGGACGGGTGCGTACCCGAAGTGGGGGAAGATTGCGTGTCTACTTTTACGTAGCGTAAGAATTTTTCCGTAACGGTCATAATATAAGTTCCTTTATGCGTTAGATATCCTTATTATAATGTCAAAACGGCGTTTAGGTCAAGCGTTTTTTTATAAAAAATCGACGTTTTTGCCAAGAACGTTTTGGCTTTTGTGCAAAGTATACAAAAGTACTTGCAAAATTTGTGTAAAATGTTCTTGTTATTTTTTTTGAAATGTAGTAAAATAGTACTGTTAAAAAAATATGTGTCCGTAGGAGGAAAATAAAATGGCAGGACTGTTACTTAAAAACATTGACAAAATTTACCCCAACGGCGTACAAGCGGTGTTCAACTTCTGTCTTGAAATCAAAGACAAAGAATTCATCGTTTTGGTAGGCCCTTCCGGTTGCGGTAAATCCACGACGCTTCGTATGATCGCTGGTTTGGAAGAAATTTCCAACGGTGAACTTTTCATCGACGGCGAATGCGTAAACAACAAAGCGCCCAAAGATAGAGACATCGCGATGGTATTCCAAAACTATGCACTCTATCCCCACATGACGGTGTACGACAACATGGCTTTCTCCTTGAAGCTTAGAAAAGTGCCCGCAGAAATCATCAACCAAAAGGTAAAAGCGGCAGCGCAAATCCTTGGTATCACCGATTATCTTACCAGAAAACCCAAGGCACTTTCCGGTGGTCAACGTCAACGTGTTGCACTTGGCCGTACCATCGTTCGTGAACCCAAGGTATTCTTGCTTGACGAACCTTTGTCCAACTTGGACGCTAAACTTCGTGCATCCATGAGAACGGAAATTTCCAAATTGCACGCACGTTTGGGCACGACGTTTATCTACGTTACGCACGACCAAATCGAAGCTATGACGATGGGTACGCGTATCGTTGTTATGAAAGACGGTTTCATGCAACAAGTAGACACGCCCCAAAACTTGTACGATTATCCCATCAATCAATTCGTTGCAGGTTTCATCGGTACGCCCCAAATGAACTTCTTTAAGGATTGCAAGCTGTTCACGGAAAACGGCAAAATTTGGGTAAAACTTTCGGGTAAAAACCAAATCGCATTGCCTAAGGCAGTTGTAGACAGAATTAAGAATATCAACGAATATTTGGATACCGATAAAGCAATTACGCTTGGCGTTCGTCCCGAAGATATTCACCAAGACCAGTTGTTCATCAAGGGTTCGCCTGAAACCATCGTAAAAGCGCGTATCGAAGTTATCGAAAAGCTTGGTTCGGAAACGCAAATTTACTGTGAATTCGATTACGAAGGCAAGGAAAACACGATTATCGACAACGACACGCAAACGATTGCGAAAATTTCCAACCGTGCCGTTGTGGAATTGAACGAAGTTGTTGAGCTTGCTATTGACGCAACGCACATCCATATGTTCGACGCGGAAACGGAAGGTTCTATCCTTGAAAGAGACGAAGGCTACGAAGTAATCGAAGCAAACGCAGAAGGTTCTGCTTACGTTCCCCCTACAGCGCAAGAAATGCGTGCTATTTTGGACGAAGTTCGCGTTGTAACCAAGGAAATGAAAGCACAACAAAAGAAAGACGCGAAGATGGAAAAAGCGCAACAAAGAAAAGACGCAAAACGTTTGGCGAAGATTGCTGCTTTGGAAGAAAAAGCTGCACAAGAAGCTGCGGAAGCAGAAGCGGCTCAAGCTACGGAAGAAGCTCCCGAAGTGGAAGAAACGCAAGACGCAGAATAATTTTTGCGGATATACAATTTCATCAAATCCCACCGTTTGTCCCATCGACAAACGGTGGTTTTTTTATGCCTAGCAAGCTTGTTATGCTTTTTCGTTGTTTTCAGTTTGTTTGTGCGTATAAAAAACAAAAAAGGGGCAATAATCTTATCGCAATCAAAAAGGAAAAGCACGTATTCGTCCCTTTCTACATATAATAAAAGTAAGGGGGCGCAGTAGGGGTTTTCAAAAGAGGTGTGGGTATGAACGTCAAACGGGGAGAGTTATATTATGCGGATTTGTCGCCCGTAGTGGGCAGTGAGCAAGGCGGAATTCGTCCCGTGCTGGTCGTGCAAAACGATATCGGCAATAAATATTCCCCAACCATTATTGCGGCGGCGGTGACAAGCAAAATCAACAAAGCCAAATTGCCCACGCACATTGAAATTCCGTCCGCTTACGGGCTGGTAAAAGACAGCGTAATTTTGTTGGAACAAATTCGCACGCTGGATAAACGCCGTCTAAAAGAACGCATCGGCGAATTGCCGCCTGCCACCATGCACCGCGTCAACCGCGCCATTTTAATCAGCTTGGGTTTTTCCGTACAGTAACGGCATTTTTCTATATATCTTCCTTAAAAAATCCGCGTAAATCGTTGCTTTTCACAAAAAAGTTACAAATTGCGCGGGTTTTTTTATCGTATAATAATCCCAGCTTTTTATTAGGAGATAGATTATGGGAAATTATAGCCGATTGCAACCGACGCGTATCGTGCTTTACTTGCTTTTTACGCTTGCAATGTTTTTGCTTAATTTCGTAGGCGCAAATGCCGAACCGCTTTCGCTTGCTTTGCTGTTTGCAATGTGCGCGTCGAAATTTTCGCCTGTGCTTACCGCTAGCGCGTACTTTGCCGCTTCGCTGTTATTTGCGCGAGAAATACAGTTGCTTATCGTTCTGGGACAAGCTGTGCTGTTATCCTGTGCGTTTATCGTAGAGCGCAAAGTGGAGAAATTACATAAAAAACACGCGTGGCTTATATCGTCGTTCGCGCTTGTAGCCGCATTGAGTTTATTCGTTGCTTTCTCGCCGTTTCAAGCGTACGCGTTACCGTTTGCTACGGGGGTAAGCGTATCCGCGGTTTGGCAAAAAACGCTGATTGCCGCGTGTATCGTGTTGCTTGCGTCGGTGTTTAGCGTAGCGCTCAAAGCGTTGCTTTATAAAATGCTCAAATGCCGTTTGCGCGGCGATGAAATGATTTTTTGCGTCGTTTTCTTTGTCTTGCTTGGCGTTGGTTTTTGTAAATTTTTCGGTGTGAACGCGTACATGGGTATGGCATTATTTGTTTTATTGACCTTTTCCTATGTGACGCAGGACGCCACGACGCTTGTTGCAGCGTTCATTTTGGGTATGCCGCCGGCGTTAGTTTTTCAAAGCGTATTTGAACGCTTTTTCGTGTACGGCGTCGTCGTATTCCTGCTTGCAAAATCGGGCAAGCTTACGATGTCGCTCGGTTGCTTGGGCGTATTTTTCGCTTACGCTTATTTGGACGGCGCATACGGTTACGGTGCGTGGGAGTTGGTGCAAACGGTGCTGATAGCGGTGTTGCCGACGCTTATCTTCATTTTGTTGCCTGCGCCGCTTTTACGGCAAATGGAAAGCAAACTGGTTTTTTATCGGGAAAAACAGCTTTCACGCATTGCTATCAATCGAAACCGCGCGGCGGTTGGGGAACAGCTGTTTGAAATTGCCGGCGTGTTTAGGGAAATTCAAGCCACTTTTTCCGCGCTTGGCACGACGGAAGCGGAAGAAAACGCCAAGGAATATATGCGCGGAAAGGTACTGCACGAAACTTGTAAATCGTGCGCAAGCTATGCCGTTTGTAAAAAGAAGGGCGTGTTTGCCGATTTTTCCTTGCTGGTGGACGTGGGCTGTCAAAAGGGCAAAGTCAATCTTATGGACGTGCCCAACCGTTTGGCGGACGCGTGTATCAATCCAAGTGGCGTACTGTATGCGCTCAACCGTCAAATCGGGGAATACCGTAAATATATGACGGAAATGGAAAATGCGGCGAACGGCAGGGCGCTTTTGGCAGGACAAGCGCAGGGCGTAAGCGAAATTTTGAAAAATATCGCCGTGGAGCAAAGCGAACCGTTGAAAATATACACGGATAAGGAACACGCCTTGACGGCCGCGCTTTTACGCGTGGGGATTGTGTGTTCGGAAGTGCTTATCTACGGCGACGACGATAATTTGACGCTGTCTTTGATCACCTTTGGTAAAACGGACGTAAAAAGAATAGCGGCGGTGGCGGAAGCACAGTTTGACGCGCCGATGATGATAGCCAAACGCATAACGCTCAACAGTGATAAATTTTGCTGTATATTGCGCAAAAAGCCATGCTTCGACGCCGCTTTTGGTGTTGCGGCGTTAAAAAAGGCAGGGGAAAGCGCCAGCGGAGATACCCATTCGGTGCTGAAAATCGATGAAAAAACCTTTTTGGTGGCGCTGTCGGACGGTATGGGTAGCGGTGAATACGCAAAACGCGTGTCCGAATGCACGATATCGCTTTTGGAAAGCTTTTATCGCGCGAAAATGCCGTCGCCGTTAGTGCTTTCGGCGATCAACACTTTGCTTTCATTTAGCAAGGAAGAAACGTTTGCCTGCGTGGATATCGCCATCGTCGATTTGATGGACGGGCGCGTGGATATCGTCAAAATCGGCTCTCCCGTCGGTTTTATTTTGTCGGGGAATACCATCAAGGTTTTGGATAGCGGTACTTTGCCGCTGGGAATTTTAGATAGCTTGCATCCCGAAACTTGTACGTATATGCTACAAGAAAACGACGTGTTGCTGTTTTTAAGCGACGGCGTTACAGGCGCGTTTGGCTCTACGGCGGATTTGTACGACGTGTTAAAGGGAGTGCCTATTTCTAATCCCCAACAGCTTGCGGATATGCTTTTGCAAAGCGCGCTCGAACGCTACGGCGGAGAAGCAAAGGACGATATGACGGCGCTTGCCGTGCGCATTTTTAAGAGTGCGCAATAAACAAAAAAGAACAAACAAAAAACACCTGCCACCCAAAAACAAGGGTGGCAGGTATGCGTTGAAATTGTTTTTATTGATGTAACAACGTCTATAGATTAAATGATGCAGTTTTCGTCTTTTGCGGGCAAGCTGTCAAGCTCCTGTTTTTTTGCCGCATAACCTGCTTTGCCAAGCAACGCAAAGGTGGCTTTTTTGCCTTCTTCTACGCCCGGTTGATTGAACGTGTCGATATTCAGCATTGCGCCTGCGTACGCCGTTTGCAATTCAAACAGGAACAACAGCTGACCAAGCGTGAACGCGTTGAGTTCGGGAATCCAAAGCGTGTAGTTCATTCTGCCTGCTTTGGTAAGCGCGTAAGCCGTAGCCGCATTTTCCGCTTGAATAAGCTCTTCCATCGTATGGCCGCCAAGGAACGCCACGTCGGGGATGCTTTCGCAACCGTGGGGGATAGGCATTTCACAAGCGTATTTCTTCAAGGAAAGGAAGGTAACTACCTTGTCGAAAGGACCTTCGGTGTAAAGCTGTACTTGGGAGTGTTGATCGGTTACGCCAAGCGATTTAACGGGGGTTTGACCAACGTTGCAGGGCTTACCGTCCAAGGTGACGTTTTTGCCAAGCGATTCCGCCCAAAGCTGGCAATACCAGTCTGCAAGGAATTTCAAATTGTCGGAATAGGGCATCATAACGCCGATGTTTTTGCCTTCTTCCATTGCGGCAATTTGCAAGGTGGCGCACATAAGCGCAGGGTTTTTGCGCATAGACGGGAAACGGCATACGTGATCCATATACGCCGCGCCGGCAAGCAAGCCCTTGATATCGATGCCAAGCACCGCCGCAGGCAATAAGCCAACGGGGCAAAGCTGCGAAAATCTACCGCCTACGCCGTCGGGCAATACGTAGCTCTTAATGCCGCCGCATTCGTCGGAAATCTTTTTCAAATTGCCCTTTTGTGCGTCGGTGGTAAAAATGACGTTTTCCTTTACGTCTACGCCCGCTTTTTTCAAAAGGTCTAAAATAATCAAATATTGCGTCATCGTTTCGCTGGTAGCGCCCGATTTGGAAACGACGTTAAAGCAAGTTTTTTCCGGTTCGATAACGTCAAGCAAATCCCGCATTCTTACGGGGTCGACGTTGTCTTCCACGTAAAATTTAGGGCCCTTTCTTTTAAATTTGGGCAAATCGTTGTAATGCAAGTGGCAAAGCGCGTTAAACGCCATAATAGGGCCAAGCGCACTGCCGCCGATACCCAAAACCACGAAATACTGAAATTTGGAACGCACCTTTTTCGCCGTTTCCAAAATATCCGCAACGATTGCGTCTTGGTTGTAGGGAAGCTCCGTCCAACCCATATACAATTCGTCTTTACCGCGGTTTTCCTGTACGTATTTAAACGCGGCGGTGGCTTTTGCGTTGTAGCTGTTTAACTTTTTCGCCGTAAAGCCCTGTTCGCCCAAAAAGGTGTCCGTCATATTGTTGTAATCGAGTGTTACGCGCATTTGATTGCGCCATTCTTTTGTTTTATATCCCATTTCGTTCTCCTTTTGGATAAAAAATCTATATTTCTATTGTACACCTTACAGCAAAGAAAGTCAAGGGGGAAAGCAGAAAATCTCCACAAATTTCCAAAAAAGTTCTCACAGCTTTCGCCGGCGTTTTTGCAAAAACGCCAAAAACCGTGCTTTTACGCTTTCTCCCGACACGATTTTCAAAATCAGCCAACCTACCAAAGACAGCGCCGTAAGTACAACGCCTGTAAAAAACATAGCCAGCAGCGCGCCGAAAACTCTTTGGAAAAGCACGGTGAGCAGTCGCCCGAAAACGGACAAGGGCAATACTGCGATGAAAGCGCGCAAAGCCGCACCCAACAGCCCTTTTCCGTATTGCGCGTAAAATTTGCGAAAGTATTTATATAGCAAAAATAAATTGCAAATACAGCAAACGGTAAAATTGACGATCATACCGATTAAATACGCGTAAATACCGCAAACGGCAGGCAGGAAAAAGACGCAGGCAAGCAAGCAGGCGGCACTTATAAAATACACGATAAAGGTTTGCTTTTCCTTGCCAAGCGCGTTGAGCATACTCGTCGTAATCATAGCAACGCTCATGGGTAACAGCAACACGCAGCCCCGTTTAATCATTTCGCCTGCCAAGGCGTTGGAAAACGCCAACATACCAAGCTCATTGCCAAACGCGTAGAAAAAGGGTAACAAGAACATAGAAAGCAACATTGCCGCCTTGATACCGCGCGCTAAATTTTGAAAGATATGCGCGTGATTTTTACGAAAGTAATCTTCCGAAAGTTCAGGCACAAGCACGAGCGACAGCGACCCGATAACGGTTGCAGGAATCATTAAAACGGGCAATACCATCCCCGACATTACGCCAAAATCGGCAAGTGCTTGGCTTTTAGACATACCTGCGCGTATGAGCATAACGGGCAACAGTACCGACACCGCAGAGTTGATAAGCGTGCCGCTTGTGCGCACCAGCGTGATGGGCGCAACCGCCTGGTATAACGGCTTAAAACTGCCTTTTGGCGTACGGATTTTACCGCCGCGGAAAAAGAAATAAAAAAAGGAAACGGAAAAGGAAAAAATGTACGAAATGACCGCCGCCCACGCCGCGTATTTGGCTCCGTCAAGGGGCGAAGTTATCCGTTGCAAAAGCAATATGCCTGCAATTACCATCACCGATTCTTCGGCAATTTCCATCACGGACGGGGCTAAAAATTGCTTTTTACCCCAAAAGCTGCCGCGCATTACGGCGTACAGAGAAGAAAACACCAAACCCAGCAAAAGAATGCGAAAAACGGGCAAACAGCGTTCGTCGGAAAATAAAAAAGTAAGGCGAAAATTACTTACGCACAGCAACAAAACGGGCACGGTTAAAAGCAAGGAAAGCGCAATGCCTGCGCCAACGGCGCGGCTTTCTTCCTGCGCGTTATTTTCCGCGCGGCCTTTGGAAATAAGCCGTGAAACGGTGATAGGAATACCGCCTGTGCCAAGCGTTAAAAACACCGCAAAAACGGAGAGCGCCACTTGGTATATGCCGAGCGCTTCTGCGCCGATTAAACGCGATAAAACAATGCGGTACAAAAACCCCAAAGCGCGTTCGGCGACCGATAAGCTCGTAACGACGGCGGCGGTGGAATAAAGGGTTGTGGAAAGCGGTTTTTGCTTGCTTGTATGTAAAGCGGAATTTTGGATTTTGCGCGTATTCATAATATTATTGTACGAGCCGTAGCGCGTCAATTATGCCAACGAAAAATGAGTAGAAAAAATGCGGCGGCGAAGCATATTTACGCTTAATTTTTGCATAGGATAGTATATGCTAAAAACAAAAATGAGAAAATTTTATCAAGTGAAGGCAGGGCAAAGCGTGTACGATATTGCGGACGCGTTCGGCGTTTCCGCGTTTAAGCTGGCGCAGGAAAACGCGCTTACCGCACCCGTTTTTGTAGGGCAAATTTTGCGTATTCCCACGGAAAAAGGCAACGCGTACACCGTCAAGGAAAGGGAAGACAAACGCCTGCTTTGCGGTAGCGATGAACGGTATTTTACAAAAAACGGCACGGAAATTTTTTATTTGGGTATGAAAATTCGCTTGTAAACAAGTGACAAACGCAGGGTAAATCGGCATACGATATAATAAGTAATTGATTACGCGAACGACCGATAAAACGCGGCAAACGACCGCGCGCGAAGCACACGCGCCGCCTTGCTTCGGTACGGTTCGTATCAGGAGGTAGACTATGTCCTTTTATTCTAATTTTCAATCGGATAAATGCCCCGGCGTTATTTCGGGCAATCCGATTAACGGTTTGACGGAAAAGGTTTGTATTCAAGCGGAAAAAATCTTCGACGCGGCGATTAAGCAAACGCAAATTGAAAACTACGCGTTGACGCTCACCGACCTTTCGCCTGCTACCGTTACATATCCCTTAACTTTCGTAAGCGCGCGCTCCACAACGTCGCAGGCTACCGTAACCGGCTTGACGGTCGATCGGCAAGCGGATAGACAATGCGCAAGAGTGCAAGCTACCGTTTCCGTGCCTTTGGAAGTGTTGTTCACCGACGCGAACGGCGTGGAAGGCAGTGCAACGGCTACGGTAACGCTCAACCAAGACGTGCTTATGTTCGTACCTGCCCCGTCCATTATTCCTTTTAACGTGCAAGCTGTGGTAAGCGCGGTTGCGCCCGAAGGAACGTATAATCCCGACACGCAGGGCTTCACCGTTTCCATTTGCGTAACGGTTATCTTAAAGGTTTCTATGCCCGTGGAATTGTTAATCCCGACTTACGGCTATTGCGCGATTCCGCCTGCGCAGGAATATTCGCAGGAAGTATGCGCAGGGTTCTTTGAATTGCCTTTATATCCCCAAGGCTGTAATTGCAACGTAAAAAGATAAAAAAGTTGTGTAAAATACATACGGCAGGCGTCCTTTTTTATCAAGGGCGCTTGCTTTTTTGTAAAAAAAATGTTATAATAAACGTATGAATATTTATGCGATTAGCGATTTGCACCTTTCAACCACCGCGGATAAGCCCATGGACGTGTTCGGCGGCGGCTGGGAAGGGCATTTTGAGA
>JAZSHX010000017.1:0-25663 GCA_045533485.1 Candidatus Scatosoma sp. | reverse complement strand
TTGCCGCCGATGGTTGCCGTTACGTTTGCCGTACCCTTGCCAACCGCCGCCAAGTTACCGTTTTTATCAACCGTTACCACTTCTTGATTGCTGGACGACCAAACCACTTTGTATTGCGTGGGAGACGTCGTTGCGGTGAGTGGTAGGCCTTCACCGCCCAAGAAAAGCGATGCTTGCGTTTGATTATGCGCGAGCGAAGCCACGTTGTTTACGTATGCGTTGAGCGTTTCGTCAATTGCGCCTGCTTCGTTCATAACGATTGCCGCCGTTTCCGCAATGCTGGACGTTACGGCTTCCGTCTTAAACTTATATTCGCCTGCGCTGATGAACGATTGCGCCGTTACTTCCGTGATGTAATCGGTGGAAGGAATATCCAAAAGCACCGTGTTCCAGCCAGCCGTGCCTTCACTGCGCCATACGGTTACGGGCACGTTGCTCGTATAAGCTTGACCTGCCGCCGTCGTAAAGCTAATCGTCGTATAGCATTCTGCGTCCGCAAACGTTTCCATCAATTCGGGCGTCAACTGGGAAGCTTCCGTTTTGAAACGAAGACCTGCAGGGCTTTTCGTTCTAACTGCCGTTGCCGTGATGGCAAAGACGTCCCATGCTTGCCAGTTCTCTTCTGCGTCTGCTTTCACATTTGCCTTTACCACACCTGCCGAAAGCGCCGCAACAAATGCCAACGCCGTTAAGCCGACAAATTTCTTTTTTAATTGTTTTGCCATTGTGAAGTACCTCCTGTGCTGCCGGGGAACCAAACGCCGTTGTCCCCTTCGTCTGCGTCTTGGAAATCCGCCGAAGCCGTTAACACGTCTTCATCTTCCAAAAGCAAAACTTTGAGTTCTAAGGTTTCATAGTTTCTCATTTTACTTATATCCTCCCTGATATAATTTTTTTTCCTAAATTTGGACAAAATGCTTTTCTTCACCGCATTTCAAATAAAGAAAATGCGCGCGAAAGAAATTCCAGCATTTCTATGATAAAATTTTTTATTAAAAAAACAATAGTAAAAAATGTATAATCGATAGTAAAAAATGCAGTTTTTTTGTTAATTTTTTCCATTATTTACAAAAAAAATCATATTTTTTATAATCTTATTTTTTTTCTCATTTTTCTCTTGACTTTTCCTTTTTTTCAATTTATAATAAAAAAAACGCTTGATGGGAGTAAGTTTTATGGAACGTATTTTTCCCTTTTTTTGGGTGACGGGTAAAAAGGCGGATTTTAAGGCGGAAATTGCCGCCGTGGCAAAATGCGGCATTAAAAGCATTTGCGTGGAATCGCGCATACACCCCGATTTTTGCGGCGACGGTTGGTGGGAAGATTTCGACGAAATTTTGCGTTATGCCGAAGAATACGATATGACCGTGTGGATTTTGGACGATAAAAGCTATCCTACGGGAAGCTGCGCAGGCAAAGTGGCTTTGCATCCCCAGCTTCGACAATGGCATTTGGTCGCCGACCATTACGATTTTATCAGCGACGGCTTTACCGTGCAGTTACAGCTTTCTTTTGACGAAGAGGACGTTTTGCTTGGTGCGTTTGCTATCCCTTATTCAGGCGGCGCATTACGCTTTGACCGCGTTTTTGAAATCACCGATAAGCGTCAAGGCAACTGGCTGATTTGCGATTTACCTAAAGGGGAATACCGCTACGTTCGCATTTATCAATCACGGCGCGGCGACGAACGCGAAACGCCTTTTATCGATATGTTAAATCCTGCATCCGTCGATTTGTTGATTGACGAAGTGTATGAAAAATTTTACGCGCGCTATGCGCATTTATTCGGCAAGCGTATCGTCGGCTTTTTCTCCGACGAACCGCGCGTGGGTTCGGGCTATACACAGCTTCCGCTTGTAAAAAACACGCCGCGTGAGCACACTTTGGGTTTGGTCGGCGCGGCATATCCTTACAGCAAAGAAGTTATCCGTCTTATGAAGGAAAAAATCCCCACTCTTTCCGTGCGCGATTTGCTTGGCATTTGGTACGAAACGGATAATTGCGCGCTTGTTCGTTGCGCGTTTATGGACGCGGTGACAAACGAATACGCAAGATGCTTCTCTTCGCGTATCGGGGCTTGGTGTAAAGACCACGGCGTTTATTACGCAGGGCATATTATCGAAGATTCAAACGCGCACACCGCCACTTGTAGATCCGTCGGGCATTATTTCCGCAGTCAAAAAGGACAGGATTTGGCAGGCGTGGATATCGTTTTACATCAAATGAAAGCGTACTCCACCGACCGCGCAACGATTGCTAAAACCTTCGGCGGTCGTACAAATCCCACTTTTTATTTACATACTCTCCCTGCGCTTGCCGTTTCGGACGCGTGGCTGGATAGTCATAAGCGCGGCTCTGTTTGCGAACTGTTCGGCGCGTTCGGCTGGGGAGAAAGTATGCGTGAAATGAAATGGATGCTGGACGTTATGCTGGTATCGGGCATCGACCATTTTATCCCCCACGCCTTTTGCGCGGAATTAGACAACCAAGATTGTCCGCCGCACTTTTACGAAGGCGGCAAAAACCCCTTATACTTACCCTTCGCCGCTTTGATGGCGTACACGCAACGCGTTTTACAGCTTGTACAATATAAAAACAAACCGAAAGTGGGCGTTTTGTATCACGCTGAAGCGGAGTGGTCGGGACAACCGTTTACTACCATAGACGGCGTTTGCCGTAAGCTGAACGAACGGCAAATTCCGTTTATCATCGTGCCGCAGGATAAGCTTGCGCAAGCGAAGCTGGACGTGTTAATTTTGCCAAAGCATACCTATTTACCCGTTTGGGCGCAAGAAGCTTTGGCTGTCGCAAAGAAAAACGGTACGCGTATCGTTCACGAAGAGAAAACAAGCTATCGCGCGCTTGCAAGAAAGTACCAAGGCGTTTGCAAAACGGACGGCAAACCGTCGGGATTAAGAATTCTTGACAGCGTCAACCCTATGTTCTTCCAAACGGGCGAAACACAAAAAACGCAAATTTACGTAAACAGCGAAAAACCGCTTTGCTTATACGATCCTATGAACGATATTTATGAGCCCGTTACTTCACCGTTCACATTAAAGCTTGCACGCGGCGAAACAAGAATTTTACTTGCAAAAAAAGCGGAAAAAATTGATTATTCGCATACCTGCCCCCATCCTACGACATTTAAGCTGTTCAAAAAAGAACAAGAAAAACTTGTTTGTATCAATGAAAAAGCAGGCGTCGGCAGCGTCAATGCGTTGTTCCCCGATTACTCAGGAGAGATTGTGTACGAATATACAATTCGATTAGACGAAGGCGATTATGAGTGGTCTTTCCCTGCCATCGGCGGTTGCATGAAATTGACCGTCGATGAACAGGATTTTGGTTTCCGCTTCGTTGCACCTGCTAAATATCGTGTGAAATTAGGCGCAGGCGAACACACTGTGCGTTATCACTTCTACAACACGCTTGCAGGCGAAAAACACGATACGCTGTCCGTTTATAAAGAAATGGAAGCATTTGGGCTTTTGCTTTTGCCCACCGTGAAAAAAGCATAAATTTATAAGTTAAACACCGACGATTGAGAACACTCAACCGTCGGTGTTTTTTATGGAAATGATACAATTATTTTGTGTTATACGGGAAAATACGCGCCGTTATCTTCTTCTTCATTATCGTAATAAAAACCTGATTTGTCGACGTAGCGGTAAGGAATAATAAACACGGCTTCGCCTGCGGCGTTTTCAATTTCAAGCGCGTTATTTTCGTCTAAGGCAATCAACGTTTGCACGCCGTCACGCCAAACAATCACGTGCGTATATTCTTCACCAAACTGCAACCACGCTTGTTCATACGCGCCAACGTCCGTGGCGTATTTGCTATCCGTAACGTTCATAAGCGCATACATATAATTGCCCTTGCCGTCCGTAAATTCACTAACCATAGAAAGCTCGCCCTGTATCGACAAATCCTGCAACGCGATAAAGGTAACGCTGTCGTCTGCATACAATTCACCGTCACGATAATTTATATCGTTGGCGTATTTGCCGTACAATCCGTCGTGCACTGCTAAGGGGTTATAATACGTTTTGCTTGCTATAATATCAAACGCTTGGTAGGTGCTTTCAAACGCTTTATTTTGCGCCATAATTTCCTGCATCGCATACCAAATTTCCGTCTTTTCTCCGTTTTCATCGATAAACGACGTGTCCCTGTAAAACGTTTCCGCACTGCCGCGTATATGGTACGTGAAATATACGATATTCTTCACCCCGTAGCTCAACAGCGTATTGTTCAGCCACTTTACGTCTTGCGTCGAAAGCAAACGTTCCGCATTTATATTATCGCCGGCTAATTCCGTCATAGTTTGCGTAACGATATGCAAATCCACGCCGTATGTCGCCGCCACTTCCGCCATCGTTTGCAATTCCATCAAATAGCGGTCTTTCAAAGTTTTACCGTACACAGGGTACAAGTCCGCCATCAAATACGGAGAGCCCGTTGCCTGCAAGAACAATTCGCAATATTTCCCGAACCGTTCACGCATAATCGCCATCCACATATCGCGCTCCGCTTGCGCGTTGTTGCCCGGGCTGGACGCCCCGATATATTCGATATAATTTTCCAAATCGTCGTAAAACGCGCTACCCATGTCCGCAACGAAATCCGTAGAACCGCCGTCCGCGTAACCGCTCACGTCCATACCCGTAATTTCCCCGTAGCGCTTTATCGTAAGCTCGGGAAACGCTTGCCCTGCTTGGTGCGTCTTATAAAACGTGCTGTACGTAGCGGCAGGCAACAAGTTCGCGTGGATATAAATATCCTTTCCGTATTCTTCCAACGCAACGCGTTTCAGCGTTTTATACGTAAACCCGAACGTGCCCGATTTTCTATCTTCCGCGCCCGACGGTATGCTTTCGTCAAACATCCAAGCCGACGGCTCGTCTTTTACAACCAACCCGTAAAACGCAGGATGATTTATGTAATGGGACAGTTGCCCTTTTATCATCTCATACGCCGCACTGCCTTTTACCGCCGCGTCAAAGGCCGCCATATTTGATTGATATACAAATTTATTTTTCATGGGCGTTTCATCGATATCCGCATAGCCGTCAAAAATGCACAAATGCGGTTCAACGGATAACGTCGTGTCCTTGTCGATCCTGCGAACAAGCTCTTCAATTTTTCCATCCCCGTAGCCCGCCGGAACGAGTTCTCCCGTTGCTTGTATGCAGTCCTTTATGTGGAAATAGTCCGCGCGCGCGTGCAACGCATCCAACGATTTTTGCGCGCTTTCGCCTACTTGTAAAAAATTTGCAGGATCGTATACGCTTTTCAAATTGTTGACGCTGTTTAAGATATCTTCCGTTCGTGCCACCGTATCGCCGTACATACCCTTTTCGTTTTCATGGTACATACCTACCCCGTATTTGCGGCCTATCTCCACCATTTGAGAAAGATATTCTATTACTTTTTCTCTTTCTTGATACGCCTCGGAAAAGCTAAACATACGAATTTTATCACAGCCAAGCGTATTTGCTATTTCGCAAGTATGTCTCACTTTA
Organism: Candidatus Scatosoma sp.; assembly: GCA_045533485.1. Classification (GTDB taxonomy): domain Bacteria; phylum Bacillota; class Clostridia; order Christensenellales; family Borkfalkiaceae; genus Scatosoma. The sequence goes on along the minus strand of JAZSHX010000017.1, from coordinate 20,135 downwards.
TCATAATACGTTTGCATGTTTTCACTGATTTTCACTTTCCCGATAGGCGAACCCACCGCCCAAACGGCAAGGCCTTCGCCTCGCAAACGGTTGGCATATTCCTTTGCTTGGGGAATGGTTAAAGCAGATACGTTTTTTCCGTCCACGTTGCGCATTTCCATATACGTAATGCCGTTGCGTTTTAATGCAGCTATTTGCTCGTCAAATACTTTACTGGATTCATCGCTAAACGCACTTAATTGTAGCTTTATCATTTTTTTCTCCTAAATTTACTTTGCATTTTTAATTCATTTGACAATTTAGCAAAATTGTTATATACTAAGCTTATGAAATATTTACCCGTCAGCTTAATTATTGATAAATACAACAACTTCTTTGTATGTGAAGACTCTCACCCGCTTGTCAAAAAATTCAGTGAGCATACACACAAAAGCGCCGAACTGTTTTTATTTTTAGAAGGTAGCGCCGATATGATCGTCAACGGCGTTCACTATACGCTGTCTCCTTATGATTTGCTCTTAATCCCAGCCGGACTGCCGCATTTTGTTCACATAAACCAAAATACAACCTATCGAAGAGCATTTTTCTATGTAACGAAAGACGTATTACATTCCTTAGGTTTAGAGCATTTATCGAAAATCATAGAAAACGGCACAGTGCAAGTTTTTAATATCACCGGCTCTCCCTTTATGCTTTCGTTACCGCAATCCACTATTTTAATTCAGCGTTCCACACAAAGCATTGAACAAAAAGCACTGTTTAACGAACGCTTATTGTCTTTGTATTATTCATTGCCCGTATCCATGCTACAAAGCAAGCAATCTCAAGCCGCCGCTTTAACCGAGCGCGCCATAGAATATATCCGCAAGAATTTAGATAAAAATCTCACCCTTTTGGATATTGCCAACAGCTTGTTCGTATCGCCGCCATATTTACACAAGGTTTTTAAACAACAAACAAAAATCCCCATTATGCATTTTGTAAATAACGCAAAAATTTCCAACGCCGTGTATTTATTGCAAAACAACGTTCCCGTCAAAGAAGTGTACGTTCGTTGCGGCTATGAAAATTACGTCACTTTTTACCGGCTTTTTAAAAAAGCTTTAGGCGTTTCTCCGTCTGAATTCAAAAATAATCCTTAATAATTAGTATACCATATGTTTTCATAGAATGATATTACCATGTTTTATTTTTTTATTACAATTTTAATCCATTGTACAAGAAAAGATTAAAGAGCCTATCAAACAACCCTTTCGGGAAGTTTGATAGGCTCTTTGTTTGTAAAAATCACTTAATACGAATATCCTTCTACGCTATAATACGCCATATTCGTTTGCCGCACGTCAAGACGGCCAAAGCAAGCGCAAATAGGCAAGCTACTCTTCACCCAAACGGTATACTGCACCGACTCTCCAAGCATAAAGCCCTTGTCGCCAAGCGGCTTATCCAAACGGATACAAGTCGTTCTCATACCGTCCAACGTAATGTATATCCCCGTTTCGGGCGCTCTGTCTTCAAATACGAATACGAGCTCTATTTGAGCTTTTTCGTCATTCAAGTTGGTCAGCATTAAAGCTTCGTGCCCTTCAAATTCGGGGTTATCCCCGTGCGGCGGCAGGTATCCGTCGCAAAATACCCAGTTCTTTTTACCCTTTTCCATTGCTTTGCTCCTTATCTTTTAAAAATTTCGGGGATTGCCTTATCGTTGTAGGTCGTCATACGCTTTGCGCCGTCTTTCCCGATCAAGTAGCAATCTTCAATGCGGAAACTGCCCCATTCCATACCCTTGAAATATGCGTCAATACAAATTGCCATATTTTCTTCAATAATGCGCTTGTTGCCGACCGTAAAAGTAGGCGCTTCGCATTCCAGCATACCCGTACTATGTAAACTGCCGTAAGGACAATAATCGATATAGCCGTACTTGGTAAGATATTCGGTATACGCGTTCAAAACAATATCGCAAGGCGTACCTGCATTCATCTTTGCCGAAGCATAATTGAGCGCGTCGTATGCACAAAGCACCGCGTCTTTGATTTTTTGCGGAATTTTACCAAGCACGAGCGGACTGCAAATAATACCGTTATAGCCTTCGTAGCAAACGCCTGCCGCAAGATTGATGATTTCGCTTTCTTGAATTTTGCGCAAGGTTTTTCTGCACATACTGATATAGGAATTTTTCGGGCCTGTCGCTACCATCGGGGCAAAGGACTGCACATAGCTTTCCGCGCCCAGCTTCATCATTTCCGCTTCAAACATACCTTCGATATGCCGTTCGGTCATTCCCACTTGGATTTTTGGAACAACGTTTTTGAACGTTTCGCTTACCATCGCCCAGTTGGTCTTTAACACTTCGATTTCCGCAGGGCTTTTGCGAATTCTTTGTTCGTAATGCACGTCGTCAAAATCCACGATTTCCGCGCCTGCAAATACCTTTTTGAGCTTATTCATAATAATCGACGGGAAAATCAAACGGCCGATGAACCCGATTTTCTTAACGCCTGCGTGCGCCGCTTTCACCTGCTCAAAGAGCTCTTCAAAATCCAGCTGACCTTCGGTGTCATATTCAAAACCGCTGACTTCTCCGATTTCGGGAAGAATTGCAATACGGCTACCAGGCAACGCGTTTTGCACCAAACAATAATCGTACGACGCCTGACCGCTGCAAACGACCACTTCCCCATCTTTGGGGATCACGATGGCAGAGCTTTCGTTGACGGGCGCAAACCCACAATAATAACGAACGATACCGATTTCCAAAAGATTAGAAAAGCCGACTACGATATCAACGCCCGTTTCCGCCATCTTTGCGCGCAATGCGTTTACCCGTTGCAAATATTCTTTGCTATCGATTTTGCAATAATTCATAATGTTTCTCCTTGTTACTTTATTATTTTGACTAAACCAAGTGATGTGACAAAGCCATTACTTTATAAAATCTTTTACGTTATCCGTCAATAACGATTGATACGTATTTTCGTCAATACCGTTTTCCAACGCCATCGCCTTTACACCGCGAAGAATATGCGCATAGCCAAGTCCGCCGTAGGTCTTCCACATGCTTTTTAAGCAAATATCGTTACAAATCAAAAGCTGCTTTTTATACCCTGCGTCTATCAAACACTTCAACAGCTTTATTCTCTCCAAATCATACGCAAACCTACGCTTTTTAGACACATAAAATTCTTTCCCGAAATTGTCAAATTCCACATAAACGCCTTTATCTAACAAACCCTTAATATAATCGGGGCGCAGCCACACGTCCACGTGGTCGATACAAATTTTTTCAGTTCGCATCCCTTCGCGCGTGAGAATATCAATCACTTCAAAACCGTTTTCGGTATACAAATCGGTGTGCACGTGCACGGCCTTATCCGTTTCCGCACCAACGATACCGGCGGCGCAAAGCACCTTTTTTTCGTCTTCACTCATCACCGCGCTCGTGCCGATTTCCCCGATAATCCCTGCTTTCACGCCCGTTCCTTTGATCCCGTCAAAAATATCCGTTCGCAGTTCGTTCGCCAAATCTTCCACGCTTGCGTTTCTTACGTAGGGATAATGTGCTTTTTGATAATAATGTCCGCACCCAGCGATAATATTGACGCCCGTACGACGGGACACTTCTTGCAGCGCAAGCGGATCGCGCCCGATTTCGTCCAGCGTACAATCCACTACTGTCTGGCCGCCGTGCGCTTTAAAATACTCCAACTCATATACAGCGTTTTCTATTCCTTCTTGCAAGGCATTATCGAGTATCGCATAGGGATTTAACTGCACTTCCGCGCGGTGTTCCGTTTTAAACTTTTCACGAAAAGTGGAAGACTCGTTGCCCGTAATCTCCACGCATCCACGCATATCGATAAAAATATGCTCGTGCGAAGAAGTAACGCCCAGCGCGTTTTCGTCGATTTCGCCAAGTACCGTCGTAATCATTTTCCCATCTCCTTTTCTCCGTATTCCGCAATATAGCTTTTTAATGCCTATTTGTTTTTCGTATGACGCTCCCTATATGCCATAGGGGTAACTCCCACCGTCTTTTTAAACAGCGAGCTGAAATATTTCACTTCCGAAAAACCCAACTCGCGTGAAATGCTTACCACGCTTTGCTCCGTTTCTTGTAGCATTCTCTTCGCCTTTTCCATCTTCAAACGGTTGAAACAGGCAAACAAGGTCTCGCCTGTCTGCTCCTTAAAGGTTCGACAAAGAAAAGAGCGAGAATAATTCACCCTTTTGCAAATATCCGCCAACGATAATTTTTCGCAAATGTGTTCTTGAAAAAAACGAATGATGATATTCGCAAGATCTTCGTAGAACTCTTCTTTACGCAAAAACACAACGCCAAGGTCTTCTCCTACGGACGCTCTCCGTATCAGGCAAATAAGCAGATATTCTAAGTGTATCAAAATGGCCTGCTGTCCCCCGAAATTCGGCGCAGGGAGAGTTTCCAAAAGATCGCTGTCGTTCATAAAAAAGGTATGCTTGTACTCTTCTATAATTTTCTCCAAACAATCAATCTGCTCTTTCGTTGCGGGAAAAAGTTTACCGCCGAGCGGTTTTAAGGCCTGCGAAGAACACTCAAAACAGATAACGAAGGTTTTATTCGCGTTGCCGTTCTCGGAAAAATATGCGTGAGAGCGGTTGGGCTCTATAAGGACAATTTCTCCTTCGGCAACAGTGCAAGATTGCGCATCGCTCATAAAACCGATTTGCCCCTTTTTCACGTAGCAAAGCTCCCAAAAATCATGTTTCTCCACGTATTCCTTGTATTTTCCCTCAAAATCGAGATATTCAAGCGCAAACAATTCCTTTACATCGATCACATTTAAAATTTTATGCCGCAAATAAGTTTTCATCTTTCGCACCCCTTAATATAACTTTATTATACATATTTTTTTTATCTTGTAAACCTAAAATCTTCTTTAAGTATCATAAAATATTGCTCAAATTATTTTTTTAAGCAAAAATACGGCTTTACGCATTATATTTTACGTAAAAGCCGTGGCTTGTCGAGCATCTGGCACTGCAATGCGCGCTTTCCGTTACTTAACCGTTAATTTTCTCTCCATTAAAAAGTTATTCTTTTCTCATTCGTTGTACACTTGACTTTTCTTTTTTATAATGTCATAATATAATCCCTATCGTTCCCCCCCAAAAAAAATTTATCCCAACTTGAATGTTATCAATACCCATATACAAAAAAGAAGGCTTTTCGATAAGCCTTCTTTTTCAATTTTACACCCACTCCACTTCATTTGCGCATTTCTTGCACTCCAAACGATATCTTCGCACCACCAGCGCCCTTTTTTCGTGTTTTTATAATCATATTTTTTTACCCATATAACGTATTAGCGGATAGATACAAAACCTATCCGCTAAATTTTTCCCTTAATAAGGAATTACGTACACAGCTTCGACTGCGTGTTGTTCTACCACTAATTGATTGTTTTTATCCAGTTCTACGATAATAGGTTCGTTGATGGCGTTTTTGAACATCAAAACGTGCGTATATCTATCGTCGAAGGTAACCGTCATCGTTTGATAGCCCGTCGAACCGCGTTCCTGCGAGTCAATGATATTCATCATTACGTACATATAATTACGCTTATTCATATCGTACAATTCGGTGATCAAAGCGCATTCTTTATCGATTTGCACGTTAGTAATACGTTTCAATTCATGCGAGTTATCCGCATATTTCACTTGATCCATACCAAGCGACGAAACTTCCACTTTATACGTACGCGAACCGCGATAATCAAAATTTTTGATAACGGATGCGAAATCTTGGTTAGAGTGCATAATATATACCCTCATGAACGCAATATTTAATGGAGCTATTGCTCACGGGATTATACAACGCAATCCCCTTTCTACCGTATTGCATATCCAACACGATAGAGAGGAGGGACAAGCTCTTTCCCCATCCGAATTGCAAACTTTGCTTGCGTGGCTCCCCACTTCCGAATGTGCAATAGAAATTGCCTTGATTCTTTTTTGCGGTTTACGTTCAAATGAGGTAGAAAATAAAGCCCCCCCATCCGGGAAGGTGCATTTATAAAGGCTGTTAATTCAAAAAGAAAATTTAAAGATAAAAGCAGGATTGAATATAAGTATATCCCTATTTGTTCTAAATTGGAGTCTTTTATAAAAAATGGCGTCTTTATTAGATACTCGGCGCGTTCCGTTTTACGTAGATTAAAAACAATACTGCCAAATAGTAAGCTTAAAGATTTGCGTACAACGTTTTATACAAAATGCCTAACGTTAAAAATTGAAGAGCCTGCCTTAAAAGAATTTATGGGGCATTCATTTGGAAAACTTGGAAATGCGTATAGCGACCTTACGAAATACGGCGATTACCTTTTAGAAGAGGGAAAGAAACTTGAAAACTGGTAATTACTGACCCAAAACTGACCCAAAAATTTAAAGTTCTACTAATAAAAATAATCTAAAAAATAAAAAAAAATGGGTGTTTTTTAACGATTTTTCGTTAAAAAACACCCATTTTGGTTGAGCGGTTTGTACCTATCTTGAACCGTTCTCACAGTCCTTTATCGGCGATTTTATTTTTTATATATGTTGCTAATTCATTTACACACTGTTCATCATGTGCTAATATATACTTTACAACAACTTCTATAAGGTCTTCTCTATCCTTGCGCATTGATTTCAACTCATTTAATAAATGCCCATACAACGATTTACCCGTATCATCAGATTCTGCGCTTTCTTTTTTATATTGCTCAAGAATTAAATTAAGGGGGCGTTTTTGAAATACATATGTATTTAAAATATTAAGAAATTCGTTATTTACTTTTAAATATAAATTGTCTCGAAGATATTTTTCCAAACTATTAATAGGCAAATAATCAATTGCCAACCCACTATATTCTTTATGAGCTCGAAGAAAATCGGGAACACATTGTTTTATATCGCGGTCAAGAACTATCGCTAATCTTGTTCCTTTAATCAATAGATTTGAAGCAATTACATCATAAGCCATTGTGATTGTATTAGTCCACCCACCTGTCGGCAAAACTTTAACTCGAATATTATTTATTAAAGACTTTTCCAACATAATTCGTTCAACAATCATTTTAGCTAAATCGTCTTCAACTAAAATCACCAAATCATTTCCGTATCCATCATCGCTGTATAAATTTCTAGTTGCATATGCCGGATAACAAGGATTTGTTACCGATATGGAATTATCAACATGATACTGTAAATAATATATATTTTGGGCTTTTATTTCTCTTAATAATTCTATGGAATGGGTTGAAAAAAAGATTGCTAAATTCAATTTCATTGCAATATTTTTTAAAAATACAACCAATCTTCTCAAGGCAGAAGAATGCAACGCTAATTCAATCTCATCCAAAAAAACGATACAAGGTCTTCCGTCGTTTTTGCGCGTTCGTTTATCTCTAATAAGCTTTAAAGAATGTAACACGGTTGTCAAAAGGTTTTCTCCCGTTGACATTCTTACTTGGCTAACATATTTTCCGTCGCTCAACTTATAAAAATAAGAAACACCACTTAATCTTAACTTTACCGCCACATCTTTTTTTAAAACAAAAAATTGAGTATAATAATCTTCATTATCATGTAAAATCGCCCCTAAATTTTTTCTTATAAAATTTGATGCAACAAGTAAATCATCATCTTGCACTTTATCTAATGCACTAATTGCAGAAAATTTCGTGTCTTTAAAACGATTTCCAAATATAATACTACCTTCATAAAATCCGTTTAAACTCATTCTTTTTTCTGAAGATGTTGTTTTCCATTGTTTACCATCACATATCCAACCACGTTTAGCCCCATCAAGATTAAATTCAATAGATGCGTTTTGAGGCTTATCAAAATATTCAATCATAGGCATTTGAAAAAATACCGTAGAAGCACAAGCAATTAAAGTGCTTTTTCCCGAGCCATTTTCTCCCGTGATAGCATATAACCCCTTTTCCAAGGGGAAATCAAATTTTAAATTCTCTATACACTTAATATTGGTTATCTGCATTTCAAGCATATGATTGTCTCCTAATTTTTTAATTCATCCAAAGCCTTTTTCATGCTTTTCGCTAATGCCTTCGCCATTAAAACGGGGATAGCATCGCCAACTTGCTCATATTTATCCTGTTCGGGGTCGCTATGAAATTTTACATAAGGACCATTGATATAATACCAATCCGGGAACGCTTGCAATCTTGCAACTTCACGGGGGGTAGGCTGTCTATCAAAAACAGGATGTATCATTTCATCCAAGCAATGCGAAGTTACAGTATAACTCGGCTCGGAAGATTTTAATCTACGATTACGCGATGCGTAAATTTTATTCGGGAATACTTCCTTAACCAAATCTTCTTTGCCTTCTGCAATCAATCTATCCACCGCAGATTGCATACCTTCGCCTTGTTGGATTTCGTGCAATCTTCTAACCATTTTAGGATTATGATTCAATGCTTTATGGAATGTGATTACATTCGGGGAATAACTTGCATTTCCACAATACGTGGGGTCAAAGATAAACTTGTAATAATTATACGCAGCTTCCGTAATCAAGCCATTTTTATAATCTTCTTCATAAGTCGGATTATACGGCATCATCTCATAGCCTTCACCACTCTTAATAGGGGGCAAATATCTAAACGCATCTTCAACGGTTACGTAGTCGTATTTTCGCCCAGGACCGTGCGTTTTTTCAGGATATACAAACGGATTTTCAGCATATTTACTACTGCAACCCACAATAAAAATACGTTCTCGCTTTTGGGGCGTGCCATAATCCGCGGCTAAACACTTGAACTCGGAAACATCCTTACTTGCCAAACGATAGAAGACACCCGTTTCAGGGTTTACGCCCTCAAATTCTTCAAAAACATATTCTACTTGACCACCTTTTTTGCCGTCACGCTTTTTCGTCAAAAGCCCAGGCACATTTTCAAACAACGTAAACTTTGCTTGAACAGCGTGAGCAATACGAAGAATATTAGAAAATAAATCGTTTCTATCATCAACTTCAAGGCGTTTACCTGCCATAGAAAAACTTTCACAGGGGGCACCACCCGTTACAACATCAACGGAATCTTCGCCGAATTTCTTTTTAAGAATTTCCCGAACCATTTCATTCGATACTTTGTTAATATCACCGTGAATCAAACAAGTGCGCTTATTCTTTTTAAGAATATCTTCTAAATGTCCAAGATTTTCAAGTAAATCCTTTAATTGATAGATTTCCGCATTATGAGATTTTGCATAAGTTTCAACCGTGGTATCACTCCATTCCACGGCAATTCTCGGAACGAATCCTTCACTTATAAAACCGGTACAAAGACCACCCGGCCCCGAAAATAAATCAATGTAGGTATATTCTTTTTTCACTACTTTGTCTCCCTTAAAACTCGTTCCATTGCTAACTGACAATAATCCATTTCAAAATCAATCCCGATTCCATTACGGGAATTTTGTTTTGCTGCAATCACAGTTGAACCGCTACCCATAAAGGGGTCTAATACTGTATCACCAACAAAACTAAATAATTTTATGCACCTTCTCGGCAATTCCACAGGAAAAGGCGCAGGATGACCGATTTTTCTTTTGCTTTCGCCTTTAAATTTCCAAACACCATTCGTCCAAGAAATAAATTCTTCCCGTGTAATATCTGATTTTCTGCTACCGCTTGTTTTTTTCCAGGAATCTTTATATAACAAGACAATCAATTCCACGGGCGCAATCACATAGGGACAAGATGCGCTCATCCAAGAACCCCATGCCGAGCTTTTTGAAATATTTCCTTCATTCCAAATAATTGTAGAATGATATTTGAATCCGATTTTTTTTGCAATTTCAATAATGTCAGGTCCTACACTTTGATGTCCGCCTTTATTTTTATCAAGCGGAATATTCAAACACATTCTTCCGTCTTTTTTTAGCCACTTCAAACAACGTTTTAACCAATTTTCCGTGAACTTTAAATATTCCTCGTAAGGTTGAGCGTCATTGCAAGATTTATACTCAATATCAAGATTATATGGAGGCGAAGTTACAATTAAATCAATCGACTCATTTTCAATCAAGCGCGTTGTCAATGTGTTCGCATATAAAATTTTTGCATTTTCTTCTTGAAAATAAACTCTGCTTTTGTTACTCATACAAATATTATACTATAAACGTGACACATAGTCAACAAGTTTTATTATCTTTTCCAAATAATATGGTCGTCCATATTATGTTTTTCAAACACTTCTAAAATATCTGCACAAAAATCCATAGTATCGGAATCGCCTGTTTTCTTTGCAGTATTATACATTGTGACAAACAATTTTTTACACATTTCAGTTTGTCCATAATTCTTTTTACGGAAATTATGTTTTGCACATAATGTTTGACCGTTTTCCAGAGTAGCTTTACCGCCTTTATCTTTAGGCAAAATATGGTCCACCTGCAATTCAACACCATTTTCAGGTCCTAAACCACAAATTACGCACTTATATCCGTCGCGCGCCTTAACCTGTTCTTTTACCGCTTCCGAAAAATCCTCCAATTCAGGATTATGTACATATTCAGGGTCATATCTATATACACCTTTCGCAACTTTAATCAAAAATCCTTCTTGCGAAAGTTTGCGGATCGCCCTGTCGGGATCGCGCAAAACTTTTCCCGTAAGGCGTTTATATTCTTCCGTTACGTAGTCCACAATTTCAGGGTGAGGAATATCTCTATTCGGATGCTTTAAAAAATAATCAATAATAACGCTGTTTTGGGTGATTTCTTCTTTTGCCATACTTATTCTCCTTAATAATCAAAATCAAAAAATGCAGATAAACTTATATTCAAAGCGTTTGCCAATTTTTCCACATTAACGATAGAAATATTGCGCTTACCACATTCTACGCTTGTGATATAAGTTCTATCTAATTCTGCAATATCAGCTAATTCTTCTTGGCTAATACCAAGCTTGTTACGAAGTTCTTTAACTCGTTTACCAACAGCAATTTTAATGTCCATAATTTACCGCCTTATAGGATTATATTTATTATACTAAAAAGTGACTTTTTTAACAACGGACTTTAAGTCACATTTAGGACTATTTAAGAAAATAGAAGTATCAAAAAAATAGTCAATGGCACTACGGCGTGCGCTTGTTATATATAAACCGCCGTTTTTAGCTTGATTTTATTTTGACGGATAAGAATCCACAAAAGAAGAAAAAGCCCTGTAAAAAGGCATTTAACGCCCTTAAACAAGACTTTTTATTGACAAAAAAGAGAACAACCTACCCCAAAACCTTATGGTTCAAGATAGGTTGCTCTTGGTTGAGGCGACGGGTATCTGCCCGAAGGGCAGGGCGTCGTCGCGCCATCAACTTTCGTATTCTTTCCAACCACCATTTGCGGTCGCTCCTCGCGTGAACCCACGATAATCCGTTTACCTTCCGCGCGTACACCTACAAAAAACAAACCTTACTTGATGATTCAAGTAAGGTTTGTTTTGGTTGAGGCGACGGGACTTGAACCCACGACCTTTTGGTCCCTAACCAAACGCGCTACCAAGCTGCGCTACGCCTCAATATGTACTATGCCGTGAGCTTTTCCGCCCAACAGCATAAACTATTATACTTACCAAACTCTATTTAGTCAAGCGTTTTTTCGCTGTTTTTGTAACTTTTTTTGAAAAGTTTTTCCCAAAATTTTCTGGGCGGTATTTTCACAGCTGTTTACGCAAACAAACCTTACGCTAAACAAATAATTTCAAAAGCTTGAATATCCAAACCGCCGTGGGGAACACGAAATAGAACGCAACCAAGCCAATCGAAAGCGCAATGCCTGCCCAAGCAACCGCTTTTTCGCACTTTTGGAAAATTTTTGTTTTTTCCGTCGCGACAAGTACTGCAAGAAGTCCAAACAACGCGCCCGTTACCCCAAAAAGCGCATAGGTGGTGTACGGCGATTTATAGGTGAATACCACCGTGTTTTCCCCTTCTTCCAACGCTACGCACAGGAAATGCAAATCGTTGTCTTCCAGCTGCGCTTTTTTGCCGTTGACCGTCACTTGATAACCCTTGGACGCCACGAAATTTAAGAACAAATACTCCCCTTTCGCCGCAACCGTCTTGGCAGTGATTTTTCCTGCGTCCACTTGTATTTCGGCGGCTTTCGTCCACAAATACTCGCTCAATTCGCGCGCAGTTTTGGGCGTGACGAATTCATCGCTGTTACTGCCCGTCGCTTCTTTCATTTCGCCAAGCGTTTTGCCGCGCAAATATTTATACAGCGCTTGTTGGTTATATTTACGATTGACCGAATTATCCACGTTTGGCGAAGCAAAACGGAAATTACCACTACTTACGCGATACGCCGACGGGAACACGATTTCGTTTTCAAACACGTAAAAATTCCCTTCGTGCAAATGCTCCTGTTCGCCGTTTTCGCCTTGCACGTAAACAGGCGAAATATACGCGCGCTTGACGTGGTCGGTTATCAAATAATCCTTATAGCCTTCGTCAACAACAAAATATTTATAGCCCAAAAATGCGTCGCCAAATTCGTCACTGCGGTTTTGCTTGCTGAAATCGTGCGCGCTTTTGAGTATGTTAGAACCGCCTGCGTAACCAAACAGGTTCATAATTTCAAAATTATCTTTATCTGTCACCGACGAAAAGGTACTGAACGAATTGCACTCTGCAACAAAGGGCGCAGGCGCGGTAAATTTATCGTTATAATCTTTGATACGAAAATAGCCGTCTTCCTTTTCGTTTAACACGCGGGTAATGGTCGTTAGCTGTCCAAGTTCGGTATGTTGCGTGGAGCGGTTGCCGATCACCATTTGATTGTTATAAAAAATAGCTTGTATCGCCACGCTAAACAGCATTATTCCTGAAAACAGACGGATACTCAACTTGTTTTTTGCGTATAAAATATAGCCAAACGTGAAAAGCGCGGCAATGATCGTGAACCAAACGCCAATCACTTCTAATCCGCCGTAGGAATGCGCATAACGCGCGGCAAAATCACGCAAGCCCGACTTCATATCTTCGTCCAGACCGTCCGTAATCCAAAGCTCCATAAAGTTGCCTGCCGTGATATACCAAGCAAAAAACGCCGCTATTGCTACGCCTATTACCGTAAAAATGATTGCCCAAATAGACACTCTTGCTTTATAAACCGTGTTCGGTTCTTGCGCGTTCGTTGCGTACACGCCCCCGTCGTTTGCAATATTTTCCGTTTGTTCGTCGTCTTCCGCAATCGGCAAAATCGGCATTTCTTCTTGTACGTGCCACAGCGTTTTCAAGGGAACTTGGTTCGCCTGCTTTTCCGCATAAATATCCTGCAAGCAAAGGCACGCGCCCGACAAATAATACGCGGCGTTCAAGAAGCCGAAACGGAGCGCATACGAATAATACGAGCCCATATTCATAAGCAACATCGCTTCGTCGACAAACGTGGGGAGCATCGTCAACACGCCTGCTATCAGCATAAACTTTGCAAACGGTTTTTTCAAGCCCGTGCGCACAAACCAAACTACCGTTAAAATAACGAATAAGCTGTCTGATAAAATATACGACCATTTGAAAAACAGCGATTCGCTCCATCTTTTCATAAAGTCTTCGCTGGAAAACTCCGTCAAATTGCCCATACTGTCTTTGGAAAAACCAAACCAAAAGGTATGGAACAGCCCTTCGCTGTTACGGCTGCTTTGCAAATACGCCATCAGCGCAGGAATAAGCAAGGGCAGAGCAAACAAAATGGCTACAACGAACGCCAAGCATATTTTCGCCACAAAGTTTAACCGTTCGCCCTTTTCCTTGCAAAGCAACGCGTACGCCACCAAAACGGGGAATACCGTGAACATAGAAAAGCAGGCGATAGAAAAGCAAGTGTAAATTTGACACGCCATCAGCGCGGAAAAAGGCAAATATTTGCCCGTGCGCGACATACGCGCGAACGCCGCCATGCAAAACGGCATATAAATCAAGAAATCCATCCAGTTGATATACGTGCACGAAACGAACGCATATCCGCAATAGCCGTACAACACCCCGACGGCAACACACCAAAAATCGGGTATATTCTTAAATTGCTTTTTCGCAAACCAACTGCCTGCAAACGCAATCGTCGCCACCTTTAAGCCCATCACTACACTGCTGGCGTGCGCCGCCTTACCGTCGCCGAAAATCAAAAACAAAAAAGAAAACGGGCTGATGAAAAAATACAAAAACGTACCTGTTACGTCTACGCCGCCCATAATCGCATACGAATAGGTAAGCGTGGATTTGCCGTCGAATACGTCGAAAATATGTTCGATATACGGCACGATTTGCGCAGATAAATCATAGCTTGCCGACGTAAATTGTTGGCTAAACGGCCAAACGTTATACGCAAAAAGCGCTACCGTGTAAATACAAAGAATAAGCACGGGCGCACAAAATAATACGCCGTGTTTTTTGAAGAAATCGCGTACCTGCCCCGTCCATTTATTGCTTTTTGGTTGTTGAACCTTTTGTGTGTTTTGCATTTCCATACCCCTATTCTACCACTTTTTTCCTGCGCTGTCAAACAAAAAAGAGAAGACGAACCATCTTCTCTTTTTTTTCTATACCGTTTTTCGCGATTATTTACTCTTAATGTATTCGTCAATCGCTTTCGCCGCCACTTTACCTGCGCCCATGGCTTTGATTACCGTTGCCGCGCCCGTAGCCGCGTCGCCGCCGCAATACACGCCTTCGATGGAAGTTTTGCCCACTTCGTCCACGGCAATTTCACCCCAACGGCGCGTTTCCAAACCGGGCGTCGTTGCTTTGAGCAAAGGGTTCGGCGAAGTACCAAGTGACATAATTACGCAGTCGACAGGAATAACAAATTCGCTGCCAGCAACCGCTTTGGGGGAACGGCGGCCGCTTTCGTCCGGTTCGCCAAGCTCCATTTTAATACACTCGATACCGTTTACCCAACCATAGGAAGCATCTCTGGGATCGGTGGTTTCTGTTGCCAAAATGCGCGTGGGGTTGGTGAGCAAATCAAAGATAATACCTTCTTCTTTCGCGTGTTCGATTTCTTCTCTACGCGCAGGCAATTCTTCTTCGCCGCGGCGATAGATTACGTGGACTTCCGCACCCAAACGCTTTGCCGTTCTTGCCGCGTCCATAGCAACGTTACCGCCGCCGACCACCGCTACACACTTACCGCGTTGGATAGGCGTATGGCTGTCCGTTTTGTACGCCTTCATAAGGTTGGAGCGCGTCAAAAATTCGTTTGCGGAATATACGCCTTTCAGGCTTTCGCCGGGGATTTTCATAAATTTAGGCAAACCTGCGCCCGAACCGATAAACACGGCGTCAAAGCCAAATTCGTCTTTCAATTCTTCAATCGTGATAACGCGGCCGATAACCATATTCGTCTCAATCTTAACGCCAAGCGCTTTTAAGTTATCCACTTCCTTTTGCACGATTGCTTTGGGCAAACGGAATTCAGGGATACCGTATACAAGCACGCCGCCTGCTACGTGCAACGCTTCAAATACCGTTACTTCGTAGCCCATTTTTGCCAAATCGCCTGCGCAGGTCAAGCCTGCAGGACCGCTGCCGACAACCGCCACTTTATGGCCGTTCAAGGGGGCAGGTACGGGTTTATCGGTGGAATTTGCGTTGTGCCAGTCGGCAACGAAGCGTTCCAAACGACCGATACCCACCGCTTCACAGCCGGCTTTGATACCGCGCGTGCAAAGCCCTTCGCACTGCGTTTCTTGGGGGCACACACGACCGCAAACGGCAGGCAAAGCGGAGTCTTCCGCAATAATTTTATATGCCGCTTCAAAGTCGCCTTCGGCTACTTTCGTGATAAATTCGGGGATTTTAATATTTACAGGACAACCTGCTACGCAGGGACGCGTTTTGCAGCCTACGCAACGCTTTGCTTCTTCGATTGCCTGTTCTGCCGTGTAACCAAGCGCAACTTCTTCAAAGTTACCGTTTCTAACTAACGGATCTTGCGCGGGCATCGGCGTTTTTAAGGGAGCCATATTAAACTTTGCCATAATCAACGCACCTCCTGTTTGAATAAGTTGCACGCTTCTTCGCGTTCGTGCGTTTCAAAATCTGCATACGCGCGCGAACGGCTCATTGCTTCGTCGAAATCAATTGCATGCCCGTCAAATTCCGGTCCGTCTACGCAAGCGAATTTCATTTCGCCGCCAACCGTCAAACGGCAACCGCCGCACATACCCGTTCCGTCAATCATAATCGGGTTCATGCTGGCAATCGTTTTCACGCCGTATTCCTTGGTAAGCGCGCACACGAATTTCATCATAATCAACGGCCCGATGGTAATCACTTCGTCAAACGTTTCGCCGCTTTCCAGCATTTCCTTCAAGGGAACGCATACGTTACCCTGTCTGCCGTAGCTGCCGTCATCCGTCATCATAAAGAAGTTTTCGCTTGCCGCTTTGAATTCGTCTTCCAAAATCACCAAGTCCTTATTTCTAAACCCGATAATGGACGTTACCTGCGTGCCTTGTTCTTTAAGTGCTTGCGCCACGGGCAACGCGATTGCACAGCCTACGCCGCCGCCCACTACGCATACCTTTTTCAACCCGTCCGTATGGGTAGGTCTGCCCAAAGGTCCAACAAAATCGGGAATATACTCCCCTGCGTTCTTATAGTTCAAGCGTTCGGTAGAACCGCCTACGATTTGGAAAATGATGGTAACCGTACCCTTTTCCCTGTCGTACCCTGCCACGGTAAGCGGAATACGTTCGCCGTCTTCGTCTACACGCAAAATGATAAATTGCCCGGGAAGCGCTTTTTTCGCCACCAACGGCGCTAAAATTTCCATTTTCGTCACCGTGGGATTGAGCGCCTGTTTGCTTACAATTTGATACATGCTCTTTTCTCCTTGTTACACCTTGTATATTTCTTTTATAGCTTTATCTAAGGGGAAACACGCTTTCCCCCATTGTAATACCTTTTACATTATACATTTCTTTCATAGAAATGTCAAACCGTACGCCCCGTTTTTCGCCTATTTTTAATCGCTCAATCGATAAAAATTTACTTAATCGTTTGCATTTTGTATGTTCTTGAAAAAATTATAAAATTTTTATCATTTTGACCGCTATTTTGTTTGCCTTTTATTAAAGAAGAGAGTATACTATTCACCGATTGAAATTTTTACAAAAGGTGTTTTATGCAAGCATTACTTTCCTTATCCATCGCGCTTCTTGCGGGACTCTTGCTTTCGCGCGTGGCAAAACTTTTGAATTTACCTGCGGTTACGGCGTATTTGATTGCAGGGATTTTGGTTGGGCCTTATCTTCTTGGTGCGTTCAAAGTGCCCGGGCTTGGATTTATCAGCATGGAAGATTTGGACACGTATTCCATTTTGTGCGACGTTGCCCTTGGCTTTATCGCCTTTTCTATCGGTAACGAATTTAGATGGTCACAAATTAAAAAAATCGGGAAACAGGCGACGATTGTCGGGATTTTCCAAGCGGTGATCACTACGCTTTTGGTGGACGCGGTACTTATTTGCATCCACTTGATTGCGCCCACAAAATTCCCCTTACCTGCGGCAATTATTTTAGGTGCGATCGCATCGGCTACCGCGCCTGCCGCTACGCTTATGGTCGTGAAACAATATAAGGCGAAAGGTGCTTTGACGGATATGCTTTTGCCCGTCGTAGCTTTAGACGACGCCGTTGGCTTGATGCTGTTCGCTGTTTCGTTCGGTGTGGCAAAGGCGTTGCTTGTCGGCGCAATCGACGTGGTTTCCGTGGTGGTTGAACCGCTTTTGGAAGTGTCGCTGTCCTTGATTTTGGGCGCGCTTATGGGCTTCTTGTATTCGTTCGTGGAAAGATTTTTCCACTCACGCTCCAAGCGGTTGTCTATTTCCGTTGCCTTTTTGTTCTTGACGATTGCGCTTTCTATGCTGCAATTCAAAATAGGACGCGTACACGTATCCTTCTCTTCCTTGCTTGTCTGCATGATGCTGGGTACGGTATTTTGCAACGTTTGCGACTTTTCGGAAGAGCTTATGGCGCGTGTGGAGCGTTGGAGCGCCCCCCTGTTGGTGTTGTTCTTCGTATTGAGCGGCGCTGAGCTGGAGCTTTCCGTGTTTACGGATTTACTGATTGTGCTTATCGGTATCGTGTATATCCTTGCGCGTTCGGCAGGGAAATATTCGGGCGCGTACCTTAGCGCAAGATTTTCAAAGTGCGATGAAACGATTACCAACTATTTGGGCATAACGCTGTTGCCGCAAGCAGGCGTAGCGCTTGGTATGGCGCTTAAAGCCATGACGCTTGGCACTATCGGCGTTATCATTTCCAACATCACGCTGTTTGCCGTGCTTGTTTACGAAATCGTCGGTCCTGCGCTCACCAAAATGGCACTCACGAAAGCCGGCGACATCAACCCTGACAGCAAGGAAAGCGCGCGTGAAGCGCACGCCGGTAAGCAATACGGCAGACACGAATTCCCCCATCAATAATTTCGGTAAAAAGTGCGTTTATCGCATACCTGCCCCCCTATTAATGGTAAAATTTACGGCGGTTTGCTTTTTGCAAACCGCCGTTATCCTTTATGTGCTCGTCAGCTTATTTCTTTTTCTTAAATTCTTTCATGCCGTTGGTACTGCCGCCGTCACAAAGCACGTCCACGCCCGCCAAATAACCGTTTCTTTCATCAGCTACCGTTGCAAGTGCATAGCCAAGCTCTTCAGGCTTACCCATTCTTTCTTCTGCTGAGAAAGGAATCAACATACCGCCGTCTTTCTTTTCCAAGTTACCCATATCGGTAGCAATCAAGCCAGGGCTGAGCGATACCACGCGGATACCCTTTTTGCCATATTCAAACGCGCATTTCTTTGCATACCATACTACAAAATTTTTGGAAAGCGAGTACGCAAAGCCCTTGCGTTGATATTCGCCCTTTGCCATGTTGCTACGCTTGATTAATTTCTTCAAGAACGCCGCTTCATCCGTTTCCGCAAGTTTGTATGCCTTTTTGGGAATAATGAACGAGGGCAAAATGTACGCCGAGTTGGAAGAAACGTCAACAATAACGCTGCCGGGGTTCATTACTTTGGAAAATTCTTGGTTCATATACACCGTGCCAAGTGCATTGATACGCAAAATGTTTTCTTGCGTGCCTTTCATAGCAGGCGAAACCCCTGCCGAGTTGATTACGTTTTTCACTTCGCCAAGCGAGGTTGCAAATTCCACAAGCTCTTTTACACTTTCACGCGAGGACGTGTCGCACGCCTTTGCATAAGCCGAAAAGCCGAGCTCCTTTAATTCGTTTACCGCCTTTTCAAGCTTTGCCTCCGTTCTTCCGCAGATAACAATAATTTTGTCCTTGGGCATAAACTTCGCAGCTTCCAAACCCATACCGCTACCGCCGCCCGTGATTACACATACGTTTGCCATAGTTTTCTCCTTTTATTGCATTTATTTTGTTTTTCACTTTACAATTATATCCTATCCATCCAAAAAATGCAATCATAAATATTTGCATTTTATCAAATTTCAATCGCTCAATCGATAAAAATTTAGCAAAATAAGCGTTTGTGGGGAAATTTTTGCAAATGAATAGGCGAAACGCAAGCTAATTTTTGGAAATTTACAAAAAATCGTTTACTTTTTTATGAAATGCGTGTATAATATAGTAACTATCTATGGGGGTGCACTGGTTTCGATTGCCGGTGAGCCAAGGGATAAGCATACCGCAGACGGAGTGCCTGCGTTAAAACATTCCACCTAAATTTAAATGCAAATAACAATGCAAACTACGCTCTTGCAGCGTAACTTCGTTTTTTAACGAATCGTCGCGCCTGATTTATCCGTCGGTTAGGGCCGCGGCGTCAACAAGACGGAACACTCTTTTTCAATCGGAGCGTGTTGATAAAAGAGTATTTAGCGCTCTGCCTGCCGTGATGCGCGTTTATCCGCTCCACGTCGGTAAGAAATAATAGGTAAAATAAGTATGTAGAAAGTTTTTTGGTAGCCGCGTAAGACGTCGGTTCGATTCCGACCACTTCCACCACTAAAATAACACCGTCCTTGAAGGGCGGTGTTATTTTAGTGGAAATTACCGAACCTGTGGGCGGAATTGAGGGTGGGAGCCGTTTTACGGGAGTAAA
>JAZSHX010000029.1:0-23257 GCA_045533485.1 Candidatus Scatosoma sp. | reverse complement strand
GTATTGACATTGATTTCAATAAAATCGGTTTGGACGTACCCGAAGCCTATCAGTTGATTTCATCGGGAGATACCGACGCCGTATTCCAGCTTGAACAAGGCGGTATGAAAAAGATTCTGAAGGACTTGCAACCAAACTGTTTGGAAGATTTGATTGCAGGTATTTCCTTGTACCGTCCCGGCCCGATGGACTTTATTCCCAAATATATCCACAACAAGCATCACCCCGAAGATATCGTGTACGATACGCCGCATTTAGAGCCCATTTTGAAAAATTCTTACGGCGTTATCGTGTATCAAGAACAAGTAATGCAAATTTTCCAACAGCTTGCAGGGTACACCTACGGACAAGCCGACCTTGTGCGCCGCGCTATGTCTAAAAAGAAGAAAAAAGAGCTGATGGAACAAAAGGATAAATTTATCCACGGCGCACCCAAGGAAGGGATTACGGGCTGCGTATCAAAAGGTATTCCCGAAGAAATCGCCGCAAAAATATTCGGCGATATGGAAAGCTTTGCTTCGTATGCGTTCAATAAATCGCACGCCGCGGCGTATGCCGTAGTCGCATACAGAACGGCGTACTTAAAAGCGTTCTACCCCAAGGAATTTTTAGCAGGTATCTTAAACGACCGTATCGATAAAATCGAAGAAATTTCCAAATATATCACGTATATGAAGGAAAGAAATATTGACGTCTTGCCCCCTGATATCAACAAATCTAAAGAGATATTCTGGGTGGAAGGCAACGGGCTTCGTATCGGTCTTGGCGCGTTGCGCGGCGTTGGTCAGGAAGCAATCGCTGCAGTTATTGACGAACGCAATAAAAATGGCGAATTTAAGGACTTTGCCGATTTTGCCGTGCGCTGCGCGAAATACGTCAACAAACGCATTGTGGAAAGCTTGATTTACGCAGGCGCGTTTGATTCGTTTGGCTATGCGCGTTCCCAAGTGGCGGCGGTGTATGAAGAAGTGCTTGCGCGCGTTTCCGCAAGAGACAAGCAAAACGCAGGCAATCAAATTTCCTTGTTTTCGATGGTGGGCGGTTTGGAAGAAATGTCTATTGACGTGGATTTTCCTAATATTCCCGAATATGAAACAATGGAACGTCTTTCCAAGGAAAAATCCGTGCTTGGCGTTTACGTCAGCGGACACCCTTTTGAAAAGTTCCTGCCGTATTTTAAGGACGCCTCCTTTAACTGCTTGGCGTTGAGCGCGTTTGTTGAAGAAGAAGATGGGAAAAAGCAATATACGGAAATTCAAGACGGTATGCCCGTAACGATGGGTGGTATGATTTCCGCATATAAGAAGCTGAAAACGCGCAGCGGTATGTTTATGGCGTTCGTGACGGTGGAAGATTTATACGGCACGATTGAGTGCGTATGTTTCCCCAAAGTGTACGATAAAATTCGCCATTTCTTAGACGCCGACGCCGTTGTATCCGTATCGGGTAAAATTAGCATCGACGACGAAAAAGCGCCCGTGATTATCGTAGATAAAATGACGGAATTTAAGCTGGATGAGCAAGCGGAAACGGTGCAAAGCGGTCAAATGGTTTTGCCTGTTGCTCCCACGCAAACGCCCGTTCAGGAAGCGCCGACCGCGCCTATACAAAAGCCCGATAAGGACAAAACGCTCTGGCTGAACGTTAGCGATTTGGAAGACGCGGATTTGGATGAATTGATGGAAACGCTCACATACTACGAAGGTGAGTGTACGGTTATGTTCGTTAAAAACGGCAGAAAAATGCGTTGTTCGCAAAAGGTAGTTCCAGGCCGTGCGTTGATGGCGGAATTGTCGGGTTTCCTGCCGGAAGACAAGATAAAACTTATCTAAAAATAAAAAATATGCGCAAAAACACTTGTGTTTTGTAAAAGATTTGCTATAATAGTATTGTTAAAAAGAATTTTTACGTTGAGAGAATATAGAGGTGACTTATGAAGAGAATTGCTTTGTTGACGAGCGGCGGCGATGCTCCCGGTATGAACGCGGCTATTCGCGCCGTAGTGCGTTCTGGTTTGTATTTCGGTATGGAAGTATTTGGCATCGAACGCGGTTATGCTGGGTTGATTGAAGAAAACGTTGTGCCGATGGAAATGCGCAGCGTTTCCAACATCGTACAGTGCGGCGGTACCAAATTGCGTACGGCAAGATGTTTGGAAATGATGACCAAAGAAGGGCAGGATAAAGCGGTAAAAACTCTTGAAAAATACGGCATTGAAGGGCTTGTCGTTATCGGCGGCGACGGTTCTTTCCGCGGTGCAAGAGATTTAACGGCAAACTACGGCGTGCCTACTATCGGTATCCCCGGCACGATTGATAACGACTTGGAATATACCGATTATACGCTTGGCTTTGATACGGCTGTAAACACGTGCTTGGATATTATCAACAAGCTTCGTGATACGATGACGTCGCACGAACGTGTTTCCGTTGTCGAAGTTATGGGCAGACATTGCGGCGATATCGCATTGTACAGCGGTATTGCGTCGGGCGCGGAAATTATCGTTGTGCCCGAAATCAAGTTTGATATGAACGAAATTGTAAACCGTATCAACCGTTCCAGAGCAAACGGCAAACACTCCAACATTATCGTCGTTGCGGAAGGCGTTATGGGCGCGGAAGAGT
This sequence comes from Candidatus Scatosoma sp., assembly GCA_045533485.1. Classification (GTDB taxonomy): domain Bacteria; phylum Bacillota; class Clostridia; order Christensenellales; family Borkfalkiaceae; genus Scatosoma. Next base: position 20,633 of record JAZSHX010000029.1, on the reverse strand, counting down.
TTGCAAGAAATTTGCAAGCGCATACGGAATATTCCGTTCGTCCCACCTGTATCGGTCACGTGCAACGCGGCGGTTCGCCTACGATGGCGGACAGAATGCTTGCGGCACAATTCGGCAACAAGGCGGTGCGTTTGTTGAAAGACGGTATCGGCAACCGCGTGGTGGGTATTCGCGATAACAAAATCATCGATATGGATATTATCGAAGCGGTGTCTATGAAGAAAACGTTTAACAATGAACTGTACGAAACGTTGCAAATGATTTCTATGTAAAAAACCAAATGAAAGGCCGTTCAACAAGAACGGTCTTTTTATCGGCGAAATAAATTTGGGATAAGGGAAGAAAATGATTTTAACTGTATGTATGAGTCCTTGTACGGACATAACCATTGAGCTAGATTCGTTAAACGTAGGTATGACGAACGTTGTAAAAAATAAAAGCGTTACCTATGCAGGCAAGGCGTTAAACGTCGCCGTCGGCATAGCGCGTTTGGGTGGTCAACCGTATACGACGGGAATAATGTATAACGAAAACGGGTATATGTTTGAACACGCCTTGGAGCAGGAAGGTGTGCCGTTCCGTTTTATTTGGAATAAAGGTCGCGTGCGCGAAAATTATAAGTTTATCGATCACCGTTCTATGCTCACGGAAGTGAACGACGTTGGGGAAGAAGTAAGCAAGGAAAAAACGGACGAAATTTTAAGCACCGTTACGGAGCTTTCCAAAAAGAGCAGTATCACCGTTTTGTCAGGCGGTTTGCCGCGCGGTGTGGACGATAGCTATTATGCGGAGCTTGTAAAAAGCGTTGCGCCCGACAGCTTGAAAATTGTCGATGCGTCGGGGAAAAGAATGCTTTATGCCGTAGAACAGGGCGTTGATTTGGTAAAGCCGAATTTAGACGAACTGGAACATATGCTTGGCAAAAAGTTTACCTGCAAGGAAGATATGCTCTCGGGTTGCGGCGAGCTTTTAGAACGCGGCGCAAAGCGTGTATTGCTTTCGCTTGGCAAACAGGGCGCGGTGATTACGGACGGCGTACATAGCTACTATTGTAAGAGCTTAAACGTGGCGGTAAATTCCACGGTTGGCGCAGGCGACGGTATGGTTGCGGCGGCGGCAATGCAGCTGGAACAAGACGCGCCGCTTTCGGAAATTTTGCGCGCAGGCGTTGCTGCTGGTACGGCAACGGTAATGACGAAAGGAAAGGTGTCTTTTACGCAAGATAAATACAACGAAGTGTTATCCACGCTTCGTGTGATAGAGTTATAAAAAACAGTGGTCTTTTTTTGGCGGCGTTGCATATACTGTATTATGTTTGTAACGTCGTAACGATAACTTCGTTCGCGTAAATTGTTGCGCTGGCGAATGTTATGCAACGGTAGCGGGAAAACGCTGGGGATTGCTATGCGGTTTTACAAAAGAAAAACGGTTACAATAGCTTTGCAGCGGAAACGTTGCAAAGCGAATAACTGGGGAAAGCAAACAACGAGCTTTGCGCGACATATACATAAATGGTAAGGGAAAGTGGTGTATATGAAAAAAACCGAAAAAATAATAGCGGCGTTTCTTTTGATTGCCTTAGGCGTAGTGCTTGCGGTTTTACAGGGCGATTTGATTAGCATTCTTATGACGGCCTTGGGGCTTGGCTTGCTCGTTCTTGGATGCGTAGATTTATACAACCGCTGCTTTCTGCCGGCAATCGTCAAATTTGTAGCAGGCGGAATAAGCATTTTGTTTGGCTGGTTGTTGGTCGGCGCAGTTTTATACCTGCTTGCGGCGGCGTTGATTGTGCTTGCAATATTGCTTGTTTACGAGTGTATAAAATGTAACGATAAAAAGCAAGGCGTTTGGCAAAGATTGACGGAGTATATCCAGCCAGCTTTGTTGTTTTGCATCGGTTTTTTGCTGTTTTTCAATCAAGGTGAAACGGTAGCATGGATATTTATTATCAGCGGCGTTTTAACGATTATTGAAGGCGGAATTTTGCTGATAAACGCGTTGCTTAACGATTAAAAATGCGTATATAAAATAATGGGCGCTTTGCTTTGGCAAGGCGCGTTTTTCTTTACAAAAAATGGTTCATTTCCCTAAATTTCTTTATAAAAAGGCAAAAAGATAAAAATTTATCGATTTAGCGATTGTTTTTTTTGGGAAAGGCGGTTCAAGTATTTGAACTTAGTGGGGTATTATGGTATAATGTATGTTGGTCCATAGAAGATATTTTGGAAATAATTTGACATTTGGAGAGATAGATTTATGAACAGTAAAGTTACTATTATCGGTGCAGGTTCGGTGGGTGCAACCATCGCGTACACGCTTGTGGCTAACGGTCCCGTTGCGGAAATCGTTTTGATCGATATTGCACACGAAAAAGCAAAAGCGGAAGCGATGGATATTAAGCAAGCTACGCCTTTTTTGAATTCGGCAAATATTTACGAAGGCACGTATGAAGACGCAGCTGGATCGGATATCGTTATCATCACGTCCGGTATCGGCAGAAAGCCCGGTCAATCGCGTATTGATTTAACGCAAACCAACGTGAATATTTTGAAATCGATTGCTCCCGAAATCGTAAAACACGCGCCCAACGCATTGTATGTGCTTGTTGCAAATCCCGTAGACGTTCTCACGTATGTGTTCCAAAAAATCACGGGATTGCCTAAAAATCGCGTAATCGGTTCGGGCACGATTTTGGATACGATTCGTTTACGTACCCGTCTTTCGGAATTGTATTCGGTAAACCAAAAGCAAGTACACGCGTACGTGCTTGGCGAACACGGCGATTCTTCGTTCGTCGCTTGGTCGGCTGCGGATATTTCCGGCGTGCCTTTGGAAGATTACCAAAATGCGCTTACGGTGAAAGACGCAGTGACGGTTTCTCCTTATACCAAGGAAGAAGTGGAAGAATACGTGAAAAAATCGGGCGGTAAAATTATTGCAGGCAAAGGCGCGACATTTTATGGTATCGCGGCGTCCGTTTGCCGTATCGTAAAAGATATCTACGCAAACGCAAACACGATCGCTACCGTTTCCGTGGTAATGGAAGGCGAATACGGCGTTCAAGACGTTGCGCTCAGCACCCTTTGCGTAATCGGTAAGGACGGCGTAAAAACGACGTTGACGCCCAAGCTTACCAAAGAAGAAGAAGAAAAATTCCGCAACAGTGCCGAAGTTTTGAAAGGCGTTATTGCGCAAATTGAAATTTAATGGAGAGAAAGCAAATGGAATACCGTATTGAAAAAGACACGATGGGGGAAATGCAGGTTCCTGCGGATAGATACTGGGCGGCGCAAACGCAAAGAAGTTTTCAAAACTTCCGCATCGGCGACGAAGTAATGCCCCGTGAAATTACACGCGCGTTCGGCGTTTTGAAGAAAGCCGCAGCGCTTGCAAACAATAAGCTTGGCAAATTGTCCGACGAAAAGAAGGACGCCATTTGCGCGGCTTGCGACGAAGTAATTTCCGGTGCGCTCAATTCCCATTTCCCGCTTGTCGTTTGGCAGACGGGCAGCGGTACGCAATCGAATATGAACGCCAACGAAGTAATTGCAAATCGCGGTAACGAAATTGCAGGCGCGAAGCTTTTGCATCCAAACGACGATATCAATAAAAGTCAAAGCTCTAACGATACCTTCCCCACGGCAATGCACATCGCGGCAGTGGTGGAAATCGAAGATAACTTATTCCCTGCTATGGATACGCTCATTGCAACGTTGAAACGCTTGGAAAAAGAAAACGAAGGCATCGTAAAAAGCGGTCGTACGCATTTACAAGACGCAGTGCCCATCGCGTTCTCTCAAGAAATCAGCGGTTGGACGAATATGATTGAAAAGACAAAGGCGCAACTCACGCTTGCGCTTGACGGCTTGAAAGAGCTTGCGCTTGGCGGTACGGCGGTAGGTACGGGCTTGAACGCACCCAAGGGTTTTGCGGAAGAAGTGGCGGCGCAAGTGAGTGCATTGACGGGCAAAACGTTCGTTACGGCGGAAAACAAATATCACGCGCTTACGGCAAAGGACGAGCTTGTATTTGCGCACGGCGCATTGAAAGCGCTTGCTTGCAACTTAATGAAAATTGCAAACGACGTTCGTTGGCTTGCAAGCGGTCCCCGTGACGGTCTTGGCGAAATTTTTATTCCCGAAAACGAACCCGGTTCTTCCATTATGCCCGGTAAAGTCAATCCTACGCAATGCGAATCGATGACGATGGTTGCCGTACAGGTTATGGCAAACGACGTGGCGGTTGGCGTTGGCGCATCGCAAGGCAATTTTGAACTCAACGTGTTTATGCCTGTGATTATTTATAACTTCTTGCAATCGGTACGCTTGCTTGCGGACGGTATTCGTTCCTTTGAAAGCAACTGCGTAACGGGTATCAAGGCAAACAAAGAAAAAATGAAACACAACTTATACAATTCGCTTATGCTTGTAACGGCACTTAATCCGTATATCGGTTATGAAAACGCAGCGAAAACGGCGAAAAAGGCGTACAAGGAAGACATTTCTTTGAAGCAAGCGTGCGTTGCGCTCGGTTTCTTGACGGAAGAAGAATTTGACAAAGTATTCCGTCCTGAAGAAATGGCGTATCCCCAAAAATAAAAGGTAGTGAAATAATTGTTATGAAAATTTGTTACTATCCCGGTTGTACACTCAAAACGAAAGCCAAGGATTTGGACAAAAAAGCCCGTCTTTGTGCGGCGGCTTTGGGTGTAGAAATGGAAGAAATCGAAAACTGGCAATGTTGCGGCGCCGTGTATAAAATGGGCACGGACGAAATTGCAACCAAGCTTTCCGCTTTTCGCGCGCTTGCGTATGCAAAGGATAACGGCGGTAAATTGCTCACGCTTTGCTCCGCTTGCCACAACGTAATCAAACGTGCCAACGAAGACATAAAAACAAACGACGATATTCGTTTTAGAGCCAACAATTATATGAAGCTGGACGCTCCGTATGCAGGTGAAACGCAAGTTTTGCATTATTTGGAAATGCTCAAAAACGAAGTGGGGTTTGACAATATCAAAAAAGCGGTGGTAAATCCCATCAATAGAAAGGTGGGGGCATATTACGGCTGTTTGTTGCTCCGTCCCAGCGGCGTTATGGCGTTTGATAATCCCGAAAATCCTACGATTATTGAAGATTTTATCCGCGCCATCGGCGGTACGCCCGTTACATACCCGTTTAGAAACGAATGTTGCGGCGCGTACGTTGGGTTGAAAAATCAAGATTTGCCCAAGCAAAAAAGCAAAAAAGTGTTGCAAAGCGCAAAAGAAAAGGGTGCGGAAGAAGTGATTACCGCATGTCCGTTGTGCTTGTATAATTTACAAGTAAACGGCGAAGATATTTTGCCTGTCAAGTACTTTACCGATTTGCTTGCCGAAGCACTGGGGGTGGAAGCATGACCAAACAAGAACGCGTGGAAAATTTGCAAAGATTGAGCGGTACGGATGCAAGAAAATGTATGAAATGCGGTAAATGTTCGGGTAGATGCCCTGCATTTAACGCAATGGACATTAAACCGCATCAATTCGTAGGTATGCTTGCAAAGGGCGAGATTGATAAGCTTTTGGAAAGCAAAGCCATTTGGAACTGTCTTTCTTGTATGGCTTGCGTAGAGCGTTGCCCGCGCGGCGTTGCGCCTGCGGCAGTGGTAGAAGCAGTGCGCGAAACGGTTGTCCGTATGCAAGGCAAAAACGGCATTAAGGCGGAAGAGATACCGCCCATCGTTGACGAACTTATTCCCCAACAACTGCTCGTCAGCGCATATAGAAAATACAATAAATAAGAAAAATCATTAAAAGGAAAGCAAAGATATGCAAAGAATAGGTGTTTTTACTTGTTGGTGCGGCAGTAACATCGCGGCGACGGTAGACGTGGAAAGAGTTGCGGAAACAATCAAAAGCGAACCTGGCGTCGTTTTCTCCGCAAACTATCAATACATGTGCTCCGAGAACGGTCAACAACTTATCAAACAAGCAATTCAGGAACATAACTTGACGGGCATCGTTATCGGCGCTTGCTCGCCCAGAATGCACGAAGCTACCTTCCGCAAAGCGGCGGCAGCAGCGGGCTTAAATCCGTACATGGTAGAAGTCGCGAATATTCGTGAACACTGTTCGTGGATTCATAAAGATATGCAAGAAGCAACGGAAAAGGCAATTATCCTTATCCGCACGGCGATTGCAAAAGTTAAGCTCAACGCGCCCTTGACGGAAGGCGAAAGCCCCGTTATCAAACGCGCTTTGGTTATCGGCGGCGGTATCGCAGGTATTCAAGCTGCGCTGGATATCGCGGACGCAGGCTTTGAAGTGGATATCGTGGAAAAGAACGCAACGATCGGCGGCAGAATGGCGCAAATCGACAAAACGTTCCCTACGCTTGACTGTTCCGCTTGTATTTTGACGCCCAAAATGGTGGATTGCGCACAACACGAAAAAATCGACATTTTGTCCTATTCCGAAGTGGAAGAAGTCAAGGGCTTCGTCGGTAACTTCAACGTAAAAATTCGCAGAAAAGCAAGATACGTAGACGAAACCAAATGTACGGGTTGTAAAATTTGTATGGAAAAATGCCCGTCTAAAAAAGGTTTGAATACCTTTAATATGGGCTTGAATACGCGTCCTGCTATCCATATTCCGTTTGCGCAAGCAATTCCCAACGTAGCAGTGATCGATCCCGAACACTGCATCAAGTTAAAGACGGGCAAATGCGGTATTTGCCAAAAATTCTGCGGTGTGGGCGCTATTGATTATGAACAAAAAGACACGTTCGTAGAACGTCAATACGGCGCAATCGTCGTTGCAACCGGCTTCAAACCCATCGATTTGGATAACTTCAATGAATTTGGTTACAGCGAAAACAAGGACGTAATCACATCTTTGGAACTTGAACGCTTAATGAACGCGGCTGGCCCTACGGACGGCGTACTTCTTCGTCCTTCCGACAAAACGCACCCCAAGGTAATTACCTTTATTCAATGTGTGGGGTCGCGCGATACCAGCGGTTGCGGTAAGCCGTATTGCTCCAAGATTTGCTGTATGTACACGGCAAAACACGCAATGCTTATCCGTGAAAAATATCCCGATACCGAAGTGCACGTATTCTACATCGACGTTCGTACCCCTGGTAAGAACTACGATGAATTCTTCCGTCGTGCGGTAGAACAATACGGCGTAGACTACATTAAAGGTATGGTCGGCAAAGTATATAACGAAAACGGTAAAATGATGGTACAAGGTTGTAACTTGATTGACAACGAACAAATCACCATCGCATCCGATTTGGTAGTGCTTGCGGCGGCGATCGAACCGGAACCTTCCGTAAGAAAGGTGGCAACGCTCCTTACGGCAAGCATCGATACCAACAATTTCTTAACGGAATCGCACGCGAAGTTGCGTCCCGTAGAAAGTCCCACGGCAGGCGTATACCTTGCAGGTGTATGCCAAGGTCCGAAAGATATTCCCGAAACCGTTTCTCAAGCATCGGCTTGCGCGGCGAAAGTTATCGGTTTGCTTGTAAAAGACAAGCTTAAAACCAACGCGTGCGTGGCTACGCCTGATGAAATGATGTGTAACGGCTGTTCACAATGCGCAAACGTGTGCGCATACGGCGCAATTTCGTATGTAGATAAAGAATTTCGTCTTGGCGGCGGTAAAACGGAAGTTCGTCGCGTGGCGTCCGTCAACCTTGCGGTTTGCCAAGGTTGCGGTGCTTGTACGGTAACTTGTCCTTCGGGCGCTATGGACTTGAAAGGATTTAGCTCCAAACAAATCATGTCGGAGGTGGAAGCAATATGCAAGAAGTAACAACGGAAAAGAAAGAATTTACACCTACGATTGTTGCGTTTTGCTGCAACTGGTGTTCGTATGCAGGCGCCGATTTGGCTGGATCTAGCCGTTTGACGTATCCTGCAAACGTAAAAATTATCCGCGTGCCTTGCTCCTGCCGCGTCAACCCTATGTTCGTGTTGAAAGCGTTTCAACAGGGCGCGGACGGCGTAATTTTATGCGGTTGCCACCCCGGCGATTGCCACTATGTAACAGGTAACTACTACACCAGAAGAAGAATGGCGCTTTTGTACAGTTTCTTGAACTATATGGGTATTGAAAAGGAACGTACGCGCGTGGAATGGGTTTCTGCGGCGGAAGGCGCAAAATTCTCTGCGGTTATGAACGATTTTGTGAAAACGGTAGCGGCGCTTGGCGAAAACAAACGCTTGACCGATTTGAGAGTAAAGGAGGGTGAATAATATGTGCGAAGTAGAAGCGAAAATGTTAGAACGCGCAAAAGCACTCCTTGAAAGCGGTGAAGTGGCGCGCGTTATCGGTTGGAAGAAAGGGGATTTCTATTTTGATCCCGCACCTGCTACCTTTGAAAGCGTGGAAAGCTTAAACGAATTTGTTTACAACGGTTTTTGCGGTGCAAACCTTTCCAAATACCTTATTCAAGCAAGCAAAAAGGAAGGAAAAACAGCGGTTTTCATTAAGCCCTGCGATTCGTACAGCTTGAACCAGCTTTTGAAAGAACACCGTGTAGATAGAGAAAAAATTTACGTGATTGCCGTGGAATGTCTTGGCAAGCTTGATATTGAAAAAATCAAAGCGAAAGGCGTTACAAGCGTAGTTGACGCAAGCGAAACAGCAACGGAAGTGACGGTAACTACGCTTACGGGCGAACAAGTGACGTTGGCAAAAGCGGACGTTAAGCTTGTAAAATGCTCCGTTTGCAATAAAACGCATCAAATTAAAGACGAAGAAATTATTTTACACGAACGCGAAGCAGTGGACGCTGACCGTTTTGATATGGTAAAAAAGCTGGAAGCGATGACGGAAGACGAACGCTTTGCGTTCTGGAAAGAACAGCTTTCCAAATGTATCCGTTGTAATGCGTGCAGAAACGTTTGTCCTGCATGTTCGTGCGTAAAATGCGTGTTTGACAACCCTGCGTCGGGTATTGCGGCAAAAGCAAACGACGATGCGTTTGAAGAAAAGCTTTTTCACATTATTCGCGCGTTCCACGTAGCAGGTAGATGTACCGACTGCGGCGAATGCAGCCGTGTATGTCCCCAAAATATTCCTTTGCACTTGTTAAACCGTAAGTTTATCAAAGATATCGATAACTTGTACGGCGAATATCAAGCAGGGGAAACGGCAGAAGGCAAAACTCCGCTCACGTCGTACACGGAAAACGACGTTGAAGCGACAGACGCAGTGAACGGAGGGGCAAACTAATGTTAAAGATAGCAAAAGAAAAATTAAACGATTTTTACGCCAAGATAAACCAAACGATGGGCTTATATATCCCCATCAAAAAGGGCGGCGAAGTGAATTTCTGCGTTTGGGGCGAAGGTAAAGAAGTTTCGCTTGAAACATTGAAAACGGTAAAATCGCCCAAGAGTATGTTCTTCCCCCAAACGGAAAACATGATGAAATTCAAAACGGACGGTAAAAATATCGAAATTTTGGAAGCCGGTATCCGCAAGCAAGGAGAAGAATTAAAACCTTTCGTTCTCTTTGGCGTAAAGGCCTGCGATTATAAAGCAATCGAAGTGCTTGACAAGGTATTCCTTGCCGATCCAGTAGATACGTATTACCAAGCAAGAAGAAATGCAACGACGATTGTCACGCTTGCATGCTCAAAACCTGAAGAAAGCTGTTTCTGCTCGGTGTTCGGTATTGATGCTACTGCGCCCCAAGGCGATATGACCGCTTGGCTTGACGATGCATATTTGTATTTGCAAGCAAACACGGAAAAGGGCGAAGCACTTGCCCAAATCGCGCAAGAATATGCCGAAAACGGCGGAGAAGACGCTGTGGCTGAGCAACAAGCGGAAACCAAAGTTGTGCTTGAAAAATTGCCGTTTGCAGGGCTTGATTTGAGTGCGTTTAAGCAAGAAAACCTGAACGAACTTTTCAACGCGGATGAATGGGGTAAAATGAGCGAAGCATGCTTGGGTTGCGGTACGTGTACGTTCGTATGTCCTACCTGTCAATGCTTTGATATTCGCGATTTCAAAACCAACGAAGGCGTAGTACGTTACCGTTGCTGGGATTCTTGTATGTATTCCGATTTCACGCTTATGGCGCATGGTAACAGCCGTACCACGCAAATGCAACGTTTCCGTCAAAGATTTATGCACAAGCTTGTGTATTATCCTTCGCAATACGACGGCACGTATTCGTGCGTGGGGTGTGGTCGTTGCGTAAACAAATGTCCGCAAAAGTTAAATATCGTTAAGGTTATCAAAACGTTAGGGGGTAAGAAAAATGATTGAAGAAAATTTGATTCCCAAAGTTGGCGTCATCACCGATATTCGTAAAGACACGCCCGACGTTAAAACCTTCCGCGTAGTCGGTACGGACGGTAAAAAATTGTTTAAGCATATGCCCGGTCAATGCGCGATGGTATCCGTACCCGGCGTTGGGGAATGTATGTTCTCCATCACTTCGTCGCCTACCAACGAAGAATATATGGAATTTTCCATTAAAAAATAAGCTTGTGTAACGGATTTTATCCACGCAATGGAAGTTGGTCAACAAATCACCGTGCGCGGTCCTTACGGCAAAAATTTCCCCGTAGAAGAAGATTTTAAGGGCAAAGATTTGCTGTTTATTGCAGGCGGTATCGGTCTTGCGCCTTTGCGCAGTGTTATCAACTACGTGCGTCATTACCGTCAAAACTACGGCAAGGTAGTGATTGTTTACGGTGCAAGAAGTAAAGACGACCTTGTAGATATTGAAGAAATCCAAACGGAGTGGATGAACGAACCGAACACGGAAGTGTATCTTACCATCGACCGTCCCCAAGACGGCTGGGACGGACACGTTGGTTTCGTACCTACCTATGTGAAAGAGCTTGGTTTGAACCCGAATATGACGGCAGTGCTTTGCGGCCCGCCTATCATGATTAAGTTCACGCTTGCTGGGCTTTTGGAGCTTGGCTTTGATAAATCGCGTGTGTATACGACGTTAGAACTTCGTATGAAATGCGGCATCGGCAAATGCGGAAGATGTAACGTAGGCGATAAATTCGTCTGCAAGGACGGTCCTGTTTTCCGTATGACGGAGCTTGACGAACTTCCCGATGAATACTAAGGAGAGAGAAACATGGAAAAGATGGTAAACGTATTTCTTTTCGGCAAACGTTATCAAGTGCCGGAAAGCTTGACGATTATGAAAGCGATGGAATACGCAGGGTATCAACTTGTGCGCGGTTGCGGTTGCAGAAACGGTTTTTGCGGCGCTTGCGCAACCATTTACCGTATCAAAGGTCAACAAGAATTGAAAACCTGCCTTGCTTGTCAACAACAAGTGGAAGAAGGTATGTACGTAGCAACGTTGCCGTTCTTCCCCCTTGTGAAACAAGTGTACGACATCAATCAAATTAAACCTACGGAACAAATTATGATGCAGCTGTATCCGGAAATTTATTCGTGTATCGGTTGCAACGCATGCACCAAGAGCTGTACGCAAGAACTCAACGTTATGCAATACATTGCATACGCACAACGCGGCGAATATGAAAAGTGCGCGGAAGAAAGCTTTGACTGCGTTATGTGCGGTGTATGTTCATCTCGTTGTCCCGCAGGTATTTCCCATCCCCAAGTGGCAGTGCTTGCACGCCGTTTGACGGGTAAATATCTTGCTGCAAAGAGCGAACATTTGGTAAACCGTGTGGACGAAATCAATAAAGGCGACTGCAAAGCGGCTTTGGAAGCGATTATGAATACGCCTTTGGAAGAACAAAAGCATCTCTATAACAATAGAGAAATCGAAAAATAAGGGGGGCATAGCTATGTATAATTACACCGATGAACAATTACAATCGATGAAAAAAGTAGAAGCAAGCCGTGCTGCCCGTATTGAAAAATTGCATGCGCGTATGTCCGCGGAAGAAAAGGACGCCGTTTTGGCGGAATTTCACCCCGACTATATCACGACTGCGTATGAAGAATTGAAAGTTGGTCAAAATAAAGGTGGAAAGGTATTGCACGAGCTTGCGGCTTTGTTGCAAGGCCATTCGCGCATAGCAAACACGCAAATCGACCTTACGAAAATTGATTACGACGTAGACGTGCTCGTAATCGGCGGTGGCGGTGCTGGCTCTTCGGCGGCTATCGAAGCGCACGAACGCGGCGCAAACGTAATGATTGTAACCAAACTTCGTTTGGGCGACGCAAACACGGCGATGGCGGAAGGCGGTATTCAAGCTGCGGATAAACCTAACGACAGCCCTGCAACGCATTATTTAGACGCGCTTGGCGGTGGGCACTTTAAAAACAAGCCCGAACTTTTGTATAAGCTTGTAAACGAAGCGCCCGAAGCCATTTTGTGGCTCAACAATCTTGGCGTTATGTTCGATAAAGAACCCGACGGTACGATGGTTACCACGCATGGTGGTGGTACGTCGAGAAAACGTATGCACGCTTGCCGCGACTATTCCGGCTCGGAAATTATGCGTACGCTTCGTGATGAAGTGTTTAACCGTAAAATTCCTGTGGTTGATTTTACGTCGGCAATCGAACTTATCAAGGATACGGATGGTAAAATTGCAGGTGCGGTGCTTATGAACATGGAAACGGGCGAAATTTTGATTGCTCGCGCAAAGACGGTGGTTATTGCTACGGGCGGTGCAGGCAGATTGCATTATCAAGGTTTCCCCACGTCCAACCACTACGGCGCAACGGCAGACGGTTTGGTGCTTGCGTATAGAGCAGGGGCAAAGTTGTTGTATCCCGAAACGTTGCAATATCACCCCACGGGCGCGGCAGAGCCTACGCAAATCTACGGTGCACTCGTAACGGAAAAAGTGCGTTCGCTTGGCGCACAGCTTGTCAATAAAGAAGGCGAACCGTTTGTGTATTCCTTGGAAACGCGTGACGTAACAGCGTCTTCTATTATTCGCGAATGCAAAGCGCGCGGCAACGGTATTAAAACGACGGACGGCGAAGGCGTTTGGTTGGATACGCCGCTTATCGACATTTTGAACGGCGAAGGTACGATTGAAAAACGTATCCCTGCAATGCTCCGTATGTTCGGTAAATACGGCATTGATATTAGAAAAGAACCTATCTTAATTTATCCTACGCTGCATTACCAAAACGGCGGTATCGATATCGGCGCAAACGGTATGACGTGCATTGAAAACTTGTATGTTGCGGGCGAAGCAGTGGGCGGCATCCACGGGACTAACCGTTTGATGGGTAACTCCTTGCTCGACATCATCGTATTTGGTAGAAACGCAGGTCAACAAGCAGGTGAAAAATGCAAGAGTGTTGAACTCAAAGACTTGACGCTTGCACACGTACAAGCGTTTGAAGACGAGCTTGCAAATGCAGGTATTGCAACGGACGTTCAATCGCCGAAGCTTTTGCCTGATTATAGAAGAAAAGCAAACTAAATACAAGAAAAATATGATATAATATGACAAAACGCACGAAGGTACGCTTTGTGCGTTTTTGTGCGGATATAAGGAGATCGAAAGTGGAAAGTTCTAATAGTAAAAAGAGTCTAAAATGGCTTTGGATTGTCATTGCCTTGGTTGTGGTTGCAGGAATTGCCGTATGGTGCGGAATCTCGGCAAGCAACGCAAACGGCGCGGAAAGTACGTTCAAGTTTAGCACGACGCTTGTAATGTTTACGATCATTTTCTTGACGTTAGGGCTTGGCTATTTGCTTGGTGGCATCAACATAAAGGGGGTGTCGCTCGGTACGGCAGGGGTATTCTTGGTTGCAATTTTGCTCGGTTGGCTGTGTACGTTGGATTTTAAGGACGTTCCCTTACTGAAAGCGTTTTATATGGCGAACACGGATGCTACCGTTGTGAAGTACTTGAAAGGCCCTGTACAAAATCTTGGTTTGATTTTGTTTGTTGGCTCGGTTGGTTTTATTGCAGGTCCTAATTTCTTTAAGAATCTTGCAAAAAACTTTAAGACGTACATTTTGTTGGGAGCAATCATTATTCTTTCTGGTACGCTTGTAGCGGTTCTTTGTTCGTTGTTGACGCCCGATTACGGCCCTGAATATTGGGCTGGCGTATTGTCGGGGGCTTTGACGTCTACACCGGGGTTCTCCGCAGCGGTGGATGCGGCAACGGAAAACTTGGCGAGAATCACGCTTGGTCACGCAATCGCATATCCTTTCGGGGTTGTAGGCGTTGTATTGTTTGTACAGCTTATGCCTAAGTTTTTGAAATCGGATATGTCGAAAGAACGCGAATTGTTAAAGCTTGGCGGCGCGGAAGAAGCAAGAGATTATTCCAAGTTTTTCAAAGTAGAAGATTTTGGATTTATGCCGTTTGCTTTGGCTGTTATCGCAGGGTTGTTGCTGGGTTCTATCAATATTCCTTTGACGGGTGACGGATACAACGGTCCTTGTTTCTCGCTTGGCACGACGGGCGGCGTATTGATTATGTGCCTTGTGTTTGGGCACTTTGGTCATATCGGTAAGCTTTCTTTGGAAGTAACGGAAGGCACGCTGAAAGTCCTCCGTGAGTTCGGTTTGGCGATGTTCTTAATTGGTGCAGGCTTCGAAGGCGGCGTTGCGTTGGTACAGGAAATTTCCAATGCAGGCGGTGCGAGCATTGTTATTTGGGGCTTTGTAGGCGGTGCGTTTATGACGATATTCCCGATGGTTATTGGCTTTGTCGTCGGCAAATACGTTTTGAAATTGCCTTTGCTGAACAGCCTCGGTTCTATTACGGGCGGTATGACGTCTACGCCTGCGCTTGGTACGTTGATTTCGACGGCGGAAACGGACGACGTTGCTTCGGCGTACGCATCCACGTACCCGATCGCATTGATTTTGATCGTACTTGCTTCGCAGTTAATGATTACCTTAATGTAAACGAATCCGCCACGGGAAATTAATCCGTGGCGGAAAATTTTCAAAAAACAGGCGAAAAACAGTTGATTTTTTAAATAGAATAATATATAATAAATAAGCTGTTTGCAGAGATGGCGGAGCGGTTGAACGCGCACGATTCGAAATCGTGTTATGCAGGAATGTATACAAGGGTTCAAATCCCTTTCTCTGCGCCAAAAGCGCGGTTTTATGCAAAAAACAATGCATAAAACCGCGCTTCTATTTTATTTTTGTATAAATATTCACGCAAAAATGCGTTTTTTGGAAAGTTTGGCGAAAGATTTGGCGAAAGAATTGTCGCAAGGCACCTAATTTATAAAGTTTCGGGCATAGGGAATACAACCATATCCATTTGTTCGCGCATAAATTTATCGGAAAAGTGCGTATAAACGCGTCCGACTAGTCGTTCGCTGCTATCTCCCATCCAAATATCAACAATATCAGGGCGGTTTATTTTTTCTTGACAAAGAGTCGAAAAGGTATGGCGTAAACAATAAGCTGTTTTTTCATCTAATAATTTTTTAAATAAACGATCTCGCGTGATACGTACACAATTAAACACAAACGGTTTCTCCCAATTGATCAGCTGATAAGCTTGTATCAAGACAGGCTCACGCCTAACACTCATATAACCAAAGTAAGGTAATTTTTAAGATAATTTTACGAGGAATCAACAAGGTAGATAAAGTGTCGTATTCTGTTCCTTAACACTTACGTTTCTTTTTTTTAATGGCGCGTAAATACAAAAATGGATTAAAATGCATTATTTAATATAATTTCTGCATTTCTCATACTTGAAATTATTTTTGCTATGCTTTATAGTTAATGTGCATTAAAATTTGTTGTTTACGCTCATTTTCTGACAATGAAGCCAGTTAAGAAGAAAAATTATTGGGAGGAGAAAATTATGCATAGAAAACAAACGAAATGGTTGGCACTGTCTTTGTTGGCGGCATCGTCTATGGCTTGTTTGGGCGGTTCGTTGCTTGTGAATAAAGCGTCGGCGGCTTCGCAAATTGACGAAAGTACATTTGCAATGTATAAGGGGGCGTCTGTAAGAACAGATGGTACGGCGGAGCATCCCAATGCAAAGGGCTTGCGCTTTAAGACGTTTGCAACGGAATTTAAGGAAGATTTGCAGGCGGCATATCCTATAGATACATATGATTATAGTTGGTATACTGAACTTCGCTTCAAAATGTGGGACGGCGTTTCCATGAACGGCGATTTGCAGAAGTACACGTCTTATGAAATGCAAGTAAATGCAAACGTGTGGCACGAAGAAGGGTGGAATACCGTTTTGCTGGATATTCCCGACAGCGCTGTTGCTGTTGACATTGCAGCACAGTCGTTTGTGGAAGTAAAAGACAAAAATGGGGCTACCGTGTACGAAGCGGATACGAATACGGTGGTATATTCCGCAGCGCAAACGGCAAGCTGGGCACTTGCGTACAACCTTTGGAAAAACGACCAGCAATATAGCTTCTTGCTTAATTACGTAGACCAAGCGATAACAAGCGGTGAAATTCAAACCATCAATCTGCCGATGTCGGTATTTGCGGTTGAAGTAGGCAAAAGCGATGATATCCAAGCAAACAGCTATCCGCTTGGCTACGGCATTACCTATAAAAGCGACAATACAAGCGTCGCAACGGTAGATAGTAACGGTAGAGTGACGGGCGTAGCGCAAGGTACGGCAAATATCACGCTTTCTATCGGCAGCAGCATTCAAAAGGTATGCAATGTAACCGTACGCGCAAGCGGCGACGTAGCGACAAGCTATAATAGCTGGACGGATACGGACAAGGCGTGGACGTATACTTATAAGGGCGGTTTCTTAAATTTAGAGACAAAATATGCGGTGCAAGACCTTTCTTCACAAATGTACCCGTTCTATCACGCTGCAAGTGAAAACACCTACGACAAAATTAATGAGGAAAGCGGCGTTGGTCAGGTAGTTGGCGGTAAAATCAAAATTACCAGCACGCCTTGGCCTGCGTACTATTCGCTTGACAGCGCGTATGTGGACCATGTCTTTGGCTTGTCGCAAGTACGAGCGTTGCGTATTAAGCTGACGGGCTTGAGCAGTTATGAACTTGCACAATTCAAGCTCAATTATAACACGGGCTTAAAGGACGACGGTTCGTATGCGTCCTATTTTGGTCACGAAGATATAAGCTATAAAAAAGACGGCGACGCCATTTGGCTGCAATTCAACCGCGCGGCATACGAAAGATATTTCAATAACCGTTTGGATAGCACAACGCCTTTCAAATTCCGCGTTATGTTCCACACGGTGGGAGGTGGCATTTCGGGCGTAAGCGCGCTTGTGGAACCTGATTTCTACGTGGAAGAAATTTCTCCTGTATACGATAGTGTAACGGAAGATTTTGAATACGGTATGCCCGGCGATATCACAACGGACGCAAGCGCTTCGCTTGTGAAAGTAAGCGATAGAACGATGGGCAGGGGCGAATATTCGTTGGAAGCTACGCCGACGGCGAATACGCTCAGCGTAAATATCGCGAAAACCTACGCGGACAAAGCGTTTGCAAACAATACAACCTTGCAATTCCGTGTATATACCGATAAGGATTTCACTTCGGTAACGGTAAACGGCAGTGCAAGTAACGTGCAATACAAATATAACGCCGACGGGCAATATTATACCATTCGCATCTCCGATGCTTATAAAGGCGCAAACCTTACGTTGGCAATGATAGCGGATGCGGCGTTTGGAACGGTGTATTTAGACGCGTTTACAGGCACGAACGTAGCGCTTGGCGCAAACGTAACGAAATCGGCATCGTATGCAAAGGACGACAACGGCGAACCCACGTTCCAAACCACGAAAGAGTTTAACTTTTTTGCGTATGCATCGTTGGGTGACGGTAAATTAGACGGTGTAGATTACAACATTGGCGAAGCAACGTTGGAAACCATGTTAGAGCTCAAAGAAGCTGGTTTCAAGGCAATTATGCCGCAATCGTATGCGCCTGTTGGTTCCGACGGGGCGATTGTAAACTATGACTATATACAGGTGCTTGATTTAGCGCACCAAGCAGGGCTGAAAGTCATTTTAACCGATTCTACGTTTACGGCGTTGTCGGGTGGGCATCATTACGACAAAACAAACTGGCAGGCTTATTACGACGGCGAAAGAGAAACTTCGGGCAAGTGGCAAGGCGCGGCGGTAAAGGGCAGCGCGGCGTATGAAATGATAAAATCGCAATTGTCGTATTATATCAATCACCCTGCGTTTATGGGTGTGTTGGTAAAAGACGAACCGTCGGCTTGGATGTTTGATGAAAGCTTGTCTTCAGGTGCGACAGATAGAAAGTCCGGTGCGTATGGTTTTACGTATAAAACAATCAAACGCGTTGCATTAGAAGCATACGGTAAGGATATTTATATCCATGCAAACTTGCTTCCTTCGGCAAACTACAGTTGGTATAAGGAGCATGCGGTAGGGCAAGCGTTCCCTGAACTTACCGTAGCCGAATATGGTGCAATCGTAACGGGCTTTGACGTAAGCGGTTATGCGGTGGACGGTGGCGGCTATGCTACTGATTCGGCGTTCTATACCGATTTAGAAAATTATATCAGCTGGATTGGTTCGAATACGAAAGTAGACAACAACACCCAGAAAAAGTATGATATGCAATATAATATCATGCGTGCGCGCTATGGGAAATATTGCGAACTCTTCTTGGCTGTAACGGGAGCGCCTAACTTAATGTTAGACACGTACCCGGTAAACGGAAACGCAAATATGTCCGAACGTTATTTGCTTGATTTACAAACAGCGGCGGAAGTGGCGGCGAAATACGACGTGGCTTTGCATATCGTAGCGCAAACAATGACGGAAATTTCTAACGACAATCCTGCATCGCAACGTTGGCTCACGGAAGATGATGTAAGTTGGATCAATAGCACGTTGCTTAGCTACGGCGTGAAAAATATCGTTTACTTCACCTATCACGTACACGATTCGGACGGATCGCATTATTTCGATAGAAATACGTCGTTCGTAGACGAAAACGGCGAAAAGACGAAAATTTGGTATGCGATGCAAGAAATTATGTCGCAAAACAAAGCGTTTGCAAGCACTTACCAAACGTTTGATATCAAATCCACCAAAGCGTATTACGATCCGCTTGCAACCTACGCTGGGTTGTACGGTAGAAACGCAATCGACGTAAATTACGACGACGTTTTGTATAAACAAGAAAGCGTTTCGTTTACGGCTTTGACAGGCGTTGAGCAACAAGGCGAATTGACGCTTATCAGCGAATTTACCGCGAAAAACGGCAGTTATATGTATTCGATAATGAACGGCGCGGACGGTAAATACGCAAACGAAACGGGGGCGTATAGCCAAGTTACGCTGACGTTTGGTGCAGAATACACGCATGCGATAGTATGGCGCAACGGCGTGAAAACGTTGGTGGCTTTGGACGAAAATAACGCAATCGAAATAGAAAATGCCGCAGGCGAAGTTGTGTTTGTTATTCCTTATCTGTATATCAATAAATCGGGTGTCTTCGTTGACAGTGAAGAAGAGGACAACGGCATATTCTTCCCTGGTCAATCGGATTTTTATTACGATAATGATGAGGAAGACAACGGCACGTTCTTCCCGAAAAATTAAAAAGTTATAAACCTCCTAATATAATTTGCAGTAATACGCCGACGATTTGAATTCTCTAAAATCGTCGGCGTAGCACTTTGAAAAAAAAGCAAAAACCCCAAAGTGCATTTTTTAATATAATTTTTGCATTTCTCATTGTTGAAATGATTTTTGATATGTTTTATAATGTTATATGTAAAAATTTATTGTGTGGCGCATTTTGCGAAAAAAACAATAAAAGAAACAAAAATGAAAATTTATATCGAGGAGGATATAAGAAAATGAGAAACTATGTAGCATTAGAACTCAAATTGCTTGTCCTTGAAGATGAAGACGTGTTAACGGCTTCGGCAGACTTTACGGATAAGGACGAAGGGGACAACGGCGTTTGGTTCCCCGGCAGCACAGGAGGTACATCAACATGGCAAAACAATTAAGAAAGAAATTGATTGCAACTTCTGCACTCGCATTTGTAGCTGCTCTTTCGGCAGGTGTCTACAGTGCAAACGTAAAAGCAGACGCACAATCGGAATGGCAAGCATGGGACGGCTTTGCAATCACGGCAACGTCGGTTAGAACGAAAAGCCCTTCCGGTCTTCGTTTCAAAACGGAAGCTTCCCAGTTGACGCCTGAAATGATGCAAACGTTTGCAGACGCAGAATGCTATACGACGATTAGCTTTACGACGGCGGCAGGTCAAGCTTATACGACCAGCGTTCCCGTAACCGTATGGCGCAGCGAAGGCACGGCTGGTTGGAACACGGTGCTTTTGGATATTCCTACCACCGATTACGTAACCGAAGTAACGGCGCAATCGTTTATCAGCGCAGGCGAATATAAGTTCCAAACGAAAGCCGTAACGTCCAGCATTGCGGAAACGGCGGCAATCGTTATGAACGAAGCAGGCGCAATCGACGACACGCTCAACGCATACGTAAACAACGTGGCTTCGCTCACGCTTAATCAAACGCAAGCATCGCTTTTCTTGGGCGGTGAAGGCGTACAACTCACCGCAACGACGTCTCCCACGCAATACAAAGTGGTTTGGTCGTCCAGCAATCAAGAAGTGGTAACGGTTGATAAAAACGGTAACTTGGCGGCGGTTGGCAAGGGTACGGCAAACGTAACGGCAACCATCGGCGGCAA
>JAZSHX010000031.1:0-43422 GCA_045533485.1 Candidatus Scatosoma sp. | reverse complement strand
AAAATTAACGGAAATTACTTTCATTTGCTTGTTTGTCAAATAAATCTCATTTCTTTCTTATTCTGTTTTTAATCTGCTTTTACCAAGCTTTCCGGCTTGGTTCTGCCCCCTCGCGGCGACAGCTTGTATATAATACCACATTCCTTTTCCATTTGTCAAGTGTTTTTTTAATATTTTTTTTATTTTTTTTAAAAAATTTTAATTATTTTTTTACCTTGCTTTTTATGGGTTTTTTCCGTGTTTTTCCTGCCTTTTTCCTTGACTATACACGCGCGCGCGTGTTACAATATATATAATATAAATATTTTGCGCATACTGTTTATGAAAAACGCCCTTTGTTTTTGGGGCGCCGGGAGAAAAATTATGTTTTTGAAGCTGCAAATTGTTTTTTGTATTCTTGCCGTGGCGTTCGTGGCGGCAATTTTGCCCGTAGGCACATTTTTGGGCTGGAAAGCGGCGCTTGTTTTTGGCGTGGGCGCGTTTCTTTGCTTTGGCGCGATGAATTATTGCAAGCAAATGCATTTACGCCGCCATCCCGAAGATTATATCCCCGATAAAGAACCGACGGAAACTACGGCGGAAGAACAAAGAAATGATGAATAACGCGCAATATTTTTTTCTACCGTCTTGACAAACGCGCATTTTCATAGTATAATAATGCCACAATAAATAAACCTTGGAGGTGCTTTATGGCAAAATGGTTTTATAAACAAGATCTTTTGGTGCAGTTGATACTCTTGCTTATCCCCGGCGTGAACTGGGTGGTGGAAATTGCCGTGCGTTGGTCGGCTTATTTTAAGACGAATAACGTGATCACTTTGGCGGTTGCTATCCTGGTTACCATCCCGTCCGGTATCGTCATCGGTTGGATTGACCTTGTTTGGTTGTTGCTCTTCGGCCATCTTTTATTTGCAAAAGCATAATCGCTCACAAAAAAATCGGCGCACTCGGTTGAGTGCGCTTTTTTCATTGATTGCGTACCTGCCTCTTACGTTTCCATAAACATAAGAATGAAAAAACCTGCTATCCATATCAGCCACAACAGCATCGCAATACAGTTAAGCACTATGCCGATAATCCCCAAAACGTAAGTCGCTTTGGGTTTTTTCTTTTGCCAAAGGTGGCAGGTTTTGTAGGTATTGACGGCACGAACGCCCAAAATGAAGCCGTACATACACAGCATTTCCGAAATGACGTTCATATTCATGAAAAGCGTCATAAGCACGGACACGACGCTCATTGACGCCGACGCAACGGCTTCTACAAGTCCTTCTTTCGCCGAGCCTTCGATGCGCGTGTCTTTTTTCGCTGTTTCAGGTTGGGTTATCGGCTGCTCCGCCCCCATAGGCGCTGTCGTTTTCGTTTCTTCATTCATAAATTCACTTTTATTCCTTGAAATGGTCGTAATAGAGCTGATTGACTTCCAGTCGGCATTTTTCCGCGATTTCGTCGCGCTTTAAGCCCTGCTTGACAAAATCTTGCACGTACACGGGCTTGCCAACCACGATTTTCTTTTTCTTCCTGCCGTAGTACACGGGGAAAACGGGTAAATCTTCGCCCGTTTTCTTATAATACTGTTCCGCAAGCATCACGAAGCCCGAAAAAAAGTGCTTCATTTCGTCGAAGTACCCTTCGTTGGAGTCTTCGGGGAAAGTGGATATCGCCATACCTGCCTCCAAGCACTGCATACTGTATTGCAGCG
Organism: Candidatus Scatosoma sp.; assembly: GCA_045533485.1. GTDB lineage: Bacteria > Bacillota > Clostridia > Christensenellales > Borkfalkiaceae > Scatosoma. Next base: position 41,720 of record JAZSHX010000031.1, on the reverse strand, counting down.
TTCTGCGCAAGCGCGCGTCGGGGAAGGTGGGGATTACTTTCATACCGCGATAGGTGTAAATGGAGAAAATGGCTTCAAAACCGGCTTTGAGCGTGGCTTTCCATTTCTTTACGCCGTTCTTTTGCATATACAAAACGTCGCGGAGATAATGAAAACGCATTTTGTAACCGCCCAGCATTTGATGCGCGCCCCACGTTACGTGGGTAATGGGCAGGCTAAATTCGTACACCATCGGGCCTTTTTTGTTGTTGTGGTTGGCGATAATGATGCACTTTTCGGGCAGTTTTTCGCCCAAATATTCCACGTTTTTCACGTAGAAAATCGGCTTAAAAATCCACTTAAACACACGCCAAACGGGTTGGCGCTTTTTGGGCATTTTCCACTTGATTTCTTGCTTTTTCTTATCCATTATCATTTGTCCGCCTTGCTGTCGTAGGTGACTTCCGTGCCGTAGAAATAGACGCCGAACATACCGGGGCCGACGGACGCGCCCATCACGGCGTTGACGTTACCGATATGGATATTTTCTTCCTTTACGTTCAATCTTTTGATGATTTCTTCCTTCAAAAACAGCGCGTCTTCTTGACAAACGGTGTGATGAATAAACACGTACGGACAAACGTCCAAGCGCGCGTTTTGTTGCATTCTTTCCAACGTGCGGAGCATCGACGTTTTTCTGCCCTTTACCTTTTCCATCGCCACGTTATAGCCGTGAATATCGGAAATAATCATGGGCTTGATGTTCAAAAGACCGCCGAAAAATGCGCTCGCCGCAGAAATTCTGCCTGCGCGCTTTAAGTACGCCAAGCTATCGACGCTGCCTTCTTGGTGGATAAATTTCTTGTTTTCTTCCACCCAAGCAGCCACTTCGTCGATGGTTTTGCCTTCCGCGCGAAGCTCCGCTGCTCTCACGCAAAGCAACGCAAGACCGCCGCTGGACACTTTCGCGTCAATGGCAATCAGTTTGCGATCGGGGTATTTTTCCTTTAATTTTTCGCAGGTGTTTGCGAACACGTTTGCCGTGCTGGACAGCACTGCGGGCGTGGAAATCGCCAACACGTCGTAGCCGTCGCTTGCGTACTTTTCAATGGTTTCCATACAAGCAAGCGAAGAAATTTGCGACGTCATAATGCGGTTGCCTGCGCGCAAATAATCGTAAAATTTGTCGATAGGAAAGGTATTCCAGTCGGTATCGTCGTTAAATTCTTCCCCTTCGTAATAGAAACGGTTGGGGATATACTGCAAATCGTATTTTTCTCTTAATTTTTCGTCCAAGTCACTGCTGGAATCGGTGATAATCACGTATTTTTTCATGGTTTTGCTTCTCCTTTTTGTCAAAACGACGTATCAATTATAACATAAATATATGACAATGTCAATCGCTTAACTATCTTTTAGGGGATATTGTTTTGCTATGCAAAAAACGCCTAAAATGCTATGCACCCCAAATGTGGGGTGTTCTTGGGGAATTTTGCATAAGCATATATAAAGCCAACCTATTCTATATGTATTTTAATACGATAAAGGACCAACGAAATACTCGTTAGTCCTTTTTTTGATTCCCTTGCAACCCCACAACTTCGATTTTCGAAGTATAGTGGGCTACACTTTTAATTAAAATTAAATTTCCCTACTGTAAATTTAATCTATTATTCAAATCATCTAAATCTTCCACAGTGTTATCGCCACCCCAAATACCCATAAGCTCCGCCAATAGTTCTTGCGCTTTTAATAATTTTTCTTTGGCGATTTTATTTAAAGGAATTTCATTACCTTCTTCATCATATTGCATATCTTCCAAATCGTAAATCCAATCTTCAATTTTGCAAATTTCACTTGTGGTGATAGGCGTGTTTATATTCAATTCAGGTATAATTACGGTTTTAATAAATTCAACTGATTTATCGGTTAATTTTACAGATATAAAATTTTCTTGTTTTTTCTTTCCAAACATATTAGTTCACCTGCTGTTAAATTTCTTAATTTCTTTTTGTTCATTACTTTTATGATATTTACGTATTGTTTTTACACGATGTTTATCTGCAGTAATAAATGTTATCGTTCGGTTTTTACGATTTAAACGGTCGTACTGCTTCGTGCCATCTTTATGTGTATATGTGTTTGAGTTTTTAGAACAACCAAACAAATTAGAAACCATATCAACTTTTCTTAAATTTTTGTCTGGTTGAACAGTTCTATTTTGTGCATGTGAAGTTACCGTATATTTACCCATACGCACGTGTTTTGTGTTCTTCTTTGCCATTTCTTTTTTGGGCTTAAATAAAAAACCAAGTATACTCATATTATATCACCCCCTTTATCATTAGTCAAGGAAAAATGCGCGCTTAAATTCCCTTGCTCTTATATTATAACAAAATTCAACAATCAATTCAAGCGGTTATGAAAAATAGTTGTCTACCCTGTTTTGCTTGATAGAGTAGACAATATAATATATATTTGGCGTAAATACTTGACTTTTGGGTAGACAGTTTGTATAATATAGTTAAAGGTAGGTATTTATGACGGATAAAATCAAGATAAAAGTATCTTCGTTTGTGGCAAATATATTGGAAAACGATGCTTTGCGTTTTGGGTTTATGAAAAACGGTCAATCCAATAAAAACGCATTACTTAACAAGCTTATTCCAACGCTCGTGGAAGTGCGAAAAACAAGAAGAAATGAAATTGAAGATATTTTAAAAAATGAATATAATCGTGAAGATAACGAGAATATTTATAACGCAGTCAATACCGTTATTGATAGAGTATATTTTGAAGATGAAGAATTAAACGTTTTAGACGAATATATTTGGATTAGACCATCCAAAGAAACAATGACTGCCTACGACGAAATAGAAACGAGTGAAACGCTTATTACCGCACAAGAAATTCCCGTTTATATTCGTGGACTTTTGAATGAATATTCTCGATTACCACAATATAAAAGAGAAATGCTTGTTTTTGATAAAGAATTAGACGTTTTTAGCGATGCTTGTTATACACGCCACATACTACATTTCAAAGATAAAGAAACGGGCGAACGATACAAAGCGTTTGCTTTTAATTATTATTATGGTTATTTATATGACCAAACGAATTATTGTATCATATACGATATAGATAGTTGTAAAATAAAAGCAATCCCTTTATATAGAATACAGGATATGTATATGATAAAGCAAAAATATAAGCCAAGCGAATTGTTGATAGATATGTTGCAAAAATATGCCGACGATTGTGATTTTGAAGAAGTAATAAACGTGGGGGTAGAATAAAATGTTTTTTAATAAAAAAGAGAAAAAGAAAAGTGGTTACGTAAAAGCCAAAACCCCCGAAGCGAGAAAACGGCAAAAAGCGGCAATCGCAGCCTTTTACGCCAAGAAAAAAGCAACAACTAAAAAGAAAAAATAAAGCAATCCGTAGTGTTTTCGCACTACGGATTTTTCCCCCAGAACACCTGACTAAAGTTATCCTTTTTTTATCGGGCAAACAAATCGCTCTCGCGATTTTCTCCACCCTCGACTCCCGTCAGTATTCGTCTGTTTCCAAAAACAAACAAGCACCCGTGTAGGGTGCTTGTTTGTTTTTGGAGCAGTTTTTGTTTTATTATCCGAACTTTTGTATTCGTCAATCGATACTGTCGTCGTGCTATCCTTATAGTTGAAAATAATCGTTATTTTATCGTCATACAGGTAAACCGCATTGATAAAACCGTCAATCAAACGTTGCCTGCCGTCTTGCGTATCGATATCCAACGTCTTGAATTTCTCTATCCCAAAACGGATTTGTTCTTTTGTTAAGAACGGGCGTTTGATTTGCTCTTGGATAATTGCCGTTTCAATATCTTTCTTGGATTTTTCAAGTGATGACAACCTTTCGTTGATTGCCTCCGAAAACGCGCCTTGTTCGATAGCAGAAAGGATGTTCGTGATTTTCTTTTCCACGTCGGAAAGCTGTTCTTTAAGATAAGGTAAACGGGGATTTTCTTCTGCCTGCAATTCGTAAATTCTATCCGTCAAAACATCCAATAAAGCATCGTCATTTAAGACCTTTAACGCCTTTTCAACGCATACCTGCTCTATCCATTCTTTGCGAACGGGTTTTTTATCACACGTTTTCTTGCGCTTCGCCGTAATGCATTTATAGTAGCGATAAACGTTCTTTTGACAGCTTCTACCGCTTTCGCCAACCATATACGCTCCGCATTTCCCACAAAAGAGTTTGGTTGTCAACAAGTAATCATCTTCTGCTTTGTGTCGAGCAGGGGCTTTTTTATTTTTCACCATTCGGTCCTGTACGCGTTGAAATAATTCCTGTGAAATGATAGCAGGAATTCCGTCGGGAATTACGACGTTGCGGTATTTGTACTCGCCTATGTACTTGCGGTTGGAGAGCATATACTGTATCACGTTGACGCGCATCGGCTTGCCTTTTTGCGTACAGATATTTTTAGCTTTCAGCCAATCCACAATTTCTTGCATTCGTTTGCCGTCCGCATACATCGTGAAAATATCTTGCACGATAGGGGCTGTTTTAGGGTCAATTTGCAGTTTTCTATCGTCATCGACGAAATACCCGAACGGACTTTGTCCGCCGTTCATTTTGCCCTTTAACGCGTTCTCCGTCATACCGCGAAGTATCTTTTCGGAAAGCTCGGCGGAGTAATATTCCGCCATACCCTCTAAAACCGATTCCAAGAGAATACCTTCCGAGCCTTCGGCAATGGACTCTTTCGCGGAAACGACTTTCACACCGTTCTTTTTCAGAAGATTTTTATAATGCGCGGAGTCATAGCGGTTGCGGGCAAAACGGTCCAGCTTCCATACGATAATCATATCGAAGCAATGTTTATAACTGTCCTTAATCATTTTTTGAAATTCGGGACGGTTGTCCGTTTTTGCCGAGAACGCACGGTCAATATAATTGCCGACAACCGTAACGCCAGTAGAATTGGCAAACTCCATACATTCGCGGAGTTGCCCTTCAATACTTTCTTCGCGTTGATTATCCGAACTATACCGTGCGTAAATTACCGCATTCATTGTTTTACTCCTTTATTATTGACATGATTTTCAGATCTTGTTTTATTTTTTCTTTAATTGATGACAATACCCTATATCCTTCATCAGTGAAAAACTCTTGCGCAAAGTTCTCAATCATTTCTATTATATCTTTTTTGCATTGATTTTCAAGTTCTTTGGAAAAATCTATGCCTGCCTCCGCTGCAATTTGCTCCAATTTGTCCGACCATTTTTTTACGCGATTCTTAAATTTTGCGTTAGTAATATTGATACCTTTTGCATTTAAATAATCTTGGTAGATTATAGGATTATAAAAATCTTCCAATTCAGTATCTTTTTTATCTTGTTTCATAAAATATCTAATTTTTTCTTCAGGAACAGATAGTTCAGTTTTTATAGCTTGTATTTCTTCCTTTCCAGCATTATCATAATCAACTATTATAATATAATTGCAGCAATATCTTTGTAGTGCATAAATCTCACTTTTAAGATTATTTGTTCCACCAACATTTCTTACTGTTATAATATTATTTTGTAGAAGTTTATGAAGATGAGCATCGGATTCAATCATTTTATAAATTAAATCTCTATCCGTTGGTCCCTCAACAACAATAACATAATCTGAGTACATTAAATTATCTGAACAGATTACCCCTAAAGTTTTTCTAATAGTATCAATTCTATCCGCCTTTTTAGCCTCCCCATTTTCTATAATGATATTAGAAGTTATAGCGTTTCGATTAACAAAAATAGGACTATGGGTTGAGATTAAAACTTGATTATTATTAGATAGATTATGAATAACTCCATCTATATATCTAATTGCTTCGGGGTGCAAATGGTTTTCTGGTTCATCTACAATAATTAATCTGTTTTTAGTGGATGATATTTGGCTAAGCAAAGCAATGGTAGCTAAGCTTTTAACCCCATCCCCCTTATGTGTTAAGCTGGTTAAAACACCATCATCAACTTCAAAATTAATACCCCTGCGACTCATAAAAAAGGAAGATTGCTTACGATATTTATCAGAAACATATAGATTAATATTTTTTATTTGAGGTAAAAACTCCTTTAATGGAGCAGTTACGCGAAGAGCTAATGAATCCAAACATTCTTGTTGCTTTGCATTAATATATTCTAAGGCTTTCTGATACTCTTCATCGTTAATGCTGGATAACTCCATATCAACCAAATCCGTAATTGCATTATATGCATCGGTTTCCGAACGTACAGCTGGAATATATTGCACTGTAAAATGCTCATTAATATATTGCGATATTTTATTAATCTTTCCTGAAATAGACTTGGCGTTTTTCCCTTTCTTAGGCACGGTAATAGAGAAAAAATTATCTTCATTAAAGCTTATAAAAATAGATAATGCATTATTTATATTTGAGCCAATTTGACTGGACAGTTCCGCCGATTCAGCAGGCGACATTATAAAATCAAAACGTATTGTTGTTTTTTTATTCTTAATCTTTTTAGACTTTTGCAAAGACAATGGGAAATCTTCGCGCCAATCATATTGACGAGTAATTCTTCTTCTTGGATATTCATTCAGATTCGCTATAATTTCCATCCCTAAATTAATAGCTTTGATAATATTAGTTTTTCCTTCATTATTTTTACCCAACAAAACGGTCGTATTAGACAAATCTATTTTATAAGCACTAGTAATACTTCTATAATTAGATATTGAAATATAAGAAAGTTGCATTATTTTTCTCCTTTGTAAAATTCAAACTCAAGCTTCTTCTAAAATATTATCATTCAATAAGAAGTCAAACACATTGATTTTTTTATAGCCGTTCTTTAAATTCACAAACGGATCATCGTCCATTGTGATAACTATCTTCTTATACCCATCATCCAGTCCATAGAAGGACGAAACTTCTTGTTCGTTTTTATCAGGGTCGCTTAACGTATATGCCACCTGGATATAGTACAAATTCTTGTCGTCGCGAGCCACGAAATCAATTTCTTTCGTATTGTTCTTGCCGATATCGACGATATATCCACGACGAATCAAATCAAGATAAATAATATTTTCCAGTGAATGCGTGATTTCTATCTGTCTATAATTGAGTTTGCTGTTTCGTATCCCCAAATCGGAAATATAATATTTGTTGAGCGTCTTCAAATATTGTTTACCTTTAATATCGTATCGTTGCGCTTTATAAAATAAATACGCGTCGCAAACAAACTCTAAATAATTTCCAATCGTATCGGGAGTGACTTTACTATATCCGTTGCTTTTCAAAGTATCTGCGATTTTATTTGCGCTGACATAAGAACCGATATTTGAGCAAAGGAATTCAACAACCGCCTCAAATAAGTTTTCTTGACGTATGCCGTGTCGTTCAATAATATCTCTACCGACAACGGTTTCACAAATCATTTTCAAGTACTCAACCTTGTTTTTGTTATCGTCTTCTGCAACCAAATACGGAAGCCCACCATACATAATATAATTGTTAAAACATTGCCGTTTATCCCCACCATAATAATCGTAAAATTCAGCAAAGGAAAGTGGATAGACTTTAATTTCAATGCTACGACCACGCATTTTCGTGTTAATATCTTTGGATAAGAGTTTAGAGTTTGAACCCGTTATATAAACGTCGCAATTATAATCTACGCGAAGTCCGTTTACAACGTCTTCAAACCCGTCAACCATTTGAATTTCGTCGATAAAAATATAATATCTATCGTCGTTTACAATTTGCTCTACAATTGCGTTATAAAGTTCATCCGCATTACGTAAACGTTCATTCTTCTTGGTCTCAAGATTGATTTTAATAACATTCTCTTTTTTAATACCTACGCTTAAAAGATAATCATAATAAATATCAAACAAAAGCACGGATTTTCCGCATCTACGAATACCCGTAATTACTTTTACGATATCTTTATCTTTTTGGCTAATCAGCTTATCCAAATATTTTTGACGATTGATATACATACCCACCTCAAATATTGATTTTCTTTATTATACTCTAAAAACTTTTTGTTGTCAATAGTTTTTCGAGTAGGAAACAAATATTATTGCCGTTTTGAGACAGGGTAACGGCAAACCTGACTGTCTATCACTTTTTAGACGGATTTTTATTTAGTTGTTCTTGTTTCCATTTTTCAAATTCTTCTTTCCCTTTTTTTGTTTCAAAATATTGTTGAATTGCTGGCAATAACGCTCGGGCAAGTGAATCAATAACAAAATCCGAATAACCTGTTTTGTTTTTCTTTTTTCTTGCCAATATATCCTCACATTACCCATAAAAATTCTCGTCCGCTCTTAACAATTTTTCAACTCGCTCCAGTGTCGTAATGCCAAACACAACTTCATTACCTAAGAACGATTTTAAAAAAGGAATTTGATAAGAAAAACAATAAACCCGAAACGGTACCTTTATTTTCATGATAGCCTTTTTAAAGGAAATCAACTCTGCAATATCCCCAGTTAAAAAAGAATATACTCGTTCATCATTCACCCAATAAGTCGAAGGCATAAACGGTTCTCGAGGCTGATTAGAGAAAAATATTTTTTCAATTTTATCCTTCCAATTTGGCGCACTAAAAAATCGTAAAAATTTTTTCCCTTCATCTGTTAAAGGAACCCAATGTACCGAATAATAGAATTCCGTCCCCGTGCGATCCTTTTTCCTGTTTTTTCTTTTATTATAAAGATATCGCAAAGATTTAATTGCCGACATACCATCATTTGTGAGAAAAATACAGGAATACGCACAGTAACCGCAGCCGTTTACAAGATTAACGCTAGAGAGAAGATACTTCATCTTAATTTCAGAATTTTCCCACAGCTTTTGCATTTCATCACCAAGATTATACATCGCATAGACTTGTTCTTCAACAAAAAGTACGCCTGTTAATCTTGTAAAAACGGTTTTCTTTTGTCCTTCATCCTTACCGCCTTTTAATATCCTTATCGGATATATACAAGGATACGAAGGAATCCGTTTTGTTGGGTTCGGTTCATCACCCCAAGAAAACTCTTTTTGAGGTAGATATAACATTGGCATTCTATACGGTCTATATTCATATCCAGCAGACTTGCAAAAAGCCGTCGTTTCCGCGATTTTGAAATTTCGATTTCTATGTTTCTCTCCGCCTGAAAAATTATACTGTCCGTACGCCTCGCCGTAATATTCGCTCGCACCTAACCATTTAAGCAACGGCTCGGCGCCTTGCAACAAGCGCACGCTACGCTGAAAACCCTTCCCCGTAATCGTCAACGCTTTGGTTGAGACTTTTTCTTTTGTAGAATCATTGATATATTCTTGCTGTTGACACATGCGTCGAAGTGTGTCGCGATACATTCTGGGATTACCAAGCAAATGTAGCTGCCGTAACGGATATTCTCCCACTACGGCAAGCATAGACAAAAGCTGAAACGCTTGGCAATTTTCATTTATGTGTATCATATAAGCCGTGTATCCTTCGGAATTTTTCCAAATCCCGTTTCGGCAAAACAAACACTTCCGTTCTGTTTTTCTTTCCGCTTTTACTTGCGTAATAATGTTCGCAAATATGCGGGTTATCGTCCACCATAACGAATAATGCTACAATATCCGTAACTGTATTGATTTCGATATTATCGTGGTCGCGCCATTCGCGCTTGGGACGATTTTCATCGTAGATATGCAAATATATAAGCGTACAGTCACGAAATTGTTGAATGATTTTGCCTTTGAAAAAATCTGACATTGCAGGATAAATCAGACTTCGAATGTATTCAGGATTTCCTTTTTCCTTCCTCGGCAGCAGCGCGGGAATGGAAAGCCGAAACCAACCTTCTTTTGTAAACCCGACTTCCACTAAAGCCGTTTCCTTGATGAAATTCGCAACAGCTTCCTCACGCTGGATAGCATTTGGACAAGTTGCTAAATCGCGCAACTTGAGTGCCAAGCGCTCTCCTATACGCGCCGTTTCCAACGAGATTTCATACGTTCCGCTTTCATCATTTTCGTCCATTGTTTCTTTCATATCTCCCCAAAGTTCATTGAGCTGTTCAAGTGTCCCTTGGGTTCTTAAAAATTCTTTTTTGAAAAGTTCTATAATACCTTGCTCCTTATTCTTATTTAGCAAATCCGTTGCCATTCGGTTCAATTTTACTTAAAATTAAAAAAAGAAAAACGACCCTTCTATGGAAGATTAGAATGTCGTTTTTTATAAGCGTTGTAGAAGATGCTACAACACCGCAAATCTTTACAATTTGCGGCCTATATTTATAACTAAAAAGTTAAGTTGTTATTGTATCGGATGTTCCCGATTGATTGTTTTCTGTTTTAATTGTGAAGAGCGCTTTTACCTTGCTCTACGTTTATAGGATTTATTATCCTTTCTATTGACATTGCACGCTTCTTGGAGCGTTATTATAAAACGGTTTATTCTATAAAAGAATGAAATGAAACTTTGATTTTCCTGCTAAATCTTGAAACTGTAAGGATCGACGCATCCTTGTATGTATAGCATAACAAATCTTTTGAATATAGTCAAGAAACTATAGGGGGATTTATTTGTCTTATAATGACTGCTTGTGTCGAATAACATAGAGCGCTTGGATTTTATATAAAACTAGGGATATAAGAAACGCCTGCCCGCCCTCACTTTGTTCGGGCGGGCTTATATATAATACGTTTCGCACGGATTATCACTCTCTCAGGCGAACCCTTTAAAATTTTTCGCCAAAGTCTAACACGGAAAAAGGTCAGGAAATATAACGTTTTCTAAAAATATACGGAGTATAAAGAAACACCCGCCAAAAAATTTTACCGTTTTTTCACGTTTTTGACAGGTGTTTTTTGCTTTTTATAAACTATTCAAAAACTCGTTCAAAAGGTGCTTTTGTTTTTCGGTAAGCGCAGATACTCTATCAATAAGGGTGTCTGCCTTTTTTTCGGTAAAGAAATCGGCAAGAGTGATACCAAACGCAAAGCAAATCGCGTCCAACGTTTCTATCGTAGGGCATTTTTCGCCATTTTCAAGCACGGGAATATAACTCGGCGCAATCCCTGCCCGTGTAGCGAGCGTCCCTTTTGCCCAACCACGCTCTTCTCGCAATGCTTTTATTCGTCTTCCTACGTCTTTTCTATCCATACAAATACCGCCAAAAATTCACTATAGTAATAGTTTACTATTTTTTTTCGGTCTAAACATTCACTATAGATTGACTTTTATTCACTATAGTAGTATAATATATAAACTATAGTGTAAAATGGGCGAAGTCTTATGAACAAAAGTGAAACACCAAAAAAGCAAACAAAATCACGGCAACGGGTGCGCGACCACGGCGAAGTCTTCACGAATGAACGCGAAGTGAAAGCAATGTGCGACCTTGTAAAAGACGAAACGGAGCGCATAGACAGTCGCTTTTTAGAGCCTGCCTGCGGTGATGGCAATTTCCTTGCCGAAATCCTTACAAGAAAACTTGAAATCGTCAAGCGCAAATACAAAAAATCTTCCCTTGATTATGAAAAAAACGCCGTTCTTGCGGCAAGTAGCATTTACGGCGTGGATATCTTAATTGACAACGTTATCGCTTGTAGGGAAAGAATGTTCAAGATTTGGGATAAGGAATACAAAGCCGTATGCAAAAAAGACTGCAACGATATGACGCGTGACGCGGTACGCTTTATCCTAAAACGCAATATCGTTTGCGGAAACGCGCTTACACTTAAATGCGTGGACGAAAACGGCAACGACACGGAAGAAGATATCGTCTTTTCCGAATGGGCTTTTATCACGGGCTATCAAATGCAACGAAGCGACTACACCTTTGCGGAATTGCTTGCTCAAAACGATAATGAAAAACAAATGCGAATCGACGATACACCGAGCGACGAAGGAACATTCCTTAAGAAATACGTAACCCACTATCGGAGGGTGCAGGAAAATGAGTGAAAATTTATTCAACAAAGTATATAACCCCGACGTTTTGAGTTGCCTTGCCAACCTCTCCAACGACGAAGTGTTTACACCGCCCGAAATCGTAAACCAAATGTTGGATATGCTACCGCAGGAGCTTTTCAAAAATCCCGACACTACGTTTTTAGACCCTGCGTGTAAAACGGGCGTGTTTTTACGCGAAATTGCCAAACGCCTTATCAAAGGGCTTGAACCGCAATTCCCCGATTTGCAGGAACGTATCGACCATATTTTCCATAAACAGCTTTTCGGGATAGCGATTACCGAACTCACAAGTTTACTTTCCCGTCGCGGAATCTATTGCAGTAAATACCCGAACACGGATTTTTCGGTGAGCAAGTTTGACACCGCCGAAGGGAATATCCGTTTTAAGCGTATTGCCCATATTTGGCAAGGCGGTAAATGTATTTATTGCGGTGCAAACAAAGAGCAATACGACCGTGGCGACGAGTTGGAAACCCACGCTTACGAATTTATCCACAAGAAAGATGCAAAGGAAATACTCAATATGAAATTCGACGTAATTATCAGCAATCCCCCGTATCAACTTTCCGACGGTGGCGGTACGGGAAAAAGCGCAATGCCTATATATCAATTATTTGTTGAACAAGCAAAAAAATTAAAACCACGCTATCTTTCTATGATTATTCCTTCCCGCTGGTTTTCAGGCGGGCGTGGATTGGATGAGTTTAGAGCAACTATGCTCAATGATAAACGCGTTCGAATATTAGAAGATTTTATAGAATCTAAAGATTGTTTTTCTGGCGTAAATATCGCTGGTGGCGTTTGCTTTTTCTTATGGGATAGAGATAATCCAGGGCTTTGTAAAATCACCACGCACCAAGTAACGGGAGATATTACTTATTCTGAAAGACCTTTATTAGAACCTGGATTAGATACTTTTATTCGTAATAGTGAAGCCCTCTCTATCTTAAATAAAGTACGTGCTTTTAATGAAACTAGTTTTTCAGATATAATTTCCGCAAATGACCCGTATGGTTTTGACGTTAGAGAAAATAATTCCTATCTACGTGTAAAACCTGACTATACATTAACTCCTTTTGAAAATGCCATTAACTTTTATTATAATGGTTGGAGAAAAGAAGGCATCGGATATATTGCGAAAAGCAAAATTAGAAAAAATGTTGATTTAATTGATAAAATTAAAATTTTTATTCCTAAAGCGTGGGGTGGAACTTCTCTAACTTCAAGATTACATCCATATATACCAAAAAATCCAAGCGTTAGCACAGAAACTTACCTTACAGTTGGACCTTTTGAAAGTTTAGAAATTGCAAATAATGTACTGACATATATGCAAACTAATTTCTTCCATTTTTTACTGTTTTTAATAAAAATAAGTCAAAATACAATGAAAGGAAATTATCTTTTAATTCCCATGCAAGACTTTTCAAAGCCTTGGACAGATGAAGAATTGTACGCAAAATACGGTTTAACACAAGAAGAAATCGACTTTATCGAATCAATGATAAAGCCGATGGAATAACGCTTAAAACTACCCCTTTTCGTTTATATATAAAGTAAGAAAATTAACAAAAGGAGTAAATATATGAAAGATAAAAATTTTCTTTTCACAATTTCTTTAAGCTTTTCATTGATTTTTTTGGTCGTTTTTTCTTGTTTTGTCGAAAATACTTTTTTTCAAAGTATTTCACAAGCAATCGGTTTTCCATTATTAATTTTTACTATTGCGAGTTTTTGTTTTTCGGTAAAAGAGGAAATAGCTAACGAATATCATTTAAGGGCAGAAATCGAAAACGAAAAATCAAAGACACAAATATATAGTAAGGCTCACTTCAATCTTTTGTTGGAAAAAATGAAAAAAATTGATAATCCTAAGACGGATGAAGAAAAGGAAAACAATGATGATATTGAAGAAATAAAGTCAGAAATCAATGCAATTGATAATCGTTTAAAAGAAATTTGCCACACTCTCGCTTACTATCAACTCATTGAAAAAGACTTAAATAATAATAAAATTATTCCTATATTCTACGCTCTTTCATTAAGCTTTTTATTTATTTCACTTATCTTACCTCAAATAATCGCCCCTTTATTCTTTTTTGCAAAATCTTCAACGCTTACATTAATTTCTTTCCTCTTCCCAGTTCTTGAGATATTGTTAAGAAGACCTTTATCAAATAAAATCGTAGATTGCAAGATTAGAAAATATAAAGAACGAGTAAAAAATGCTCAAAAAAATTAAGGAACGCTTATGCCACAAGAATTTTTTATTCAACGCCCTGCGGTTACGCCCACTATTTACGCTTACGAGTTTATCGGCGTAGAATCGCATAAAAACTACATAAAGGTTGGTTTTACCGACCGTACCGTTGAAGAGCGTATCAAGGAACAGCTCCATACAAGCGCTATTCCCTATCGTATTCTTTTGAAAAAATCGGCTATGCGCACGGACGGCACTTGCTTTACCGACCACGATATACATACCGTTTTGCGCCGTAAAGGATTTAGACAGCTCAACGAAGGCGAAGACAAAAACGAATGGTTCCGTTGCACCGTCAAAGATGTGCAATCGGCGATTTTAGAAGTCCGCGAAGGTATCTATTCGGAAGAAAACCGCAACGCGAATTTCAAAATGCGCCCCGAACAGGTAGTTGCGGTGCAAAAGACGATGGAATATTTTGCTTTGGCGAAAAAGGAAGAACCTGAAAAATCGCCAAAGTTCCTTTGGAATGCGAAAATGCGCTTTGGTAAAACGTTTGCAAGCTATCAGTTGGCGCGTAAAATGGGCTTTAAGCGCGTTTTGGTGCTTACCTTTAAGCCTGCCGTGGAATCCGCTTGGCGTGAAGACCTTGTTTCCCACGTGGATTTTGAGGGCTGGCAATTCGTTTCTAACAAGGACGCACACGACAATAAAATCAATATTGATACGCAGTTTGCAAGCGCGGACAAGTCGCGCCCTATCGTGGTATTTGGTTCATTCCAAGACTTATTAGGCACAACGCCAAGTGGCGGTATCAAGGCGAAAAACGAGTTTATTCACGCAACACAATGGGATTTGGTTATTTTTGACGAATATCATTTTGGCGCGTGGCGTGAAAATGCGAAGAAGTTGTTTGAAAATCCCGACGAAGAAGAAAGCGCGGATTTCGATATGGAACACTACAAGCGCACGGAAGCGGACAACGCGTACAACGAAACGTTCTTGCCTATTTCCACGGGGTATTATCTTTTCCTTTCGGGTACGCCTTTCCGCGCTATCAACAGCGGTGAGTTCATTGAAGACCAAATCTATAACTGGACGTATTCCGACGAGCAAAACGCAAAGGAATCGTGGATAGGTTCGGGGAATCCTTATCTTGCGTTGCCACGTATGGTAATGCTTACGTACCGTATCCCCGAAAGTATCCGTCAAATTGCCGTACAAGGCGAGTATGACGAATTTGACCTTAACGTATTTTTTTCCGCAAAAGGCAAAGGCGACGAAGCGAAGTTCGTTTATGAAAACGAAGTGCAAAAGTGGCTTGACCTTATCCGTGGTTCGTATTTGCCGTCAAGCGTGGACGATTTGAAGCTTGGACAGGACAAGCGTCCGCCTATGCCTTTCTCCGATACGCGACTTTTGAACGTGTTGTCGCATACGTTATGGTTCTTGCCGAACGTTGCAAGTTGTCAAGCAATGGCGAATTTACTTGCGCAAAAACAAAACACTTTCTACCACGATTATACCGTCAATGTATGCGCAGGGACGGGGGCAGGTATCGGTTTAGACGCTCTTAAGCCCGTGCAAGCGTCGATGGGAAATCCCCTTGAAACGAAGACAATTACCCTTTCTTGCGGTAAACTCACGACGGGCGTAACTATTCGTCCGTGGACAGGTGTGTTTATGCTCCGCAATCTCAAATCCCCCGAAACGTATTTCCAAACGGCGTTTCGTGTGCAATCGCCTTGGGAAGTCGTGGACGACAACGGCAACAAGCGGATTATGAAGCAGGAATGTTACGTATTCGACTTTGCTTTAGATAGAGCTTTACGGCAAATTTCCGACTATTCTTGCCGTTTGAACGTGGACGAATCCAACCCCGAAAAGAAGGTTGCGGACTTTATCCATTTCTTGCCCGTTTTGGCGTACGACGGCAGTACGATGAAGCAAATCAACGCGCAGGATATTCTCGATATCGCTATGGCAGGTACGAGTGCAACGCTCCTTGCCAAGCGTTGGGAATCGGCGTTGCTTGTCAACGTTGACAACGATACTTTGTCGCGCTTGCTTTCTAACAAGGAAGCCTTGGACGCGATTATGAATATCGAAGGTTTCCGTTCTTTGAATCAAGACATTCAAACGATTATCAACAAGTCCGAACACGTTAAAAAGGCGAAGAAGGAAGCAGGCGATAAACTCACGCCGAAGGAAAAGAAGGAACTTTCCGAAGAAGAAAAAGAGTACAAATCCAAGCGCAAGCAAATACAAGAAAAGCTTATTAAGTTTGCAACGCGTATTCCCGTGTTTATGTATTTGACGGACTACCGCGAACGGTCTTTGAAAGACGTTATTACGCAATTAGAGCCTGGACTTTTCAAGAAGGTTACAGGTTTGGATGTTAACGATTTCAACCTTTTGTGTTCTATCGGGGTATTCAACGCAAGCCTTATGAACGATGCGATTTTTAAGTTCAAGCGTTATGAAGATTCGTCGCTGTCCTATACGGGTATCGAGAAGAATATTTCCGATGAAATCGGTGGTTGGGATACGGTTATCCGCAGGGAAGAATATCAAAAACTGTTCTTCAATCAGCAAGCCACAATGGATTTTGCCGCGGAAGCATTGCCCGACGTTGTGGAAGAAATCGCCCCTGCCGTTGACAAACCGAAAACATCGCCTAAAACAGGCGATTCTATCACGGCGACGTATGGCGTAAAACCAATCGTCGCCACGACGATTACGGCAAAAGAAGAACCGAAAAAGATAGAACTTGACTTGTCGGGCGTAGTTGCAGGCGCAACGGTTATTCATAAGAAGTTTGGCGAAGGCAAGATTATCCGTATCGACAAAGCGCAAAAGTACATAAAAGTCGATTTCGGACAAGGCGAAAAGACTTTTGTATTCCCTTCCGCTTTTGAAATGGGATTTTTAGAAATTAAATAAACGTAAAGACGGGAAATCAATTCCCGTCTTTTTCGATATAAAAAGATAATCCGAACCATTCACTCGTGATTTGTAAATAGTTCGGATTATACTGACTTGGAGCAGGTGACGAGAGTCGAACTCGCCGGGAACAGCTTGGGAAGCTGCCGCCATACCGCTAGGCGACACCTGCATAAACGCTGAATTTTCTTTCAGCGTTTTTATTATATCTTCTTTTCCAAGGTTTGTCAACGGCTTTTGGGCGCTATACTTAAAAAAGTTTTCCCTTTTTCGTCTACGCCTGCATATTTTCGCTTTCTTGACACTCTTTACAAGTGCCAAGAAATTCTACGTTATACCCGTGCAACGCGAACCCGTCGCACGCCGTCGCTTTTAAGCCGCCTTTGGGTAACCCCGTTACTTCTACGTCCGCTACCTTTCCGCATCGGTTACAGCGCGCGTGATAATGCGCAAACGTTTGGTAATCGTACCGCACTTCGTTGCCTGCAAGCCGAAGTTCCAGCGCTTTCCCACTCGCCGCAAAACCACCCAGCACCCGAAAAACCGTCGCACGCGACAGCGTAGGGTGCATTTCGCGTATATACCCGTACACTTCCGTCGCCGTGGGATGGTTGAGCGTTCGCAAAGCGTCGTATATAATCTGTTTTTGTTTGGTTTGCCTTTCTTGCATAACTTTTCTTTCCTTAATGGGATTGAATATTAATTATATTATAACATGCAATTTGGCGTTCGTCAAGGGGTTTTGCGTAATTTTTTACATTTACCAAAAAAATCCGCCTTATTTAGACGGATTTTTGTTGGTTTTTCGTTATTTTGCTGTGTTTTGCGGTTTTAACCGACGTTTTTCAAGTTAAGGATAGCGATTTCCGCGCCCGTTTCCGCGTCGATATAAATAAGATAGCGCTGGTCTTCGTAATTGCACAAAAACTCGTACGCAGGGCGTTCGCCGCGGAAGGTTTGCACTACGCTAAGGCGCGCGAATTGCACGTCCAAATCGTCGCAAAGCTCGTCTTTCGCTTCACGCAACGTGAGCTTGGTCGCAGGTTGCGTGCGCTCTTTATGATGGCGCAAATATTTGCCTGCGTCAAAGCTGGTGACTACGCCGCGCGTACGGCAAACCTTTACCCTGACGCTATCGGGATAGTACGCCACGTCGTCCTTGGTGTAGACGAACAGGAAATCGGCATCCGTGCCGTTGGGCGTTAAGCGCGTGGCTTGCATATCTTGATAGCCAAGCTTTTCCAAAAATTGCGTAGCGATGCGTTCGGCGTTTTCGTGGTCGAACGTTTCTTCGTTGCAATCTTCAAAGAAGTCGAAACGGATAAGCTGACCGCTGTGATAATCGATTTCCGCAAACAGCATCGTGCCGTTTTGGGTGTAGCCCTGCACGTTGTACGCCTGTTCGTGTTTGGTGACCGTTTCGCCTACGCAGTTAAACTGTTGAATGCCGTATTCGGCAAAATAGGTTTGGCAAAGTTCTTCCGCTTCCGCTGTGTCTATTTTCGCGTTTTGATCGGCGTTAGGCGTGGGCGCAGGTTGATTTGGTTGCGTACCTGCCCCCTTCATTTTGCTTTTTATCTCTTCCATGAGCTTGCCGTTTTCCGTCATCGTCATTTCGTCGAGCTTTTGCAGCATGTCCTGCATTTTTCCCTTGCCCTTCTTGACAAATTCCTTAATCGTTTCATCGTCCATATTTTGCGTAAGCCCATCGATTTCTTGCTTGATTTGGCCGTTGATTTGATAAAAACGCTGTAACATTTGTTTATCGTTTTCGTCCAAGCTTTCGCCGCTACGCAATTTCGCAAGCATACCTTCGCACGCCTTCGCAGTGCGGTTGATAAAAGTAGTGATATTCGCTTCCTGCTGGGTGCTTACGGGCAGTTTTTCAAAGTCAAGCTCCGCCAAACGCATTTGCACGAGCAAGTCCGTCAAAATACGGCTTTGTTGCTCGGGCGTATTCGCGATACGAACTCTGTCCAAATCGTCGTCCACGTGTTCGATAATCTCCATCAGCTCGTAGGCGTTGCTACGGTAATTTTCGTGCATACCCGTTTGCATTTTATTCATTTCCACCGAACCCAGCGTCAATGCGGTGGCAAGCCCCAGTGTGGTTGCGCCAAGTACGGCAACGGCGGCGATCCAACCGCTGTTATTTTGTCTACCGTCACGGTTGTGTTTCGCACGGTTTTCCTTTCTTTTTTCTTCGCGGCGTGCTTTTGCGCGCGCTTGTTCTTGTCTGCGGTTGGCTTTGGCGTGTGCGCGTTCGCGGCGCTTTTCTTCCAGCATCGCTTGGCGTTTTTCCTGCAATGCCTTTCTTTCCTGCGCGCGTTTTTCTTGCAGGGCTTTACGCTCCGCTATACGCTTTGCCTGCAACGCCTTTCTTTCTTCCGCACGTTTTTGTTTTTCCGCTTGCTGCTTTTTGCGCTTTTCGGCTTTATCCTTTGCCTGCTGTTGTTTTTCGTTCTTTTCCTTTAACGCGGTTTTTACGCGTTTTTGCGCCGCTTGCTCTTCCCGTTCAATCTTTTGATCGTTGGGCTTTTGCGTTTTGCGGACTTGCTCTTTTATCACTTCCACCTTTTCCGCGCCCGACGACACGTTGGTGGCGATTTCCGTTTTTTTCTCCGTCTTTTTCATATCTCTCTCCTTATTTCGTTGCATACCTGCCCCCGTCAAATCGCAAATACGTGCTTACCGATAACCGTTACGGTGGTACGTGTGAAAATCCACGAACTGGTTGCTACGGCAGGGTTATAATAATAGATAGCGCCACCCGAAGGATCCCAGCCGTTGATGGCGTCGCGCGCGGCTTTCATCGCCGTTTCGTTGGGCGTTAAGTTGATTTGCCCGTCGCTTACCGCCGTGAACGCGTGCTTTTGATAGACTACGCCCGACACGGTGTTGGGGAACTGGTCGCTTTTGATACGGTTCAAAACGACCGCCCCGATTGCCACTTGTCCCACGTACGGTTCGCCGCGGCCTTCCGCGTAGATTGTACGCGCCAAAAGATAAACGTCGGAACTGGAAAACCCGTTCATACCGCCCGTTTGCGTTGCACCCGAACCTGCAAGCGCGTTATACGATTCGTTCATACCCAGCGCTTGATAAGTCGCTTTGCCGACGATACCGTCCGCCGTCAAGCCGTTTTTCTTTTGGAAAGCGATTACGGCGGCGCGCGTTTGTGCACCAAACACACCGTCCACGCTTCCTTTGTAATATCCCCATTTCTTTAAGCGCGATTGCACTTCCTTTACTTCACTGCCCTTAGAACCCTGTTTGAGAACCGCCGCTTGCAACGCGGCTTGCGTTTGCTCCGTCAACGCTTTTTCCTTGTAGGCGTTGATCGCAGTGTGCGCAACGGGCACGGACAAGGCAATCGCTATCGCCGCTGTTACGGCTGCTTTTTTGATCGTCTTTTTCATACTTTCTCCTCCTGTATGTAGCAATTCAACGCGTCCCTGCCCTGTCCGTTTGCATTATTTCTCTGCTTTCCACCGCTGGATAATTTCTAAAATTTTGCTTTTATATATTACGTTTTGCCCCGTCGGCGCAACAAAGCAAAGGGGTGGATACACCACACACCACCAGTTATCCCCCTGTCCTGCGCCTAGCGCAACGATAAGCGCGGTGTATTCGCCCGAAGGCAAAGTATATTCGCCGTACACGCGTGTGGGGAAGGTTTCCGTTTTTATGCTTGCCGACGCACCGTAAGATATACCTTGCGTTTTGAGCACGGCGTTTGCTACCGTTTGAATGCCAAGCAAGTTGTTTTGTATTTGCGTAGTTGCCTGCGCTTTCGTTTGGCAGTTTGCCACAATCGGCGTTAAATATTCCACGACGGCGTCGCGCACCAAATATTTGACGGCTTGCGCGCTTTCTTGATTGCTGTCGGCGCGTATGTGTATACGCAAATACTGCTGTGTTTCCTGTTTAGACGGCGATTTTGCCGTCGGCACTTGGAATAAGCAAGCGAAAACCGCCGTTACAGTTATTATGATAGACAATAAAAAAATTATGCAACGATTTTTCATAAAAAATAACTCCCGTTTTGTTTTCACGGAAGTTATTGCCATTTTTTTATGAAGTTATACCTTGTGTTACTGTTTATTTTCACTCCAAGAGTGTTCGTGTAATTCCCCTTCTTCTAAAAGGTCGGGGTAATCGTTTTGGCGCAACGCTTCGTACAGCGCGATTGCCACGGAGTTGCTTAAATTGAGCGAACGCGCTTGGGCAAACATCGGGATACGCAGGCATTGATTTTCGTTTTTAAGCAGCAGCTCTTCGGGCAAGCCCTTGGTTTCTTTGCCGAATACCAAAAAGTCGCCGTCCTTGAACTGCACGTCGCTGTGGCGGTGCTGCGCTTTGGTCGTAAAATAGAAAAAGCGTGCGGTGGGATTTTGCGCTTGCAGCTGGTCAAAGCTGTCGTAATAGAAAATTTCCACCAAGTTCCAGTAATCTAAGCCCGCGCGTTTCAAATATTTATCCGTCACTTCAAAGCCAAGCGGTTTCACCATATGCAAACGCGTACCTGTCGCGGCGCAGGTGCGCGCGATATTGCCTGCGTTTTGGGGAATTTCCGGCTGTACAAGCACAATGTTGAACATGATTTCTCTCTCTCCTTTTTTCTATATATAATTGTATAGGATTTGCTTTTCTTTGGCAAGCGTTTTTCCTTGCTTTTCCAAAAATATCGGCGTATATCTTGCGCATTTTTGTATATACTGACAAGGAAAGCGACGCTTTTTGCGCCGAAAAAAGGAGTAAGGATTTATGCAATTTGAAAACACGGAAACTTATAAAAATTTAGCCCGTTCTTTTGCGGGGGAATGTCAAGCAGGTATGCGCTATCAAATGATTGCCAAGCTTGCTATGCAAGAAAAATTGAAAACGCTTGCGGACGCCGTGCGCACGATCGCAAAAAACGAAACAGTGCACGCTACGCAATTTTTCAACAAAATTTTGCAATACAGCGGTAGCCGCGATAATATCGAGTTTGACGCCGGTTATCCCTTTCACGCAGGCACGCTTGCCGAGGGCTTGAAATTCGCATCGGCAGACGAGAAGAGCGAATCGGACGATATCTACCCTACCTTTGCAAAAACCGCGGAAAAGGAAGGATTTGAAGATATTGCCGCGCTGTATAGAATGGTTGCGGAAGTGGAAGAACAACACAAAAACATTTTTCAATATCTTTGCGAAAGCGTGAAAGAAGGCACTTTGTATAAAAGCCCCACGCCTATGCTTTGGATTTGCAGTGAGTGCGGTTATATGCACGTTGCAACCTCGGCTTGGAAAGTTTGTCCGCTTTGTAAGGCGGAACAAGGCTACGTGGATTTACACCTGCCCTACGAAGGCGTAAGAAAATAAATTTCGCACAAAAAGCGCGCTTTCCATTTATAAAGGAGAACTAATATGAAAGGTAATCAAAAACAACAAAACAAAACGAAAAACTGCGGCAGCAAAAATTGCGGCAACAAGGGTTGCAAAAACCAAGAAAAATCTAGCTATCAATATGGCGAAAACAACGACTAAACAAGGGACTGAACGCGTACCTGCCCCCACGAAACGCGCTTTGGACGTGTTTAACGCACCGTCGAAAACGGACGTGAACGGCAGTTATACCGGCAGACCGAAAAACAAAAAGGAAACGCCCGTACAGGACGTAGACGATTTGTAAAAAACGAAACAAGGGTTTTGATGTGCTATCAAAACCCTTGTGCTTTATTTATTAAAAATCATCGTCTTGCTTTTTGCGTTTCTTGCCGCCACTTTTGGGCGTAGGTGCGTCATCGTCGTCGAAATCGTCGTCATCGTCATCATCGTCGTCATCGTCGTCGAAATCATAATAATCGTCGGCGGAGACGTATTCAAAATCGTCTTCTTCGTGCGTTTCGTCTTCTTCCTCTTCTTCGTCTTCCATATCTTCGTCTTCAAACTCGGAATCAGGAATACCCAAATCTTCTTCTTCGTCGTCTAAATAGCTGCGCCACGACGCGTCTTCCGTATCTTCGTCGTCGATATTGGGCTCTTCTTCATATGCGGCTTTCTTTTTGCAGTTATCGCACATTTTTTCGCCGTATTGCATGTAATTTTCACCGCAGATGGGGCAAAGCTCCGTTTCTTCCATGCTTTCTTCTGCATCGAAATCATCGGCGAAGGTTTTTTCGCCACTCAATTCCTTGATACAAACTTCGCAATATTCCGCTTGGTCGGCGTCGATAAAGTTGAGTTCGCATCTTGGACATATCACGTATCTTGCCATATAATTTTTCCCTCTTTTTACGGCATTTTGCCGTACACATATATTTTGCTATATTATATTAAGATTTACTAATTTTGTAAACTGTTTTTATGGGGTTTTTTTAATATTTTTTCACAATTTTAATAAAATTTATGAAAAATAGGTGAAAATTCGCAAAGAGCTATTGACAGCAAGCAAAAACATATAGTATACTTGCATTATAAACACGCTTGTTATAAGCGCAAGGGAGAAAAAACGATGAAAAAACAGTCAAAATTTTTATCTTGCTTGTTAACGGCGATGATGCTTTGCACGGCGACGGCTTGTCAATTTGACAAAAAAATCGTGAGCGCGGAAGTTTCCAAAGACTATACGCGCAATACGGCGGAGCAAGGCGAAGTTACCCAAGATTTTCAACAAAAAACCGCTGATTTTTCCTTTTCTATGTTCCAAAACAGCGTAAACAAGGAAAAAAGCAAGCATTTGCTTTCCCCTTTATCCGCAACGCTGTGTTTGGCACTTATCGGCAACGGCGCGTCGGGCAATACGCGCGCGCAAATTGAAAACGCGTTGGGGATGTCCACGGATCAATTAAACCGTAGCATGTACGCGTATACAAGCTCTTTATATTCAGGCAAGGATTGCAAGGTTTCGCTTGCAAATTCCATTTGGATGAAGGACGGCGCAATCAACGTCAAGCCCGAGTTTTTACAAACCAACGCCAACTGGTACGGCGCGCAGGCGTACGTTGCGCCCTTTGATTTGACTACGCTTAGCGATATCAATAACTGGTGCTATAACCACACGGACGGAAAAATCGATAAAATCATCGACAGAATCGGTAAGGACGAAGTGATGTATTTAATCAACACCGTCGATTTTGACGCGAAGTGGGCGACCAAGTACGAACGCAGTGATATTGAAAACGGCGTATTCCACAACTACGACGGCACGGAAAACGACGTGAAAATGATGTATTCCACGCAATATGGGTATTTTATGGACGAAACGTGCGTGGGGTTTGCAAAGGATTATCAGGACAGAAAATACAGCTTTGTCGGGTTGCTTCCAAACGAAGGCGTGGACGTGTACGATTTCGTGCAATCACTCAACGGGGAAAAATGGACGGCGCTTTGGGAAAGCACTAAGGAAAACCCCGAACGCACGGTGCATATACGTATACCGGAGTTCACCTACGAAACGGAAATGCCGCTAAATTCCGCTTTGAACGCGTTGGGGATACAAGATATGTTCTCCCCCGAACTTGCCGATTTTTCGGGCATTGACGACACGCAGGCGCTGCATTGTTCGTACGTCAAACAAAAGGCGTTTATTCAAGTAGACCGCAACGGCACGAAAGCCGCCGCCGTTACCATCGGCGGATTCAAGGTAATGTCCGCCGCGCCCCTTGACCCTTTGTATATCACGCTGGATAGACCGTTCGTGTACGCCATTGTCGATAACGAATATAAATTGCCGTTGTTCCTTGGTATGGTTTCCGCTTTATAACATTTTTAGTATAGAAAAACCGCCGTTGCGCTTGTTGCGCAACGGCGGTTTATTATTTACTTTTATTCGTTGGCTTCTTGCGTTTCTTCCGTAACAGGTTCTTCCGCAGGCGTTTCTTCCGCCGTTTCAACGGGAGCTTCCACCGCTTCTTCTGCAGGTGCTTGAGCGGTTTCTTCCGCTTCTACCACTTCCGCATCGTCCGCATAAACGTCGATGGACTTGTCGTCCGTCGTATCAATCTTAGGACGCTTATATGCGTTTACGGTTGCGTCGATAAGCGCTTGCTTTTTGCGTTTCTTGGATTGCCATACAATCGCGAACGCTACGCCGCCGATAATCAGCGCGCCGCCCACGCTAATCAATACGATTGCCCATACGGGGAAGGAGCTGTCTTCGTCTTCTTCCGTTTCGTCGGTGATTTCCAAGGAATCACTCCAAGCTTGTGCAATCGCTTCCGCATCGTCTGCTTTCACTTTACCGATTTGCGTGTAGAACGCCGATTGCAAATCTTGCGTCTTTTCTTCCGTTACTGCCTTTACAAACGCTTCAAAATCTTCTTTTTGTTCGTCGCTGTACAAATCAGCCCATTCGTCAAACGCAGTGCGTTCGCCCGTTTGGAAGTAATATTCAAGCGCCGCTTTGGTTTGTTCGTCTTCGCATTCGTCAATCGCCTTACGCGCTTCTTCATACGCTTCGTTTTTGTCCTGCAAGAACTCTTGGTTTTTGCCGATATTTGCCGCAGCAATATAATTGTAGGAAATATCGCCTACTGCTTGTTCGTTCGCATACAGCATAATAGTGCCGAACATTTCGGGGAGATACCAAGAAGAGTTGACTTGCGCCCATTCCATCGTAGTTGCTTTGTATTCAACGAAATCTTCGCCTTCCAAAGAGCCCGCGATGTTATATGCTTGTTGGTCGCCGTTTACGTTAATACGCGTAAGTTTAGAACCGTTCGCGCCATTGTCCGCCGTTTGGATATAATACAAGTAGTTATTTTCCACTTTCCAAAGCGTTGCACCCGTCGCGCCCGTGTTTTGCATCACGATCGGTTCGTTATTGCCAACCACTTTATACAGTGCGTTTTCTTCCACATAGTAGTAAACGTGCGTACCGCTTACCACCGTGAACAACGCTTGCGTCAATGCCGCGCCGTCTTGCGCCACCACGTAAAGCCCGTCGTTGTTGTTATATGCGTTCCAGTTCTTTATCTTGACTTGCGTCGTGGATAAATAATAGAGCTTGGTATCCGCTTCGGGAGAACCTTCCACGTCCTTTCTCGTGAAATACAAACCGCCGTCCGTGTGCGTCGTAAGCGTATAGATATAGCCGTTCAAGTTGGTGTTTGAAGGTTTCGC
Source organism: Candidatus Scatosoma sp. (assembly GCA_045533485.1). Classification (GTDB taxonomy): domain Bacteria; phylum Bacillota; class Clostridia; order Christensenellales; family Borkfalkiaceae; genus Scatosoma. The sequence goes on along the minus strand of JAZSHX010000031.1, from coordinate 15,524 downwards.
TTCGTTCGTTTCTTCTGCGTTGTATTGCGTCCAAGAAGACACTTTACCTCTGCCGTCAAGCACGAGCGTACCAAGGTTCACGTACGGATACGTTGCGTAATCGTCGAAATCGTACACTTCGTCTTGCTTGTTTTCTTTCGCTTCTTTGTTCGCGTCTTCCAGCTTTTTCGCGTCGAAGGAATACGTTTTGCCGCCTGCAACCGTGTACGACACTTTGCCGTCTTTTTTCGCGTTTACCGTTGCGCGTGCCGCCGCGTTTACACGGTAAATTTGGTTATACGATTCCTTGTAATCGTTTTCCGTCGTTACGCCCATCGTATAATATACGTCACCGCTTTCCGTATCGGTCGTATCGTAGAAATAGGTTTCCGCGCCAACAACGAGCGTGCGGCTTACCTTTTCCCTGGTGTCGTACGATTTCAACGCGCCGTCTTCTTCGTACAAGCAATACACCACTTTATCCACTTCCACGAAACGGTAGGTCGTGTTGTTTTGTTCTACGCGGAAGAAGTATTCTTCGGGTGCTTCGCGACCGTCAAGCCTTGCACGCTTGAAATCCAGCCAACCGCTTTCTACTGCGCCGGTCTTAATGTTTTTGTCCGTGGTCGGCGTTGCATAGTATACGTAATCACCGTAAATATAAATACCGCCGCTATACTCTTGCACAGAGAAAAGGGAAGGTACGATGGTGATGGCTTTATCTAATTTCCCTGTCTCCAAATCGTTGCGGGAAATACGCATAAGCGCGCCTTTCACCACTTCGCCGTATTCGTTGCCGGCGTCGTAGCTTTCCTTACCGTTGATAAAGTAGATATACTCGCCCTTTTGCACAGCAAAACCGCCGTTGGATTCTACCACCGCTTTGGACTGGTAACCCGTTACGGGATCGCCCTTGTATTCTTCCTTTCCGCACGACGAAAAAGCAAACGTTGCGCAAACGCTTACCGTTGCTAATGCCATGCTGAGTATTTTGTTAAATTTACTCTTCATATATGCCTCCGTATTTTGAAAAGCTGTTCTTTGTTTCGTAAATGCGTTTTTTATGCCCGTTGCTTCTTACCGCCAACCTACGGTTGGCTGGAATAACCGACGATATTAACGCATATTCTATTATACCGCAAATTTCGTTTCAAAGCAAACAAAAACGCACCGTTTTTTGTGCATTTTCCGTGATTTTTTTCAAAAGGAGTGATTTTTTTTATGCAACCTTTCGGTTTACTTAATTTTTTGCAAACTTTGCTTAATTCTTCCCAGCAAAATCCCCCTGCCGCGCCTACGGATACGCCGCAGGAAAATGTGGAAAATGCGGCGGTGGATAACGCGGAAAACGGAGAATTTTCACCCCCCACCGCGGACAGTCAGCAAGCCATTTTATCCTTTTTCGACGCGCACGAAAGGCGTGCCAAAAACCTGCGCAAATAAACAAAAACGGTGGAGAAATCCACCGTTTTGCCGTTTTTACCAAATAAAAGGTATTAAGCGATATTTGACCTTCTGCATATACGCTTTATAACCGTTTAATTGCTCAGCAAGTACCTTTTCTTCATTTTTAATGCGTACGGCAATCAAAAACGGGTACGCTATAAACACTGCAAGCGCGTAAGGCGAACCTAAAATCAAGGGCATTGAAAGAAACAAAAGCAGCGTCACCGCGTACATGGGGTGGCGGACTACGCCGTACAAGCCCGTGTCTACCACTGTTTGGTTTTCCTGCACTTCTATCGTTCTGGATAAATACGCGTTTTCCCTAAGCACTTCTGCATACAGCGCGTACGCCGTCAAAAATGCCACCGCGCCCAAGATGCTTACCCACTTTGGAAGCGTGTACCACCCAAAACGGAAATTCAGCCCTGCAAGCACAAAACCGCCTATAAACATAAGTCCGCTCAATTTCACGACTATATCCTGTGTTTTTTGCTTTTCTTTGGCGTTTAAGCGTTTTTCCAGCAATTTAGGATTTTTCGCAAGCATCACCAGCCCTGCTATGAACATAGGCACGAACAACACGCCCATAAGCAGCCACCCCTGCCAAAAGGCAAAGCTCCCGGCAGGGAGAAACAGCAACACCCCCACAAGCACTACGCCCAACAAAAATTTTGCTATTGCTTGTAAAAATAACATTATGTATACTCCTTTTGGCTTTTCTCTCGATAATATTCGATATGGCACGCGCCGTTTTCGTAAAAAGTTTCTATTTCAAATCGCAAAACGCCGTAACGATAAATTTCATTGTAAATTGCAGGCAACTCATCCGTTTTTCCGTCTACGCTTTGCCAGCCGTCATCGGGTAATTGTATGCAAAGATTGCAACCGTCGATTTCGCCGTTTTTTAAGCCGATAGCATACCAAATTTGGCCATTTTGCCACTTGTAGCCCAGCCCTTGCAAATTTTCCAAGCCGTATTGTTGCGCTAATTCGTCCCAAAAAGCCCCGATAGTGTCGTATTGTTCTTGATTTTTCAATGAAAAAGTTTTAGATATGCCTTTGAAAATCATACGCCTTTCCCCTTTTTGTCTTCCAGCTATATTATAACACGCCGCCTCGGTAAAAGTCAAGAATAAGCTCCTTTTTTACCCAAACCGCCTTCCGTCGGTTTGCTTTTCGTTGCGTTTGTTTTTCCTTTTCCCAAAAAACTTTTGCCCTGCAAAACTTTTTCGGGAGCCCTGTGTAAATAAGAAAGCTCGTCGTTATGTATAAAAAAAGAAAACGCACACAAGGTACGTTTTCGTTTTTTTGATATTATCTCTTCGAGAATTGAGGAGCACGACGAGCTTTCTTCAAGCCGTATTTCTTTCTTTCTTTTGCACGAGGGTCGCGCGTCAAGAAACCTGCTGCCTTGAGTACGGGACGGCTGTTTTCTTCCGCTTCCAAAAGTGCACGTGCAATACCCAAACGGATTGCGCCTGCTTGACCGGTGTAACCGCCGCCGATTACGTTTACCATTACGTCGTATTTTGCTTCCGCTTCTACTGCTACAAGGGGTTGTTTCACGATGTATTGAAGCGTGCCTTGGGGGAAGTAATCTTCAAACGTACGGTCGTTGATTACGATCGTACCGTTACCGCCGGGAATAAGACGAACACGTGCAATCGCTTTCTTTCTTCTACCGGTGCCCCAGAATTGAATTTTCTTTTTAACGTTTGCTTTTGCCATAATTTCAATCCCTCCCTATTAGTCGATTTTGAGCGCTTCGGGCTTTTGTGCCGCGTGGTTGTGTTCCGCGCCTTTGTAAACGCGAAGTTTTTTAAGCATTGCTCTGCCAAGACTGTTTTTGGGAAGCATACCTTTTACAGCTTCGTAAACGGCAAGGTCGCTCTTTTCCGCCATCAATTTCTTGTAGGGGATTTCTTTCAAGCCACCGATGTAACCGCTGTGATATCTGTAAAATTTGTCTTCAAGTTTTTTGCCCGTAAGCACTACTTTATCCGTGTTGATAACAATTACGAAATCGCCCGTATCAACGTTGGGAGTAAAGGTAGGTTTATTTTTACCGCGAAGAACGCTGGCTACGCGGGTAGCAAGACGACCAAGCGTTACGCCTTCTGCGTCTACCACGTACCACTTTCTTTCAACCGTTTCGGCGTGTGCCATATAGGTTTTCATAATTATGTTACTCCTTTATTTTCGTGTGTATTTTTTCTTTTTCGGTTGCCGTTGCCGTCTTTGCCTAATTTTTCCGTTAAACTAACGGGGAAAACGGATTTTTAAGCGCTTCCTTGCAACTTGCCTATTTATTGTAGTATGAAACGAAATTTAAGTCAAGCTGTTTTGAGCGACATTTTTCAATTTTTTTTATTTTTTTTAATTTTTTTTTCACGTTTGCTTTTTTCCTTGAAAAATAAGAGATTTTTCTTGATTTTTTGACTTCTGCACCTTTTTCACGGAAGCACTGCCACGTGCGCGCGCATGCGTGTATATAAATATTAGGAACACGGAAAAGATAAATTTCGACAAAAGTATGAAAAAGTTTTTGGCAAGCGGTAGACAAATTTATTTATATATGGTATAATAGTAAGCGTTTACGTGCGCAAACGCGCGACAAAAGGAGATTTTATGAATAACTGGCTTTTATTGATTGTTGCTTTTGCCGTTATCCTTGCCGTTTCCTTTGCCTTTTTCAACTTCTATCTTGTTCGTAAGATGAAAGAAGGCAATGAAAAAATGCAAGAAATCGCGGCGGCTATCCGTGAAGGCGCAAACGCTTTCATCCGCTACGAATACAAAATCGTAGCCATCATCGGCGCAGTGATTGCCGTGGTGCTTGGGCTTGTGATTGCTTGGGAAACGGGCATTACGTTTATTATCGGCGCGTCGATGAGCGCGCTTGCAGGGCTGGTCGGTATGAAAATTGCCACCTATGCCAACGTGCGTGTTGCCAACCGCGCAAACGAAACGCGTAATATCGGTAAAACGGTAAAAGTGGCGTTCCGCGGCGGTTCGGTTATGGGGCTTTGCGTTGCCGGCTTTGCGCTTTTGGGCGTACTTATCGTATATCTTGTGTTTGGGCTTGGTATGGATATGCTTTCCGTTACGGACGGCGTTGTAAAAACGAATATCAACCCTATCACCAAACAACCCTACACCTTTTCCTTGGTGCTTTCGGGGTATGCTTTGGGCTGCTCTATCATCGCTATGTTCAACCGCGTAGGCGGCGGTATTTACACCAAAGCGGCAGATATGGGCGCGGACCTTGTAGGGAAAACGGAAGCGCATATTCCCGAAGACGACCCCAGAAACCCTGCTACCATCGCAGACAACGTGGGCGATAACGTAGGCGATGTTGCGGGCTTGGGCGCAGACCTTTTGGAAAGCTTCGTAGGCGCAGTGCTTTCCTGCTCCATTTTGGCAATCGAACTCTTTACCCACAGCGCGTACACTTCCGCCACTTTGTATGCAAAAATGATTGCGTTCCCTATCCTGTTTGCAGGCATCGGCTTGATTGCGTGCGTGTTGGGTATCGCTTTCCCCTTGGTGAAGAGAAAGCTTTCCGACAACCCCCATTTTGAGCTAAATTTAGCTACTTGGATATCCGCAGGACTTTCTATCGCGCTTGGGTTTGTTTTGAGCTTCTTCCTGTTCAAGGGCGAAACGGCGGAACAGTTGAAAGCGGCTGGTTTCTCGCTTGGTAAAGTAACGCCTTGGGTAGCGGCGGCTATCGGTATTGCCGCAGGCGTTATCATCGGTATGATTTCCGAATATTACACTAGCTACGATTTTAAACCCACCAAAACGATTGCAAAAGCCAGCAAGGAAGGCCCTGCTTTGACGATTACGCAGGGTATGGCAACAGGTATGATTTCCTGTATGCTGCCCGTGCTTTGCTTGGGCGCGGCTATCTTTATTTGCTACGCGCTTGGCGGTATGTACGGCGTGGGCTGCGGCGCGGTTGGTATGCTTTGTTTCGTTGCAACGACGGTTTCCGTAGATACCTACGGCCCCATCAGCGACAACGCAGGCGGTATCGCGGAAATGAGCGGTTTGGATAAGGACGTGCGTAACATTACCGACAAGCTCGATAGCGTTGGGAACACCACCGCGGCAATCGGGAAAGGATTTGCTATCGGTTCGGCGGCACTTGCTACCGTGTCTATGATGAGCAGTTATTTGTACACCTTTATGACGGAGCTGCTTTTGAACATCGTTTCGCGCGACGTGCTGGTAGGCGCTATGGTCGGCGCGGCGTTACCGTTCTTGTTTAGCGGTATGCTTATCAATTCCGTGGCGAAAGCGGCAAGAAATATGGTTACCGAAGTTCGCCGTCAATTTAAGGAAATTCCCGGCATTTTGGACGGTACGGCAAAACCCGATTACACGCGTTGTATCACCATTTCTTCGCAAGGCGCGCTTAAAGAAATGATTGCGCCTGCTATCGTAGCCATTGCGTTCCCCGTCGTTTGCGGACTTTTGTTCGGCCCCTTCTTCGTGGGCGGTATCTTAATCGGCGCAACGCTTTCGGCAATTATGTTGGCTATCTTTACGGGTAACTCCGGCGGCGCTTGGGATAACGCGAAAAAGTATATCGAAGCAGGCGGCGTAGAAGGCGAAAGCAAGGGCTCTGCAACGCACGACGCGGCAATCGTCGGCGATACGGTCGGCGACCCCTTGAAGGATACCGTTGGCCCGTCCTTGGATATCTTAATCAAGATTATGAGTACCGTTTCTCTTGTTTGCGTGGCGTTGTTTGCCAACTTCAACGTGATTGACTGGATTACGAAATTGTTTATGTAAAAAACTGCGGCGTAAGGATTTTCCTTGCGCCGTCGATATAAAAATAAATATTTACGTGGGTGAAGATATGATTATCAAAATGTTTAATTTATGGTATTTTTTCTGGCTATTCCTTGGCGCAGGCGGTATCGTAGGTTTATATTACGGGCTTAGAAACAAATCGGTGAAAACGCAAAAAATCGTGCTGTTTTCCTTTCTTGCGTTTGGGCTTTTGTGTCACTTTTTGAAGGTGTATATCCCGCCCTATTCGGTGGACGAAGCCAGAAAATTACGCGACGCGTGGTTTGTTAATATTTGCGGTGCGAACATCGCCCTTTTCCCGTTTATGTTCTTTATGAAGAGCAAAAAAGTGAAAGATTATATGTTCTACATCGGCGTTTTAAGCGGACTTATCGCGCTTTTCTATCCCCAAGAACCGCTTGCAAAGAGCAATCAAATGGGCGAATTTTGGGATATCGTGCGCTTTTATTACCACCACTGGATGCTGCTTGCCGTGCCCCTTTTAACGGTGCTTTTCAAACAGCATACGCTTTCGTATAAACGCATTTGGGTTGCGCCCGTCGGCTTGCTTTTGTTGATGCTGTTTATTATGCTCAATCAAATTTTCCAAAGCGAGCTTGGGTACATACCCCTTAGAAACGGCGATATTTTCGACACGCATTACAAAAATTCGTCCTATATTTGGGGACCCGGGAAAGACGACGCTATCGGCAATTTCTTGGCTGTTTTCTGCCCCGATTTCTTTACGAAAATCCCCGTTGGCGAATTTGCAGGTCAAGAAAAATACTGGCCGTGGTTCTGGATGATTTTCCCCGTGTTTATTTTGGTTATGCCTTTGGCGTTCGGGCTTTCTATGATTTTCGATCATAAAGCGTTCGTTGCCGACTGCAAAACGGCAAAAGCGAAAATCAGCGCTTGGTGGACGGCGCAAAAGGATAAAAAGCAAGCACAAGCCCCTATGGACGAAGATTTATCCACAAACGAATAAAAATAAAAAGAACGGTTGAGAACCCGTTCTTTTTCGTTTATCTAATATATACTATAAACCACGGATTGTTCCGTGGTTTTTTTTCTATGATGCTTATTCTTCAAAATCGTTAAAATACTCTTTGTCAAAAAATTCTGATAAAGTTATTCCTGCGCCTTGACAAAAAGCTTTGATTGTGGATACCTTAGAGCATTTTGTTCTGCCTTTTATCAAATCGTAAATCGCAGATGGGGATTTTCCGCCATTTAATGCGGCTTCGCATACGTTTATCTTCTTTTCCTTGCAAATTTCTTCAATTCTTTTAATAATTGCGTCATTTATGTTCATATTATCACCTTCGTGGAGTTTCTTATCTGTTCTACGAATAAGAATAAAAATTGCTCTTTATCGAAAATACAGCACCAAAAAAAATATCAATTTGTATAGGTAAACTTATGGCATCCAAAAAAGCTAATGCCTTTTGTTTGCTTTTTTCGACAAGCTACAAAAAAAAACGGTTGGAAAAGCGTTCTTTTTCAATCTTCTAATCCTAATAAATAATCGGCGCTGACGTCGAATAGTTTGCACAATGCAATCAACGTGGAAATGCTTGGCTCTGTTCTCCCCTGTTCATAGCTTGCGTAGCCATTAGCGGAAATCCCCAGCTTTTCATACACTTGCTTTTGCGTTAAATTGCTTTCCTTTCGTATATTTTTTAATCGCTGCGCAAAATTCATAATTTTTCTCCCTTAAACAATCCCCCGACTGTTTTTCACAGTCGGGGGAGATTTTACGCTTTGCTTATTTTGCGCAGTTTTCTTTCAAGATTTCAAGGTTTGCCATAATTTCTTTGGGCATCTTATCGCCGAAGTTTTCAGCGTAGTAACCTTCGATTTCTTTTGCTTCTGCAGCCCAACGTTCTTTGTCCACTTCCAAAAGCTTATCAAGCGTTGCCGCGTCGATGTCGCAGTTTTCAATGTTGATATCCTTTGCGTAAGGCAGGTAACCGATCGCCGTTTCTTGCGCTTCTACCTTGCCGTCGCAACGGTCCAAAATCCAGTCAAGCACGCGCATATTGTCGCCAAAACCGGGCCACATGAAGTTGCCGTTTTCGTCTTGACGGAACCAGTTTACGTTGAAAATCTTGGGTTGCTTGTCAGCAGGCACTTTTGCACCCATATCAATCCAGTGTTGGAAATATCTATCTACGGAATAGCCCATGAAAGGTTTCATTGCCATAGGGTCGTGACGAAGTACGCCAACTGCGCCCGTAGCTGCCGCCGTCGTTTCGGAAGACATAATCGTACCAACGAACGTACCGTGGTTCCAGTCTCTCGATTGATATACAAGCGGCGTCGTGGTTGCGCGTCTGCCGCCGAAGATGATTGCCGAAAGGGGAACGCCTGCTTTGGAGTTGAATTCAGGCGAAATGCAAGGGCAGTTTTCTGCGGGAGCCGTGAAACGGGAGTTGGGGTGCGCTGCGTTTACACCGCTGTCGGGCGTCCAAGGGTTGCCCTTCCAGTCGATAAGGTTTGCAGGCGCTTGCTTCGTGAGCTTTTCCCACCAAACGGTGTTGTCTGCAGGGTTGAGTGCAACGTTCGTGAAAATCGTGCCTTTCTTGGTTGCCGCAAGTGCGTTGGGGTTGGATTTTTCGTTCGTGCCGGGAGCAACGCCGAAGAAACCGTTTTCGGGGTTAGCCGCCCAAAGTCTGCCGTCTTCACCCACTCTGATCCAAGCGATGTCGTCGCCTACGCATTGTACTTCGTAGCCAGCGTCAAGGTATTGCTTGGGGGGAATCAACATTGCAAGGTTGGTTTTACCGCAAGCGGAAGGGAACGCAGCCGCAACGTATTTGATTTCTTTGTCTTGGGGACGTTTAACGCCAAGGATGAGCATGTGTTCTGCCATCCAGCCTTCCTTTCTGCCAAGGTTGGTTGCGATACGGAGCGCGAAGCACTTTTTACCCAAAAGTACGTTGCCGCCGTATGCGGAGTTCACGGAGATAATCGTGTTGTCTTCGGGGAAGTGCATGATATATCTCTTTTCGGGGTTTACGTCGCATTTAGCTTGGAAGCCCTTAACGAAATCACCGTTTTCTCCAAGTTGATCCAAACACATTTCGCCTACGCGCCTCATAATCATCATGTTGAGTACAACGTAGATAGAGTCGGTAATTTCGATACCGATTTTAGAGAAAGGCGAGCCAACTACGCCCATCGAATAAGGGATAACGTACATCGTTCTGCCCTTGTATGCGCCTTTTGCAATTTCGTTTACCATTGCGTACGCTTCTTTGGGTGCTTTCCATTTTACGATGGAATGCGGCATTGCGTCTTCTTCGTTTTCGCAGCAGATAAACGTTCTGTCTTCTACGCGGGCAACGTCGTTTTCAGCCGTTCTGTGATAATAGCAATCGGGAAGAAGTTCTTGGTTTAATTTGATAATTTCGCCCGTTGCGCACGCTTCTTCGCGAAGCGCGTCTCTTTGCTTGTCGCTACCATCGATCCAAACCACTTTGTCGGGTTGTGCGAACGCTTGGCAGTCTGCAACAAATTGAAGCACTTTCTTATTGTTCGTCATTGTAATTTCTCCTTGACTTTTATATTTTTCTTTTTTGTATTTTGTGGAATTTTATTTTTCTTATCCCCGTTTTCTTGGAATAAAATACCTTTCTCCACCGCTTATCATTATACCACAAAATTTACCGCTTGTAAACAGTTTTTCGACGAATTTTTTGCCAAACAAGAAAAAAAATGGCAGTACCCCCTTGTAATTTTTCAAAAGCGTGGTATACTGTTTGCCCAAAAGCAATTTTTTGGGCGTAAATACAAGGTTTTTAAGGGGGATTTTATGAAAACAAAGTACAACGACAACAAGCTGGCAGAAGAATTTGATTTGATCGTTTTGACAAGCGATTTACCGCATGGGCTCACGAAAGGGGATTTGGGCACGCTTACCTATGCGTACACGGGCAAGGAACGGCCTTTGTATGCGGAATTTGCCTGCGCGGACGGCACGAAAAAGGAAGAACGGCTTGCCCTGCGCGATTTTCGGGTACTCAACGAGCGCAATAAAGAAGATTTGTCTTTAATCGTGCAGTATATGCAAAAAACACAAAAACAGCGATCGTCAATTTTATAAAACACGCGCGCGTTGCTTGACAAAGTTTGGCAAAAGGGCTATACTGTATGTTATAATCGAAAAAATCGGTTAAAAGCCCTTTTCAAATGCAAAAAAGGAATTACGCAAATGAGAATTGTAGTCAAAGTCGGCACGTCTACTCTGACGCACGCGACGGGAAAATTGAACGTCAAACGCACGGGCGCGCTTTGCGGTGTGTTGAGTGATTTGAAAAACGCTGGGCACGAAGTGATTTTGGTGTCTTCGGGCGCTATCGGTATGGGCGTTGGAAAGCTTGCGCTTAAAGACAAGCCGACGGATATCCCTACCAAGCAAGCTGCGGCGGCTGTGGGACAGTGTGAGCTGATGTACACTTACGATAAAATGTTTGGAGAATACGGGCACACGGTGGCGCAGCTTTTGCTGACGGGCGCGGATTTCGTTGCCGACGACAGGCACGAAAATTTTAGCAATACCGTCAAGCGGTTGTTGGATTTGGGCGCGCTCCCTATCGTCAACGAAAACGATACGATTGCCACCGAAGAAATTAAGGTGGGCGATAACGATACCCTTTCGGCGTTGGTGGCGGCGAGCGTGAAAGCCGACGTGCTTATTATTTTATCCGACGTGGCAGGTTTGTATTCCGCCGATCCGCACAAGGACGAAAACGCTAAGCTTATCGAAGAAGTACACGGCGTTACGCAGGAAATTATCGCGCTTGCAGGCGGCGCAGGTTCGGCGCTGGGTACGGGCGGTATGGTGACCAAGCTCAAAGCGGCGCAAATTTGTCTTGCGCAGGACTGTGATACGGTCATTGCGGACGGGCAAACGCCTGAAATTTTATACGATATTGTGGCAGGGAAAAAAGGAAAATACACAAGGTTTTTTGCAAAATGAGTGAGATGAAAGATATGTTTATCGCCGCAAAAGCCGCCGCAAGAAAGGCAACGGCTTTGACTGCACAACAAAAAAACACCGCCCTTTTTGCGATGGCGGACGCACTGGAAAATAATGCGGATAGTATTTTACAAGCCAACGCCATCGATTTGCAAAACGCGCAGGGCGTGTTATCTACCGTGATGCAGGATAGACTGCGCTTAGACGAAAAGCGTGTGCGCGCGATGGCGGACGGCATACGGCAGGTGGCAACGCTCCCCGATCCCGTGGGTACGGTTTTGCAAACGGATACGCTTGCAAACGGCTTGACGGTAACGAAAACGCGTGTACCGCTTGGGGTGATCGGGATTATTTACGAAAGCCGTCCCAACGTGACCAGCGACGCGGCGGCGCTTTGCTTCAAAAGCGGCAACGCGTGCATTTTGCGCGGCGGTAAGGACGCGTTTTTCTCTTCGCAGGCAATCGTGGGCGTGTTACGCAGTGCGTTAAAGGGTTTGGGGATTGACGAAAACTTTATTTGTTTGCCCACCGACACTTCCCGTGCAAGCGCAACCGCACTTATGACGGCGGTCGGGTACGTGGACGCATTGATTCCGCGCGGCGGCGCAGGGCTTATCCGTTCGTGCGTGGAAAACGCCAAAGTGCCGTGTATTCAAACGGGTACGGGCATTTGTCACGTGTACGTGGACGAACACGCCGACTTGCAAAAGGCGCTTACGATCATTAACAACGCCAAAACTTCGCGTCCGTCCGTTTGTAACGCCGAAGAAGTTTGTCTTGTCCACAAAGCCGTGGCGCAGGCGTTTTTGCCCATACTCAAAAATGCGTTGGTGGATAAACGGCAGGAAAACGGCTTAACGCCCGTGGAGCTGCGTTGCGATACGCGCGCGTATGCGGTTATCGGGCAAACGCAGGCGACGGACGAAGATTTTGATACGGAATTTTTAGATTATATCCTTGCCGTAAAGGTGGTGGACAGCGTGGATGAAGCGATTGCGCATATCGCCCTGCACTCTACGGGACACAGCGACGCTATCGTGACGGAGAGCCAAGCAAACGCCGATTTGTTTACGCAGTCGGTCGACAGCGCGGCGGTGTACGTCAACGCGTCTACCCGTTTTACCGACGGCGGTGAGTTTGGCAAGGGCTGTGAAATCGGCATTTCTACGCAAAAACTGCACGCGCGCGGACCTATGGGGTTGGAAGAGCTGACTTCCTATAAATATATCGTGCGCGGCAACGGGCAGGTGCGGTAAAAAGGAGAAAGGTATGCAATATACGTTTGGATTTATCGGTTGCGGCAATATGGGCGGTGCGCTTGTCAAAGCCGTAGCGAAAACAATCAATGCAAAACAAATCGCGCTTTGCGACCAAAACGCGGACAAGGCGGCGGCTTTGGCGGACAGCGTTGGCGCAGTTACCACGGATATCCGCACCTTGGCGCAAAATTGTAAGTTTGTCGTGTTGGGTGTCAAACCGCAAAATATGCAGACAACCGTCAACGAATTTAAGGACGTTTTAGCGGAAAACTGCGTGCTTATCACTATGGCGGCAGGCGTGACGATAGCGAAATTGCGCGCGTACGTGGGCGCGAGTTTGCCCGTGATACGCATTATGCCAAACACCCCCGTACAGCTGGGCGCAGGTATGATTTTATATGATTGCGACGGCGTTTGCCCTGCCGATGAACAGGCATTTTTGGACGCATTTTCCAAGGCGGGCGTTTTGGATAAGCTGGACGAAGCGTTGATTGACGCGGCGGCAGGCGTTTCCGGCTGCGGCCCTGCGTTCGTGTACGCGTTTGCGCAGTCGATTGTCAAGGGCGCGGTGGATTTGGGCGTACCCAAGGAAAAAGCGGAATTGTACGCGGCGCAAACCGTCAAGGGCGCGGCGGATATGCTGCTTGCGTTTAAGGACGCGGAAAGCTTGAAGCGCGCCGTTTGTTCCCCCGGGGGTACTACCCTTGCAGGGCTTGCGGAGATGGAGAAAAACAACTTCTCCTTGGCTGTGGAAAGCGGCGTGAAAGGCGCGTATGCACGCACCTTGGAATTGCAAAAATAAAAACAAAATGATGGGGGCAGGTGTGCAATCAACGCGTACCTGCCCCCTTGCTTTTATATATTTTTTAATACCTGTTGTACGTACGTCGGCACGATATCGATACCGTTTGCATACAGCATACGCGTACCTGCCGCGTCTTCCAGTTCGTTGAGCACTACTCCCTTGCCGTCGGGTAAAAAATCCACGCCGATAAAATCAAAATGCAAATGCGCTTGCAGGCGCTCCACGATTTGTTTTTGCATTTGCGTGATTTCTACAAGCTCCGCATTACCCCCTAAGGAAAAGTTGGAACGGAAATCGCTTTTACTTGTGCGCTTGACAGCCGCCGCGATTTGGTCGCCCACCGCATACACGCGCGTGTCTTCGCCCAGCGTTTTGCAGGGCGTTTGCAGGATATATTCTTGGCTGTTGCCCACGATTTGCTTAGCTTGTTCCGCATTTTTCGCCCAAAACACTTGACAGCCGCCGTGCCCAAACCGCGATTTGACTACGCAAGGATACGTTGCTTGGTCTGCCGTTTTGTTATCAAAAAGCCAAGTGTCTAAAACGGGGATATTTAGCTGTTTGCACAGCAAATACGTTTGCCATTTATCCCCTGCCACCAAAGCCGTTTGCGCGTTGTTGACGGTTTTTACACTGCGCGTTTGCATTTCTTTGTTGATATCCGCGTTCATTGCGCGCACGATAGCAAAATCGGGGGTGTTATTTGGCAGTTGTAAAGGCGTATCCGCAACGACCAGCTGTAACGAAACGCCGTTTTTTTGCATTTCGCCCTGTAAGCGCCGTATAAACCACGCGTTGCGCGTTGCGCCTTCTTGATTGTAGATAAGCCAGCCCGTTTTTTGCACTGCGGTTTTCTCCCGACGTTTTGTATAATATCATTATAACAAATTTCTCTACGGCTTGCAACAAAAATAACACGGCGATATGAAAACCGCCGTGTTGTATTTTACGTAAAATAGATTAGCCTTGCACTGCGCCACCCGTTTGCACGTTGGTGGGAAGCGTTACGCTTGCGTCACCATAGGTGAACGTAACCGTAGCCGAACCCGTCATCGTTGTGCCGCCGTCTTCCATCGTAACGGTGTAGCTGAATTCTACAAGCTTACCGTTATCTACTTTGAAAGAGAATGCCGTTGCCGTTACTTCACCATAAACGGTGATAGCTTCTTTGCCTACGTATGCGCCCGTCGTCGCGTCGTATTCATACAACGAGAAAGTACGGAAATCGCTGGGCATTATATTTTCAATGGCGATATACATATAGCTTTCAAAGGAAGCGCCGTAATCACTCTTCGTGAAAGCTTCATCGCCAGGATATTTGGAGTATACATACGTCGTATCTTCGCTTGCTTCTGCATACGTTTCCACTTCATACGTCGTCGTGCCTTGAACCGACGTGGATTTCGTATAATACAATCCGCCTGCGCGCGCCCAAGTTTGCGAACCGCTCATATCCATATCAACGTACGTCAAGGTTTGCGTTGCCGTCCAGTTTTCGCCAAGGTCAAACAAATTCCAGAATTGACTTTCGGTAATCATAGACGCAGGAAGAAGGTTGGTGGGAAGCGTTACGGTTGCGTCGCCGTAGGTGATATCGCCAACGAACGTCATCGTGCCATACGTACCCATATCAATCGTGTAAGTAAATTGAACGATTTTGCCATCCACTGCCGTGAACGCTACTGCGCTAACCGTCGTGCCGTACACTTCCATAGCCGCTTTGGTTTTATAGCATTTATTTGCCGCATCGTATTCATACAACGAGAAATCGCGGAACGCTTCGGGCGTGTTTTCTTCAAACAAAGCGTTTACTTTTTCTTCATAATCCCCGTCATACACTGCTTTGGAGAAATATTCGTCTTCGCCAACTTCCACATCGTCGTATTTGTAAACCGTTTCGCCGTCTTTTTGCACGTAATACGTATTTTCGTAGTCCACTTCGCCGTCTTCGTCGTGGTCGATATTATAATAAGAATACAAATCGCCTGCGCGTTTAGCTTCGTAATGTTCCTTAGAACCGTCCGAATAGTTCAAATCAAATACGTACGTCCAGTTGCTGCCGAAATTGAACGCTGCTGCAAATTGTTCTGCGGTAAGCGTAGTAACGGCTTCAAATTCTTCCGTTTTCGTTTGCGCACATACCGTGCAGGTGTACGTTTTCACGCCTTTCGCCGTTGCCGTTGCGGGCGTCGTCACTTCGCCTGCGTTCCACGTGTGTTCCGCTTTGTCTGCCACTTCTTTGCAATCT
>JAZSHX010000018.1:0-4062 GCA_045533485.1 Candidatus Scatosoma sp. | reverse complement strand
GTGGTGGAAGTGGTCGGAATCGAACCGACGTCTTACGCGGCTACCAAAAAACTTTCTACATACTTATTTTACCTATTATTTCTTACCGACGTGGAGCGGATAAACGCGCATCACGGCAGGCGGCATGAAAGTTTCGCGTATGGTAATATTGTATAAGGGCGCAACGCATGAGATGAAACGCCGTTTGCATCCCCACCAAGTCAAGAAAATTACGATGGATAAGCGTATCGTTGAACACGAAGTAGTGCGTGGTGTAAACGCATACGTTGTGGCGTTCGTGCTTGTTTTCGGTGCTTCTATGTTGATTTTGGCGCTTGATTGTCAAGATTTGCTTACCAACTTTACGGCGGTTACGACCACGTTAAATAACGTAGGACCAGGGCTTGGCGTAATTGACCCTACGGGTAGCTTTTCCATTTATAACACGCTTTCTAAGTTTGTGTTTATGTTTGATATGCTTGCAGGCAGGCTGGAAATTTTTCCAATGCTAATCTTATTCGCTCCTGCCACTTGGCATGAATAACCCAGTGAACGCGTACATGGTACGCACAAACATATAAAAATCACACCCTGTTCTTGTGAAAAGAACGGGGTGTTTTCTATCATTTTTCGCGCGTCAATGTTCGTTTTGTTCAATCACCATATTTTGCCACTCTTTATTCAGCGTTACAAACCGCGCGTTCCAACCGGAAATACGCACGGACAGCGTTTGATAATTTTCGGGGTGCTTTTGCGCGTCTTTTAAGGTAGCGGCGTCTACGATATCCGGTTGCATAAAAAATCCGCCCAGCGCAACAAAGCTACGCAATAAAGCCGTTAATATTTGCAATCCGTTTTCGCCGTTTACATTTGACGGCAACAGCTTAACGTCCAACGCCGCCCCCGTCGCCAGCTTAGATAAATCGGCTTTACAATAGGATTTGATAATGGCAGTTACGCTTTCCTTGTCTGTATTCGGGGTAGGGGAACAGTTTGCCGCCAGCACTTCGCCCATTTTTCTGCCGTGCGGCGACGCCAAACGGTGCGGAGCCCACTCTAATTGCCGTCCAAACGTACTCACGCCTGCAGGGAAGCGGTAGCCGCAAAGCCCGTTAAACGATACGCAAATATCTGCAAAATCAGCAAGCAACCGCGTGGCAATTTCGTCCACTTCGTCGCTGTCGTTTCCGTAATAGGCGTAATGGCGAAGCGTGTATTGCCTAAGCGTTTCTTCTCCGTCCCAGTTGTTTTTCAATATAGCAAAAAAGTCGGTAAGAGAAATGCGTTTATCATCATACACCAGCTTTTTGATGGCGTACAAAGCGTTGACCGTGTCGGCAAGTCCGCCGATATGCGGAGAGTAGATATTGTATAGCGGCCCACCTTCTAAATAAGAAAGCCCCTTTTCAATACACCCTTGTTCAAACAGGGAAATAACGGTGCAAGGCGTTTGTTCTTTCCATTTCCAAGTGTTTTTTTCGGTATCAAAAGGCAAAAATTGTTTTATTCTGCCCTGTACGATTGTGTGTATGTGCGCGCGTAAATCAACAAGATACGCTTGATACAAGCTTTCAAAATCGTTAAAGCTTGGCGCATATTGATAAGCGCGTAAGGTGTTTTTTTGCAAAATTTGCAAGCTGTCGAACGGCGCATAGGAAAAATATGTTTTTCCCGGGATTTGTACTTCCCAACAGCCGTCGTTGGCAAACGAACGCGCTTCGCGCAAGCAATAGCCGTCCTTGACAAGCGCGTCTATCACCAAATCTTCGTTGTAAACGGCAAGCGTGCCGCCGCCGTAACGCATCACGTCGGCAACTCTACGCAACAATACTTCGTCGGTGTTTTCGTTCAGGCGCACGGTAGTGGGAAAATCGCTAATGCCAAGCTCTTCCAAAATATCCAAAACCAAATAAGTCACTTGGTTGCACACCTGCGCACCGTTTTCATCGACGCCTGCCAGCACGATATTTTGATAATGCTGCGCGTCGCCGCTGCCGATAAATTGACCGTTGATCCACTCACAGCCCTTGATAAAGAAATGCGCCAAAATTTCTCGCGCTTCGTCCAAAGTGGTTACGCCGTTTCGCAAATCGTTTTCCAGATAATCGCCAAGCAACGCGTCGATGCGCCCGATACCCGGCCAGTTTCCGCAAAGGCGGATAAACGCAAAGGTGAACCATAAGCTTTGCACGGCTTCGTGAAAGGTAGTGGCAGGTGCAAAAGGTACGCGTTGAAGATTTTTATAATTTTTTTGATAATCGGGCATATTCCGAAGCGCATCTAAATACCGCTTATGCCAAGCTTGAAAAGCGTCCAAACAGGTCAAACAGCTTTGCAAAAAGGGTTGTTTTTCCGTGTTTGCATATTTTGCATACGCGCTTTCGGCGCTTTCGCGGATAAACCTTACGCCCTTTTTCAAAACAGTTTGAAAATCGACGGTCAAATGGCTAATACTGGGGAAAAGAGAATGCTCCCCGTAAACGGCGGGGATTTTATGTTGAATAGCCAAGCCCAAAGTCGCCGCGCCGCTTATTTTTTCTCCTTCGCATATACGGATAGGCGCGTTGTCCGCAATGGCTTGGATAGCAGCGTCGTATTGCCGTATTTGCGATAAGCTTTCAAAATCGTCTACGCCGTCTAAACGCACCCACATATTTTTTAAGGTGTCTAAACCGTATTTTCTATTTAGGGAATCGTAGGCAAACTTGCGCGTTTGCGCCGATAGCCGAACAGGGCGTTTTTGATTGTTTTGCGTGTAAAAATCCATTTTGTCCGTCTCCTTAGCGCTGATTTTGTTACAGTATAACATAAATATGCGGCAAATGCAATACGTTTGAAAAAATTTAAGAGCAAAATTGTAAAAAATAGACGCCTTGCAGGGCGTCTATAAAGTGTGTAAATATAACTATTTTAGAAAGAAATCAAACCGCTGTCCGCCGTTACAATTGCGCCGTTGACAACAGCCGCTTCGTCGCTTGCAAGGAACAACGCGATATCCGCAATTTCAAACGCTTCCGCGCTTCTTGTACCAAAGTGCATGGAAAGCATAGCGTTTTGCAAGCCCTTTTGATCCGCCGTAGCAAACAGGGCAGGGTCGGTCATTTCCGTGTTGATACCTGCAGGGCAGATAGCGTTGCAACGGATTTTGTTAAGACGGTAGGAAAAAGCGGTGTTCTTCGTCAAACCGACAACCGCGTGCTTTGCCATCGTGTAAGCGCAACCGCTCTTACCGCCGCAAATACCGGCAATAGAAGCCACGTTTACGATATTGCCGCCGTTTTCGTTTTCAAGGAATACTCTAACCGCTTTACGCGTAGCCCAAGCCGGTCCGAAAACGTCCACTTTCATAAGGCGTTCCATAAGCTCCGTATCCAAGTTTTCCGCAGGCGCGAAGTTGTCCATCAAACCGGCATTGTTGATAAGGATATCGAATTTGCCGAATTTTTCGATGGCGAAATCAATCATCTTTTCGTTGATTTCTTCCAAGGAAATATCGCCTGCATAGGCAACGATTTGACCTGCGAAATCCTTGCTTTGTTCTTCCAAAGCCGCAAGACGTTCCGCTCTTCTTGCCACAGCAACTACCTTTGCGCCTTCCTTTGCGAAAAGCAGTGCAATTTCTCTGCCCACACCGCTGGACGCGCCGGTAACAACAACCACTTTGTTTTCTAATCTTATTTGTGTTTTCTCCTAAAAAGAATAATTTTTATATATGTATTATACAATATTATGCACAGTTTGTCAATGGAACAAATGCGCAATTTTGCATAATTAATGGTAAAAGCGGTGTGAAGCAAACAAAACAGACGCCTAAAAAGGCGTCTGTTTGTTGGTGGAAGTGGTCGGAATAGCGCCTTTAGCGGCGCGCCCCGCTTCGACATTATCAATGTCGTCCTTTGCCGACAACATTGTTGTAGATAGGGCATATCGGCGGCAAAGCGCTTTACTCCCGTAAAACGGCTCCCACCCTCAATTCCGCCCACAGGTTCGGTAATTTCCACTAAAATAACACCGCCCTTCAAGGACGGTGTTATTTTAGTGGTGGAAGTGGTCGGAATCGAACCGACGTCTTACGCGGCTACC
>JAZSHX010000011.1:0-26052 GCA_045533485.1 Candidatus Scatosoma sp. | reverse complement strand
AAAGTCCACCTTGCTTTGTTCGAGAAGCGCCCTCTCACGGTGGTGGGCGACGAAGATTACGTAAAGATAAAAATTAAATACTATGGCCTTATCGTCTAACGGTTAGGACGGCGCCCTCTCACGGCGCAAATTCGGGTTCGAACCCCGATAAGGTCACCAACAAAACGCACACCTTGATGGTGTGCGTTTTTGTTGTGCCCGTATGATTTAGGGCGAACCCATCGGGGTTCGCATAAGCATTACCTGCAGGATACCGAGAATATCCATTTTGGAAGATTTTCTTCATCTACTTTTCATAACTTGTTAGGATCAAAAGAACTCCTCTGGGATAAAAACCCATATGCCTTTTCTCTTTTTTCCTCCTTTACACGTCAACAAAATATAACCAAAAAACCAAATAGGTAAAAGAACGATTATATAGATAATTTTCAATGCCTGATTATTAATTTTTTTAGATCCTAAAAAGACTAGCGCTGAACCATAAATCACTATAAATGAAAACAACAAACAAATAATTATATACGTCGGTATGGAAACCATCGTCTTAAAAATACTAAATGAACTATTACCTTCCGTAAAATCAACTGACTCCATCTCAAAAACCACGTCTAACTCAGAAAAATCGGCTTCATAAAGCGCTTCAAAATTTTTAACTCGCTCATCGTCATCGTAAAAACAAGCATCAACATTAGAAGTGCTTTCAGCATTTGTGTAATGTTTTATAATATATTCTTCTTCCAACAATATAGTGTTGTCTAATTTATTGACGATTGTTACAACGCCCTTTATTTCTCTAGCATCACAAACACCAACATTGTTTACAGTAAAATCCAAATAAACCCTTTTATATTTATTATAATAAGTACTAGGTTCTCTTCTTTTATCGGTACAAGTTACAATGACGTTATTTGTTGAATAACGAGAAATCATCATACTATGAGTAATAATTGTACAAATTAAACTGCATACATATATAATAATTACAACCCACCAGCCCGTAGAAATTTTTCTCATAAAGAACACTCCTTATTATTTAATAGCCCATAAGACCTATAACACAAATTATAATCTTACAGTTGTAAGAAGTCAAGTATTTTTCTTACTTTTGTGAGATAATTTTTATATGGAAAATGTTTTTTGTGAAAAATTAAAGGAATTACGAATAGAAAAAGGCGTTGGACAAGTGGAATTAGCGAAAGCTATTAACGTTAGCAAAGGCATAATAAGCCTTTGGGAAAACGGATTAAGAGAGCCTAAACTATCAAACCTAATAGTATTGTCAAAATTTTTTGAAGTTTCAATAGATTATTTAGTTGGTCTTGAAAATTAAAAAGGTCTACTTTTTGTCTAATTACCGCCGCCCTGCTTGGGCGGCGTTTTTTCTTGAAATCAACGTTTTGCTTTCCTTTTGTTGTAGCTATACCCTTTTGTTTGTGTTATAATACTCATGCTTAAGCAAAAAAATAAACGATTTTAAGGAGAAAAAAATGAACACTGACAAAATTTATGCAGAGCATATCGCAAATGAGTACGCACCCAAGCAAACGTCCAAGGTAAAGGCGTTAAAGAAATTAGACGCAAAGGCAAAAAGCCCCGCAAATATTTTCACCTACACCTTGGGTGTACTCTCTTCCCTGATTTTAGGCACGGGCATGTGCTTATCTATGGGCGTAATCGGTGCAGGTACTCCGCTTGTAATGGGCATCGGCATCGCCATCGGCTGTATTGGTATTTTGGGGGTAAGCGTAAATTATCCATTGTATAAAAAAATCTTAGCCAAATCCAAGAGCAAATACGCCGCGGATATCATTACGCTTGCAAATGAAATCGCCAACGAAGCATAAGTATGCTTTCCGCCTTTTTGAAAAAAGTTAAAAACGATATAGGGTATAGAATACAATGCTTTTTATCCGTATCGTACGTCTTTAACTGTGCGTACGCAATTTTTTTATTCGTTATAAGCCGGCTGTATTTTTCAAAATGGTTTTTCGTGATGTCGGTATATTATGCTTTACTTACCACGGCGCGCATTTTTATATTCTTTCAAATGGACGCCAAAAAACGTCCGCGCGAAAAAATTGCGATTATGCGCGCTTGCGGCTGGTTTTTGCTTGTGTTGAACGTGGCGGTTTCAACGATGATGTTCGTTTTGATTTACACCGCCCCCTATGCTTCCCACCACGAAATTACCGTTATCACGCTTGCGACCTACACTTTTTCCGCTTTGACCATCGCCATCGTCGGCAGCACCAA
The DNA here is from genome assembly GCA_045533485.1 of Candidatus Scatosoma sp. GTDB lineage: Bacteria > Bacillota > Clostridia > Christensenellales > Borkfalkiaceae > Scatosoma. Next base: position 23,799 of record JAZSHX010000011.1, on the reverse strand, counting down.
GCATTTGAAGAAAAATAACCACGTTTATTCTTGCGTGAAAATTATCAGCTTGATTTCCGCAAGCGTTTCTATGGTAACGCTGACAAATACTATGCTTACGACGTTTGGCAACGGCGATATGCAACTGCGACGCATTATTTTGCCTATTTTGAGCGCAATCGTTTCCATTTTTATCGTCATATGTGCTATACTTATGATAGTCAAAGCAAACAAAGATTTAAGGATATGTAAAGATGAACAAGAACGAAAGTAAATATTTTTATACGGCAAGCTTAATGAACCAAGCGCTTTTGGCGTTGCTGGAAAAAAAGGATATTCAATTTATTTCCGTTACGGAAATTACGAAAAAGGCAGGCGTCAACCGTTCTACCTTTTATCTGCATTACGATAACGTTTACGATCTTTTGGAAGAAACGCTTGCAAATTTGCATAAAGAGTTTATCGGCGCTTTCACGGATAAAGTACCGCCGAAAATTACCAGCAAAGAAAATGCTTTCTTGATCACGGGAACGCAGTTGATACCCTATTTGAATTTTTGCAAGAAAAACAAGCGTGTTTTGAAGCTGGTTTACCAAAAGCCGCAGCTTTTTCAAAAAGATGCGGTATATAAGCAAATGTATGAAGCCGTTTTTTATCCTGCAATTTCACAATTTATCAAAGACGAAACACAAAAAATTTACAATTTGGAATTTTTCACGCAAGGCGTCGTTGGCATTATTCACAAGTGGATACAATTAGACTGCGTGACGGAAATTGACGAACTGATTACCATTATCAAAAATTGCGTGGGCTATAAGCGCAATCAACAATAAAAAGTGCTTCCGTTATGAATATTAAACAATTTTTAAGGAACGTTTCGGAATACAAAAAAGCGCATAGCTTATTTTAACGGTTATGCGTTATTCACTTCACTGTTGTAATCCTTTCTTTCACCACCCCTTTCGGGTGATTTTTTCTTGACCTTTTTTGCGCGTTGTGTTATACTCAATGTGTACACTACTGTGTTGGAGCGCGTTATGAGAAAAATTCTTTGCTTAACTTTATCCGTTGTACTGCTGGCTGTAAGCATAGCGGCGATTTGGCTTGCGGAATTTTGTATCGGGTACAGCATGTATCGCAACGTTTCGTACGGAGAAAAAACCTACAACGTGATGGACGTGTATATCCCCCGTTCCGCACAAAAAAACAATGTCAACGGCTGCGTACTGTTTATCCACGGCGGTTCTTGGACAGGCGGCGATAAACGGGAAGAAGAGCCAAGATGCCGACATATTGCCAACCAAGGCTACGTTGCCGCTTCTATCAATTACACCTTAAACCAAGGCGACGAAGATTACACCGTATTTACGGTGCTTGACGAAATTGAAAAGGCGCTTCTCCGCGTGCAAAGCTTTGCCTTGGAAAAAGGCGTTACCGTCCATCAAGCCGCCCTTTCCGGCTACTCTGCAGGGGCGCATTTGTCTATGCTTTACGCCTATTCCCGTGGGGCAAATTCGCCGTTAAAAATTCAATTCACCGCGAACATGGTAGGCCCGTCCGACTTCAACACGCAAATTTGGGGCATAGAAAAAGCCAAGACGATCGCCACCCGACTTTCGGGAAAAACGGTTACCGACGATATGCTTACAAACGGGCAATTTGACGAGCTTTTACGCACGCTTTCCCCCGTTTCTTACGTCACCGAAAACGCACCGCCGTCCATCTTCATTTACGGCGGAAAGGACACCGCCGTACCCCCTGCAAACGGAGAAGCTATCAAAGCGGCGTTTGAGCGCGTCGGCGTTACGCACCGTTATATTTTGTTGCCCGATGCCGACCATTTGCTTTTGAAAAATCTTTTTAAGCGTTATGATTACGGAAAAACGCTTTTAGAGTATTGCAAAACGTATTTTACGCAAGCATAATTTTGTGGTGTTTTTACCATTTATTTTGCGCGCGCGCACATAATACGTGTAAAATGTGTTGACTTACGCATAAATAAATGTTACAATATAGAAAAATACATAGGATAAGGTGGTAAAATGAAGAAAATCACGAAAATTTTATTGACTTTTGCTTTGGCGTTTTCGTTTTGTTTACCTTTGGTAAACGTACCTACTACGGCTACGACTGCGCCTATTTCCGTTGATGCGGCAACGCTGTTGCTTGGTACACCCACGGGCTACGATTCCGCAGACGACGTGAAATACGAAAAGAAAACTACGACTTATAAGGATAAACAATATAGCAATATTGCAAATTGGGGGGCACGTAATGAACCTGCAACATTCTTGACAACACCCACCCAAGAGTATTACACGGGAAATTATACATATGACATACTTTCCCAAAAATCGGGAAGCTCTTCGCAAAGCAATGTACCCAACAGCGAATTGTATAAAGCGTTGAAATCCTTGATGAGCAGCAACACAAAGCCAAATAGTTACGATGATAACAAAATTTACTTGCGCTATACTGACTGTGTAAATGATGATCCCACTTATATTTCCTCTTTCTACTCCGCAGTACAATTAAACGGATATTGGGATTACCCCGCATGGAACCGTGAACACACTTGGCCCAACTCCAAGGGACTTGGCGACAAGGATGAAGATGACATTATGATGATTCGCCCTACAGCACAAAGTGAAAACTCTTCTCGTGGCAACACGGCTTATGGGGAGTCCTATTATGATCCCAACGGTAATGGTCAAAATTTGCGTGGTGATTGCGCACGTATCGTACTGTACGTATACACGCGCTGGGGGAACACTAGCTATATGTGGGGCTCTGGCGGCGTCATGGAAAGTCTTGAAACGCTTTTGAAATGGATGCAAGAAGACCCTGTTGATACGTGGGAAATGGGTAGAAATGACGTTGTGCAATCTATCACGGGCACAAGAAACGTGTTCGTTGACTATCCCGAATACGCTTGGCTTTTGTTTGGAAAGGAAATCCCGAAAGTGAACACTCCTTCCGGTATTGCAAACGGCGGTACGGTAGTTACGCCCCCCGTAGGCGGTGACAACGGCGGCACAACTGACCCCGACAACGGCGGTTCTGGCAACAATGGCGGCAACAGCGGTACGACCACCACGACGTATACAAGCATTAGTGCACTTAGAAGCGGCAACACCAGCACCACTTATACCGCAAAAGGCGTAGTTATCGCAGTTGGTAAAGTTGGTTTTATGTTCAACGACGGCACTGGTAGCATGTACTACTATACGAAAGATACGCAACCCACCGTTGCAGTTGGCGATGAAGTGGAAGTGGTTGGTACGCTCTCCGAATTTGGTGGACAAAAGCAATTTGACGGTTCCAAATCGGCAACCTACACCAAAAAGGACGTAGACGTGCCTACGTATACTACACCTGCTAATCCTACTGTTTGGACGACGACGGAATTGAACGCATTTACCGGTACGGTTGGTCAATACGTACAAGTAACGGTAAACGTATATACGGAGGGCACGTATATCAACTGCCAAGAGCTTTCGTCTTCTGACAACAAGAAGATTTCTTTGGTAGAACCTACAAGCGCGGTATTAAATGGCATTACTCTTTCGTCTACACCGCAAACGATTACGGTCATCGGCTACACCTGCTATTTAAGCGGTAACAACACCAAGTATGCTTACATTATTCCCGTAGCTATGCAACTTGGCACGGTAGCTCCCCCTGTGGGTGGCGATCAAGGCGGCAACGGCGATAACGGTGGTACGACGCAAATGACGCCTGCGCAAATTATTGCGGCGGCGCAAGCGCTTGGCACAAACGAAACGCTCTCTGGTACGCACACGCTCACGGGTGTGGTTACGGAAATTGAACAAGTAGACCAAAACGACGTGAAATTATATATGGAAATCGAAGGGTTCTCTATGTATTGCTACTGGTTGCAAGAAGCTGGAGACCAAGTGGAAGTAGGCGACACGATTACCGTTACGGGTACGATTAAAAACTTCAACGACATTATCGAATTTGATAAACCTACGCTTGTGAGCGTTGAAAAACCCAACCAAGGCGATACCACCGACCCCGACAACGGCGATAACGGTAACAACGGTGACACCAACAATCCAGACAATGACGACAACGGTAATAACGGCGATACTACGACGCCTGATAATGATGATAACAACAATGGTAACACTGCGCCCGACAATGGCTGCAATATCCCCGACGAAACGCCCGTAGAAAGCAAAGGATTCTTTGCAAAATTGTGGCAATCCATTTTGGATTTCTTTAGAAACTTGTTCGGCGGTAAAAAAGACTAAACAACATGTAAAAACCCCACTGCTATAACAGTGGGGTTTCCCTTTACCTTCTTAAAAGCAAAGAGCGAATGCTGTGGCAGTCGCTCTTTTGTTTTTTTAATCTTCCAAACCTTCGTTGAGCTTAGCAAGCAAGGCGTCCAAATCTTCGCCGTGCACAGCAACCGCTTGCGCAACCGATTCGCCGTGCGCCATAGCGCAACCGAAGCAATGCATACCTGCCGCAAGCAAAATTTCCGCCGCGTTAGGGTTAATGCGAAGGCAATCCGCAATCAACGTATCTGCCGTAATTTTAGCCATAATCTTTATCTCCTTATCTATTTATTTTTAACCATTGTAGCACTTTTCCGCAAAAAACACAACTGCTTTGTGGGCATTTTTTACGGAAAATTGCACCATTTTTCTTTACTTAAAGTATTTCACGCCGCTTTCAAAAATTTTCATATCGAAATTGCCGTCCACGTTCTTATACAAATTGTCGCCGATACGTTCGCTGTGCCCCATCTTACCAAGCACTCTGCCATCGGGAGAAGTGATACCTTCAATCGCCCACATAGAGCCGTTGGGGTTAAACGGAGAAAGCATCGTCGGGTTGCCTGACAAATCAGCGTATTGCGTAGCAATTTGACCGTTCTTTTTCATTTCTTCCAGTGCCGTAAGCGGAGCAACGATTTTACCTTCGCCGTGCGATACGGGCACTTTGTAGGTTGCCCCAACCTTGCAAGCGGAAAGCCAAGGCGAAAGGTTAGAAGCAACGCGCACGTCCACAATAGTGGAAACGTGACGGGAAATGTTATTAAACGTCAACGTCGGCGATTGTTCGTTCATATCTTTTACGTGTCCGTACGGTACAAGCCCAAGCTTGATAAGCGCTTGGAATCCGTTGCAAATACCGATAGCCAAACCGTCGCGATGGTTCAAAAGCTCTTCCAGCTGTTCGGCAATATAAGGATTTTTGAACGTCGTTGCGATAAATTTACCGCTGCCGTCCGGTTCGTCGCCGCCGGAGAACCCACCGGGGAACGCTACGATATTTGCGTTTTTAATCGCCTTTACAATGCGCTCCACGCTCTCTTCAATATCCTTCGCGCAAAGGTTTTTCACAACCACCGTTTCCACGTCTGCGCCTGCAAGAATAAATTTACGCGCTGTGTCTAATTCACAGTTCGTACCGGGGAACACGGGAATAAACACCTTGGGTTTTGCAAGCTTGGTTGCAATGTTTTGGTATTTCATGCCGCCCGTGTAATCGCAATTTTCCGCTTTGCCTTGCGCAGGCGCTGTGGTGGCGAAAACGCCGTCAAGCGCACCCATGTACGCGTCGGCAACCGTTTCCACGGCTACACTCTCTGCACCGCACACAAAGCGTTCACCGCATACCTGCCCTATACATTTTTTAGAAATCGACTTCGCAAACGCCGTTGCGTCTTTCACGGCTACCACCAAATCACCGTATGCTTCGCTGTACAGTTCATCGGCGGAAACGGCAAATTTCACACCCAACGCGTTACCAAGCGCAGACTTGATTACCGCCGCGCCGACACCGCCGTTTTCTACCACCGTAGCAAACGTTACGTTGCCGCTTGCAATTTGTTTATATACTTCCGCATACAATGTTTTCAATTTCTCAAACATGGGCACTTGGTTTTCGTCTTTGGGGATAGGCAAATGATACAGCGTTTCGCCGCCGCAAAGCACGTTGGTAATCAACTTACTTGCCTTTGCAGGTGCAAGCGCAAACGAAATGAGCGTGGGGGGAACGTGAATACTTTCAAACGTACCGCTCATAGAGTCCTTACCGCCGATCGCACCAAGCCCTAAGCCCATTTGCGCATATACCGCACCAAGAAGTGCCGATGCAGGTACGCCCCAAACCTTGGGATCGCCCGTCATCCTTTGGAAAAATTCTTGTAGCGTCAAACGGATATCACGATAGTTCGCGCCCGTTGCCACCACTTTGGAAACAGAGCCGACGATGGAATACACCGCGCCGACAAAGGGACTGGTTTCCATCAAGTACGGGGAATACCCGTACGCGGAAACGGTACAAACGTCCGTTTCGCCGCCGCAAATTTTCGCCGCCATAGCAATCGCAGGCGTGCGTTGCGTTTTACCGCCCCAAGGCATATACACCGTTCTTGCGCCGATGGTTGCGTCAAACGTTTCGGAAAGTCCTTTCTTCGCGCAAACGTTCAAATCGGCAAGCACTTTTTTGGTCGTTTCCACGAAAGGAACGTTTTGTTTTTTATCAAACCAAGCCGTCTTTTTATCGGTGATTTCCACTTCCGCCGTTTGCTTAACGCCGTTCGTGTTCAAAAATTCACGCGCAATATCTACGATGAAATTGCCGTTTAACAGCATCCGCATTCTGCCCGTATCCGTTACCGTAGCCACGGGGGTTGCCGCCAAGTTTTCTTCCGCGGCAAGCGCAATAAACGCGTCCACGTCCGTTTTATCCACGACCACTGCCATACGCTCTTGCGATTCGGAAATGGCAAGCTCCGTACCGTTCAGCCCTTCGTATTTTTTGGGCACTTTGTCCAAATAAATATCCAACCCGTCCGCAAGCTCACCGATCGCAACGGAAACGCCGCCTGCGCCGAAATCGTTACATTTTTTAATTTTACGCGTCGCTTGCTTATTCAAGAACAAGCGTTGCAATTTTCTTTCGGTCAGCGCGTTACCCTTTTGCACTTCCGCACCGCACGTTTCTACCGATTTGCTATCGTGCGCTTTGGACGAGCCCGTTGCGCCGCCGCAGCCATCACGCCCCGTTTCACCGCCAAGCAAAATAATCACGTCGCCTGCTTTGGGCGCTTCACGGTACACCATTTCCTTTCTTGCGCCGCCAACGACAAAGCCCGTTTCCAAGCGTTTTGCTTTGTACCCTTCGTGATACAATTCGTCTACGATACCCGTAGCCAAACCGATTTGGTTGCCGTATGAAGAGAACCCTGCCGCCGCGCGTTGCGTGATTACGCGTTGGGGAAGCTTGCCTTTAAGCGTATCTTCCAGCTTTTCTCTGGGATCGGACGCGCCCGTTACGCGCATCGCTTGATACACGTACGTTCTACCGCTCAAGGGGTCGCGAATTGCGCCGCCAAGGCAGGTAGCCGCACCGCCGAACGGTTCAATTTCCGTGGGGTGGTTATGCGTTTCGTTTTTGAACATTACCAAATATTCTTCCGTTTTTCCGTCGATTTCCGCTTGAATTTGAATAGAGCAAGCGTTGATTTCGTCGGAAATATCCAAGTTGTCCAGCTTGCCGTCCTTTTTAAGTTTCTTCGCGGCAATCGTCGCCAAATCCATCAAGCAAGGATATTTATCCGCGCGCTTGCCGTTGATTTCTTGATACAAATCCGCATACAAATGACACGCCTTGTCAATCGTCGTGTTTTCGGAGCTAATCTTGATGTTTTTCAACTCCGTTGCAAACGTCGTGTGACGGCAGTGATCCGACCAGTAGGTATCGATCACTTTAAGCTCCGTTTCGGTGGGATCGCGCTGTTCCTTGATAAAATAATCACGCACAAACGCCAAATCCGCCACACTCATCGCAAAGCCCGTGGCTTTGTGGTATTCGGCAATTTCTTCGTCCGTCTTTTTCGTGAAGCCGACAAGCGTTTGCACGGGCGCGCCCGCGACCGTTTCTCTTACAAGCGTTTGCGGTTTTTCAAACCCCACTTCTTCACTTTCTACGGGGTTGATAATATGCTTTTTAATTGCGGTAAGCTGTTCGTCCGTCACCCCTTTCACCAAGTAAATTCTTGCACACTTGACTTCGGGGCGCGCCTTTCTTGTCAACAGCTGCACGCATTGCGCCGCGCTGTCCGCGCGTTGGTCGTATTGCCCCGTCAAATAGCTAACGGCAAACGCCTTGTAGCCGTCGGGAATAGCAAGCGTTTCCAAATACACGTTATCCACGGGCGGTTCGGAAAATACGGTGGGAAGCGCCGCGTTCAATTCGTCCTCGGTCAATCCTTCCACGTCGTAGCGCAAAACAAGACGAAAATCTTCCGCGTCGATTTTGAGCAGCGTTTTTACGTCCGCTTGTTCTTTTCTTGCCTGTACGTTATCTTTCTTTTCAACAAAAATTCTATAAATCATATCGTCTTACTCTCTTTCTACGTCTTTATATTTAATGCCGATATCTTTGCGGTAATGCATTTTATCAAAATGGATTTTTGCCACGTTGGCATACGCCTTTTTACGCGCGTCTTCAAGCGTGTCGCCCTTGGCGCAAACGCCAAGCACTCTGCCCCCGTCCGTAAACAGCTTTTCGCCTATTCGTTTCGTACCTGCATGGCACAAAACGATGTCTTTATCCAAATCCCCAAAGGTAATTTCCTTGCCTTTTTCATACGCCGTGGGGTAGCCGCCGCTTGCCAAAACTACGCATACGCAAGCGCCCGTTTCCCACTCGATTTTTATTTCGCTTAAACGTTCGTCGGTAATCGCTTCAAAAATATCCAACAAATCCGTTTTGAGCATAGGTAAAATCACTTGCGTTTCGGGATCGCCAAAGCGTGCGTTGTACTCAATCACCTTCATGCCGTTTTTCGTTTTCATAAGCCCGAAATACAACACGCCTTTGAACGTTCTGCCTTCCGCGTTCATCGCCGCAACGGTGGGTTTCATAATTTTTTCCATCACTTCTTCCGCCGTCTTTTCACCAAAGAACGGCGCAGGAGAAAACGTACCCATACCGCCCGTGTTTAACCCTTCGTCGTTATCGAACGCGCGCTTGTGGTCACAGCTGGTAATCATAGGACAAATGGTTTTGCCGTCCGTAAATGCCAAGCAAGACACTTCCGGTCCTTCTAAAAATTCTTCCACGACGATGGTATTGCCCGCCGTACCGAATTTTTTATCCAGCATCATTTCTTTCACGCCGTCCAGCGCTTCTTCGCGCGTTTTGCAAATGAGTACGCCCTTACCAAGCGCAAGCCCGTCTGCTTTCAACACCACGGGAATATCGCACGTTTGTAAATATTGCTTTGCTTGTTCGTATTCGGTAAACGTTTCGTAATTCGCCGTGGGAATATTGTATTTTTTCATCAAGGCCTTGGAAAACGCCTTGCTTGCTTCGATGATAGCGGCGTTTTTGCGCGGCCCGAACACACGGTGTCCGCGGCTTTCCAGCGCGTCCGCAAGCCCCAAAGCCAACGGATCGTCGGGCGCAATCACCGTATAATCCACGTCTTTATGTGCGTCTACCCAGTCGCACACCGCTTGCAAATTACAATAATCCACGTTGACAAGTTCAGCAATTTCGCCGATACCTGCGTTGCCTTTCATGGCGTAAATTTTATCCACTCTCGGCGATTTTTTAAGCGCTTGCACGATAGCGTGCTCTCTACCGCCGTTTCCGATCACTAAAACGTTCATATCTTTCTCCGTTATTTATTGCTTAATAGTTACCGTTCTGCCTGATTTTTGCACCTTATCTTGGCAAATAAGCTTCACACACAAGGGCAACATTTGATGCTCTTCCTTCAAAATACGCGCTTGCAGCGTTTCGGGCGTATCGCCGTCCAAAACGGGCACACTGCGTTGCATAATGATTGCGCCGCCGTCTACGTCCGCTTCAACGAAATGCACCGTTGCGCCGCTCAGCTTGACGCCGTATTCTATCGCCGCACTGTGTACTTTCAGCCCGTAATAGCCCATACCGCAAAAGGCGGGAATAAGCGACGGGTGAATGTTGATAATGGCGTCCTTAAACTGTTCGATAAAGGATGCCGGCACGACTTTCAGCCAACCTGCAAGCACGATAAGCTGTACGCCTGCTTGTTTAAGCGTAGCCGTTACGCGCGCGTAAAATTCATCCTGTGTTTCTTGTTCTTTATCAAAAACCAGCGTGGCGATACCGTGCTTTTTCGCGCGTTCTATCGCCCCGATATTCGGCTTTGATGCCACCAGGTATTTGATGAAACAAAAATTTTCTTTTTCGTTGGCGTCAATCACCGATTGAAAATCCGTGCCACCGCCCGATGCAAAAACCGCTATGTTTTTCATTTGAGAATAACTCCGCTGCCCTTTACCGTTTTACCGATAACCACCACTTCTTCACCCGTTGCTTGAAGCTGTGCCATTGCCGCGTCCACGTTTTCGGGGCTTACGCATACCACCATACCGATACCCATATTAAAGGTATTGTAAATTTGTTCGTCGGTGATTTCCGCGCGCTTTTGCATTACTTTGAACACAGGGGGGACTTCGTAGGAATTTTTATCAATTTCGCAACCGATGCCTTCGGGAAAAATACGGGGCAGGTTTTCAATAAAGCCGCCGCCCGTAATGTGTGCGATGCCTTTAACCGCCACCTTTTCGATAAGCGCCAAAATGCTCTTTACATAAATTTTGGTAGGTTTGAGCAATACTTCCGCCGCGCTTGCGCCAAGCTCTTCGTCGTATGCTTCCAGCGCCGCTTTGTCGTTGTCGCCAAACAGTTTTCTAACCAGCGAATACCCGTTAGAGTGTACGCCCGACGACTTCAAGCCGATAAGCACGTCGCCTGCTTGAATATTTTTACCGTTGATAACCTTTTTCTTGTCCACGATACCCACGGCAAAACCAGCCAAATCGTATTCGCCGTCGGGATAAAAGCCGGGCATTTCCGCCGTTTCACCGCCGATGAGCGCACAGCCTGCCTGTCTGCAACCTTCCGCAATACCTTTCACCACGTCCGCTTCCGCTTCGGGGTACAATCTGCCGCAAGCGTAATAATCCAAGAAAATCAAAGGTTTTGCGCCTTGGCAAACGATATCGTTCACACACATTGCCACCGCGTCGATACCGATTGTATCGTGTTTTTCAAGCAAGAACGCGTATTTCAGCTTCGTGCCAACGCCGTCCGTGCCTGCAACCAAAACGGGTTCTTCCATCTTTTCGCCTGCAATCGAATAAAATCCGCCAAACGAACCAAGATCGCCGATTACGTTATTATCGTACGTGGATTTTACGTGCTTTTTCATAAGTTCTACGGCTTTGTAGCCCCTGGTTACGTCTACGCCGCTATCTTTATAGGAAATTGCCATATCTTCTCCTTATTGTCCATTATTTTTATTTTCAGAAATTTTGCGTTCAAATTTATCTTCCGTTTCCGCTTTCGGCAAACACGTGGGATAGTTACCGTCAAAGCACGCCGCACAATACCCTTTGCACGAACCGCCTGCACCCAAGGCGTACACGTCGTCAAGCGGTAGGAACGCTACCGAATCCGCCCCGAACATTTTTGCCATTTGCTCCGTATCAAACTTACACGCAATCAATTCTTCCTTTGACCCGATATCCGTGCCGTAGAAGCAAGGATTGAGAAATTTCGGCGCGGAAGAGCGCACGTGAATTTCCTTTGCGCCTGCATCGCGAAGCAATTTGACTACGCGCACCATCGTCGTACCGCGAACGATAGAATCGTCCACCAAAATCACGCGTTTATCTTTGATGGTTTCTGCCACGGGGTTTAACTTGATTTTCACCTTGTCTTCGCGCAGGTTTTGCCCCGGATCAATGAACGTTCTGCCGATATATTTATTTTTGATAAGCCCGATACCATACGGAATGCCCGATTGCTCCGCGTAGCCGATGGCCGCGTCTAACCCCGAATCGGGCGCGCCGATCACTACGTCCGCTTGCGTGGGATACGCTTTTGCCAAAGCTGCGCCTGCGCGCTTTCTTGCCAAATGCACCGAACAGCCGTTGATAATGGAATCGGGGCGCGCCGTGTATAAATACTCAAACACACACAAGCGTTCGGGTGCTTGTTGACAGTTATCGCGCAAGCTTTTCACGCCGTCTTTAGAAAACACCAACACTTCGCCGGGTTCCACTTCTCTCACGAACGTTGCGCCCACCGTTGCCAGCGCGCATGTTTCGCTTGCCACTACGTATTCGCCGTCGTCGCGCACGCCGTAGCATAAGGGGTGTACGCCGTTTTGGTCGCGCGCCGCTATCAGCTTTTGCGGGGACATCACCAAGAGCGAATAGCCACCTTTAAGCGTTTGCATAGCCCTTACCACTGCTTGCTCCGTAGACGGCTCGGTAAGTCGCGCGCGCGTAATCATATACGCAATTACTTCCACTTCGTTCGCCGTGTGAAAGATCGCGCCCTGCAATTCCAGCTCCCGTCTAAGCTCTGCATAATTGACAAGTCCGCCGTCGTGCGAAATGGCAACTCTGCCCTTGACGTGATTGACAAGCATGGGCTCTGCGTTAATTCTTTCTTTCGTCGCGCTTGTACCGTAACGCACGTTACCAAGCGCCATTTGTCCAAATCCAAGTTCGTTTAACACGCGCGGTGTAAACACGTCGTTGACAAGCCCTTTATCCTTATACGCGTGGAACACGCCGTCGTCGTTGACCACGATACCTGCGCTAGCTTGTCCGCGGTGTTGCAGCGCATACAAGCCGTAATAGGTGCTTGACGCCACGTTCGCCGTTTGCGTGCCGAAAATCCCGAACACTGCCATACGATTATTCTCCCATTACGCGGCGCATCATTTCTTGATAAGCGCCTTCTACGCCGCCCATATCGCGACGGAAACGGTCTTTATCCAGCTTTTCGCCCGTCGTGGAATCCCAGAAACGGCACGTGTCGGGAGAAATTTCGTCCGCGAGCACGATTTCGCCTTGCGACGTTTTACCAAGCTCGATTTTAAAATCGACAAGGGTAACGTTGAGTTTTTTGAAATAAGCTTTCAACACTTCGTTTACTTTAAACGCCATATTTTTCACGGTGGCAATTTCGTCCCAAGTTGCAAGCCCAAGCGCTACTGCGTGGTAATCGTTCAAAAGGGGATCGCCAAGTTCGTCGTTTTTATAAGAAAATTCAATGGTCGGTTCGGCAAACACAATGCCTTCTTGCACGCCGTAGCGTTTTGCAAACGAACCTGCGGAAATGTTACGGATAATCACTTCCAAAGGCAAGATTTTCACTTTCTTTACAAGCGTTTCTCTTTGAGAAAGCTCTTCCACAAAATGCGTTTTTACTCCTTCCTTCGCCAAAATTTGCATAAGAAAATTGCTCATACGGTTATTGATAACGCCTTTCCCTGCAATCGTACCCTTTTTCGCGCCGTTACCAGCCGTTGCATCGTCTTTATAATCCACGATAACAAGGTCAGGATCGCTGGTTGCGTACACTTTTTTTGCTTTGCCTTCATAAAGTTGTTGTTTCTTTTCCATAATCTATCTCCGTTAAAAATTATTTTCTAAAATTATAATAAAGCTTGCAGCGCGGCGTCGTCCGCATTGATTTTGTCTTGCATCGCTTTTTTATATGTAACAAGCTGTTTTTCAATTTCGGGATATTTCACGCCAAGAATTTGCAGTGCCAAAAGCCCTGCGTTTTCACCGCCGTTTACCCCCACCGTAGCCACGGGAATACCCGACGGCATTTGCACGATAGACAGCAAGCTGTCTAAACCGCCCATCATATCCGTTTTTACGGGCAAGCCGATCACGGGCAACGTCGTAAGCGCGGCGATTACACCGCCCAAATGCGCCGCTTTGCCTGCCGCGCAAATCAACACTTCCACACCGCGTGCACGCGCAGTGGACGCATATTCGTGCGCTTCCTGCGGCGTTCTGTGCGCGGAAATTACGCGCACTTCCGTTTCCACACCGAATTTTTGCAACACGTTTACGGCAGGTTTTACCACGTCGAAATCCGATTTACTGCCCATCAAAATGCCAACTTTGCTCATTGTATAACTCTCCTAAAAAATATTCAAAAAAGAAGCAGTGCAATCCGCCGTCGGTTGCACCGCTTGTGTTTATCTGGTTTTTTGCCCATAAAAGGACGATTTCGTTGCACGCAAAACCCCTACGCCGCCCAAAACTGCGCACGGCAACACCGCCGCTTGTACGGCGATTTTTTTCTTCTTGCAAAGGGATAACGTTAAACGCATATAACTAACCTCGTCCGTTTACTTCTTTATCTTTGCCCTTTCCCCAACTATCATATTATCATTATAACAAATCCCGACAAAAAACGCAAGCAAACGAACGTAAATATATTTACGTTTTTTAATTTTTTTCCGTACTGCTTATTACATAGTTAAAAAACACCGTAAAACACTACGCCCAGCGCGCCGCAAAGCACAATCAATACAATGGGCGAAATTGCCTTTTTACGCCATTTTTTATAGACGAACGCCATACAAAACGCCGCGAAAAAGATAATCAATCCCTTATAATCCACTTGCACGGCAGAGCGTATCGTTCGCAAGGCAAAAAACTGTTGCAAAAACAGCGTAACGAACGCCGCCGTAATCAACCCCACCACTGCGGGACGCAATCCGCTTAAAAACGCTTTTACGCCGGCAAATTGCAAAAGATTGTTTAAGAGCGCAACAATCAACAATATAATGATAAAAGACGGCAACACCACGCCAAGCGTAGAGACAAGCGCGCCCAAAACGCCGCCCTGCGACGCACCGACAAAGGTTGCCATATTGACCGCAATCGGTCCGGGCGTTGATTCCGCCACGGCGATAAAATTCAAAATTTGCTCCTCGCCCATCCAGCCGTAGCCAAGCACTGATTCGCGAATAAGCGGTATCATAGCGTAACCGCCGCCAAAAGTAAACGCGCCTATTTTTAAGAAAGTGAGAAAAAGCTGTAAATAAATCATACGTCTTTCTCCTTATCTGCTTTCTTATTTTTCATTTGCTTACACCCGTATACAGCCACGCCGAGCGTACCTGCAATCAAGATATAAAATATCGAAGAAAACGACACGGCAAACAAACTCAACGCGACCATGGTAGCGACAACCGCCAAAAAAACAGTGACGTTAAACGCCGTTTTTCGCATTTTTTTCAACATCTTAAACCCCGCGGAAGCAATCAGAAATACCACGCACGCCTGTATGCCCTTGAACGCCGCCGCTACCCAAGCGATAGACAAAAAAGCATTAAAAAACAAGGAAATCAAGAAAATAATTACAAACGACGGCAAACACATACCGATCGTGGCAATCAATGCCCCTAAAAAGCCGGATTTTTTGTAACCGATATAGGTTGCGCTGTTAATCGCAATGGGCCCAGGCGTCGATTCGGCAATAGCGACAAGATCCAAAAATTCTTCGTGAGCAAGCCACTTTCTTTTGGAAACGAATTCGTGCTCCAAAACGCTAATCATCGCATATCCGCCGCCAAAGGTAAAAAGCCCTACTTTTAATACGGATATAAAAATTGTAAAAAGCAATTTTAATTGTTTCATCTCATACCTGCCCATATCGTTCCCATATATATTCCTTTATATTATATCACTCTATTTACCGTTTGTCAATGTTTTTAGGTGCAAATACTTTTTCACAAAAAGGTATTGACAAATAGTTTTTTCTATATTATAATAAAAGAAAAAAAAGGAGTGAATTAAATATGAAGCACACTGTAAAAAAACTGTATCTTTGTTTGTTGCTTGTCGTATGTTTTGTTTTCTCCACACTGTTAGCAACGGGTTGCTATTCGGTACAAAGCGGAAAAATGCGTAAAATTGTGGGGAAATATGAGCTCACCACTTACTCCACCAAGGTGGATATGCTGATTGAAAAGGATATCGTTTGCACCATTGAGCTTCGCGAAGACGGTACGGGAACGTATACCTATCAAGATAAGGACACTCCCTATCAAGAAGGCACACTTACCTGCCGTTACGAGCAAGACAGTCAGGATTCGGCAAAATACAGCTACGTACACATCATCTTCGGCGACCAGCAAGAAGAGCACACGTTCGGTATCAATGTAAAAAAGGGAAACATCAACTTTAATAAGCCCACGTACACAGGCAGCATCCTTAACGGCACGCTTGCCGTAGATTATTACACGCACGTTGTTTTCACGCGCGTTAAAGAACCGCTGTTCCCCTTCCTTGCCGACCTTTTCGGTTAATAGATAGCATTATTTTCACCGCGACGGATTTTTTCGCCGCGGTTTTTTCTCGGTTTTTTATTTTTAATAAAATATCCCCCTATCAATCTCCTTGCTTTTATTTATTTTATATGTTATAATACATTTTGCAAGCAACCCTTGCAGTTTTTTAGGAGTATTTATTATGGAAAATTACGTAAAAGGCATTTCTATCGTCAACCCCGACGAAGTGGAAAGAGAATATTTGTTATATTGTATGCGCTACGCCGTAAAATACGGCTATAACCACGTACAGCTTACCGGTCCCATTCACGACCCCGTGAAAGGTAACATCGACGGTATGACGCCCAGCCGTAAATACGCGCAATTCAATGACGAAAAGGATATGGACTACGTCAATATGTGTATGGACGTTGTCAACGAAGCGCTGGAAATTACGCACGCGGCAGGCGTAAAAACGTATATGTGGCACCACGAGCTGGATTTGCCCTATGCGTTCGGCAAAGCGTTCCCCGAAGTTTTAAACGAAAACGGCGATATCGAAGTGTCGCACCCTATCGTAAAAGATTATTTGGAACACAAAATCATCGATTTCTTTGCGGCGTACCCGAAAATGGACGGCGTGATTTTAACGCTCCACGAAACGAAAATCCCCCTTTTGAAATTAAAAAACCAAAAGCTGGACAAAATCGCACGCGTGAAGCTTGTTACCAAAACGCTTTACGACACTTGCAAAGCGCTCGGCAAGGAATTGATTGTGCGCCCGTTTGCGTCGGTTGCGGAAGACCAACAAATGATGCTTAGGGCTTACGAAGAAATTTCCCCCGAAATGCAAGTTATGGACAAATGGACGAAGTTCGACTGGTCGCTTTCCCTGCCCGACAACGATTTCTTCAAGGAAATCACGGGCAACCCTTTCATCGTGGAAGGCGACGTATTCGGCGAATATTTCGGCAAGGGCAAGCTTCCCATTATGTTTAGAGAGCATATCGTACATAAATACCATTATTGTAACACCTTCCCCCACCACGGGTTTGTGCTCCGTGTGGACAGAGATTATTCGCACCCGTTTGACAGCGTGAACGAATCCAACTTAATCGTGACCTACGCCCTGCTCAACGGCAAAGACGTAGACGAAGAGCTGGATAAGTTCTTCGCAGACCGTTACGGCAAAGCAGGCAAAGCCGTACGCGATATTATGGAAAAAACCGAAGAAAATCAAAAGAAGATTTTCTATTTGAACGGTTATTATTTCACGCAAGGCAGTAACTTCCCCGAAGTCAACCACGTAAAAAATCATTTCTTGTTTGAAATTATGAAAGAGAAGTGCGAAATTGCGTCGGGTGAGTGGTTTATCCCCATCGGTTGGCAACGCGGCACAATTGCAAGCTTGCTCAAAGAAAAGGAAGAAGCGGCAACGGAAGCCACCGAGCTTTTCAATGCCGTTAAAGCGTTGCAAGGTCAAATGGACGAAACGGAATACCAAAAGCTTTACGTGAAATTTAGAAACCTTGATTTGGTGGCAAAGCTTTGGAAAGAGCTTGCCTACACCATTTACAGCTATACCAAATATTTTGAAACGGGCGAAGAGAAATACGAAGACGATTTGAAAGCGCACGTGAAAAATATCGACGCAATCAACGCCGAAGGCAGAGCGGAGCTTGGCGAAGCGTATTACAATTTCCACGGCGCGTGCGGTCACCTTGCCGGCAAGCAAAAGACGGACAGCGATTTCACTGCCGTGCTTATGCAATGCTTTGAAGCGGAAAAGGTTGCTTTTGCGCAAATGCAAAAACAAACCGACCTTGTCGATTATATCCTTTGCGGCAGTGCATACGAAGGTCACAAGCTTATGAAAGAAGTCAATTTCAGCGACACACTTTTGTTAGACGGCGAACAGTGCCGTATTCCCGGCAACCGCGCAGGGATGAAATGGAGCCAAATCAACGCGCACGGCTGGTTCTCTTATGAAGTGAAAACGGTCAAAGGCAAGGAAAATAAAATTGCCCTTACGTTTGCCAGCGCAACGCCTACGTTAAACGTACAAATCACCGTCGGCGATAAGACGTATAACGTACGCGAAGACATCGCAGGCAAAAAAGAGCTTGTGTTCACACACCAAGCGGACTGCGACGCAGTGCGCATCCGTATCGACAAAACGGACGCGAACACACCCCTTTTGTACAGCGTTACCGTAAAGGCATAACGTATAACGAATATCTATCTATAAACGTATTGTATGCGCCCCAAAAGCTTTTGGGGCGCATAGTATTTATATCAACGCGTATGCTATTGCGCAAACGCGCTCGTATATCATAAATTATTTTGTTTTAATATCTCTTGTATGATTGCGCAATATTTTTGACGATACTTATATAAAGTACGCTCGGGCATAAACACGCGAAATGCCGCGGCGCGAACGCCGATTTTGACAATATTCAACCGCGTAAAATAAATACGTTCGATTATGTCGGCGTGGCTGTCGTTGGTAAAAATGTCCAACAATCGAAACGCTTGCCTAATTGCATTGACCGTTTGTTTTGCCTGTTCCATTTCCACAGTCGAAAATTTGCTTTTGCTTTTTTGATATAAAGATATAATTTGTTTTTCAATTTTATGTGTTTGCATTTTTATTTTTCTCCTTGTTTTTTACATAAAAAAACAGCGCATATCGCTGTGATACACACTGTTTTATATTTATCTTATTGTTTTTATTCGCCCTGCAACAGCAGCTGCACGTATTGTAACACCTTCGCTTCCGCTTGCCCCGTCGTTTGAATTTCCAAATAATACCGCACGTTATCGTAGGTGAATTTGGCAAGAACTATACTATTATCTACGCCACTTGTTTTTTGACCGTAAATAATAGTCAAATTGTCATACACAACACTATTTTGTATATCGTTATAGTTTTTTTCAAATTCAAATTCCGAGTTGGGTAAGGCAATCGCGTATAACCCGATATTCTCAAATCCCATTGTATCCATATATACCAACTGTTGATATAAATAAGCAAATGCTTGCGTTTCCGCAATGATACCAACATGCGAAGTGGTCATAGGGGTGGAAAAATAATGGATTGTAAGTTGTTTTTCCGCCAAAAAAGCGTTTACGTCTTGTATCTTTTCCGTTATTACCTTTTCATCCGCATAATATACGGGGGGCGGCGTTATCGGCGAAGACGACGAAGAAGACAAAATGGGAGCAGGCCGAATGTAAGCGTTGTAAACGGGAACAAATATACCCACGCAAACCGCACAGGCGACTACGCCGTATACCATTTTTTTCCAGTGCAATTTCCACCAGCTTTGCTTTTGCGCCTTTTGCGCTTGCTCTTGCTGAATGGCTTGTATGGCATTGCGCGCCAAATCGGGATTTACCTGATATTCTTCAGGCAATTCCGTCAATTTTTCCCATTTATTTTTGCCCATATACACTCCTAACCATTATTTATGAAACGTTGACAATCCACGCTTCGTCAATATCCGAAAAATCGTTTAATTCCATATATCCTTGCTCTGCGGTGCTGTATCCGCTGCTTACCAGCAAGAAAGTTTTTTGTGCTACTTGTACACCGTTGCTATAAAAGCCCATTGTTTTATAACCGTATACCATCATTATGTGCCCAGTAGTAGAATTTTGCTTTACAACGTATACTTTATCGGAAGATTCGTTAATCCCATAAATAAAATTATATGCGCTACAC
Source organism: Candidatus Scatosoma sp. (assembly GCA_045533485.1). GTDB lineage: Bacteria > Bacillota > Clostridia > Christensenellales > Borkfalkiaceae > Scatosoma. Next base: position 3,964 of record JAZSHX010000011.1, on the reverse strand, counting down.
ATAATTACGCCCACCTTGCCTGCGTCTATCGCGTTGCCAAGTGTGGTTAAGTTGGGCATCGTTTCCGTACCTTGGAAAGACGAATAGGTGGCGCTGTATCCGTGGCTGTTCATATAGCTTGCCAAACCGCTTCTAAAATTCGCCGCCGTCGTGCCGCCCACCGTGGGAATTTGCATCAAGTTATACAAACTGGTAAGCACGTTTTCCGTTGCTTCCCACATCATATCGGGAAAATACATATATACGCCGTAACTAATCATACCCGGTTCGAAATCGGGAATCAAGTTTGGATAAAATCTATCGTAATACGCCACGACGTTCGTTCCGCTGATTGCCCCACATGCGTTTGTCAAGCCAATACCGTTTCCATACGTAGGCGCATAATTATACCCTTTTGCGGAAAGCGTCCGCACTTCGTCGCAATATATGTAATAATCTGCATCTACCATATTGCCGTAGCCGTGAAACAGCGTGTCGCCGTCGTCATAATACAGCGTGGGATTTTCATACGTATCCACTTCCGTACTTGCCGACGCGCCAATCGCAGGGGCTTGTCCAAGCAACAAAAGCGATCCCATCGCCAATGCCGCAAATTTGTGTAAAAAAGTTGCTTTGTTTGCATTCATAATAATGCCTCCTTAAAAAGTTTTGTATATAGATAACGTTTTTAAGAAAGCATTTGTCCTAAACTTTTTTCAATAAGTGGAAATTTTTCTTCAATATCAAAATTCAGCCCGTATTCTTCCGCGTATTCCCAACGTTGAATAATTTCCAAACACTCAATGTATGCGCTTTGTTCACCGCAAGCAAATTCGTTGCCGTCGATATCTGTAAGTTCATTGAGATAAAAGATTAATAGATCAATCAAATATTCTAACACTTGTTCCGCTTGTAATTGTTGCATAGTACCGCCTTTCTTAACGTTATCTGCTTCCTATTATAGCACCAACGTTCGACAAAAAACGGCAAATTTCATACTGTTACAATCTATTATTTTTCGCGTTCTATTTTTTCTTTTAATTTCTTCAAATCATTCTCAATCGAACCTTTACTTTTATGCATCTTCTCCGCAACTTCACGAATAGAAAATCCGCACCAATAATACCATTGCACCAGTTCTCTTTCGTATTTCGTCAAGCTTGACAAAATTTCCGTCAAAAATACATGATTTTCTATATACCGTTCATCCATAACGGCACGTTCTTTTTCAAAAACTTCCATCTCGCCTATATGCTTGGCGTCCCGTTTATATTTCCTTAAATGTGATTTTATAAGATTTGTATATAACTTGATTATCCAAGAGCACGCATTGCTGTTTTTACGAAATCGCGACGCTTTATGGTATAACTTTATGTATAAATTTTGTATAGCGTCTTCAACGTCCGCTTTGTTTTTGAAATAAGTGTTCCCGATGGCATATAAAATTTTTTCAATGAATTGAGCTATTTCTTCCAAAACCGCACAATTTCCACGCGCGAGTTCCATAATCAGCAACCCTAAACGCGCGTTATCCTTTTCGTCCATCGTAATCCCTCTTTTACGTTATCTTCTGCCAAATAAACTGTCAATCGAACGGTTCATTAATTGCGACAATCTAATGATTGTCATCATCTCGGGCATGCTTCCTTTGACCAGCCAATTTTTAACCGGCTTTTGCCCTACCTTTGCGCCCTTAGCAACTGCATATATCGTCAAATGGTTTTGTTGCATAAATGTTTTTAGAGAGCTTAAAAATTTTTCTTTTGCTTCTTCTACCGTTACCGTCTTGAACGTACCCGTATACGCAATCTCATCATCTTCCATACCCACTAAAAAATCAATGCTTACGTGAAAATAATCGGCAATTTTTATCACTGTATCCCAACGCGGAAAATGGTTTCCTTGCAGCCAGCCGCGCACGCCTTTCCTGTCCGCATGGATTATTTTGGAAAGTGATCGCGCGCTCATATCTTCCCAATCCATTATTTCTCTCAGTCTTTTTGAAAATCTTTCCTGATACATAGAATTACTCCTCATAGGGAACTAATTCTATTATGACGGATTTTTCGACAAATTACTTAAGGAGGGGAACAGTTTCCACTAATTTACGTTGCATTTTTTTATAATTTCCTTGTTTTTTAAGCCACCTAATCAAAAAAAAATTAAAAAACTACCGCGGCATAGCAAAATTATACCGCGGTAGTTTACCTCCTTTCATAAAATTTTTTATTTATTCTAAACGCTTTGCCGACTTGGACGCGCCGACTTGCGTTTTAGAAGCGAAATTATTATAACAAGTCTTTTTTAAGCCGACTACGACGAATTTTGTCCTAGACATTTTTTGGCGTATTGAATATCCCCACACCATATAAGAGAACATTTTTTTTGCCGTTTGGCTCACATTTTCAAAAATTTTCACCATTTTTTCATTAAAAACGGAAATGAAAATAAAAAAAGACGCACTCCGAGTAACATAAAGTTATTCGTAGTGCGCCACGGGATATTTTTTAAGCCAATATCAAAACTATACCAAACTAATCAGGGATCGTCACCGCTGCGGATACTTCATCTCCGCCAGACCTGTTTAACGTATTCTATTCAGTTGTAAAATACCGCTAATTTCTCAGCGTACACCTATTATATACCCTTTTTCAACAAAAGTCAAACATTTGTTTGTGTATTTTTTAAATTTTTTTGAAAAATTTTTATTTTTTCGTCAAAAAAGGAAACGGTGGACGTTTCCATCCACCGTTTATAGGTTTTATTTAGTTTGATTTATTTCTTCTTGAAGATTGCAATAAGGTCAGCAAAACTCTTTTTCTTGATAACGAACCAAACGAGAGCAAAGCCACCTACGCCTGCTACGGCAACAGAGCCAATCACGATGCCGACAATCGCGCCTGCGCCGAGTCCGTCCTTATCGTCGGTAGGATCATCGGGAGTGTTATTCGGGTTGTCGGGCGTATTATTAGGATTATCGGGAGTGTCATTAGGATTATCAGGATTATCGGGAGTTTCGGTATTGTCGCCACCGTTAGTCATCTGATATTCGCAAATATCGCACTTGCCGTTGTTATCGCCATCCGTATGAGCTGCCTTTTCAAGCTGCTGACCGCTGCATCTTGCACACTCTTTCCAATGGTTGTCTGCATCGGACGACCAAGTGTCCTTTGCTTCGTGGTTAAGAGCGTTGAGAATACCCCAAGTTTCAAGGTTAGCTATTTCGGTATTGCCTTGTGCATCCTCGTAGTTCTTTCCGCATTCGCAATGGTAATATGCGCTCTTGCCTGCGGTAGTGCAATCCGGCTCATCTTCGGGAACAAGTGTGGGATTGCATACGTGAGGAACGGTGTCAAGCTCAAATTCAACGGTAATGGTTGCATTAGCTGCCACGTCGTTAAATGTGTAGGTAGATACAGCGCCTACGCTTGATCCGTTAACCTTAACGTCCTTGATGTGATAACCGCTGTTGGCTGTGATCGTGAAGGTTTTATCTTCACCCTCTGCTACGGTAACTTCGCCCGAAGGAGAAATTGTGCCGTTAGCACCTGCGGTTGCGTTAATAGTGAAATTGTTTACGGGAATATCTTCCCAAACAGCGTAGAAGGTCACGTTAGCGGTAACGTCATATTCATAGCCAACGGAGTATTGCTGACCCGATGCACTGCCTTCAGCCCAACACTTAAACTGCTTGCCTGTCGGTGCGGTAAATTCGCATTCGGGGAGAACATATCCACCAAGCTGCTCGGTTTCGTCAAGCATAGTGCCTGAACCGCCGTTTGCATTGAAGGATACATTATACTTGACCACGGGAATATCTTCCCAAATAGCGTAGATATAAGTTTCTTCCGTGATGGTAATTTCTTCCCCGGGCTGCTTCTGTTCGCCTCCAAGACCGCCAATAGCCCAAGCCTTAAACTGCTTACCGGAAGGAACTTCAAGTCCTTGTGCATCCATCAACGTGTGCTGTGTGCCAACGGCTACC
>JAZSHX010000013.1:0-6896 GCA_045533485.1 Candidatus Scatosoma sp. | reverse complement strand
AAGCAGGTACGGCAGCTGCAACGGCGCTTGGCGAAGTAATCGCAACGCACGTAATCCCCAGACCCCACGCAGACGTTGAAAAACTTCTTCCCAGCATTAAATAAGCAAATTGTTTAATAGGAAATCCGTAATGCCTAAAATGCTTTTTTAGGCATTACGGGGGTTTTTCAATACAAAAAACAGACGGAAAATAGCCGTCTAACGAAGAAAAAAGGTAGTTTTATGGAAATTTCAAGCGCAAAAATTGCAGAAATGGTCAAGAGTATTCTTGCGGAAATGCACGGCGAAAACGCCGCGCCCGATAACGGCGTGCCCGTAGGCGTATCTAATCGGCATATTCACCTTAACAAAGCGGATTTGGAAACGCTGTTCGGCGCAGGGTACGAATTGACGCCTTTTAAGGATTTATCGCAACCGGGGCAATACGCCTGCAAAGAGCTTTTGACGATTATCGGTCCGTCTTTGCGCCCGATTGAAAACGTGCGCGTGTTAGGGCCTTTGAGAAAGCAATCGCAGGTAGAAATTTCCGCCACCGATTCGTACGTATTAAAGGTAAAGCCCCCCGTGCGCGAATCGGGAAATTTGGCAGGCTCGGCAGGCGTTACGATTATCGGCCCTAAGGGCGTAGTACGCTTAAATGAAGGTTGTATCATCGCAAACAGACATATTCATATGTCGCCGACGGACGCAGTCAAATTCAACGTAAAAGACGGGGATTTCGTCACGGTAGACGTAAAAGGCAAACGCCGTACGAGATGGTACGACGTGCAAGTGCGCGTGCATAAGGATTTCCGCTTGGAAATGCACGTAGACACGGACGATGCAAACGCAACGGGTATAGGCAACGGTTGCACGGTGCAAATCGTAAAGGAATAAGGAGTACAAGGTGTTAAAAGGTATTATCAGGGGGAACATTGTTTCCACAAGAAAACAAGATGCTTTGGTGGGCTCTAAATTTATGGAAGTGGAGCTTATCAAAAACAATCAATTAACGGGCGAATATTTGATCGCGGTGGACAGCGTAGGTGCAGGTATCGGTGAAACGGTGCTTATCACTACGGGTAGCTCCGCGCGTTTGGCGTTGCTCAATACGAACGCGCCTTGCGACGCAGTGATCGTCGGTATTGTAGACTAAAAAATATTCTCAAATTGAGCAAGAAGCAGGCAGCAGGTATGGACGTAAAGCAACAAATGAAAGAAGCAGGAATCGTTGGCGCAGGCGGCGCAGGTTTTCCCTCTTACGCAAAATTAGCGCAAGGGGCGGATTTGCTTGTCGTAAACAGCGCGGAGTGCGAACCGCTTTTGTACACCGATTACTTTTTATTGCTTCGTGAAATGCCGATGGTGCTTGACGGTATTCAAGCGGTATTAAGACAAGCGGAAATTGCGTGCGCACTGCTTTGTATAAAAGCGCATACGGCGAAACGCTTGGGGCTTGCCGACGGTACAAAACTTGCCGATAACGTTGTTTTGAAAGTGTTGCCCGACGTGTATCCTATGGGCGACGAAATCAGTTTGATTTATCAAGCGACGGGCAGGTTGGTCCGCCCCGGCAATTTACCGATAACGGCAGGCGTGATTGTGTATAACGTGGAAACGTTGTATAACGTGGCGGCGGCGATAAAGTTTAACGCGCCCGTCACGATGAAATGGCTGACCATCGGCGGCAATATCGCAAATCCCATCGTAACCAGAGTGCCGATAGGAACGTCGATTGCCGATTTGTTTGAAAAAAATTCGATTACAATCCCCGAAGACCACGTTGTATTAGACGGCGGTCCTTCGATGGGTAAAATGATAAATGTGTACACCGCAGTCGTTACGAAAACGACGAAAGGGCTGTTGATATTGCCCGAAAATTCACCTGCGGTGGAAAGTAAGCGGTTGAACGGACAGCTTTCCATTACGCGCGCGGAAACGGCGTGCTGTCAATGTACGAGATGTACGGATTTGTGTCCAAGGGGCTTGCTTGGTTATCCGTTAGAACCGCATAAAATGGTGCGTACCGCAAAAGGCGCGGCGAAAGTAATGCCGGAAATGGTGCTTGCGGCCACTCTTTGTTGCGGTTGCGGCATTTGTGAAACGCTGGCTTGTTGTCAAGGCATTTCGCCCAGAGCCGTTATCAACGAATATAAAGCGTTGCTTGCCAAAAACGGTATGCGTTTTGTGGCAAAAGCCGACGTGGAAGTGTCTGCGGAGCGTGAATATCGTATGATACCGTCGGGTAAGTGGGCAAGCGTATTAGGCGTTGCAAGCTTTGATAAGCTGCCTACATTTACAGGCGAAAACACGCAGTTTGACCGCGTGGAAATTGCGTTAAGACAGCATATCGGTGCGCCCAGCGTAACCGTTGTACAAGACGGTGCAAGGGTAACAAGGGGCGACGTGATTGCGCAAAGCGCGGACGGCTTGTCTATCCCCCAACACGCAAGCATTTCGGGCGTCGTAACCGTACAAAACGACAAAATAAGAATAGATAAGGTAAATTACAATGTTTAAGTCGGTAGGCGTAATAGAATTAAAAAGTATTCCCAAGGGCGTAGAAGCAACGGATGCCGCGCTTAAAAGCGCAGGCGTGGAAATGGTGTCCGCGCATCCTGCGTGCCCGGGGAAATACGAAATTATTTTGACGGGTTCTATTTCCAACGTACAAGCGGCAGTCGACCACGTGCGTTCTAAATTTGAAAACTACGTGATTGACAGCTCCGTGATGGGTAGAATTGACGAACAAGTGATTACGGCGCTGTTCGGTACGCAAACGACGGCGAAAAAGGGCTCTTTGGGCTTGGTGGAAACGTTCTCCGCCGCAACGGCAATCAAGGCGGCGGACGTAGCGGTGAAAACGGCAAAAGTGGAAATATTCGACCTTCGCGTTTCGCGAGGTATGGGAGGCAAGGGCGTATTTATGCTCACGGGCGAAGTGGGCGACGTTACGGCGGCTGTTGAAGCAGGCGCAAACTATGCAAAAACGTCGGGTATGCTTTCTTCCTATTCGGTAATTGCCGCGCCCCACGAAGAGCTTTGGGAACAAATATAATTAAAGGTTATCGTTATGGAAAATATCAAGTTTGTGCTGGAAAAAAGCGCAAGAATTGACAAATTAATAGACGATTTATACGCGAAGATGCCTGAGATCGAATCTGCACGCGGTTTGTTGGTAACGGAAAGTTATCAAGCCACGGAGCATTTGCCCATCGTGCGCCGTCGCAGTGCGGCTTTTGCGCATATTTTGAAGCATATTCCCATCGTGATTCGCGACGGGGAATTGATTGTCGGCAGCGCTACCATTGCGCCTAGGGGCTGTCAAGTATTCCCCGAATATTCTTATGAGTGGCTGGAAGCGGAATTTGATACGGTGGAAACGCGCGCCGCAGACCCGTTCTATATCAGTGAAAAGACGAAAGCGGATTTAAGAGCGGCATATCCGTACTGGAAAGGCAAAACCACCAGCGATTTGGCGAAATCTAACATGTCGCCTGCGGCATACGACGCCTTTGTAAAGCACGGTATGTTTACGCCTGGTAACTATTTTTATAACGGTATCGGGCACGTCAACGTGCAATACGATAAAGTGTTGAAAATGGGCTATCGCGGCATTATCCAAGAAGCGGAAAACGCGTTGGCTACGCTGGACGTGAGCGATCCCGAATACGTAAGCCGAACCAACTTCTTAACCGCAGTTATCGAAAGCTGTGAAGCGGTGATTGATTACGCAAAACGCTATGCGGCGCTTGCTATGGATATGGCAAAAACCGAAAGCAACGCTTCTCGCAAGGAAGAGCTGGAAAAAATTGCCGCAAACTGCGCGCACGTACCCGAATACGGCGCAAGAAATTTCCACGAAGCTTGTCAATCCTTTTGGTTTGTACAGCTTTTGTTGCAGGTAGAATCCAGCGGCCACTCCATTTCCCCCGGCCGTTTCGATCAATATATGTATCCGTTCTATAAAAAAGATATCGACAGCGGCGAAATCACGGTGGAACAAGCGCAAGAATTGATTGACTGCATTTGGGTAAAGCTCAACGACATCAACAAAGTGCGCGACGCAGTTTCCGCGGACGGGTTTGCAGGGTACGGTATGTTCCAAAACTTGATTGTCGGCGGACAAGATATTTACGGATTAGACGCTACCAACGATTTATCGTATATGTGTTTGGAAGCGTCTATGCACGTACCTTTGCCGCAACCGTCCATTTCCATCCGCGTATGGAACGGTTCGCCTGAAAGCTTGCTTGTCAAGGCGGCGGCGCTTACAAGATTAGGCACGGGCTTGCCTGCGTATTATAACGACGAAATTATTATTCCTTCCATTATGGCAAGGGGGCTTTCGTTGGAAGACGCCAGAGATTATTGCATTATCGGTTGCGTAGAACCGCAAAAGGGCGGTAAAACGGACGGCTGGCACGACGCGGCGTTCTTTAATATGTGCCGTCCTATGGAGCTTGTATTCTCCAATGGTATGGACAAGGGCGAACAAATCGGGCCGAAAACGGGCGATGTTGCGCAAATGCAAACGTTTGAAGAATTTTATAACGCCTATAAAACGCAACAAAGCTATTTCATCAAATTGCTTGTAAACGCAAATAACGCCATTGACACCGCGCACGCAACGCGTTGTCCGTTGCCGTTCCAGTCGTGTATGGTAGACGATTGTATCGGGAAAGGCAAATCCTTGCAGGAAGGCGGCGCAATCTACAATTTCACAGGTCCGCAGGGCTTTGGTATCGCCAACAACACCGACGGGCTTTTGGCAATCAAACAGCTTGTGTTTGAAGAAAAAAAGGTAACCTTGGCAGAGCTTCGCGACGCGTTAAAGGCAAACTTTGGCTATGAGCTTGACAGCGCGGCGGCGGAAAAAATCACTTGCGAAGTGGCTTGCAAGCTTGCGCAGCAGGGCGTTACGCTCAATGAAAGCGTAGTGCAGGCCGTGTATCAGCAGGTGGTGGCAGGCAGCGCAACGGCGGAACAAAAAGCAAGATATCAAGAAATCAAACGCTTAATCGACGATACCTGCCCCAAATACGGCAACGATATTTACGAAGCGGATATGTTTGCGCGTGACGTGGCAAACAGCTATACAAAGGAAGTGGAAAAATACAAAAATCCCCGCGGCGGTGTATTCCAAGCAGGGTTATACCCCGTGTCGGCAAACGTACCTTTGGGTGCGCAAACGGGCGCAACGCCCGATGGCAGGCTTGCATATACGCCTATTGCAGACGGTATCGGCCCTGCGTCGGGCAGAGACAAAAAAGGCCCTACGGCAACGGCAAATTCGGTGGCAAAGCTGGAACAGTGCGTAGCAAGCAACGGCACGCTGCTTAACCAAAAATTCCACCCGTCCGCGCTTTCGGGTATGTCGGGCTTAATCAAATTCGTGGCGCTTATCCGTTCGTATTTCGACCAAAAGGGTATGCACATGCAATTTAACGTCGTAACGAAAGAAACGCTGTTAGACGCGCAACAACATCCCGAAAAATACAAAACGCTTGTCGTGCGCGTAGCAGGTTACAGCGCGTTGTTCACAACGCTTTCCCGTTCCTTGCAAAACGACATCATCAACCGTACCGAACAAGGATTTTAAGCAAAAGGCAATCTAATATTATGAGCATATACCAAACGAAAGGACGAATTTTCAATATTCAACGTTTCTCCATCCACGACGGACCGGGGATTCGTACCATTGTCTTTTTTAAGGGCTGCTTTATGCGTTGCGCATGGTGTTGCAATCCCGAATCGCAATCCTACGATATTCAAATTATGCAGGAAAACGGCAAAGCGAAAACGGTAGGCAAGGACGTTACGGTGGAAGAAATTTTGCCTGAAATCCTTGCAGACGAGCCCTACTATCGCCGTAGCGGCGGTGGGGTGACTCTGTCGGGCGGTGAGATACTCGGGCAACCCGATTTTGCGAGGGATTTGCTTCACGCTTGCCAAGAAAACGGCTTGCATACTGCTGTGGAGTCCACGGCAAACGCACCGTATGAAAATATCGAAAAGATTTTGCCCTACCTTGACTTATACTTGATGGATATCAAGCACATGGATTCGGCAAAGCACAAGGAATACACGGGCGCACCCAACGAATTGATTTTGGAGAATGCGAAAAAGCTGGCGGCAAGCGGAGTGGGGCTGATTATCCGCACCCCCGTTGTGCCTGGGTTTAACGATACGGCAGAGGAAATCCGCGCCATATCCAAATTCGCTGCGAGCCTGCCTGGCGTAAAAGAGCATCATTTGTTGCCTTATCATCGCTTGGGCTCGGATAAATACGCGGGCTTGGGCAGGAACTATGCGTTAAAAGAAATTTTACCGCCCCCGCAGGAAAAGATGGAATATTTGCTGTCCGTTGCGGAGGAAAGCGGTTTAAAATGCCAAATCGGCGGATAGCCAAGCTGAGCTTGGAGGCAGACTAAGTGTCTTAGCGTACGTTTTTTAAGATAGTTTCGTTTTGAAACGAACAATCCCTCCGTCACTTTGTGACACCTCCCTTTACACAAGGGAGGCAAGTGGTGAAAGAGCGGGGCTGACAATAAAAACGAAAGATAAGACACCAAGATTGCGTCCAACGTCAGGTTGGAAACTTCACTGCGAGATAATCGCAACTTCACCTTATAAAAGGAGAAAATTATGGAACTTTTCAATAAAGATAAACCCGTCATTGTACAAGAGTTTGTACCCGGGAAACAAATTACCCTTTGTCATATCATCGCAAACCCCGGCGAAGTGCTTTACACCAAGCTTGGGTTAGATCCTCAGGTGGATTACAGCAAATCCGCCATCGGTGTATTGACCATCATCCCTTACGAAGGCGCGGTTATCGCGGCGGATATTTCGATGAAGTCATCGGGCGCGGATATCGGGAAGTCGGAGGCCAAGCGGTCTTAGGAAGACAAGCA
>JAZSHX010000047.1:0-15531 GCA_045533485.1 Candidatus Scatosoma sp. | reverse complement strand
CTTCAAATTACTACAATATATAGTGTTATCTGGTGACCCCTACGGGAATCGAACCCATGTTACCACCGTGAAAGGGTGGTGTCTTAACCGCTTGACCAACGGGCCGGTTATTTATATTAAAAACGATGTTTACGTGTATTTGCATGGTAGCGGCGATGAGATTCGAACTTATGACCTATCGGGTATGAACCGATCGCTCTAACCAACTAAGCTACGCCGCCATTTTGGTTGCGGGGGCAGGATTCGAACCTGCGACCTCCGGGTTATGAGCCCGGCGAGCTACCTAGCTGCTCCACCCCGCGATATATTTGCTCCACGGAGCTGATTTGCTTTTCCCGTCAAACAGCTTTATTATAATACTAAAAAGAAAAACATTTGTCAACTGTTTTTTTGCATTTTTTTCAAAAAAAACAAAAAATTTTCAAAAAAGTTTTTATACGCGTATTTTTTGCTTATTTTCCCCGAAAAAGTGTACGCAAACGCAAAAATGCGGAATAAAACGCTTTACTTTCCCATACGTTTTCGCTATAATAATATGTAAGCGTACAATGCGCGCATTATGCGCGTACGCGTAGATACTACAAGGACGCATTATGAAGATTTCACAAAACTGGCAAGATTATTCTATCATCGCCACGGGCGACGGGTACAAGCTTGAACGCTGGAAGGACGTGTATTTGCTCCGTCCCGACCCCCAAGTGATTTGGCCGGCGCAAACGGATTTGTTTGCTTATCCCAAGCTCAACGCCTATTACAAGCGCAGCGAAAAGGGTGGAGGCGGTTGGAAAGTGTTAAAACCTTTCCCCGATGAGTGGAGCATTTCCTATGATAAGCTTTCCCTGCAATTCAAAATCAAGCCCATGGGCTTTAAGCATACGGGTTTATTCCCCGAACAGGCGGTCAACTGGGAGCGTATGTCACAGCTTATCCAAACCGCAGGCAGACCGATCAAGGTGCTTAACCTGTTCGCATACACGGGCGGCGCGTCGGTAGCGTGTGCGAAAGCAGGCGCGCAGGTCACGCACGTAGACGCGGCGAAAGGTATGGTGGAGCGCGCGGGCGAAAACGCACGGCTTTGCGGTATTGAAAGCGGTATTCGCTATATCATTGACGACTGTTTGAAGTTCGTGCAACGGGAAATCCGCCGCGGAAACAAATACGACGCCATCATTATGGATCCCCCGTCCTACGGCCGCGGGCCGAACGGCGAAATGTGGAAGATTGAAAACGATTTATATAAATTTGTAGATTTATGCACGCAGGTGTTGAGCGATAATCCGTTGTTCGTGCTTATCAACAGCTACACGACGGGCTTGCAGCCGATGGTGCTGAAAAATATTTTACAGCTTACGATGCGCAATTTCAAAGGCACAGTCGATGCGTACGAAGTGGGGATAAAAACGGAGGAAGGCATTTCTCTTCCTTGCGGTGCAGGAGGTATGTTTATCCATGACGCAAATTGAAAACGAAAATAAAGACCAAGCAACGGAGCAATCGTTGCCGTTCAAAATTTTATACGAAGACAATCACGTGATTGTCGTTTTGAAAGAACAAATGACGGCGTGCTGCCCCGATGAAAGCAAGGACGATAACCTATTCGACCAAATCAAACGCTATATCAAAACGGCGTATAATAAGCCCGGTAACGTATATTTAGGGCTTGTGCACCGTTTGGACAGACCGACGGGCGGCGTAATGGTCTATGCAAAGACAAGCAAGGCGGCGGCGCGTTTGACGGATGGCTTGCAAAACGGCGATTTTGAAAAGAAATATTTGACCGTGCTTTGCGGCGAACCGTCCGCGTTGCGCGGTACGCTCACCAACTACGTGCGCAAAAATACCGTCAATAATATGGTGTATATTTGCACGCCCAGCGAAGAAGGCGCAAAGTATGCGGAGCTGGATTATAAGGTGTTGCAAACAGTGAGTAAATATACGCTTACGGAAGTGCGTTTGCATACGGGCAGAACACATCAAATCCGCGTGCAAATGGCAGGCATTTCCCATCCCGTATTCGGCGATATGCGTTACGGCGGCGCGCTTGCGCAAAAGGGCAAGCTTGCGCTGTGGGCGTATTCGTTAAGCTTTTCGCATCCCATTACCAAGGAACGTATGAAATTTATTGCGTATCCCCCCGAAATGGAAACGCCGTGGAAAGCGTTTGATATCGAAAAAGCCGTTGAAATTCAATAAAAACGGTGTAATTTACAATTATTTGTTAAAAATCGGCAAAATACCTTGAAATGCAATTGACAAATTGTGTGAGAAGGTGTAAAATAGTAAGGTATGAAAGTCTACAAAATGTGAGGCAGTTTTTCATGAAAGGTAAAAAAATCAAAGCAATTTCTTTAACGCTCGCTTCCGCTCTCGTTTCCGCAGGGCTTGGTGGCGCGCTTTTGGCTAAAAACGCAGTATTGGCAGACGAAGCGGCGACGTATTCGCTTGGCGACGTGTTCGTTGGTACGAACGCGACGATTGCCGCAAAATCTATCGGTACTGGCGATAATACGAACAACGTAACGTCGTTTGCATTGAAAGAAGACGGCAAAGTGCAAATGAAAAACTCGCTTGCACTTAAATGGTTTGCGGAAGAAGGCGAAGAAAACGCAAAAACGGTACAGGAAAAATATTTCTCTACGACGTTTGCGTTCGACGCGCTGAACTTCGACTCCGTTTCGTTCACGATGCAAGCACAATCCGCTTGGGCGGTGAAAGACAGCAGATCGGAAAACGCCGTTAAATTTGCAAAAGCAAGCGATACGCAGCTTTCCGTTTCCGTAAACGGTGGCACGGCTACTCCCATAGATTATACGGCTGGCGAAAAGCTTACCATTTCCTTTGACGCAGGCACGGAAGACGGTCAATTTACAGTGAAATTGAACGGCGCGGCAATCGGTGTGTTTAACAACATCGGCGCAAACTTTGCCGAATACACGGTGGGTAAGCAATATCCCTTCGCATTTAGCGCGGACATGCCCAGCGCTGCGGCTGACACGGCGGAAGCGCTTGTATATCTCTACGATATCAACGGTCAACAATTCGACAAGTTGTCGGAAGCAAAAATCGTAGATAACGCGGCTCCCGTTTTGGTTGTAAACGAAGATATCAACAGTTTCTTGCTCGGCGCGGCGTTCTCGTTGGATTACACGGTAATCGACGTGTTAAAGACCAAGAACTTGACCAAGGATTTGGAATATTATCAATACAATCCTAATATTGCGACGGACAGCGAAGAATATGAAAAGTTTGAAGATTTGTCCACGGCAATTTATTTCCTTGAAACGACGGCGTACGTAAAAGGTAACGCGTACGTTGCAAAAGGCACGGAAGGCGCAAAGACGACGACCGTATTTGCAAAAGAAAACAACGAATACGTTTCCATTAAATTGCAAACAGGCGACGGTTCTAAATATGCCGATTACGATTTGGCTTGGTATGCAAACGACACCGTTGAAAAAGGTAATCTTGAATATATCAAAGTAAACGAATCGTCCACGGGTGCAGAATATAAGGCAGGTTGGGAAAGCGGCGTAGCCGGCTACAATGCGCAGTTGCAAGACGTTGCGGATGAAAAATCCATCGGTCAAATGATGCAATTCCCTTCGATGGCTTGGTTGTTCCAAGACGACAACGGTTATAGAAACTTGAAATTCACGGTTGTGTATAAAACGGAAAACGGCACTACGGACAGTATGACGGGGCTTTCCTACAACAGCGTGCAATTTGAAATTGAAGAAGAAGGTTTGCACCAAGTACGCGTGTTTGCGGTGGATAAAGCAGGCAACGCAATGCAAGCATATAACGAAGACGGCGAACTTGTAGATATCACGACGTCCAACGTTTGGGAACTTGAAGATTTGCCTACGTTCACGTTCACGGTTGCAAATCAACCCTTGTCCGTGAAAGATCCCACGTCCGCAACGGGCAGACGCGAAACGAAAACTTTGGATCAAACGTATACCTTGTCTAGCTTTACCGTGCAAGGCGCGAAAGACGTAAACAAAACGTACAACCTTTACAAAGTGGATTTGACCAAGTATGCGATGTCCGATGCTGGCAAAGCAAGCGGTAAAATTTTGAGCCGTAGCGATTTGTGGGCTGTTTCGTATGAAGATTTGCAAAAGGCAGTGGATTTGTCCAAAGTGGAAAACGGCGACTATTTCGCGCTTTATCTCAAAGCATACGCAACCAAGCTTGGTGAAGTGATTGATGCGACGACGGCAGAAGATATCGCGGCAATTATGTCGTGCTTCACGAAAGTGGAAGAATACAACTCCCGTATCACCGAAGAAAACGATGAAAATGCTTGGAACGCTTACAACAAGTATAAATGGGATGCGTCCGCACAAACCTTTGAAACGGTCGAAGAAGGCGAATATTTGATTATGGCAGATTTTGCTGATCAAGATTTGGCAACCTTGCACCGCGCGGCTGCGTACAAAGTGATTGTCGTTGACTCCAAGGCGGACGTCATCGAAGGTTCTAACGACTGGTTGAAGAATAACCTTGTATCGCTTATCTTGTTCTCCTTCGCAGGCGTTTGCTTGATCGCTTTGATTGTACTCTTGCTTGTGAAACCTTCCGGCGAAACGTTGGAAGACATCGACGAACAAGTGTCTAAAAAGGTAAAGAAAGCGAAAAAAGACGAAGAATAATAAACACTAAAACAAAGTCGCCGCCCGATTTTTCGGGCGGCGAAAGCATATACGCGTATATAAATAAGGAAGAACTATGTTGCAGCTCACCGTTGACAAACCGCAAACGTTAAAGGATTTCACCGACGCGCATTACGCGCAGGCGTCCTTTTGTTTTCGCGTGCTCTTGAAAGCCAGAGAAATTAAAATTAACGGCAAGAAAACGGGCGAAAACGTGTGCTTGCAGGCAGGCGACGTCGTACAATATTTTTTGACGAAAAAGCAGGAAGAAAAGGCGGCGTTTCACGTTGTTTATCAGGACGAAAGCGTGCTTGTTATCGACAAGGAAAGTGGCGTAAACAGTGAAGCGGTGTATGCCGCGCTTGTGCGTAAATACGGCGAAAATTGCCGTTTTATTCACCGTTTGGATAGAAATACTTGCGGACTTATGGTGTTTGCGTTTGGCGACGAAACAGAGCGCGTTTTGCTTGCGGCGTTTAAGGAAAAACGCGTAGAAAAAGTATATCACGCTCAGTGCGTGGGCGCATTCAAGGAAAAGCAAGCGGTCTGCAAGGCGTACTTAAAAAAGAACGAAGAAAAATCGCTTGTTGCTGTGTTTGACGAAAAGGTGAAAGGCGCGGAAGAGATTGTCACCGAGTATTGCGTGTTGGAAGAAAAGGACGGAGTGAGCAAAGTGGAAATCACGCTCCACACGGGCAAAACGCACCAAATCCGCGCGCACATGGCGCATCTTGGCCATCCCGTTTTGGGCGATATGAAATATGGAAATGAAGCAGAAAACAAACGCCGAAATTTAACGCGTCAAGCGTTGGTCGCAAAGCAGCTTTGCTTGCATTTGACGGGGGCAGTTATGCGTTCAAATGAAAAAATCTTTGTTTCCCGCTTTGATATTTAAGATAGAAACTAAGTTGTTCTATATAGTAATCTAATCGATAAATAATAATTTGTAGGTGAGATAATGATTATTCTAATTACAGGTGCATCCCATACAGGCAAAACAGCACTTGCTCAGAAGTTACTTGAAAAATATAAATATCCGTATTTGTCTATTGACCATTTGAAGATGGGGTTAATCCGTAGCGGAAACACAGAACTTACGCCGATAAGCGATGATAGTAATTTGACAGCATACTTGTGGCCGATAGTTCGCGAAATGATAAAAACCGCTATTGAGAACAAGCAGAACTTAATTGTCGAAGGTTGCTATATTCCATTCGATTGGAAGAAGGACTTTTGCTTCGAATATCTTGAAAACATCAAATACTACTGTCTTGTAATGAGCGATGGATATATCCAAAATCATTTTGCTGACATAAAGAAGTATGCAAATACTATTGAGAATCGTTTGGATGATGAATGGTGTACAATGGAGAGTGTATTGGCTGATAATGCAGAAGTGTTATCCCTTGCTCAAAAGTATAATGTGAACTATATACTTATCGAAGATAAATACGAAATCAACATTGATTTATAACGACAAATTCCAATTTATCGGGCGTTTTTTGTGGGACGATATATTTTAATTAGATGCTTTTGATAGAAGAGCCGTTTGCGGCTCTTCTATTTTTATAATGCTGCAATATGCCGTATGTTTTTATCTATCGCGTTGCTTGTGTTTATCGCAAAACGTTATTTGGGCTATCGCAAAGTGTTATTTGGGCTTGCTAAAAACAATTTTTTGTTTTTTACAAAAAAATGTGCATAATCCTTTGACACACTTCTCACGGTTATGATATAATCAATATATGAAGATATGTTCATATATTCATATATTAAATAAATGAAGCGAAAATAGTTTGGAGAAGAATTCAATGCAAGAAGCAAAAGCCAAGAGAAAAGTTTGTGAGCACGAAAAGGAGCATGCGCTCACGGTGCAAAGGGTGAAAGAAGATATACTTTTGAAAAGCGACGTGGAAAAAATCAGTCGTATTTTTCACGTGTTATCCGATCCTAACCGTCTAAACATTGTGATGGCGCTGATGAAAGGGGAAATGTGCGTGTATCATTTAACCGAAGTGTGCGATGCAACGCAAAGCAATATCAGCCACCAGCTGCGCATTTTGCGCGATAACAATATCGTACGCGCGCGTCGTTTGGGGCAAAACGTGGAATATTCTCTTGCCGACGCGCATATTCGTGAAATTGTAGAGCTTGGCAAGGCGCACTTGCTTTGCGATGCGGATAAGGAGTGATTATGCAAAAGGTTATACAGTTAAAGGGCTTGGATTGCGTGCACTGCGCGGCGCAATTAGAAGACCAAATTGCAAAAATACAGGGTGTTATCAGCGCGTCCGTTTCCTTTGTAAATCAAAAGCTTACGATAGAGTGCGATGGGGAGCAAACCTTGCAAAAGGTGATAAATCTCGTCAATCATTTTGAGGAAGTCCGCGTGGTGGACGAAAACGCGAAAACGGAAAACGCTGGGGGCAGGTACGCGTTGAACGCCGTTTCACATACGAAAGAGTGGGCGTTTATCGCACTTTCGCTTGCGTGCTTTTTGTGTGCGCTTATTTTGAAAAAATGCGTAAACGGTGCGCTGTTTCCTTACGTTTTTTATGGTTTGTCTTATGTTTTCGTTGGCTTTCCCGTGTTAAAAGCAACGGTAAAAAATATAGCCAAGGGCAAAGTATTTGATGAAAATTTCTTGATGACGGTAGCTTCCATCGGAGCACTGTGTATCGGCGAAATAAGCGAAGGCGTTGCAGTGATATTGCTGTATCAAATCGGTGAAGTGTTGCAATCGATTGCTGTGCAATCGTCAAGAAACTCCGTAGCGAAATTGATGGATTTGAAAAGTGAGTGGGCAACGGTCGTAGCGTCAAGGCGTACGGATTTGGTAAAGGATGCGCAAGGACAAAGCAGGATAAAAGCGGAAGAAGTGGCGGTTGGCGACGTGTTACTTATCAAAACGGGGGAGAAAATTCCCGTAGACGGCATTTTGCTTTCGATAAACGCTACGCTGGATACCAAATCACTGACGGGCGAAGCGGAGCATAAGCAGGTGCAAATCGGTCAAACGCTGTTGTCGGGGTGCATCAACGCAGGTGCAGTGATAAAAATGCAAGCCACGCGCGCATACGCCGACAGTGCCGTGAGCCGTATTTTGGATATGGTGGAAAACGCTGCGTCAAGAAAAGCAAAACCGGAAAAGTTCATCACGAAATTTGCAAAAATTTACACGCCGATCGTATGCCTTTCCGCGCTTGCGATTGCGCTGTTTGCACCGCTTGTCGAAGGGCTTATTATGATGCGTGCGTTTGAGTGGCTGCATTTTACGCGCTGGCTGAAAACGGCGTTGACGTTCCTTGTTATTTCCTGCCCCTGCGCGCTCATGATTTCCGTGCCGCTTACCTATTTTTCGGGCGTCGGTACGGCGGCGAAACAGGGTATTTTGGTTAAGGGCGCAACCTATTTAGACACGCTTGCAACGGCGGATATTTTTGCGTTCGACAAAACGGGTACGCTCACGCAGGGCAATTTTGCCGTTAGAAACGTATTGCCGTGCGCCCAAGCGGACGAACAAACGCTTTTACAAATCGCAGCGGCGGTAGAGCGCAATTCCGCGCACCCGATAGCGCGTGCTTTTGCAAACGTAACCACGCCGTTAAAAGCGGAGAACGTATGCGAAACGGCAGGTCGCGGTTTATCGTGTGTTGTTAACGGGGAAACCGTGCTTGTCGGCAGTCAAGAGTATTTGCAAGAAAACGGTATTACGATGCCGTCCGTGCAAAGTGCTTATACCATCGTTTGCGTGGCAAAAGCAGGGCAGTATATCGGCGCAATAGAGCTTGGCGACACGCTTCGTCCGCAAACAAAACCTGCGTTGGACAGCTTGAAAACGTTGGGGATAACGCACACCGTAATGCTGACGGGCGACAATGAAAATCGCGCTAGGGAAATAGTAAATGAGATAGGCATGTCCGCGATGAATGCAAATTTGCTGCCCGATGAAAAGCTGGAAAAGGCGGAACAATTAAAGGCGCTGGGAACACTTGTATACGTAGGCGACGGTATCAACGACGCGCCCGTAATGTCTGCGGCGGACGTGGCGGTTTCTATGGGTAAGCTTGGCAGTGCGGCGGCTGTGGAAGCGTCGGATTTGGTGCTGATTGCCGACGATTTGACTGCGCTTCCCAAGGCGGTGAAAATTGCAAGAAAAACGCGGTCAATCGTCAAGCAAAACATTGTATTTTCTATCGTTATGAAAGCCGCGTTTATGGTGTTGGGGCTGGTTGGCGTACTGCCGCTTTCGCTTGCAGTATTTGCGGACGTTGGGGTTATGCTGCTTGCCGTGGCAAACTCATTTCGGGTGAGAAAAACAGCTTGCCTTTTCAAAGGAAATATGGTATAATATGCAATAAGAAATAAGGCAGGTGTGCAATTATGGAAAAACCTACGCTGGTAGTGGCATCGGGAAACGCGCATAAAATTCAAGAAATAGCGGAGATATTTACACAATTTCACGTGGTGTCGCAAAAGCAAATGGGCTTTAACGAAGACGTGGAAGAAACGGGAAAAACGTTTATGGAAAACGCTGTTATCAAAGCTACCGCGGCGGCGCAGGCATTGCAAATGCCCGTGCTTGCGGACGATAGCGGACTTTGTGTGGACGCGCTTGACGGCGCGCCGGGGGTATATAGCGCAAGATACAGCGGCGTTCACGGCGACGATAAGGCAAATCGGCAAACGCTTTTGACCGCTTTACAAGGCGTGGAAAACAGAAAGGCGCACTTTGCGTGCGCGTTGGCGCTTGTGTATCCAAACGGCGAAAAAATAACCGCGGTCGGGGAAACGCACGGCAAAATTTTATATAAAGAAACGGGCGACGGCGGTTTTGGCTACGATCCTTTGTTTGAAAGCGACGATTTACAAAAATCGTTCGGCGTGGCAACGGCGGAAGAGAAAAATTCCGTTTCGCACCGCGGCCGCGCTTTGCAAAGCTTACTGAAAAAATTGCAGGAAAGGCAATCGTGAAAAAGTTGATTATTCTTTCCGATACGCACGGCAAAAAGGACGGCGTGCTTGCGCTTATGCCAAGGATAGACGAAAACGATTACGTTGTGCACCTTGGTGACGGCGCGCGTGAAACGCTGGATTTGTTAGACGCGTTCCCCGACAAAACGTATTTCTGCGCAGGAAATTGCGATTTTGCGCCGCACTTTCCCACGGAAGGGGTGTTGGAAGTGGAAAACGTGCGCATTTTCTATTGCCACGGACATACCTACGGCGTGAAATCGGGGCTGGGCGCGCTTGTTAATGCGGCGAAACGCAACGATTGCCAAGCGGTGCTTTACGGGCATACGCACAACGCGCGCGTAGACGTAATAGACGGCGTAACGCTCATTTGCCCCGGTTCGCTGCAGCGCAAAGCAGGGGAAGGCGGCAGTTATTGCTATATGGTAGTGCACGGTGAAAAAATCACGCCGATAATCGTCGGCGAAAGCGTATATTAAAACAAACTGCCCTAAGGTTCGTAAGGAACTTTAAGGCGGTCTTTTTTATTTGGTTTTACGCATTTTTTTATAGGTGGAAGGCGTATAGCCCGTCACCTTCTTAAAGGTTTTTGTGAAATAGTTGGGCGTATCGAACGCAAGCGCGTCGGCGATTTGCGCAATCGTGAGCGTATTTTCACGCAACAGCTGTTTTGCTTTTTCAATTTTTAGCCGTGTGAAATACGCCATCACGGAAGAGTTTGTTGCTTTTTTGAATTGCTTAAAAATATACGATTTGTTATAATGCAAAGCGTCGCAAACGTCGGCAACTTCTAATTTTTCGTGTATATGCTCTTTCAAAAACGCAATGGCGCGGTCGGTGAGCTGTTCTTCCAACACTTCGCGCGGTAAAAACACCGCTTCGGCGTTTGCCTTCGCCGTTTCGTTGCGCATGAGATTGACAAGCAAAATTTCTAAATAATTTTTAATCATTTGCTGTCCGCCCAGCGTGGGTGCGTCCAAAAGCTTCATTTTCTTGATGGCAGGATCGAAATAGGGCAAATCAAACGTCTTTTGTCCTTCTTCCAAAATGTAATAAATAAAGCGCGCTAATTGCTGATTCAGCGTCAGTTTTTTACCTTCAAAAAAGCGCATTGCTTGGCTTTTGCAAACAAAGGAAACGATAAAAACGTTGGGGGCATGTACGCGATCAGCGCGCAATCCGTGTGTTTCCAAGGGCTTATGAAACAAAACTTCCCCTTCGTTTAACAGCACTTCTTTTCCGTCTACGTTTGCTAAAACGGGCGCTTTTTCCGCATAGACAAGTTCCCAAAAATCGTGCGCTTCGCTATCCCCTTGAAAGTGCTTGTCAAATTCAAAATAATGTATCGTTACGATTTTTTCGATGACCAGCAGGTTTTCAATTTTATGTTTATAATACCGTTTTTCCATACGTATAGCATACCATAAATACGCAAACATTGTCAATTATTTTCACATAAATATTTAGTGGAATATTTTACTCTTTTTGTGGACTTTATACCATTGTATAAACGGTAAGCTTGTGATACAATAAATACAAATCAACGATAAGGAGAATTTTTTATGCGAGTTTTAGCAATCGGCGCACATCCCGACGACATTGAAATTGCTTGTTCGGGCACGCTTGCAAAATGCGTAAAACGCGGCGACACGGTAATCGTTTGTCACGTTTCGACGGGCAATTTGGGGCACGTAATCATCCCCCCTGACGAATTGACGAAAATCCGTGCGGCGGAAGCGAAAAAAGCAGGTGCGATGGCAGGGATTGAAGTGATTTGCGCAAACTTTAACGATTTGGATTTGTACGACAACAACCAAGAAGCGCGCGATAAAATCGTGGATATTATCAAATATGCCAACCCCGATTTTATCATCACGCACAACCCCGACGATTATATGCCCGACCACACGGCGGTTTCCCGTTTGGTGTTCGACGCAAGCTTCACGGCAACGCTTCCTAATTATAAAAGCACCTGCGAAAAATACAGCAAGGGCTGCGGCCCTGCAAAGCTTGTGCCTATTTATTATATGGATACGCTTGCAGGCGTCAACTTTAACCCCACGGAATTTGTAGACATTTCCGACGAAATCAACTTAAAAATCGATATGCTGGAATGTCACGAAAGCCAGCTTGTATGGATGCGCGAACACGACGGCATCGATTTTGCGGATATGGTAAAAACGTGCTCCAGATACCGTGGCTATCAATGCGGCGCGGAATACGCGGAAGGGTTTAGACAGTGCCAAGTATACTTAAAAGGCACGACCAAACGCTTGTTGCCGTAAAAGGCGGCGCAGGCACAATACACAAAGAAAAATAAAAGATAAGGAGATATATCAAATGGATTTCAATTCAACAGTAAAAGGCAGTATGCTTGAAGGCTTCTATCCCGACGGTTGGGATTTTGCGAAAATCGACGCGTGCATCGACGCTCCCGAAACGATCACGGCGCGTCAAGCGTTCTGGAATAAAGATTTCACGCCCGTACAATGCGATTCGCTTGGCGAATTTGAAACGTATATGGGACACGAAATTGCTATGCAAATTAAGCTTGCAAAAGAAAGAAAGGAAAAGGTAGCGTTCATTTTGCCCGTAGGTCCTATGGGTATGTATAAATGGGTGGTATATTTCTTGAAAGAGTGGAAAGTTTCTTGCGAACACGTGTATACGTTCAATATGGACGAATGGGCGGATAGCGAAGGTAATACGCTTGCGCCCGACAACCACGGCGCATTCCAGTATGCGATGGAACAAGCGCTTTTCAATCCCCTTGGCGAATTGACCGTGCCTAAAAACCAAAGAAATTTCGCAACGAAAGACAATCTTCCTACCTATCCCGACAAAATTGCGGCGCTTAAAAAGGACGGCGCAAAGCTGATTTTGGTGTACGGTATCGGCAGAATGTGTCATATCGCGTTCTGGGAACCCCACTTTGCAGCGGATTATGCAACGGCGGCGGAATGGGAAAAAGCGCCTTACAGAATTGCGGCGAAAATTCATCCCTTGACGGTAGAACAAAACGCGCTTACCAGCTTCAAGTCCAGAACGCCGCTTGTGCCTTGCCGCGCAAACACGATCGGCCCCGGCTTGTTCTTGCAAGCGGATTACGCAATCGGCGGTGCGGACGGTACGCTCGGCCGCGGTATGCAATGGCAAGGTTTGTCCCTTTGGATGACGCTTCGTCACGGCACGACGCCTTGGATCACGTCTTCCTATATTCCCACGCTTGCAGGCAGATTGTTTTTCTTGAAAGAGCTTGCAGGTCCGTTGGTTGCGGAATGTAACTAATCAAAACGCAAGAAAAGGAAAATTATGAAAACTGGTATTGCGGTGGCGGGAACAATTCTCGTCGATAAAATCAACGTAATTTCGGCGTATCCCAATGCAGGGGAATTGACGAAAATCATCGGTTTGCAAAAAGCGGTCGGCGGCTGCGTACCTAACGTAGCCATCGACTTAAAGCGTATGGCAAGCGATTTGACGGTCAAAGCAGTGGCTTGTATCGGCAACGACGCGGACGGCGACTTTATGCGCGCGACGCTCAATGAAAACAACGTCAACTGCGACGGCTTGCGCGTGATTGACGAAACGACAAGCTTCACCGAAGTTATGAGTGTGGCAGGGGGGCAAAGAACGTTCTTTACCTATCCCGGCGCTAGCGCGGCTTTTGGCGATGAACACGTGGATTTGGACGCGCTCAACGTAAAAATGCTGCATTTGGGCTACTTTTTGTTGCTGGATAAAATTGATAACGGCGACGGCTTGAAGCTGTTGAAACGCGCGCAAGAACAAGGCGTGAAAACGTCTATCGATTTGGTGAGCGAAAACTCTGACAGATATCAACAGGTGCTGCCGTGCCTTGCCTATACGGACAATTTGATTGTCAACGAAGTGGAAGCAGGCGCGATGACGGGGATGAAGCCCACCAAGGAAAACTTGCTGGAAATTGCTAAAACGCTCAAAGGGTACGGCGTGAAGGAGCGCGTGATCATCCATATGCCCGACGTGGGCGTGTGCTATTCGGGCGACGGGTTTACCGTTGTGCCGTCCTATGAAATCCCCGATGGCTTTATCAAGGGTACGACAGGCGCAGGCGACGCGTTTTGCGCAGGTGCGTTGTTGGGTATCTACCGCGGCGACAGCGACGAAGAAATTTTAACCTTTGCATCAGCGGCGGCGGTTGCCGCGCTTTCGCAAGCGGACGCAGTGAGCGGTATGCGTTCGGAAGAAGAAATTAAAAAGCTTTGTAAAAACTTTAATAGGAGAAAAATATGCTTGTAAATTTGAACGACGTGCTGAAAAAAGCACAAAAAGAACATTATGGCGTAGGGCTTTTCAACACTACCGATACGGATATGCTGCAAGCTGTTATCGAAGCGGCGGAAGAATTGAATTCGCCCGTAGTTATCGGTACGGCGGAAATCTTGTTGCCGTTTGGCGAATTGCAGTTGATTGCGCCCAGCGTTATTGCGGCGGCAAAGCGTGCGAAAGTGCCCGTAGTGGTGCATTACGACCACGGTTTGACGTTTGATAGATGTATGGAAGCGTTGAAGCTTGGCTTCTCTTCCGTTATGTTCGACGGCTCTACGAAGGATTACGAAACCAACTTAAAAGAAACGCAAGAAATCGTGAAAATCGCGCACTCTTTCGGCGCAAGCGTAGAAGGCGAAATCGGCCACGTAGGTATGGCGGACGCAGGCGATGAAAGCTTGACGGATATGTACACGACGCCCGAAGAAGCGAAAGCGTACGTGGACGCAACGGGCGTGGACGCTTTGGCGGTGGCTATCGGCTCTGCGCACGGCGTGTATAAGAAAAAACCTATGCTCAATATCCAAAGATTGAAAGAAATCCGCGCGACGATTGACACGCCGCTTGTATTGCACGGCGGTAGCGGCCTTTCCGACGACGATTTCAAAAATACCGTTAGAGAAGGTATCGCAAAGGTAAACATTTTCACCGATATGTGTCTTGCAGGCGATAAAGCTATGAAGGAAGGCGAAGAAAAAGGTCTTGGCTATTTGGCGACGCGCAACTTAAAGGTGCAATATATCAAAGAAGTAGTCAAAGAAAAAATCCGTCTTTTCGGTTCGGTGAACAAGGCGTAAGCAATTAAAATTGCATTTCAACGCATACATGGTATCGACAAACAAAAAAATAACACCCCTTGCGGATAGTAAGGGGTGTTTATCGTAGGGCTTGGCACGTTGTGACAAAGCTTCACTCACAACAAACCAAGCGAAAGGGTAGACCTTTACAACCTTGCTCGTTCGCGCGAACTCCGGGGAATACCGAAGTTCTCGCGCCGATGGTGCACCAAATACGAAAAAAGCGATTGCAAAGTGGTCCATCGGAGGGCTTGTTGCTGCGCAACAAAGCGGCGTCGCTCGCAAGCCGAGTGGATATAACAAACAAAAACGTTTCTCGCTCCTTGCACGAACTCCGGATAATACGCGGAGTTCTTTTCGGCTCCGATGACCACATACACAAAAAAGACCATCTCAAACGAGATGGTCTTTTTTGTGGTGGTCCATCGGAGACTCGAACTCCGGACACCCTGATTAAAAATCAGGTGCTCTACCGACTGAGCTAATGGGCCGACCAAATTGTTGCCAGAAACTGGCTGGGGTGGCAGGATTTGAACCTACGAATGCCGGAATCAAAATCCGGTGCCTTAACCACTTGGCGACACCCCAATGTGTCTTAAAAAATAGATGGGGCGGACGATGAGAATCGAACTCATGACCTCCAGGGCCACAATCTGGCGCTCTAACCAACTGAGCTACACCCGCCATATAAATGGTGCGCCTGAAGAGATTCGAACTCCTGACACACGGCTTAGAAGGCCGTTGCTCTATCCAACTGAGCTACAGGCGCGTGTTTTATGGATACGCCCGCTTTA
>JAZSHX010000023.1:0-1504 GCA_045533485.1 Candidatus Scatosoma sp. | reverse complement strand
AGGAATAACTGCCTTACGAACTTTTTTAAACATTACGCTTCCTCCCCACCAATAATTTCTAAAATTTCTGCGGTTTTCGCAGCCAAAAGTTCTTTATCGCCTTTAGTTTCTACGTTGAGGCGCATTACAGGTTCAGTGTTGGAGGTACGCACATTGAAGCGCCAATCTGCGTAAGCAACGCTCAAACCGTCCATCTTGTCCTGTTCGCCGTCAGCATATTTTTCTTCCAATGCTTTCAAAATTGCAGGAGAGTCTTCAACTTTGCGATTAATCTCGCCACTGCAGGGGAACATATCCACACGAGCGCCTACTAATTCAGAAAGCTTTTTACCGCTACGGCACATCAGCTCTGCAACCAAAAGCCAAGGAATCATACCGCTGTCGCAGTAGGAGAAATCACGGAAGTAATGGTGGGCACTCATTTCGCCACCATAAAGCACTTCGTTTTGGCGCATGCATTCTTTCATAAAGGCGTGACCGGATTTGCAACGTACAGGCACACCGCCGTCACGTTCCAAAATTGCTTCGGTATTCCAAGTCAAGCGAGGGTCGTACATAATTTTAGCACCCGGTTCTTTCAGCAGGAAAACTTCTGCCAAAAGGCCAACGATGTAATAGCCTTCAATAAATT
The DNA here is from genome assembly GCA_045533485.1 of Candidatus Scatosoma sp. Taxonomy (GTDB): domain Bacteria; phylum Bacillota; class Clostridia; order Christensenellales; family Borkfalkiaceae; genus Scatosoma. The sequence goes on along the minus strand of JAZSHX010000023.1, from coordinate 873 downwards.
CTGCGTTTTCGTCAAAGAGGAAGCAACGGTCAAAGTCGCCGTCCCAAGCGATACCTAAATCTGCGCCAGTTTCACGCACTACTTTTGCAGTAGCTTCGCGGTTGGGCATCAAAATCGGATTGGGTACACCGTTTGGGAAGCTTCCGTCCGGTTCGTCAAAGATGGAAACAAATTCAAAGGGCAAATGCTTAGCCAGCTCTTTCATAATAGGACCAGCGCCGCCATTACCAGGGTTAGCCACAATCTTCATGGGCTTCAAAGCAGATTTATCAACGTAAGTCAGCAAATGTTCAATGTAAGCTGGAACGATGTCAACTTTTTCCAGCTCACCCAAAGTTTTACCAGCAACTTGTGCGTGTACAAAATTGGAAGCCACAGCCATTTCGCCAATTTCTTTTAAGCCAGTATCGCCGGAAATGGGACGAGCACCTTTGCGCACCAACTTCATACCGTTATATTCTTTGGGATTATGGCTTGCCGTGATGACGATACCCGCATCCGCCGCAAAATACCGCACGGCGTACGAAAGCACGGGCGTAGGCGTAAGCTTAACAAAAAGATACGCCTTAATACCTTTATACGAAAAAATATCCGCCGCAAGCCGCGCGAACTCCGCAGACTTTTTACGAGAGTCGTAGGCGATAACCACTTTCGGCGAATCGTTATTTTCCAACAAATAATCCGCAAGCCCGAACGTAGCACGCCCGACCGTGTAATCGTTCATACGGTTTTCCCCTGCGCCGAGCACGCCGCGCAAACCGCCCGTACCAAATTCCAACGCCTTAACAAAACGGTCTTCTATCGCCTTTTCGTCATTCGATATCCGCAATAATTCTTCTTGCATTTCCTTATCGTTTACCGTTTCTTGCAACC
>JAZSHX010000041.1:0-2065 GCA_045533485.1 Candidatus Scatosoma sp. | reverse complement strand
GATCTGCTTTTTGTCGGTTGCAACCGAGCGATAGACCTTGACTTCGGCAGACGGTGATAGCATTAACAAACGTAGCAAGATAAAAAAGCTTATCAGCACACACCACACGCGTTTGCAATTATTCATTTGCTTTTGCTCCCGTCAGCTCATCAAGTGTGCCAAAGCGATACCCATGCTCCTTGAGGGCGCGAATAACGTCTCCTAAAATTGCCGCGTTGGTGCTTGACGTGGGATGCAAAAGCATGACCTCGCCGTTATGAACGTTATCTAAAATGATTTGCTTGGCTTTTTGTGTGTTCATTTGCTTGTTATTATCCCAGTCGGGATATGCAAAGCTCCAAAAGATGGTTTTGTAGCCGTTTTCATTAGCGCAAACAAGGTTTTCACGGCTGAACGTGCCCTCGGGCGGACGGTAATATTTTGGCATTTCGCCGCCGATATGCTCCCGATAAAGCGCCTCAAGAGCATTTAATTCTGCCATAAAGGCATCGTTTTGATACTGTGACATATCCTTGTGACGTGCAGTGTGGTTGCAAACCGTGTGTCCTTCACTCACCATTCTTTTTACAAGATCTGTATTTTTTATAATTAAATTTTGCAAAACAAAAAACGCAGCAGGCACGTTTTCGTCGCGCAAAACGTCTAAAATTTTTGCAACGTTTCCGTTCTCGTAGCCGGCATCAAAGGTTAAATAAACGACCTTGTCTGCGGCGTTTGCATCGGTGTGATTGCGGTCGATATAATAGCCGTCTAGCTCTTCGATAAACGCAAGTTCACCACCAATACTTGGTTGCTTGTGCTCCTTTACGTGCATGCAATACCAACGATAGCGCACGGGAGCGGCAGACGCCCCCAAAACCGATGCGCATAGCAATAATAAAATGACAAAAAATAATAACACCGTTTTCTTCATAGAACGGCCTCCTTTTATCGTTTTGATAAAAGTTTGCGCTGTTTTCAAATGAAGAAAACGGTGTAATTTTATCCTATTCTTTTAATCAAAAAACCTTTCATAAACTCGTTATCGTTATGAAACGCATACACGGTATTTATTTCTTCTTCCGTACAACCGATGAGCAGCTTGATTTCGGAGTCCTTCTTCATCAAATCAACGGTGCATATTATGGCGTTTACCTGTTTGGCGGCTAACGAGCCAAGCCAAACGTCAATACCGCCGCCGTCCATGGAAGTTGTGCTTTCTATGTAGCCGTAATCGACCTCGTATTTTATATTTGGAAAACGCGGATGCGTACTGCCCTTTGGCCTGTCGATCACAATTTTTCCAGAAGATGCAAGCGTATCTACCGCTTTCCAAAAATCATAATCGTATTTCATATTACCACCGCTTCATGTTTTTTTCAAACTTTTCGACGTAAGCCTTTTTGAGTTCTTCTTCGGTGATGCCATAGCAAAGCATTACATCGTTAAAATACATCAACACGTCTGCCATTTCTTCGATGAGGGCTTGGCGGAGTTCGGGATCGCTGCAAGCCACCTCGCCGCCGTTTTTCTTGACGATGTCAATCACTTCGCCAACCTCGCCAATCATCCAAAGCAGCTTGTTTTGACCGATTTCGGGGCAGATCGGTTCCCATTTGTGCTTGTATTTTTCTTGCAGAGCTTTTTGCATCTCTTGCATTTCGTCTATTGTAAATTGTTGCATGATTTTTCCCTGGTTTTTGATTAGTTTGTTCTTGTTGTTTGCCATTCACTAATGGAGATCTTTCCATCGGGGGCGGTGCGCAGGACAACACGCATAGGCACGATGGCATCACTGCCTACGTCGCGGCGCAAGGAGCCGTCATTTTGATAGAGTTTGTAAAAGAGATAGTATGTAGACGTCTTTTCGCCGTTTGCGGCAGTTTCTTCACTTGCAAAGCGAATTTCTGCCTCGTAGATCATTTGTTGTGAGAAAGTTGTTTTTCTTTCGTGCTTTTTGTAATAAATTTCGTTAAAGCAGTTGTTATAGGCATCCAGGTCGGCGTGCATCATGATCTCCAAAAAGTCGCGCAGGAAAAGCACCTCGGGCGCAAAGGACTTATTCGGGTCGTCGTTGATCTCGGTT